>NZ_PTRL01000005.1:0-312703 GCF_002966005.1 Escherichia sp. MOD1-EC5433 | reverse complement strand
AAATAAAATATTAAATTTTATCTATTTTGATGATGAGTTGAAATTATTTACCGCTATAACAAGAGGATATATAAGAAATGTTAATAACAATGACTTACACTCTAATAATGCTCAGTATTATAAAATAATGCCAATATAGATATTTTGTTTCTAATAGTGATTTATTTTCGCAACCATTTACCATTAATCCCCTGCACATATTCACCCGGCTTCGCGCGAGCGACAAGTTTTTGCCCTGCCAGTTTCGCTATCTCATCTGTGGATACATTATTCTGCTTTGCCAGTTGCTGGTAACTACGATTACGAGCTTCATTAATATCTCTTACCAATGCCTGTGTTTCGGCATCCGTTTCCAGCGCCACCAGGTAACCGTTAAGCGTTTCACCGACCCGCCCCTGACTTCTGGCTTCATTCAGGGTCAATGCCATCGCACTGCTGCTCATCAGGCCAATAATCCACACCATTATGAGTAATGTTCTTTTCATCATTACCTCAAAAAAGATCGCTACGGGTTTTAAGCAGGTCTTCAACATCTTTGTCCGCTTTGATGATGATCTCATGCTCAATTTTAACGTTCATATTAATGGTGATTGGCTCCTTCGGCGCAGCCACCTCTATGCGCGGAGTGCAACCAACCAACATAAAAGAAGACGCGAGCGCGGCTATCACTATTTTCATTGTTTTTCCTCACATTCTTTTCCTGACGGGCAGCCATTTTCCGGGATACGGGCATTCTGTTCCAGCCACGCCTGGAGATTATCGCCAAAGCGTAAACTGCGCCATAACGTAAAAATATTCTCTTCGTGACTGTAATTAAGATTCACAGTGCCTGTTTTGCCATCAACCCGACTATTACCGCTGATCGTTGCCTGCATGGTTAATACACCGAGATTATCTAAATTAATTTTTGTCGATGAACGGCTAATTTCCATATAGCGCAACCAGTTGATAGCGGTTCCGGCGGTCATATTGTCTTTTGCTACTGCATCCGCCGTGTCTTTATCCAGACGTAAAGTCATGGGGCCTGAGTTTGCCAGCCAACCATCTTTTACAATCCATTTTTCATTATTCAGCCATAATGGCAAAGCACCACTAAATGCCCCTGACATAGCGAATTGTTTCGGGTTGACGGCGCTAATCAGTTCACTGGATGAGAGATTATTCAGGCGCAATAGCGCCGGATCGTGCTGCGGCATACGTAATTGTTTCATCAGCACGTTACCGCCTAAAACATCAACACTCACATTGGTCAGTAGCAAGGGTTCGTCTTCGGTCCACGGATAACGCCCCTGAAGATCGGCAGTGATATTTTTTGCCGTCACAAGGTTAACCACTTCAGCAATACGTAATGATACAGGTCGCCGCGTCCCCAGGTGCCACGCACCGTCGCCAAAACGGAACGGTAGTACAAAGTCGACGCCGTTGACCTGGTTATCAGGCATCCAGGCGCTGCCACCTTTTAATACGCCATGCCCCCCCGCACGGAAGCCTTGATCAGGCGCAGCGGAAAAGGCTACCTGAGCATACAGCTCGCCATCGCGTAGGTTCATCTTCCAGTCAGGTGGCACCAGCGGCTGAAATACAGTGAGTGATTGTTTAGGCCACCAGGCGTTACCGCGCAGACGAATACCGTCCCAGCGGCCATTTACCCGTACCGGACCAATCTCGCCAGCATGTAAATCGCCTTTGAAGAGGAAATAAGTTGGTTCGCGCCCTTTAACACTAAATTTTAAGGTTGATGGCGGTAACACGCTGCCCCCCGTGAAAAGCGTTTGCCCTGCATCCAGCGAAAGCGCACCACTAAAAGACGGATTCTGAGCGTCGCGTACCCAGACAACGGGTTTATCAAGAATTAAGCGCGGCGTTTCCACCGTCATTGTGCCATATTGCAACTGGTCGAAACCGGTCGAAAGATCGGTAAGCGTAATCGTGCTGTCATGCCACTCACCTTTTCCTGCGACATCCCAGTTGGCATTCATCGGGGTAAAACTGCCTTTTCCCCAGTAACGCCACTGCCAGCGTCCTGCATCAGGGAGAAAATCGTTCGCCTGCCCATCCATATGCAGCACAAAGTCGCCCAGTTCATTTTCATGTGCCTGCAAAATAGCCTGCAAGCGCCCGTCAACACCACGTTGAGTGACTTTTACCCCCGCTAAAGGCCAGCGGATTTCATCGATGTCCAGTGAATCGATGACTCTCCCCTTTGAACGTAATAACGCGCCAGGCTCAAAGGCCAGCGTTGGGTCAGTCAGACTTCCGCTTAGCTGTGCCGGTAAACGGGCATATAAAATAAGATCCGCCTGTTTCGCTTCACCGGTCAGCTGCAGTGGCATCTGACTGTTATCCATGCTTAATTTTCCTGGGCCAAAATTAAGCACCGCATTGCCCTTACCCGCTTTTCCCTGGGTCAGCACACTCAGCCGACCACTGACTAATGCGTTCTCAAGCCCGGCCTGCCAGTTATCGACTTTGACACCCAACCGTCCACTAAGGGGAAAACCTGCATACGGCCAGCTCCAGCGACCATCACTTACCGTCAATTGCTGACGTGTAATTTCCCATGGTAAATCGAGCAATGGATCGCCGTTATCTCGTGCCATCACAATCAATTGCCCGCTATTTTCCTGCCACTCAAGTTCGGCATCCACCAGCGACGGTTCCTGCGGCAAATTCAACGTCGCAGTAGCATGGCCACTTACAGGAAGCCCATCCGGCACTAGCGGCAGGGTAAATTCTCCCACCAGTTTTACCGGCGGCTGATTTTCGAACGCGGCGACATCCAGCTCGCTGACTGTAAGTTGTTGCCCTTTAAGCTGGCCTTGAAATTTAACTTTTTCGCCCTGATAACGCAGTTGCTGGATATCAGAGGTTAACGCGAGAGAGAGTTTTCCCTGCCATTCCTGCCAGGGAGAAAAGATCAGTTTATCAATATTGATCCAGGTGTTAGGCAACATGGCTTGCCACTGCGCGAGGGTCTTCGGCGCGGCTGGAGAGGGTTCTTCCTGTGGTAATTTAGCCAGGCAATTAGAGTCAAGTTCTACGGCACCGACATTCAATAACCAGCGGCTGGGATGTGAAAGACTGGCGTTGGTGATATGTGCAAGCTGACAATCTCCCACCAGATAACGGAGATCGGGAATGATTAAACCTTTACGCGTAATGCGTGGGCTTTCATCTAATGCAATACGTGTACCGAGCGGTAGCCAGATGCCCGCCAGCGTGGGCACCCACAATCCGAGCGTCATCAGCAACGTCAACGGCACAAGAATAATCAGTAATAGCAGCGCGAGAACAGCTTTATATTTACCCAACATGGGTAGTTAATATCCTGATTTAGCGAAAAATTAAGCATTCAATACGGGTATTGTGGCATGTTTAACCGTTCAGTTGAAGGTTGCGCCTACACTAAGCATAGTTGTTAATGAATTTTTCAATATGGCTATAGCTTTCAATTATATTTTATATTTTGTAAAATATTTTTAGTAGCTTAAGCGTGATTCAACATCACTGGAGAAAGTCTTATGAAACTCGCCGTATATAGCACAAAACAGTACGACAAGAAGTACCTGCAACAGGTTAACGAGTCCTTTGGCTTTGAGCTGGAATTTTTTGACTTTCTGCTGACGGAAAAAACCGCCAAAACCGCCAATGGCTGCGAAGCGGTATGTATTTTCGTAAACGATGACGGCAGCCGCCCGGTGCTGGAAGAGCTGAAAAAGCACGGCGTTAAATATATCGCCCTGCGCTGTGCCGGTTTCAATAACGTCGATCTTGATGCGGCAAAAGAACTTGGGCTGAAAGTAGTCCGTGTTCCAGCCTACGATCCGGAAGCCGTCGCTGAACACGCTATCGGTATGATGATGACGCTGAACCGCCGTATTCACCGCGCGTATCAGCGTACCCGTGACGCCAACTTTTCTCTGGAAGGTCTGACTGGCTTTACCATGTATGGCAAAACAGCGGGCGTTATCGGCACCGGTAAGATCGGTGTGGCGATGCTGCGCATTCTGAAAGGTTTTGGTATGCGTCTGCTTGCGTTCGATCCGTACCCAAGTGCGGCGGCGCTGGAGCTCGGTGTGGAGTATGTCGATCTGCCGACCCTGTTCTCTGAATCAGACGTTATCTCCCTGCACTGCCCACTAACGCCGGAGAACTACCACCTGCTGAATGAGGCGGCGTTTGATCAGATGAAAAACGGCGTAATGATCGTCAACACCAGTCGTGGCGCATTGATTGATTCCCAGGCGGCAATTGAAGCTCTGAAAAACCAGAAAATTGGCTCGCTGGGGATGGACGTGTATGAAAACGAACGCGATCTGTTCTTTGAAGATAAATCCAACGACGTGATCCAGGATGACGTGTTCCGTCGTCTGTCTGCCTGCCATAACGTGCTGTTTACCGGACACCAGGCATTCCTGACGGCAGAAGCTCTGACCAGTATTTCCCAGACCACGCTGCAAAACTTAAGCAATCTGGAAAAAGGCGAATCCTGCCCGAACGAACTGGTTTAATCCTGCTGCTCCCCTGCAAACCAGGGGAGCTTATTCAGATAATCCCCAAAGATCTTTCATCCACTATTCTTAAAATATATTTTGTAGGACGGGTAAGGCGCGTCGCGTTGCATTCGGCAGTCAGCACCTGATTTATACCTTAAGTTGAGAACCAAAATGAAGAAAGTAGCCACGCTTGTTGCGTTAAGCCTGCTGATGGCGGGATGTGTAAGTAATGACAAAATTGCTGTGACGCCAGAACAATTACAGCATCACCGCTTTGTGCTGGAAAGTGTCAACGGTCAACCTGTTACCAGCGATAAAAACCCGCCAGAAATCAGCTTTGGTGAAAAGATGATGATTTCTGGCAACATGTGCAACCGCTTTAGCGGCGAGGGTAAACTTTCTGGCGGTGAACTGAAAGTTAAAGGACGGGCAATGACCCGCATGATGTGTGCCAACCCACAGCTTAACGAACTCGATCACACCATCAGCGAAATGCTGAAAGAAGGTGCGCAGGTAGATCTGACCGCCAACCAGTTGACGCTGGCAACCGCGAAACAGACATTAACTTATAAACTGGCAGATTTAATGAATTAATAGCTGCCACAGCTTCCGGCGGCAAGTGACTGTTCGCTACAGCGTTTGCCGTTGGGTAATGCACACATTCCAATAGCCGTTCCGTCAAGTTGACGGGCAACGGATAGCGAACCACCAATCATCGCGCAATTTGCTTCACCGCTACTGGACATGGACGCTTTTAAACCAGGCGCCACATGCGCCGCAGTTGCCTGCTGAACTGGTTCACTACTACACGCCGATAACAATAAAGCGGCACACCCGACCCACAACACTGCTCGCATCTTTACTTCCTCTAATCTTTAAACCAAACGACACAGCCGTAAATAATAGGCAGCACAGACGACTACGTCGAGAACAACTATGTGTGTTGCAACGCATTGTTACTTTTTTATGGCTATTTTTTTGTCCACTGTTTGATCAAAACATTCATTACGCTGATATGGGGGACACAAAAGCGAAAATGCAACAGAAAGCCATTTGCTAAAATTGAGAGATAACTACTGGGCACGCAGCTTTTTCGTGTGCCCCTCATTTGCGCAATGTAAGGGTGTCGTATGATCACAATTGATGGTAATGGCGCGGTAGCTTCGGTGGCATTTCGCACCAGTGAAGTTATCGCCATCTACCCTATTACCCCAAGTTCCACGATGGCGGAACAGGCCGATGCATGGGCCGGAAACGGCTTGAAAAACGTGTGGGGAGATACGCCCCGCGTGGTTGAAATGCAGTCAGAAGCTGGTGCTATCGCGACTGTGCACGGCGCTTTGCAAACGGGTGCTCTCTCGACATCATTTACATCATCGCAGGGTTTACTGCTGATGATTCCGACGTTGTACAAACTGGCGGGCGAACTGACGCCGTTTGTACTGCATGTAGCAGCGCGTACCGTCGCTACTCATGCGCTCTCTATTTTTGGCGATCATTCAGACGTGATGGCCGTGCGCCAAACCGGTTGCGCCATGTTGTGTGCAGCAAACGTTCAGGAAGCGCAGGACTTCGCTCTCATTTCACATATCGCAACACTAAAAAGCCGTGTGCCGTTTATTCATTTTTTTGATGGTTTCCGCACGTCCCACGAGATCAACAAAATCGTTCCACTGGCTGACGACACGATTCTTGAACTGATGCCGCAGGCAGAAATTGATGCCCACCGCGCCCGCGCGCTGAACCCGGAACATCCGGTAATTCGCGGCACCTCGGCTAACCCGGACACCTACTTCCAGTCACGTGAAGCCACCAACCCGTGGTACAACGCAGTTTACGACCATGTTGAACAGGCGATGAATGATTTCGCCGCCGCTACGGGTCGTCAGTATCAGCCTTTTGAATACTACGGGCATCCACAAGCAGAACGGGTGATTATCCTGATGGGATCTGCCATCGGTACTTGTGAAGAAGTGGTTGATGAGTTACTTACCCGTGGCGAAAAAGTCGGGGTGCTGAAAGTTCGACTATACCGCCCGTTCTCCGCCAAACACTTACTGCAAGCATTGCCAGACTCCGTGCGAACTGTCGCGGTGCTGGATCGTACCAAAGAGCCGGGCGCCCAGGCAGAGCCACTGTATCTGGACGTAATGACCGCGCTGGCGGAAGCCTTTAATAATGGTGAGCGTGAAACACTGCCACGCGTCATTGGCGGGCGCTATGGCTTATCATCCAAAGAGTTTGGCCCGGATTGTGTGCTGGCAGTATTTGCCGAACTTAACGCAGCCAAACCCAAACCCCGTTTTACCGTAGGTATTTACGATGATGTAACCAATCTGTCGCTACCATTGCCAGAAAATACCCTGCCAAACTCCGCGAAGCTGGAAGCCCTGTTTTATGGTCTGGGCAGTGATGGCAGCGTTTCCGCGACTAAAAACAATATCAAGATTATCGGTAACTCCACGCCGTGGTATGCGCAGGGTTATTTTGTTTACGACTCCAAAAAAGCCGGTGGTCTGACAGTTTCTCACCTGCGCGTAAGCGAACATCCCATTCGTTCTGCATATCTGATTCCCCAGGCTGATTTTGTTGGTTGCCACCAGTTGCAGTTTATCGACAAATATCAGATGGCAGAACGTCTGAAACCCGGCGGTATTTTCCTGCTTAACACGCCGTACAGTGCCGATGAAGTCTGGTCGCGGTTGCCGCAAGAAGTGCAGGCGGTGCTGAATCAGAAAAAAGCACGCTTTTATGTCATTAACGCAGCGAAAATCGCGCGTGAATGTGGACTAGCGGCTCGTATTAATACCGTAATGCAGATGGCGTTTTTCCACCTGACACAAATTCTGCCTGGCGACAGCGCCCTGGCTGAATTGCAGGGCGCGATTGCCAAAAGCTACAGCAGCAAAGGCCAGGATCTGGTGGAGCGCAACTGGCAGGCACTGGCGCTGGCGCGAGAATCCGTGGAAGAAGTCCCGTTACAGCCGGTCAATCCACATAGTGCAAATCGTCCGCCGGTGGTTTCCGATGCTGCACCTGATTTCGTTAAAACCGTTACCGCTGCGATGCTCGCCGGACTTGGCGATGCCCTCCCCGTTTCGGCGCTACCGCCAGACGGCACATGGCCAATGGGAACCTCTCGCTGGGAAAAACGCAATATCGCCGAAGAGATCCCCATCTGGAAAGAGGAACTCTGTACCCAATGTAACCACTGCGTCGCTGCTTGCCCGCACTCCGCTATTCGCGCAAAAGTGGTGCCACCCGAAGCAATGGAAAACGCCCCTGCCAGCCTGCATTCGCTGGATGTCAAATCGCGCGATATGCGCGGGCAGAAATATGTGTTGCAGGTCGCACCGGAAGATTGCACCGGTTGTAACCTGTGCGTCGAAGTTTGCCCGGCGAAAGACCGTCAGAATCCAGAGATTAAAGCCATCAATATGATGTCGCGCCTGGAACATGTCGAAGAAGAGAAAATCAATTACGACTTCTTCCTGAACTTACCAGAAATCGACCGCAGCAAACTGGAACGTATTGATATTCGGACTTCGCAGTTAATCACACCGCTGTTTGAATATTCTGGTGCTTGTTCCGGTTGTGGCGAAACGCCATATATCAAATTGCTTACTCAGCTCTATGGCGACCGGATGTTAATCGCTAACGCCACGGGCTGTTCGTCAATTTACGGCGGTAACCTGCCATCCACACCGTATACCACTGATGCCAATGGTCGAGGTCCTGCCTGGGCGAATTCACTGTTTGAAGATAACGCCGAATTTGGCCTGGGCTTCCGCCTGACAGTCGATCAGCATCGTGTCCGCGTGCTGCGTCTGCTGGATCAGTTTGCCGATAAAATCCCGGCGGAGTTACTGGCAGCGTTGAAATCAGACGCCACGCCAGACGTTCGTCGCGAACAGGTTGCCACGCTGCGCCAGCATCTCAAAGATGTGAGTGAAGCTCATGAACTGCTACGCGACGCTGATGCGTTGGTGGAAAAATCAATCTGGCTGATAGGTGGCGACGGCTGGGCTTACGATATCGGCTTCGGTGGTCTGGATCATGTATTGAGCCTGACGGAAAACGTCAACATTCTGGTACTGGATACGCAATGCTACTCCAATACCGGCGGTCAGGCGTCTAAAGCAACGCCGCTTGGCGCGGTGACTAAGTTTGGCGAACACGGCAAACGCAAAGCGCGTAAAGATCTCGGCGTCAGTATGATGATGTACGGTCATGTTTATGTGGCGCAGATTTCTCTCGGCGCGCAGTTGAACCAGACGGTAAAAGCGATTCAGGAAGCGGAAGCCTATCCGGGGCCGTCGCTGATCATTGCTTACAGCCCGTGTGAAGAGCATGGTTATGACCTTGCATTGAGCCACGACCAGATGCGCCAACTCACCGCAACCGGCTTCTGGCCGCTGTATCGCTTTGATCCACGTCGTGCCGATGAAGGCAAACTGCCACTGGCGCTGGATTCTCGTCCGCCATCAGAGGCTCTGGAAGAGACATTGCTCCATGAGCAACGTTTCCGCCGTCTGAATTCGCAACAGCCAGAAGTGGCGGAACAGTTATGGAAAGATGCCGCAGCCGATCTGCAAAAACGCTATGACTTCCTCGCGCAAATGGCAGGAAAAACGGATAAAAGTGGCACCGAGTAGCGTCGTCGGATAAGGATTATCCGGAACGAAAAAAAAAAGCCCGAATGAAAGTTCGGGCTTGTCTTTTTATTTGCTGGGAAAGAAATAACTATAGCAATGACCCAACGATAAATAATATCTGTGACAATAAAGGCATATAACCCACGCAGAATAACGCATCATTTTTTAAAAGTATAATTTTTATTTTGCATGTATAACCATCAAATCATTCACCAAACTAATCATCATTTCCCAGGAATTATTTGATTAAGGTTTTACTTAAGGCGTAACAAATGACATTTATCGGCTAATGGAACTTTTCCTTTAGGATGTTTTCACTTCCCACACGGGGAATGAAAGGCAAATAAAATAACTAAAGGATTTTTTCAATGAAAAGCAAAATACTGGCACTCTTAATCCCTGCCCTGCTCGCCGCAGGTGCTGTACATGCAGCAGAAATTTATAATAAAGACGGCAATAAATTAGATCTTTATGGCAAAGTTGATGGCCTGCATTATTTTTCTGATAGTTCTGCAAAAGATGGCGATCAGAGCTATGCACGTCTTGGATTTAAAGGCGAAACACAAATTAACGATCAACTCACTGGCTATGGTCAGTGGGAATACAATATTCAGGCAAACAATACTGAATCCTCAGAAAATCAATCCTGGACTCGTCTGGCATTCGCCGGATTGAAATTTGCAAATTACGGTTCTTTCGATTACGGACGTAATTACGGTGTAATGTACGACGTAGAGGGCTGGACCGATATGCTGCCAGAATTTGGCGGTGACTCCTACACCAATGCAGACAACTTTATGACTGGTCGTGCTAATGGGGTAGCGACATATCGTAATACTGATTTCTTCGACCTGGTTAATGGTCTGAACTTCGCAGTGCAGTATCAGGGTAATAACGAAGGTGTAAACAACGGTCAGGAAGGCACCAACAACGGACGTGATGTTCGTCATGAAAACGGCGACGGCTGGGGGCTTTCCACAACCTACGATTTAGGTATGGGCTTTAGCGCGGGCGCGGCATACACCTCCTCAGACCGCACCAATGACCAGGTTAACCATACTGCGGCGGGTGGCGATAAAGCCGATGCCTGGACTGCCGGGATTAAATATGATGCTAACAACATTTATCTGGCAACCATGTATTCCGAAACGCGTAATATGACACCATTTGGCAACAGCGATTACGCCGTTGCGAACAAGACCCAGAACTTTGAAGTCACTGCCCAATATCAGTTTGACTTTGGTCTGCGTCCGGCAGTGTCTTTCCTGATGTCTAAAGGGCGTGACCTGAACGCTGCTGGTGGTGCTGATAACCCGGCCGGTGTTGACGATAAAGATCTGGTCAAATACGCCGATGTTGGCGCAACATATTATTTCAACAAAAATATGTCTACCTATGTTGACTATAAAATTAACTTGTTGGATGAAGATGACAGCTTCTACGCCGCCAACGGTATCTCTACCGATGATATTGTCGCTTTAGGTCTGGTTTATCAGTTCTAATCCTGCCTGCCCGCCTCTCTGGCGGGCTTTTTCTACTTATTAAATCCTGCTTAATCTAAATTAAAAATGTGAACTCCGTCATTATACAAAAGACCTCATCTGGCGTTACACTTTATGCGGATACTAAAACAGGAGGTTTTATGAACAGAACGATTCTTGTCCCTATCGATATTTCCGATTCAGAATTAACTCAACGCGTGATTAGCCATGTTGAGGCCGAGGCAAAGATTGATGATGCAGAGGTTCATTTCCTGACGGTAATACCTTCGCTGCCCTACTATGCCTCTCTGGGTTTAGCGTATTCCGCAGAATTACCGGCAATGGATGACCTGAAAGCGGAAGCTAAATCGCAACTGGAAGAGATAATTAAAAAATTCAAGCTGCCGACTGACAGAGTGCATGTTCATGTTGAAGAAGGTTCGCCAAAAGACCGCATTCTGGAAATGGCGAAAAAGATCCCTGCTCATATGATCATCATTGCCTCCCATCGACCGGATATCACCACCTACCTGCTCGGCTCTAACGCCGCCGCCGTCGTGCGTCATGCAGAGTGCTCTGTGCTGGTCGTGCGCTAAAAACTAACGCCCGCACGTCGCTGCGGGCTTTTTGATTCATTTCGCAAATGTGCTGACATTTTCCCCTCTAATCCGTACCATACACGCCACAGTTTTTATATCAGATTTCTTATGCTGGACATTCCGGCATGACGCATACTCTTCTGATGCCATATAACGAATTGAGTTGCTTTTAAATGTCGCAAAATCAAGAAATTAGTAAGAAAGAACAATACAACCTGAACAAATTGCAAAAACGTCTGCGTCGTAACGTAGGCGAAGCCATTGCTGACTTCAATATGATTGAAGATGGCGATCGCATTATGGTTTGCCTCTCCGGGGGTAAAGACAGCTATACCATGCTGGAGATTCTGCGTAATTTGCAGCAAAGTGCGCCAATCAGTTTTTCGCTGGTTGCCGTTAACCTCGACCAGAAACAACCTGGTTTCCCGGAACATGTTCTGCCGGAGTATCTCGAAAAGCTGGGCGTTGAGTACAAGATTGTTGAAGAGAACACTTACGGTATCGTGAAAGAGAAGATTCCTGAGGGCAAAACTACCTGCTCACTGTGCTCTCGTCTGCGTCGCGGTATCCTTTACCGCACCGCAACGGAACTGGGTGCGACGAAGATCGCGCTGGGTCACCATCGTGACGATATCCTGCAAACGTTGTTCCTGAATATGTTCTACGGCGGCAAGATGAAAGGTATGCCGCCGAAGCTGATGAGCGATGATGGCAAGCACATCGTTATTCGCCCGTTGGCCTACTGCCGCGAAAAAGATATTCAACGCTTTGCCGATGCGAAAGCATTCCCGATTATTCCGTGCAACCTGTGCGGTTCACAGCCTAACCTGCAACGTCAGGTGATTGCCGATATGCTGCGTGACTGGGATAAGCGTTATCCGGGGCGAATTGAGACGATGTTCAGCGCGATGCAGAATGTGGTGCCGTCTCATTTGTGCGATACCAGTCTTTTCGATTTCAAAGGCATTACCCACGGTTCCGAAGTGGTTAACGGCGGTGATCTGGCGTTCGATCGCGAAGAGATCCCACTACAGCCTGCGGGCTGGCAGCCTGAAGAAGATGAGAATCAGCTGGATGAATTACGGCTGAATGTGGTTGAAGTGAAATAACCAGGATAGCGCCCGATGCGCAAACTTATCGGGCTACTCTTGCATAGGCCGGATAAGACGCAACCAGCGTCGCATCCGGCAATTCAACATTTCGTTATTTTAATAACCGCACCCGGCACGTTTTCCCTTTAATCTTCCCGCCCTGTAACTGCTTCCATGCCTTATGAGCGACACTCTGACGCACTGCGACATAGACATGCGCCGGATGCACAGCGATTTTGCCAATATCTGCGCCATCAAGACCAATATCGCCCGTCAATGCACCTAACACATCGCCCGGTCGCATTTTGGCTTTTTTCCCGCCATCAATGCACAACGTCGCCATCTCTGCTTCCAGCGGCACAATGGAACTACTGGCTGGCGGCGTTTGCCAGTTAAGTTTTATCTGCAACATGTCAGAAATGATATTGGCGCGCTGTGCTTCTTCCGGGGCACAGAAACTGATCGCCAGTCCGCTATTTCCTGCACGCGCTGTACGCCCGATGCGATGTACATGAACTTCAGGATCCCACGCCAGTTCAAAGTTCACTACCAGCTCAAGAGATTTGATATCCAGACCGCGCGCTGCGACATCGGTCGCTACCAGCACTCGGGCGCTACCGTTAGCAAAACGTACCAGGGTCTGATCGCGGTCACGTTGCTCCAGATCGCCATGTAACGACAATGCACTTTGCCCTACTTCATTCAGCGCGTCACACACAGCCTGACAATCTTTTTTAGTATTACAAAACACAACACAAGACGAGGGTTGATGCAAACTTAATAACCGTTGTAATAACGGAATTTTAGCCTTGCTGGATGTTTCATAAAATTGTTGTTCAATAGGCGGTAAAGCATCTGTCGAATCAATTTCTATCGCCAAAGGATCGCGTTGTACACGACCGCTAATCGCAGCAATTGCGTCTGGCCAGGTCGCCGAAAACAAAAGCGTCTGACGAGAAGCAGGTGCAAAACGGATCACATCATCAATGGCATCACTAAATCCCATATCCAACATGCGGTCGGCTTCATCCATCACCAGCGTATTCAACGCATCCAGCGATACCGTGCCTTTTTGCAGGTGATCGAGCAAACGACCCGGCGTTGCCACGATAATATGCGGCGCATGTTGCAGCGAATCACGCTGAATACCGAACGGCTGACCGCCGCATAAGGTCAAGATTTTAGTATTTGGCAGAAAACGCGCCAACCGACGCAATTCCCCGGCAACCTGATCCGCCAGCTCACGCGTAGGACACAGTACCAAAGCCTGGGTCTGAAACAGCGACGCATCAATCTGCTGTAACAACCCGAGGCCAAATGCCGCCGTTTTGCCGCTGCCGGTTTTCGCCTGCACGCGAACGTCTTTTCCGGTAAGGATCGCAGGAAGCGCGGCGGCCTGCACCGGCGTCATGGTTAAATAACCCAACTCATTAAGGTTAGTGAGCTGGGCGGGAGGCAAAACGTTCAGGGTAGAAAAAGCGGTCACAATCTATTCTCGTGGTCATCGACGCAAAATTAGCAGGCGCGTATCCTCGCAGATCTACGCTCACGATGCGACAATTTAATCGGTTCTTCATCTGGCGGCGGATCGGGCATAGGTTGCGGACGAGGAATCGGATCAGGATCGCCAGGAATCGGTTCAGGGACAGGAATTTGCAAATAAATGAGTGTCGTCATATTTCCCTCCGGTCATTGGGTGGACTCTTAAAGGGTAGACGCTGACAAATAACAGGCAAAAAAAAGCCGACTCATCTAAGTCGGCGTCGTACGAATCAATTGTGCTATGCAGTAATTCAAAAAAGGAAGTAAGACAATATGGAGCGCAACGCCCATCGCTTGACGTTGCATTCACCTGCGAGGAAGATATTGCCCTGAATGGGTAGAGAGTTTATTGACTTCGCTCAAACTTTACGGCGTTTTTGTATACAGGAAGTAGACAAATTTTCTTTTGTTACAACCATTTACTACGATGCAACCATAAAGCAACACCACCAATAAGAACAACTAACAGAATACAAAAAAGCGAAAAGCCGAATTGCCATCCCCCACCAGGAATACCACCAAGGTTGACGCCAAATAATCCCGTTAAAAACGTACTGGGTAAAAAGACCATTGCCATCAAGGACATTGTATACGTGCGACGCGCTAAATTTTCCTGCATGACCTGGGCGATTTCATCTGCCATCACGCCAGTTCGGGCAATACAGGCGTCAATCTCATCCAGACCACGTCCGAGACGATCGGCAATATCCTGCATTCGACGGCGTTGGTCGTCATTCATCCACGGCAGGCGTTCGCTGGCAAGGCGAGCATAAACATCACGTTGCGGCGCCATATAGCGACGCATAACAATTAATTGTTTACGCAGTAGCGCCAGGAAACCGCGCGGAGGAATTTGTTGATCGAGTAGATTATCTTCCAGGTCGATAATTTTATCGTGCAGTTGTTCTATAAACTCACTGGAATGATCGGTCAACGCATCACACACATCCACCAACCAGCCGCCGCAATCGGTCGGACCAGTGCCCTCTTCCAGATCGCTAACCACATCATCCAACGCCAACACTTTACGTTGTCGGGTCGAGACAATTAACCGTCCGTCCATATAAACACGCATGGCCACCAGCTGGTCGGGACGTTCATCAGTACTGCCATTAATGCAGCGCAAAGTAATCAGCGTCCCTTCGCCAAGACGACTGACTCTGGGCCGTGTACTTTCTCCCGCCAGCGCATCGCGCACATTATTTGGCAGCAGTGGTGTCGTCGCCAGCCACTGGGCGCTGTCATGGTGCACATAATTGAGGTGGAGCCAGCAAGGATGCGCTTCATCTATCTCATCTGTATTTTCCAGCGGTTTAACGCCACCTTTGCCATCCAGAATCCAGGCAAATACTGCATCCGGGACATTTACGTCCGCTCCCTTAATCACTTCCACAGTGCCTCCCATCATCAACGGATTATTTTGTAGTCTAGTCTTCTGGTCATGTTACGCAAAATCTCATCACCCCATTACCCTGAAATGATTAATAAAATCCTGTCAAAATTAAATACAGAAAGCAAAATACTTTTCCTTATTTGAAAACGTGTGAAGCGTTAAATAGCGTCTATCATTATCAGAATTATCTGATCATTTGTCGTGGCATTTTTGCGATCAGGTAGCAACAAAAGATTGATAAAAATAACGGGATTTCAATGACTACGCACAACTTCAATGCACTGGACTTATTAACCAGTCCTGTCTGGATCGTTTCACCCTTCGAGGAACAATTAATTTATGCCAATAGTGCTGCGCGACTGTTGATGCAAGAACTCACTTTTAGTCAGCTACGTACCGGCCTCTATTCCATCTCCTCGCAAAACGAACTGCCTAAATACCTTACAGACCTGCATAACCAGCTTGATATTGTAGAAATCCTCACTGTCCAGCGTAATGGTGAAGATACAGCATTAAGCTGTCGGTTGACCCTCAAAGAGATTAATGACATAGAGAAAGTAATTATATTTGAAGGAATGGAAACACCCGCAACTCTGGGTTTAAAAGCCAGCCGCTCTGCGAATTATCAACGTAAAAAACAAGGGTTTTATGCGCGTTTTTTTCTGACTAACTCCGCGCCAATGTTGTTGATAGATCCCTCGCGTGATGGCCAAATCGTCGATGCCAATCTGGCCGCGCTTAATTTCTATGGCTATAACCATGAAACAATGTGTCAGAAACACACCTGGGAAATTAATATGCTTGGGCGTCGCGTTATGCCTGTCATGCATGAAATTTCACGTTTACCCGGCGGGCATAAGCCCCTCAATTTTGTCCATAAACTGGCAGATGGTTCCGTTCGACACGTACAAACTTATGCTGGACCAATTGAGATTTACGGTGACAGGTTAATGTTATGCATCGTACATGATATTACTGAGCAAAAAAGGCTCGAGGAACAGCTGGAACATGCGGCCCACCATGATGCGCTAACGGGATTACTTAACCGTCGACAGTTTTACCACATAACTGAACCAGGACAGATGCAGCACCTGGCAATCGCTCAGGACTACAGTTTGCTGCTCATCGACACCGATCGTTTTAAACATATCAACGATTTATACGGTCATCAGAAAGGGGATGAAGTGTTATACGCACTTGCCCGTACACTCGAAAGCTGCGCCCGCAAAGGTGATTTGGTGTTTCGCTGGGGTGGTGAAGAGTTCGTCTTATTATTGCCCAGAACCCCTCTGGATACTGCACTTTCGTTGGCTGAAACTATCCGCTTGAGCGTGGCAAAAGTGAGCATTTCGGGCTTGCCGCGCTTCACCGTCAGTATTGGCGTGGCGCATAACGAAGGAAATGAAAGTATTGATGAACTGTTTAAACGGGTCGATGATGCGTTGTATCGGGCAAAAAATGATGGACGCAACCGCGTGCTGGCAGCATAAGCCACGGAAGCGTCCCGTGATCAACGGCTGCGTTTAGCGTGGCGCTCCCAGTTTTCCTGCTTCGCCTGCGCCGTTTTACGGAGTGCGACGTAACACGCCCCGCTGCCGCCATGATGCGGTAGCGCGGTACAATATGCCTGAACATCATCAAACTCGGTCAGCCAGCGCGCCACATAGCTGCGAACAATGTTGGCGTGCGATTTATCGTCCCGCCCTTTGCCATGAATAATCAGCACGTTACGCAAACCATCCGCCAATGCCTGTTGAATAAAACTAAACACCATTTTGCGGCACTCTTCCACCGGCTGACGTAGAAGATTCAGGCTGGCCTGCTGCGGATATTTACCGCTGCATAACTTATCCAGCACCCCATGTTGCAGCCCTTCCCGCCGAAACTCCAGCGGCTGGCTTAGCGGGATGATGTCGAGAAATCCAGTGGTAAGGAAATTATCAAGTTGCAGCGTGTCGATACGCTGCGGCGCACGTTGGTTACGCGTTGGATGCCAGTGGACATCTGTAGCGCGCTTCAGTGGCTGGACATCTTCCATGGCGTCAAGAAACAGCGATTTGTCGTCAAGGTTCATGTAACCTCCTATGCACCTTCACACATCTGATATTTGCTGCATCGTTCACTTCGCAGATTGAAACAATACTTTGCTCCATACCTGCTGGTGTCTGCACAGGCGGGGCATTTTATACTAGCCTGGTGACAGTATCGAACAGTTTAGGCCGGGTTTAATTCAGGCATCCGATCAGGGTGATTTATTCATAGCAGGAACTAACAAAAATGCGATGAAGAGCAGAACGCAGATTAGCGATGCATGATTATGCAATCACGAGACGAATGATTTAACTTATATTTTCGTGAAATCTGTCACTGAAGAAAATTGGCAACGGATGGGCAAAACCGTTATAACACTGTCACCGGTCACGAGGAACCCAGGCCGGATTTAAGACGCGGATGCACTGCTGTGTGTACTGTAGAGTCTGGCGGATGTCGACAGGCTCTATTTTTTTATTCATTTTTTAGCTCTGTAAATAACTACATTCTCGCCGGGATTGGGTGATGAATGGCGAGTTCAGTGGTGCCAGGCGGCTATCACGCTGCTGAATCAAATAACAGGTCGCCTTCGGTAAAATTTCGCTGACTGGAATTATTCCAGCCTCGAGCCAGGTGATGGATTACCCCCATTTATTCAGGCAGAAAAATCGCTTTATGCTACCAGATCGCGACAAACCAGACGCGAAACCAGGTACTTACTCTTTGTTAGTCTTAATCTTTTTGGTGGTATAGCTGCTAATGTTGCTGGCGTGGTATCTTATCGGTCAGCCTATTGGTTCGGGGATTTACCCACGTTTGTCTTAAGAGAGAACGGATGCTGAGATTACTTGAAGAAAAAATTGCCACGCCACTGGGACCTCTGTGGGTGATTTGCGATGAACAATTTCGTCTGCGGGCGGTTGAATGGGAAGAGTACAGCGAACGCATGGTGCAGCTGCTGGACATCCATTATCGCAAAGAAGGTTATGAGCGCATTTCTGCCACCAATCCAGGGGGCTTAAGCGACAAACTTCGTGACTATTTTGCCGGGAATCTTAGCATTATTGATACTCTTCCTACCGCCACAGGAGGCACGCCATTTCAGCGCGAGGTCTGGAAAACACTGCGCACTATCCCCTGCGGGCAGGTAATGCATTACGGTCAACTTGCTGAACATCTGGGTCGACCAGGCGCAGCGCGTGCCGTTGGCGCAGCAAATGGCTCTAATCCGATCAGCATCGTCGTCCCTTGCCACCGGGTTATTGGACGAAACGGCACGATGACAGGATATGCAGGCGGAGTGCAGCGAAAAGAGTGGTTATTGCGCCATGAAGGCTATCTGCTGCTGTAAACCTTAAACAATTTGTGCCGATTTGTTCACAGTTTTATGTAAAGTTACCCTTAACAATTTAAAGGTTTTCAAAGGGATAGACATAAATTTACATCTATTATCGGAATTCTCCGCTGTTAAGGTTTGCTTAGACTTACTTGCTCCCTAAAAAGATGTTAAAATTGACAAATATCAATTACGGCTTGAGCAGACCTATGATCCCGGAAAAGCGAATTATACGGCGCATTCAGTCTGGCGGTTGTGCTATCCATTGCCAGGATTGCAGCATCAGTCAGCTTTGCATCCCGTTCACACTCAACGAACATGAGCTTGATCAGCTTGATAATATCATCGAGCGAAAGAAGCCTATTCAGAAAGGCCAGACGCTGTTTAAGGCTGGTGATGAACTTAAATCGCTTTATGCCATCCGCTCCGGTACGATTAAAAGTTATACCATCACAGAGCAAGGCGACGAGCAAATCACTGGCTTCCATTTAGCAGGCGATCTGGTAGGTTTTGACGCTATTGGTAGCGGTCATCACCCGAGTTTCGCCCAGGCGCTGGAAACCTCAATGGTATGTGAAATCCCGTTCGAAACCCTGGACGATCTGTCTGGTAAAATGCCGAATCTGCGTCAGCAGATGATGCGTCTGATGAGCGGTGAAATCAAAGGCGATCAGGACATGATCCTGCTGTTGTCGAAGAAAAATGCAGAAGAACGCCTGGCTGCTTTTATCTACAACCTGTCCCGTCGTTTTGCCCAACGCGGCTTCTCCCCTCGTGAATTCCGCCTGACGATGACTCGTGGCGATATCGGTAACTATCTTGGCCTGACGGTAGAAACCATCAGTCGTCTGCTGGGTCGTTTCCAGAAAAGCGGCATGTTGGCAGTCAAAGGTAAATACATCACCATCGAAAATAACGATGCGCTGGCCTTGCTTGCTGGTCATACGCGTAACGTTGCCTGATTTTTCCGCATAATCAACTATCCTTCTGTCATATCATTAAATTTTTCTGATTTATTGATCTGGCAGAAGGTTCATCACTGTTTCATTCACCAGATATGGGTTAATCTTTTAATTACAAACTGCGTTGACAGTTGTTGTAAGGAGACCCTGTATGGCTATGTATCAGAACATGCTCGTTGTTATCGACCCTAACCAGGACGATCAACCGGCATTACGGCGAGCTGTTTATTTACATCAACGGATTGGTGGCAAAATTAAAGCCTTTTTGCCGATTTATGACTTCTCATACGAAATGACTACCCTGCTCTCTCCCGACGAGCGTACCGCTATGCGTCAGGGGGTTATCAGCCAGCGTACTGCCTGGATCCATGAGCAGGCAAAGTATTATCTCAACGCTGGCGTCCCGATTGAAATTAAAGTGGTATGGCATAACCGTCCTTTCGAAGCCATCATTCAGGAAGTGGTTAGCAGTGGGCACGATTTGGTGCTAAAAATGGCGCACCAACATGACCGTCTGGAAGCGGTTATTTTCACCCCTACCGACTGGCACCTGTTACGCAAATGCCCAAGCCCGGTGTGGATGGTGAAAGACCAGCCGTGGCCGGAAGGTGGTAAGGCGCTGGTGGCGGTGAATCTCGCCAGTGAAGAGCCGTATCATAATGCGCTCAATGAAAAACTGGTGAAAGAAACGATCGAGCTGGCAGAACAGGTAAATCACACCGAAGTCCATCTGGTTGGCGCCTACCCCGTAACACCTATCAATATTGCCATTGAACTGCCGGAATTTGATCCAAGCGTTTATAACGATGCCATTCGTGGACAACATTTGCTGGCGATGAAAGCCCTGCGGCAGAAATTCGGCATTAATGAAAACATGACGCACGTTGAAAAAGGTTTGCCTGAAGAAGTGATTCCAGATCTGGCCGAACATTTGCAGGCAGGGATTGTCGTTCTTGGCACTGTGGGACGCACCGGTATCTCTGCGGCATTCCTTGGTAATACGGCAGAACAGGTGATTGATCATCTCCGCTGCGATTTGCTGGTGATTAAACCTGATCAGTACCAGACGCCTGTCGAACTGGATGACGAAGAAGACGATTAATTGTTTATCAATTACTTGCAAGGCCCGATATCTCGGGCCTTTCTTTTATTTACTTCTCATCACCACCGAGGAAATAAATTCCCAGCGGGATTGCCAGCAATACAGTAAAGACCAGACTATAAACAAGAATCATCGATGACTGAATCACATACATTGATGTCGTCCAGTCAGAAAGCGGAATATTATATTGTTCGATAACACCGCCGATAGTCGCGCGAGTCACAACTGACGCCGCAATAATGAAAACCGCCAACAGACCAAAGAGAAACTTCTTCCCCTTTGCTGACTTCAGCTTCGTCATGATCATGATGTAATCCTTATGCAGATAAACTCTTTGTTACTTGTGCGTAACAATATCATGACATTTCCTCGTTGTCTGCCCAGAAAGCATGAGATTGTTGCCGTTCAAATCATCAACCCATTGATAAATTCGCTAATGTTGCTACTTCCTTCCCTGTCTATTGATGATATGAATGAATTATCGCGATAAAATACCCCCGCCAGGGGTTTCCGGCATGACATCAATTATCTGGAGGAGCCTGATAAAACAATGATCGCTGAACTGTTTACAAATAATGCGCTTAATCTGGTCATTATTTTCGGTAGCTGCGCAGCATTGATTCTGATGAGCTTTTGGTTTCGTCGTGGAAATCGTAAAAGAAAAGGATTCTTATTCCATGCGGTTCAATTTTTGATCTACACCATAATTATCAGTGCTGTCGGCAGCATCATTAATTATGTTATTGAAAATTACAAACTCAAATTTATCACCCCAGGCGTTATCGATTTTATCTGTACGTCACTGATTGCGCTTATTCTGACGGTTAAGTTATTTCTCCTGATTAATCAGTTTGAAAGGCAACAGATAAAAAAAGGTCGAGACATCACCAGCGCGCGGATTATGTCGCGCATCATCAAAATCAGCATTATCGTGGTGATTGTTCTGCTTTATGGCGAACATTTCGGCATGAGCCTTTCTGGTTTGTTGACCTTTGGTGGTATTGGTGGTCTGGCTGTCGGTATGGCCGGTAAAGATATTCTGAGTAACTTCTTTTCCGGGATTATGCTCTATTTCGATCGCCCCTTTAGTATTGGCGACTGGATCCGTTCACCGGACAGGAATATCGAAGGCACAGTAGCAGAAATTGGCTGGCGTATCACAAAAATCACCACCTTTGATAATCGCCCACTGTACGTACCGAACTCGCTTTTTTCGTCCATTAGCGTAGAAAACCCAGGGCGAATGACCAACCGGCGTATTACCACTACCATTGGTTTACGTTATGAAGATGCCGCAAAAGTTGGGGCTATTGTCGAAGCCGTACGTGAGATGCTGAAAAATCACCCCGCTATCGACCAGCGACAAACCTTACTGGTTTATTTCAACCAGTTTGCCGATTCGTCATTAAATATTATGGTCTATTGCTTTACTAAGACCACGGTCTGGGCCGAATGGCTGGCCGCCCAGCAGGATGTTTATTTGAAGATTATTGATATTGTGCAGTCACACGGCGCGGACTTTGCCTTCCCCAGCCAGACGCTGTATATGGATAATATTACACCTCCCGAACAGCTTAAATAACACTCAACAAAACCGGATGACGATAATAATATTCGACATCCGGTTTTATTTATTTCCTCAATTGACCGCAGCCAGAGCGACATTATTCTCACCCGCTTTAAACTGGGCATACTGTTCTTCAGTACCAAAGAAAACTTCTGACTCTGTGCTGTGACCAATGCCCGGCACCTTTTCGTTTCCTGAATATTGCCAAAGTGTCCAGGGATTACGCCCCTCGAGTTTCACACCAGCTTGTCCCCAATACCCCATCCACACCATATACTGGTCGAACCGACTGTCCATGAAATGAGACAAATTATTATGATTGCCATAAAATATTGGTATTTTATGGTAATTTTTATACATCAGGGCAGCAAAACGTAAAATATCATTCCGTGCATTCACCATTCCCGATTTTTTAAAACAAGCCAGTTGGGTTGTATCTTCACCTTCTGGATTCACCAGTAAAATACCGGGAGGCAACATTTTCGGGTCTTCAGGCAGCAGGCTTTTTGCTGTTTCCAGTTGCGCCTCAGGAGTGTGGCAAAAATCAAATTTAAAATAGCCTCCGCGATCAAATTTTGAATCTGCTAATTGCTTCCAGTGAGCCTTAAACGACGAGTCTGGCCCTCTCCAGCCAACCACTCTCACGTAGACAAAACGCGCAGGTGATTTCTCCTGAAACAATTTCCAGTCGATTTCGCCATCGTTAGACGAAATATCATGACCACTGATCGGGTAAATATCCGGTGTTTTGAAGATACGGATATCAGGTCGGTTGGGAATTGCACTTACGGGGCCATAAGGAATTTCAATAGGTGTTATATCTTTGTTCTTTGGTTCATCTGGCGCAGTAGGCGGTTCTTTAATAGAATATGCGGTCTTATCAACATTTGTAAATTCATCTGCATTCCCGGCTGATAATTGTGTTTTTTTATCCAGACGACTGACCGCAGGATCGTTAATAAAGAAGAAACCACCCGGTCCGGCTGGGTTTTCTGTTGCTCCTATCCAAGCATCACTGAGATGTATTCCTTTCCCTTCCTCGTCCAGTTTTTCATTGATTTTTATATATTGGTCGTTCACATAGATAAACAAACTTAATATTCGGGTAATGCCCGCGTAGTATTCCTTTTTACCATCAATTTTTACCATATACGATTTCCCGAAGCGTTCGTCGGCAACGCCATCAGCAACGCCTTTTATAAGGGTATCAAAAAATACACTGCCTTTATCTTTTTCCAGGGAATAAACTTCTGTTTTATCATCACCAGCGGCTATCGCATACGCACCTGGTTTACTATACGCGTTTGAATTCCCTGCGCCATCTGTCATGCCAAAAAGACCTGAACCAAAACAAGCATTAACTAAAGTCAAAACATGGAAATAACGCTTTGCCAGAATGTTGAGTTGAGCATTCAAAGCTGGCATTTCATACATGCCTTTTGAACCATCGATATCTGTAGCATTACTCAAAACAAATGCCGGTGCCTTATCAGAATTACCATTTTGAGTGCCAAAACGCCCATGACCTGAATAAGCAATTAACAAGCGAGCTTTCTTATCAAACATCATCCCTCTGGCAGGGAGATATTCTTTCAGAAAATAATTAATGTTATCCAGTGACGCATCCTGATCTTTCAGTAAAATAACCTCATCAAACTTTTGCCCATTAATAAGAAAATCAGCCATTCTTTGACCGTCTACTGCAGCTGCTGGAATATCTGCATGTAACAGTGGATATTTTGAAATTGAAATAATCAGCCCAATCGCGCGAGTTTTCGCTGCATCCTGATCTGGTATTTTTAATGCATCACTGATACGGATATCCAGTTTACCAGGAGCCTCAGGCCCATAATGGATAAAAAAATGACAATACTCATCAGGAACCATTGCACCATTTTTACAAATATCATCTGCACGTGCATCTGATATTCCATGTGATATTCCGGCAACAAATAGCCCCAGAACCGATATACATAAAGTAAGCCATCGTCTGTTCATAAGTTAAAATTCCTGCACGCCCAAAGTGGTATAAAATTCAGCAATTGGACCTTTATAAATACTGGCATCAAACTTCTTACTCGATCCTAAATTAAGCTGTGCTGCGTCGGTGAACTGCCAGATCGCCCATTTTGTCTGGTTGATTGAACGCGGTGTTTCACTGGCCTGAGCCTGATTAGAGTAATCAGCCAGCCACAGTTTGTGATCTGCAACCTGGGCAAAACTATTTTCCCCACCAACGGCATCTTTCCACCAGGCTCGCGCAGTGTAGATAACCGGTTTACGCCCTAAATCGGCTTCGACCTGTGCGGTAAACGCCTTGATCATCGTTATAATTTCAGCTGGTTTACGCTTTTGCCAACGATCCTTACCCGTTGATGAGTCCACATCCCACTCCACATCCACCGCCGGTGGCATATCCGTTGCGCGTAATCCCCCGTTAGCTTTAATAATTTTAACAAACGTCATCGCCTGCTTGCGTCCCCATGTTTCAGCGTCGTCTGCCGGTGTACCGCTGGAAAGAAAATGATATGCTCCACGGTGTAATTTTATCCCCCGTTCCGTATCCCCGGCCCGTTGCCAGAAACCGGAAAATTCGGGATCGACATAACGCGTTCCTTGACTGGACTTCATATACAGAAACACAGACTTATTTTTTGCCAACAGTTCGATTGGAAAATTCTTACCGTTATGATGGCTGATATCCACTCCAAATAAAGAACTTGGTCGCGGTTGATTTAATACCGAGTCATAAGAGACATCAGTCGGAAATTTAAAATATTTTTTTACTGCGAACGTGTCATATTCCATTTCACGGGAAAGATCTGATCCCAGGATTTTTACAAATAACTGCTGTCGTGAGAGATCATTAGTTAAGTTTTCCAGTCCCAGTGATGCGGCATCGGGAAGCGGCTCTGCGGCCAGACTAAAAGAAGAATAATGAGAGAGGAATAGCGAGATAACTAACGGAATAGCGGAGGCTTTTTTCATTTTACCACCCCATTTTTAGCTGTGTGTTTATTTTCATATGAAGATGTTTTACAAGTAATGAAATACACTTCACGTTATAAAAAAAGTAAAGCACAGCCTATATTTGGAGTATGTAATACAGCAGGAAAATAAAATTTATGATTAGAGTTTGTACTTAATATAAACTGGAAATTTCACAGTCTCATCTTGAGAGCAATTTTTATAGGGTAAGTTTAAAAAAGAGAGGGATTTTATCGGGGTTGTAAAATCTGGCGCAACTTTTGCGCCAGATGACATCATAATCAATGTTTTACAATATACATAGTCCGGCTATAAGCCACATCTTCCGGGTTATTAATGGGATAACCTTTCAGCCACGGCTTGATTAGCCGTCCATTGGTATATTGATAAATTGGCGCAATCGGTGCTTGCTCCATGAGGATTTTCTCTGCCGTGTTGTAATCGGCGTTGCGTGCTTTAACGGTGTTTTCAGTCGATGCCTGGGCCAGCACTTTGTCGTATGCCGGATTGTTAAAGCGGGAAATATTTCCTGAGTGTGTTGACGTTAACAGTGTCAGGAAGGTTGATGGTTCATTATAATCCCCAACCCACGAGGCGCGGATAACATCAAAATTGCCGGTATTACGACTATCAATATAGGTTTTCCATTCCTGATTTTGCAGTTTGACATCTACGCCAAGATTCTTTTTCCACATCGACGCCACAGCGATAGCAATTTTCTGGTGATTTTCCGAAGTGTTATATAACAGTGTAAGTTTCAACGGTTTCTGTGGGCCATACCCGGCGGCGCTCAACAATGTTTTCGCCTGAGCATTCAGTTCTTCCTGACTCATTTGTTCAAACGGCGAAGGTTCTGGCGTAAATCCGGCAGTAACATCTGGCGTGAAATGCCATGCTGGTTTTTCACCCGTGCCCAGCACTTTTTCCGTCATCAGACGGCGATCAATTGTCATACTTAATGCCAGCCGCACTCGTTGATCTGCCGTCGGTCCTTTTTGCGTGTTAAATGCATAATAATACGTCCCCAACTGTGGCGGCGTGTAAACCTGCCCTGGAATATCCTTCAACAGCTTTTGATACATATTTTTCGGGAAGGATTCAGTGATATCAATATCACCTGCGAGATAGCGTTTAGTGGCAGCAGATTCCTGGTTAATCGGCAAGAAAGTGACTTTTTGCAGCACAGTTTTGGCGTTATCCCAATAATGAGTATTCGGCACAACGACCAGCTTTTCATTAACCACGCGCTCTTTAAGTACATAAGCGCCATTGCCGATCAGATTCCCTGGTTTCGTCCACTCTTTACCACTTTCAACGTTGGCTTTTTGCACCGGGAAGAAAGCAAAGTTAGCCGTTAAATTCACAAACCAGGGCAATGGTTTATCAAGCTGAATTTTCAGGGTATGAGCATCAACAGCGGTGACGCCTAGTTGGTCAGGCGTAGCCTTACCATCAATAATCGCCTGAGCGTTATTGATCCCTGCCAGCGCGGCAAACCAGGCAAACGGAGACAACGTTTTCGGGTTCACCAGACGCTGCCAGCTATAGACAAAATCTTGCGCCGTTACCGGCGTACCATCGGCCCATTTGGCGTTCTCGCGCAGGGTAAAAGTCCAGATACGATTGTCATTACTTTTCCACTGCGTGGCGACACCAGGCACAATCTCCCCTTTCTCGTTTTGATTCACCAGACCTTCAAACAAATCGCGAATGACCTGAATCTCTGGCAAACCCACGGCTTTCGCGGGATCTAACGAAGCTGGCTCATCTTTAATGTGGCGTACCAGCTCTTGCTTCTCTGCCAGTACTGTGCCGCCCGGAACTTCTGCAGCATACGACAGGGAAATGCTGCTGACTAACAGCGCACAACAAGTAACTGAAACAGAGTGCTGCATAAGATACCCTCAAAATGATGTTAAGATTGATGCGTAATTATTTGTTTCTCCTTGAAGAAATGCAAATAACTTCCGGCAAAAAAGTGATAAAGGATCGATAACATATCGTTGTCGAAAAGGATTTGATAATCCGCAAAATTTGCACAACACTGCCTGTAATACTTCTTATATTCGAGACGATTATGACCGTGACCCGCCCGCGCGCCGAACGGGGCGCTTTTCCGCCAGGAACCGAACATTACGGACGTTCATTATTAGGTGCGCCGTTGATCTGGTTTCCGGCTTCTGCTGCCAGCAGCGAAAGTGGTTTAATCCTGGCTGGCACCCACGGCGACGAAAATTCTTCCGTCGTCACCCTCTCCTGCGCATTACGCACGTTAACACCGTCTCTGCGCCGCCATCATGTCGTGCTCTGTGTGAATCCTGACGGTTGCCAGCTTGGTCTGCGGGCTAATGCCAATGGTGTGGATCTAAACAGAAACTTTCCGGCGGCGAACTGGAAGGAAGGTGAAACGGTGTATCGCTGGAACAGTGCCGCCGAAGAGCGCGACGTGGTCTTGCTGACCGGCGATAAACCCGGCTCCGAACCTGAAACTCAGGCGTTGTGCCAGCTCATTCATCGTATCCACCCCGCCTGGATTGTCTCTTTTCACGATCCTCTGGTTTGTATTGAAGATCCCCGACACAGTGAATTAGGTGAGTG
The DNA here is from genome assembly GCF_002966005.1 of Escherichia sp. MOD1-EC5433. NCBI lineage: Bacteria > Pseudomonadati > Pseudomonadota > Gammaproteobacteria > Enterobacterales > Enterobacteriaceae > Escherichia > Escherichia sp. MOD1-EC5433. The sequence continues at coordinate 284,862 of NZ_PTRL01000005.1, read as the reverse complement.
GCTGGCTCAGGCATTTGAATTGCCGCTGGTGACCAGCGTCGGATACGAAACCCCCGGCTCCTTCGGCAGTTGGTGTGCGGATCTGAACCTGCACTGTATTACCGCCGAGTTTCCGCCCATCTCCTCCGATGAAGCCAGTGAAAAGTATCTCTTTGCAATGGCGAATTTACTGCGCTGGCATCCTAAAGATGCAATTCGCCGGTCGTAAACTGTAGCGCCGGCTCCACATCCACCGCCAGCCAGGTCGGTCCATCAAGATCGGCAAAACTGACCTGTGGCACCAATGGTAAAGCGGCGCTAATGGCGCGCGAGGTGCACAACATGCAGCCCAACATCAGGCTGAAACCCTGGGCGCGCGCTTCGGTCGCCAATGCCAGGGCTTCGGTCAGCCCCCCCGTTTTATCGAGTTTGATATTAACCATCTCATAGCGCCCTTTCAGCGCCTTCAGATTGCTACGGGTATGACAACTTTCATCAGCACAAATGGGTAACGGATGAATAAAATTCTCCAGCGCCGCATCGTCCTGTGCGGGAAGCGGTTGTTCCAGCATCGCGACGCCTAAATCAGCCAGCAACTGACATCGCGCTGCCAATCCCTCTGCGCGCCAGGATTCATTCGCATCAACAATCAACGTTGCATCGGGTACAGCCGAGCGAATTGCCACCATCCGCTCGCTAATAAGATGGTTATCCAGTTTCACTTTCAGCAATTTCGCCCCTGCTTGCCATAGTGCCACAGCACTGCTGGCCATTTGATCAGGCGTACCGATGACAACCGTCTGTGCAGTGGTAATGGTGTCGGGAAGCGTTATACCGATAAATTCAGCCAGAGTCTGCTGCTGTTTACGTGCACTGAGATCCCACAATGCGCAATCCAGCGCATTACGCGCCGCGCCCGCAGGCAGAATTTTTTGTAATTCTTCACGTGTCAGCCCTTTTTCCAGTTGCGGTACAACACTCATAATTTGCGCCATTACTGAAGCGTCACTTTCACCATAGCGCGGATAGGGAGTGCATTCCCCGGCACCTTTAACGCCATCTTCTTCCAGTTCAACAACTACCACACGCGCTTCACTGCGGCTGCCACGAGCAATTACAAACGGGGTATGTAACGGCCAGGCTTCCTCAAATACCTTTACGGTTCTCATCTTTACTCCTTGTTGCCGCGATGGACTGCGGATTAAGCGCAAATAGCGATTGCTGTGTTATTGACAGTTAGCATAAACTAGGTGTGACGTTAACTATATGTAAACAGGAAAGATAATCATGTCACAAATCGTTCATTTCCAGGGCAACCCGGTTACAGTCGCCAATTCCATCCCGCAAGTGGGTAGCAAAGCGCAGACTTTTACTCTCGTGGCAAAAGATCTGTCTGACGTCACCCTCGGTCAGTTTGCGGGTAAACGCAAAGTGCTGAACATTTTCCCGAGTATTGATACCGGTGTTTGCGCCGCATCAGTACGTAAGTTTAACCAACTGGCGACAGAAATCGACAACACCGTTGTACTGTGTATTTCCGCCGATCTGCCGTTCGCCCAGTCTCGTTTCTGCGGTGCGGAAGGTCTGAACAACGTCATCACCCTTTCCACTTTCCGTAATAGCGAATTTCTGCAAGCTTACGGCGTTGAGATCGCTGAAGGCCCACTGAAAGGTCTGGCTGCGCGCGCAGTTGTCGTAATTGATGAAAATGACAATGTGATTTTCAGCCAACTGGTGAATGAAATCACCACTGAGCCGGATTACGAAGCAGCTCTGGCGGTACTGAAGGCGTAATTTATTATGCCTGATGGTATTGCGCCATCAGGCATTTTACGTGTTTACTCTTCGCTCTTCTTCTGGCTCAGGCCGTATTCACGCAATTTGTTGGCAATCGCGGTATGTGAAACGCCCAGACGTTTTGCCAGTTTGCGCGTGCTGGGATAATTGCGATAAAGCTGGGTTAACACCGAACGCTCAAATCGACTGGTGATTTCATCCAGCGAACCTTCCATCGCATCTTCACCCACGGCAACGGTTGTCGCGTCATAATCTGGCAGCAAAATGTCTTGTGGACGCAGTTCGTAGCCGTCCAGTTGCGTGAGTGCACGATAGATAGCATTTTTCAACTGCCTCACGTTACCCGGCCAGCCATAACGCGTCAGCACAGTATTCAGATCGGCAGCCAATTTCGGCCGGGGTACTCCCTGCTCGTCAGCAAAGCGGGCGACGAACAATTCGGTTAACGGCATGATATCCTGCGGACAGTCGCGCAGCGGTGGCAGATTCAGCGTCAACACGTTTAGACGATAATAGAGATCTTCCCGAAATACGCCTTTTTGCACCAGCTCAACCAGATTCTTTTGCGTCGCGCAAATCACCCGCACATCGACATGCACTTCGTGATCTTCGCCAACCCGACGGAAAGTGCCGTCATTAAGGAAACGCAGCAATTTAGCCTGCATCCGTGGAGACATCTCACCAATCTCATCCAGCAGCACCGAGCCGCCGTTCGCCTGCTCAAAGAACCCTTTCTTCCCTTCCGGGGCATGTCCAAACAGTTCGCTCTCAACGGCATCTTCCGGGATAGACGCGCAGTTCAGCGCCAGATAAGGTTTACCGGCGCGAGGGCTGGCCTGATGACAGGCATAAGCAAAGAGATCTTTACCAGTACCAGTGTCACCCGTGATCAGCAGTGGCGCGCTTAACATCGCCAGTTTCTGCGCCTGCTCGACAACGTGTTTCATTTTCGGGCTAACAGCGACAATCTGATTAAAGGCGCTGACATCCTGCGCAGCCACATTTTGCAACTGACGCCCCATACGAATCGTTGAGCGCAGCATCACTACCGCACCGGTCAGGACGTGTTGGTCGTGTTCATCCTGCAAATAAACCGGTGTTATCTCCATCAAGAAATTTTGCCCGTTAATCACCACATGTTCGTTATGCGAATCCTGCGGGTCACTCTCCAGCCAGCGTAAAAAATTAAATCCGTTAATCAATTGCGCAGCGGTATGATTGCGTAAACGATCAAGTTTTTGACCAAATAGCTGACAGCTCGCCGGATTCGCCATATCCACTTTGCTTTTCATATCGACAGAAAGCACGGGTTCAGGCAACGCCTCAAGCAATGCGCTCAACGCCAGATGTTCGCGCTCGGAAGGCATCCATGACACAGTGCGCACATCGGTAACACCTGCAATACGGCGAATTTCCGCCATCAGGCTGCTGAAACTGTCAAAATCCAGTTCGGCAAAATTGAGGTAAATCCGCCCGATTGGGTCAATCTCAATACCGCGTAAATCGATGCCTCTTAGAACCAGTAGATCGAGTAATTCGCGGGTCAGACCGAGTCGGTCTTCACAAAAGACTTCCAGACGCATGGGAACCTTCACCTGAGAAAAGAACAATTAATATGATGATATGACACTATTCGAGTGGCAGGAAGATTTCTGTCAACAAAGATTGACACAAAGACGGATTATCGGGCACTTCGGCGTAAAGATATCCGATCAGCACCCGATATTGCGTTATTATTCGCTGGTCGTTTTGCCTTTTTGCAGCGTCTCCTTTACCTGACCGATAAGCTGGCGACGAAAATCTCCCAGGCGAGGTTTGTCATCGTCGATCCACGGCAACGGACGGCAAAGTTCCATAGCTTTTATTCCCAGTCGCGCGGTCAGGAGTCCGGCGCCAATCCCCTGGGCAGCACGTGTCGACAAACGAGCGGCGAGATCTTGTGACATCCAGTCCATCCCCACTTCGCGCACCAGTTCGCTGGCACCGGCAAAAGCGATATTCAGCAATACCAGTTTGAACAGGCGCAAACGGCTGTAATAACCCAGTTCAATGCCATAGAGCGTGGCGATACGATTAATCAACCGCAGATTGCGCCAGGCAATAAATGCCATATCCACCAGCGCCAGCGGGCTGACAGCAATCATCAGGGTAGATTCTGCCGCCGAACGGCTGATTTCTCTACGCGCCTGCGCATCCAGCACTGGCTGAACCAGATGTGCGTACAGACTGACGACTTCACGATCGTTCTGCGTTTCATGGATTGAGGCATACCAGCGTTGCAGCGCCGGATGCGACTGATCGATGCCGGCCTGCTGTGCCAGTTTCTCGCAAAATACGCGCCCCTTACCCGTGCCGTGACTATGCAACAAATCGCGCGCTTCATCGCGTTCGTGCGCGCGCTGGCGCAAGCGCCATAAGCGCCGCCACTCTGTTACCACAGAGCCAACGCCAGCCCCGATAATCAATGCACCAGCCGCACAACCGCCCAGCGCCACCCAGTCCTGAGTTTGCCAGGCATTCATCGTCCACTGCACACCCTGACCAACAACGCTCACACCAAACAGCGCCAGCCCGCCTATGACCATTTTGCGCCACAAACTGCGCTTCGGACGCAGCGCCGCATCCATTACCGCTTCGACTTGCCCATCTTCTTCCGGCGCTTCGTCGAGCGTCGCCGGGGCAAAATTTTGCGCCTGATTTTCATCAAAGGTCTGCTGCGCCTTAAATTTAGGGTTCTGATCGACCTCCAGCGGACCGTCGAAATCAATACGTGGTTTTAACGGTTCGGTCATCGCAATTTATCTCCTATTAAAAATTCCAGCGCGGCATCAAGGCGAATATGCGGCAGCGGTTTATCGACATCCATCACCTGCGGGCGAAACGCTTCAAACTGGAAGCCTTGTTTATCCCAGAACGCCTGACTGGGCAAACGTGCGGGAACTTCACCTGGGTAAACGGTAAGCGGTGCGCCATCGCTCAGTCGATTACCGCGCAGAGCCGGGATTTTCTCACCGTTGACGTCGATGATGCCGCTGGTGGTCGCCTGTACTGAGGCCAGCCCCAGGCAGTCCATGCTGATCCCTTCAAATGCCGCATTTTGCCAGGCATCCTGAATTAGTTGTTGCAGTAATGAAACCATATTGGCGTGCTGATCGATGGTCACATGGTCCGCTTTAGTCGCGGCAAACAGCAATTTGTCGATAACTGGCGAGAATAAGCGCCGGAAAAGTGTACGTTGCCCGTAGTGGAAACTTTGCATCAACTGTGTCAGCGCCAGACGCATGTCATTAAATGCCTGCGGTCCACTGTTGAGCGGTTGCAGGCAATCCACCAGCACAATCTGGCGGTCAAAACGCAGAAAGTGGTTTTTATAGAACCCCTTCACCACTTTCTCGCAGTAATAATTAAACCGCTCGCGCAGCATTCCGGCGTTGGTATGCTTATCGGCCTGTGCCAGTTTAGACTCGCCCCAGGCATCGACATCCGGCCACGGGAAGAATTGCAGCGCGGGCGCGCCTGCCATATCTCCCGGCAGAACAAAGCGGCCTGGCTGGATAAAGTGCAGCCCCTGCTGTTTGCAGTGGTGAAGATAATCGGTCCACGCGGCGGCGATATCGGCAAGACGGTTTTCGTCGGCAGGCGCTAACGGATCAAGCCCTTCGCACATCATCCGCCATTTTGCCGACCACTCGCCGCGCTGACCATTAAGCAGGCCCGTCATCTGCCGTGACCAGCTTAAATAGTCCTGCGCCAGCATTGGCAGATCGAGTAGCCACTCGCCGGGATAATCCACAATCTCCAGATACAGCGTGGAGGTGTCTTTGAAGTGACGCAGTAGCGAATCGTTCGATTTATAACGCAATGCCAGGCGGATTTCACTGACGCCACGCGTTGGCGTCGGCCAGGCGGGAGGGTCGCCGTACAGCTGCGCTAACCCTTCATCGTAAGTAAAACGCGGAATGCCAAAATCGCGCTGTGGAATACGCTTCACACCCAGCAGGCGCTCTTCACGCACCGCGCTTAACAGCGGCAAGCGTGCTCCTGCATGAATATTGAGCAACTGATTGACCATCGCGGTGATAAACGCCGTTTTGCCGCTGCGGCTAAGTCCGGTTACCGCCAGTCGCAGGTGCCTGTCGACGCCACGATTCACCAGCGCGTTAAGTTCATTTTTGAGTCGCTTCATTGCTGTCCTGTGCCAGAAAGCTGTAGAAAGGATGAGATGCTGGAGATAATAATGTGGGTTAATTTTGATTTATCAAATGAATAAGCGGCGTTATTTACACCGCTCAATAAGTAATTTGTTAACCTTTGACCTTCGGCATCGCAATGTCTTTAAGACCACCGGCGTTCTCAACGTGGGTATATCCCATTTCGTTGAGGATCTCTTTTGCCTGCCCGGACTGGCGTCCGGCGTTGCAATACACTTTCACGGTGTCGTTTTTATCCGGAACGGCGGTGGCAATGCGCTCTTTCACTTCCTTCAGAGGAATATTGATGGCTCCCTGAACGTGTTCTTGCTGATACTGTTCTGGAATGCGAACATCGATCCAATGTTCAGCGGCAAAAACAGGCAGTGAAAACACCAGCGTCAGCGCAAGTAAGCCTTTTTTAAACATGTAAGCGTCCTTCTATGAATGAAAATTGCCATCCATTATACGCCTGAGATTTAACAATTTTTGCGAAACTCCCCTCACCTTTTATAACGCTGCACCAGTTTATTGGCAGCCCGACTTAACAGCGGTTCCAGCGCCACAGCCAGCAACATTTTCAGCGGGCGGCGAGCAACAGATTTTATCGCCCAGCCAGCCACACCCGCCGGGCCGTAGCGTAGTGCGGTAAGAAGTACCAGCTTGCCTGCTAATTTAAAACCAGGCTTCACCTTTTTCCCGGCCTGTTGCCAGCGAATATTCATAACTTTCCTCACAATTGACGGAAACGGCTACGCAGCGTGAAGGTATCGGAAGTGACATAACGTTCCATCTCGCGTAAACGCGTTTCACTGGCCGCCAGTTCACGGTCGACTTCATCCAGCAATTCGCTGCTGGAAGGTTGTTGTTCACCATACGCCATGTTGTCCGGCATCGGGTCAAGGGCAAATGACAAAATGATGTAAGCAACCAGGGTAAATAGCGCCAGGCCGAAGAAAATCGACAGCACCACGAGGATACGCACCAGTTTTACCGGTACATCAAAATAATTAGCAATCCCCGCGCAGACGCCGCGCACCATGCCCTGTTGTGGAATACGCCATAATTTTTTATTGAGATTAATGCCCGCCATTAGCGATCCCTCCAGTTCGGATGTTCTGCATCAAGAATGGATTCCAGCGCCTGAATACGCTCGCGCATCCGTTTTGCTTCATCAGCCAGTTGCGCTAATCGCTGCTGTTCGCTTTGCGACAATTCACCGCGACTGGAGCGGTTGCTGTAATGCAGCCATAACCAGATAGGTAAAACAAACAGCACAAAAATGGTTAACGGAATAGCCAGAAATAGCGCGCTCATAAGTACTCCTTAAAGAATGAGCGGCGGCGCGTTCAGACGCCGCCTGGGTGTTATTATTGATTATCTTGCTTCATTTTGGCTTTTAATTGTGCCAGTTGCTCGCTGATTGCATCATCGGCTTTCAGTTCGGCAAACTGATCGTCCAGCGATTTTTGTTTGCCGAAGCTGTGGCTTTCTGCTTCCGCTTCCATCTGGTCGATACGACGCTCGAAAGATTCGAAACGCGCCATCGCCTCATCCAGTTTGCCACTGTCCAGTTGACGACGCACGTCACGCGACGAGTTTGCAGCCTGATGACGCAACATCAATGCCTGCTGGCGAGCGCGAGTTTCGCTCAATTTGTTTTCCAGCTCGCCAATCTCTTTCTTCATACGCTCCAGCGTATCGTCCACCAGCGTCACTTCATGTTCCAGGCTCTTAATCAGATCGGTCAGTTTCTGTTTTTCAATTAGTGCCGCACGCGCCAGATCTTCTCTCTCTTTCAGCAGCGCCAGTTCGGCTTTTTCCTGCCACTCAACTTCACGCGCCGACGCTTGTTCAATACGGCGAGTCAGCTGTTTCTTTTCTGCCAGCGCACGCGCCGAGGTAGAACGCACTTCAACTAATGTATCTTCCATTTCCTGGATCATCAGACGCACCAGTTTCTGCGGATCTTCCGCTTTCTCTAACAGAGCGTTGATGTTGGCATTCACGATGTCGGCAAAGCGAGAAAAAATACCCATAATGTTGTCCTCTTGATTTCTTCGTTCAGGATTGTCCTGCTGAACTGTTAATACAATTTGCGTGCCAATTTTTTATCTTTTTGATTTATAAAGATCTGATTGAAGATTCAACAGCAACATGCCAGGATGAATTAGCGAATTACACTAACAAGTGGCGAATTTCATCATGGCAGAATACAAAGATAACTTACTCGGTGAGGCGAACAGCTTTCTTGAAGTGCTGGAACAGGTTTCGCATCTCGCGCCGCTGGACAAACCGGTTTTGATTATTGGCGAGCGCGGCACCGGTAAAGAGCTGATCGCCAGCCGTTTGCATTATCTCTCCTCCCGCTGGCAAGGGCCGTTTATTTCCCTTAACTGCGCGGCGTTAAATGAAAATCTGCTGGATTCCGAATTGTTTGGGCACGAGGCGGGCGCGTTTACCGGGGCGCAAAAACGCCATCCGGGACGATTTGAACGTGCCGACGGCGGAACGCTGTTTCTTGATGAACTCGCTACGGCACCAATGATGGTGCAGGAAAAATTATTACGCGTGATCGAATATGGTGAACTGGAACGCGTTGGCGGCAGCCAGCCATTACAGGTCAATGTGCGGCTGGTATGTGCGACAAATGCCGATCTTCCGGCGATGGTCGATGAAGGCACTTTTCGCGCTGACCTGCTGGACCGCCTGGCTTTCGACGTGGTGCAACTGCCGCCCCTGCGCGAGCGTGAAGGCGACATTATGCTGATGGCGGAACACTTTGCCATCCAGATGTGTCGGGAAATCAAGCTGCCTCTGTTCCCGGGTTTTACCGAGCGCGCCAGAGAAACGTTACTGAGCTATCGCTGGCCGGGAAATATCCGTGAATTGAAAAACGTGGTGGAACGTTCGGTGTATCGCCACGGCAACAGCGATTATCCGCTTGATGAGATCATTATTGATCCCTTTAAACGGCGTCCGCCTGAAGACGCTATCGCCGTTTCAGAAACCACCTCTCTTCCGGCATTGCCGCTGGATTTACGTGAGTTTCAGATGCAGCAGGAAAAAGAGTTGCTGCAACTCAGTTTGCAACAGGGGAAATATAACCAGAAGCGCGCAGCTGAGTTGCTGGGGTTAACCTATCATCAGTTCCGCGCATTGCTTAAAAAGCACCAGATTTAGCGGAGTTGGGCAATGTAGCTTGCCGGATAAGGCGATCAAACCTACAAAATCAAGACGCCGTTTGCAGGCCTGATAAACGCAGCGCATCAGGCATTATTGCGTTGGCCTCCGCTTCTGCGTATTAATCCCTCAGCGCATCCTGCAAAATTTTCATGGCCGCATCGAACTGCGTATCCGGGATGGTCAGCGGATACAAGAAACGAATCACGTTACCGTAGGTGCCGCAGGTCAGCAGTAACAGCCCCTGCGCCAGCGCGCGTTGCTGGATTTTCTGCGCAATCGCCGCCGACGGCTCACCCGTTTGCGGGTCGTTAAACTCTGCCGCAATCATTGACCCCAGACCGCGTACCGCAGCAATTGCCGGAACGCTTTCTTTAGCCTCAATCAGCGTTTGCGTCAGGCGCTGACCAAGTTGATTCGCACGGTCGCAAAGGGATTCTTTGTCGATAATGTTGAGCACTGCGTGCGCGGCGGCAACTGCCAGCGGGTTACCAGCGTAGGTACCACCAAGCCCGCCCGGCGCTGGCGCGTCCATAATGCTGGCGTTACCGACCACACCCGAAAGCGGCATCCCACCCGCGAGGCTTTTCGCCATCGTCATTAAATCGGGCTTGTCAGCATAATGATCCATGGCAAACAGTTTACCGGTACGCGCAAAACCGCTTTGCACTTCATCAGCAATCATCACAATGCCGTGCTCATCGCACAGGCGGCGAATGGCAGAAACCAACTCTTTTGGCGCCACGTTGAAACCGCCCTCGCCCTGCACCGGTTCGAAAATAATCGCCGCGACTTGTTTCGCTTCGATGTCTGATTTAAACAAGCGTTCGATGGCGTCGAGGGAATCTTGCGTCGAAACGCTATGCAAATCTGACGGATACGGCACGTGATAAACCGAACCGGGGAACGGGCCAAAGCCAATTTTGTACGGTGCGACTTTTCCGGTTAACGCCATGGTCATATACGTGCGACCGTGGAAGCCGCCGCTAAACGTAATCACGCCAGGGCGTCCGGTATGGGCGCGAGCAATTTTCACCGCGTTTTCCACCGCTTCCGCGCCGGTAGTGAAGAACGCGGTTTTGGCCTGCCCGCTCACCGGGGCAAGGGCGTTGATTTTCTCCGCCAGGGTGACGTAGCTTTCGTATGGCACAATCTGGTACGCCGTGTGGGTAAACTGTTGCAGTTGCTGTTCCACCGCTGCCACCAGTTCAGGATGGCGATGTCCGGTGTTCAGCACCGCAATGCCTGCTGCGAAATCGATGTACTCGTTGCCCTCAACATCCTTCAGCGTGGCGTTTTCTGCCGACTGGGCGAAGAAGTTACACATTACGCCAACCCCGCGCGGAGTGGCAGAGAGACGACGCTGATGGAATTCATTGTTGCTCATGTTTCACACCTTTTGACTCTTCACTGTTAATCGGAAATTAAACGCCCAGACGATCGCGCAGGCTGTAATAGGCTGCGCCCATCGCGGTAAACGGCACGCGCAGCGTGCGCCCGCCGGGGAACGGGTAATGCGGCAGATTGGCGAACGCGTCGAAACGCTCGGCATCTCCGCGAAGCAGTTCAGCAATTAAACGCCCGGCGAGATGGGTACAGGTCACGCCGTGGCCGCTGTAGCCCTGCATGTAGTAAATGTTTTTATCGAGGCGGCCAAACTGTGGCATACGCGACAGGGTCAGCAGGAAGTTGCCCGTCCAGCGGTAATCAATTTTCACTCCCTGCAACTGCGGGAAGGTTTTCAGCAGTTTCGGCACCACAAGGCGCTCAACGTCATCCGGGTCACGCGCACCGTACACCACGCCGCCGCCGTACAGCAGGCGGTTGTCAGCAGTGAGACGATAGTAATCAAGCAGATAGTTACAGTCTTCGACACAGTAGTTTTTCGGGATCAGCGAACGAGCTAAATCATCCGAAAGTCGCTCAGTGGTGATCACCTGCGTGCCGCACGGCATACTGCGTTTCGCCAGTTCCGGCTCCACTTTATCGCCCAGGTACGCATTCCCGGCGACAATCACATACTTCGCCGTCACCTGGCCTTTGGCAGTGCGCACAACAGCGGGCGTGGTGTGCTGGATCTGCGTCACCGCAGAAAGCTCATACACGCGTCCGCCGTTCAGACGAATTGCGTCCGCTTCGCCAATGGCGAGGTTCAGCGGGTGAATATGCCCACCGCTGTGATCCAGCAGCGCACCGGTGTAGCGATCGCTGGCAACTTCGCGGCGAATGGCACTGGCGTCCAGCAGTTCCAGTTGTTTATTACCGTAGCGTTCCCAGTTCTCTTTCTGCTCTTCGAGCGTGGCGAGCTGTTTATCATTCATCGCTACAAACAGGCCGCCGGGGCGGTAATCGCAGTCAATCTGATAACGTTTGATACGTTCGCGGATGATCTCTCCGCCTTCGAACATCATGCTGCCGAGCATACGGGCGGTGTCCATGCCGTAGCTTTTTTCAATAACGTCGATGTCACGGCTGTAGGAGTTCACAAGCTGGCCGCCGTTGCGTCCGCTGGCGCCAAAGCCAATGCGTGAGGCTTCCAGCACCACCACATCAAAGCCCGCTTCCGCCAGATGCAGCGCGGAGGAAAGCCCGGTATAGCCGCCGCCGACCACGCAAACATCACAGGTGATTGACTCATTCAGCGTGTCGAAAGGCGCATATTTATTCGCACTGGCGGCGTAATAACTACTGGTATGTTCGGTCATTTCAGGCCTCCAGGCTTATCCAGATGGTTTTCAGTTCGGTGAATTTTTCAAGGGCGTGCAGGGATTTATCGCGACCGTTGCCGCTCTGCTTATAACCGCCAAACGGTACGGTCATATCGCCATCGTTGTAGTTGTTGACGAAGACGGAACCAGCTTTCAAACGGCGGCTCATGCGGTGCGCGCGGGAGAGATCGCGCGTCCATACCGCCGCACCGAGGCCGTACTGGCTGTCGTTGGCAAGCTGTAGCGCCTGGTCTTCTGAGGTGAAACGGGTGACCACCAGCACTGGGCCGAAAATCTCTTCGCGACTTAAGGACGCATTCGGGTCCACATCCACAAAGATGGTCGGGCCGATGGCCGCAGCCAGTTCAGCGTTGCGACCATCCAGCAGCAGTTGCCCTTGGCCTTCACGAATAAAGGTGTGTACCGAGTCAGCGTGAGCGCAGTCGATTAATGTGCCCATCGTGGTTGCAGGATCAAGCGGATGCCCTGGCTGCCAGTTTTGCGCCTGCTGTTTTAACAGGGCTAAGAATTCATCGGCGATACTCTCTTCCAGCAATAAACGGGTTCCGGCGATGCACACCTGGCCCTGGTTGTAGAAGATGCCTGCGGCGGTGGCGCTTGCAGCCTGTTGCAAATCCGGGCAGTCGGCGAAAACGATGTTGGCGCTTTTACCACCTGCTTCCAGCCAGACGCGTTTCATGTTGCTGTCGCCTGCGTCTTTCAGCAGTTGTTTCCCGGTGCGGGTTGAACCAGTAAAGGCGATGGCATCGATATCGTTATGACGCGACAGCGCCTGCCCGGCTTCATGACCAAAACCAGTTACCACGTTCAACACGCCATCCGGCAGACCGGCTTCTTTCGCCAGCCCGGCAAGGCGAATCGCACTGAGCGGCGATTTTTCGGACGGTTTCAGGACAACACTGTTACCTGCTGCCAGCGCCGGGCCGAGTTTCCAGCAGGTCAGCAGCAGCGGGAAGTTCCACGGTACAATGGCGGCAATTACGCCGACCGGTTCGCGCACAATCATCGCCAGCTCATGGCAACTGGTGGTAGCGACTTCGCCGTAAACTTTATCGATAGCTTCGGCGTACCAGCGAATGGCGCGCGCCGCGCCGGGAATATCATCACGCAGGCTGTGACGAATCGGTTTACCGGTGTCGAGGGTTTCCAGCAGCGCCAGTTCTTCCGCGTTGGCTTCCATTAAATCGGCGAGTTTATTCAGTACCACTTTGCGTTTAGCCGGAGAAGAGAGCGACCAGTCGCCGCGTTCAAATACGTTGCGTGCCGCGCTCACCGCGCGGTCAATATCGGCGCTTTTACCGCGCGCAATATTCGCCAGCGGTGCCTGGGTGACCGGATCAATAGTTTCAAAGGTTTCGTTTTCCGCCGCAGCGGTATATTCACCGTTAATAAATAAGCGGGTTTCAATGGCGAGACTTAACGCTTTATCCTGCCAGTAAGCCAGATGATGAAAATTCATTATGACTCCTGTTTCACGTCTATCAGATATATGCAGTTTGTGAACGTCAGGGCGCAGAGATCCCCGGGCCGTATGCCCGTTTATTTCTGGCGACATTCTTTATAGATTGCCGGGCGCATTGCGCTTACCCGGCTTACAGAACAAAAAGATTAAAACGTGGTGGGGGTATGGGCGCTGATAATCCGGCAAATACCTGCCGACGTATTGCTGAAACTGTGCGGGATGCCGGTATTAATGGCATAACTTTGCCCCGCGACGAGGTGATAATCCTGTCCATTAATGGTCAGAACAATTTCACCTTCCAGTACAGTGCCTATTTCCTCACCCTGATGCTTAATTCTTTCCCCAGTGGTTGTGCCCGGCTGGTACGTTTCAAAGATCATCGCCAACGTGCGATTCGGGTTACCGTTATGCACCAGCTTCATTGACACACCCTGACTGCCCATTTCAATTAAGTCGTCCTGATTAATGACGACCTGCGGCTCATCAGGTTTCTCCGGCTCGGAAAAGAATTCCGAGAGTGACAGTCCATACACTTTCAGCAGCTTTTGCAGCGTACTGATGGCAGGGCTGACTTTATCCTGTTCTATCGTACTTATAGCACTGTGAGTCAGCCCGGAGAGTTCGGCGGCACGACGTTGTGAAAGCCCCTGCTGCTGGCGGATTTCCGACAAGCGTTTTCCTGGCGCCAGTCCCTCATCACTCATATTTGCATTTCCTTAACTGTAGTGGTCAGAGTCGCTGTTTTTCAGCGATATGGTTCTGACAAGCGGTGATAAAGCCCTCGAACAATATACGCGAAAGCGCATACTCGCTACTGTTCCATTCCGGGTGCCACTGTACGCCCAGCGCGAAAGGATGATTGATGACGCTAACCGCCTCAACTAAGCCATCCGGCGAGCGAGCTTCCACACGTAACCGTGGGCTAACAACCTTCGCCCCTTGTCCATGCAGAGAGTTTACCCAAAAGTTGCTACATTCAGGTAACAACGCAGACAGTAATCCCCCCTCTTCAACCTGAACTTCATGCGACGGCGCATATTGCTGTTCCACCGGCAGTTCGGGATCTTCCCGATGTTCCAGCAATTCAGGCTGTTCGCACAGCTTGCGATGCAACGAACCACCGGTTGCCACCACCAGTTCCTGTAAACCCCGGCAGATGGCGAAAATGGGGATGCGCCTTTCGAGTGCGGCATTAATTAACGCCATGCTCAGAAGATCACGCCCGGGATCGGCGTCAGGCTCATCGCCGTTTTCACCATATAGGTGCGGCTGCACATTGCTGGGACTACCAGGAAGATAAATGCCATCGAGTTTCGGCAAAAGTTGTTCAAGTAACGACGGTTCCGCCAGCGCATGTGGTAGCGCAATTGGCAAGCCGCCTGCGTGGATGATGGCATTCAGGTACTTTTCTTGCAGAGTCTGGGTCTCATGACCCTTAAGCCTGTTCCTGCACATTACGACACCGATAACAGGATTGTTCATTATATTTTCCATGCTCAATCTCACAAAGTGGACTAAATTATCGCCATTACTGCGGTTTAAATGACCTTTCTGTTCAATATTTTTTCAATCTAGCAGTGAGTTTTCTTTTTTGCAAACTCAATTTAACATTTGACAAACATTTAGTTTGCATACAGATTCGAAGAGTGGTCATTATATTTTACGCTCTGATAACGAGTGGAAAACAAAACCAAAGGCGAAGAATCATGGAAACCAATATCGTTGAAGTAGAGAACTTTGTTCAGCAGTCAGAAGAGAGGCGGGGTAGCGCCTTTACGCAGGAAGTGAAACGCTACCTGGAACGCTACCCTAATACGCAATATGTTGATGTTTTACTTACCGATCTTAATGGCTGTTTTCGTGGAAAACGTGTCCCCTTCTCCAGCCTGAAAAAGCTGGAGAAAGGATGCTACTTCCCGGCTTCGGTGTTTGCGATGGATATTCTGGGCAATGTGGTAGAAGAAGCTGGGCTAGGACAAGAAATGGGCGAACCCGATCGTACCTGTGTCCCCATTCTCGGTTCTTTGACCCCTTCCGCTGCTGATCCTGAGTTTATTGGTCAAATGCTTCTGACCATGGTCGATGAAGATGGCGCTCCCTTTGACGTTGAGCCGAGGAATGTACTCAACCGCCTGTGGCAGCAGCTACGCCAGCGCGGATTGTTCCCGGTCGTAGCGGTAGAGCTGGAGTTCTATTTACTGGATCGCCAGCGCGACGCCGAAGGGTATCTGCAACCGCCCTGCGCGCCAGGCACCGATGACCGCAATACCCAAAGCCAGGTCTACTCTGTCGATAACCTCAACCACTTCGCCGATGTGCTCAATGATATTGATGAACTGGCGCAATTACAGTTGATTCCGGCAGATGGTGCGGTCGCCGAGGCTTCGCCAGGTCAGTTTGAAATCAACCTCTACCATACCGATAACGTGCTGGAAGCCTGCGATGATGCATTAGCCCTTAAACGCCTGGTGCGCTTGATGGCGGAAAAGCATAAGATGCACGCCACTTTTATGGCGAAGCCGTATGAAGAGCACGCGGGCAGCGGGATGCATATCCATATCAGTATGCAAAATAATCGTGGCGAGAACGTGCTGTCTGACGCGGAAGGCGAAGATTCGCCGCTGCTGAAAAAGATGCTCGCCGGGATGATCGACCTGATGCCGTCATCAATGGCATTGCTGGCGCCGAACGTAAACTCATATCGCCGCTTCCAGCCAGGCATGTATGTGCCGACGCAGGCATCGTGGGGTCATAACAACCGTACCGTTGCCCTGCGAATTCCGTGCGGCGATCGTCATAACCACCGCGTGGAGTATCGCGTGGCGGGTGCCGATGCCAACCCGTATCTGGTGATGGCGGCGATTTTCGCCGGTATTCTGCACGGTCTTGATAACGAGCTGCCGTTGCAGGAAGAAGTCGAAGGTAACGGGCTGGAACAGGAAGGATTACCCTTCCCGATTCGCCAGAGCGATGCCCTGTGGGAGTTTATCGAAAACGATCACCTGCGCCACTATTTAGGCGAGCGTTTCTGTCATGTGTATCACGCCTGTAAAAATGATGAGCTGTTGCAGTTTGAGCGCCTCATCACAGAAACAGAAATTGAGTGGATGTTGAAAAACGCGTAGTGCCCCCTTGCGGGGGTTGTCTCATCGGCCTGAGCGGAGCCAGGCCTGACATTTGCTGGTAATCCAGACATTTCCCGGATGTCGCGTTATGGAGCGCAGGCGGCAACGGGCTTCCGTTAACGATTAAGACTGTGACGAGGAAATGAGATGATGCCGATGATGAAATTCCCGCATGGCGAGGGAGGCTGCGTATGCGCTCCCCCTGCGACTGACCGGACTCCGCCCCCTTTGCTTCCCCTGCTAAACAGGTTTGATTTCAGGTCGACGCGACCGCAAACCCGATTACGCAGTGGAGGCAGCGATTATGGCTATTAATTCACCGCTGGACATTACTACACAACCGGGCAAAACCCGCCTGCGAAAATCACTGAAATTGTGGCAGGTGGTGATGATGGGTCTGGCCTATCTCACACCGATGACCGTGTTCGATACTTTTGGCATTGTGTCCGGCATTAGCGACGGTCACGTTCCGGCATCCTACCTGCTGGCGCTGGCAGGCGTGCTGTTTACCGCGATCAGCTACGGCAAGCTAGTTCGCCAGTTCCCGGAAGCTGGCTCGGCCTATACCTACGCACAAAAGTCGATTAACCCGCATGTCGGCTTTATGGTCGGTTGGTCATCGCTGCTGGATTATCTCTTTTTGCCGATGATCAACGTCTTGTTGGCGAAAATCTATCTCTCCGCCCTCTTCCCGGAAGTGCCGCCGTGGGTGTGGGTGGTAACCTTCGTCGCCATTTTAACCGCCGCGAATCTGAAGAGCGTCAACCTGGTCGCCAACTTCAATACCCTGTTTGTACTGGTACAAATCTCCATTATGGTGGTGTTTATCTTCCTGGTGGTTCAGGGGCTACATAAAGGTGAAGGCGTCGGCACCGTCTGGTCGCTACAACCGTTTATTAGCGAGAACGCGCATCTGATTCCGATTATTACCGGGGCGACGATAGTCTGCTTCTCGTTCCTCGGTTTTGATGCGGTGACCACGCTTTCGGAAGAGACGCCGGACGCCGCACGCGTGATCCCGAAAGCCATCTTCCTGACGGCGGTTTACGGTGGCGTTATCTTTATCGCCGCATCGTTCTTTATGCAACTGTTCTTCCCGGATATCAGCCGCTTTAAAGACCCGGATGCCGCACTGCCGGAAATTGCACTGTACGTCGGCGGCAAGCTGTTCCAGTCGATTTTCCTTTGCACCACGTTTGTGAACACGTTAGCGTCTGGCCTGGCTTCACATGCCAGCGTCTCGCGTCTGCTGTATGTGATGGGCCGCGACAATGTGTTCCCGGAACGCGTGTTTGGCTATGTTCACCCGAAATGGCGCACCCCGGCGCTGAACGTCATTATGGTAGGAATTGTGGCATTGTCGGCGCTGTTCTTTGATTTAGTCACCGCCACGGCGTTGATTAATTTCGGCGCACTGGTGGCGTTTACCTTCGTTAATTTGTCTGTGTTTAATCACTTCTGGCGACGCAAAGGGATGAATAAAAGCTGGAAGGAACACTTCCACTATTTATTAATGCCGCTGGTTGGCGCTCTGACGGTGGGCGTGTTGTGGGTTAACCTCGAGTCAACGTCACTGACGCTCGGTCTGGTATGGGCCTCATTAGGCGGCGCATATTTGTGGTATCTGATCCGCCGTTATCGCAAAGTGCCGCTGTACGAAGGCGACAGAACGCCGGTGAGCGAAACGTAATACGTAGGATGCGCGGCGCATTGTCCTGCCGGGGGCAATGCGCCGCGCCATTATCTATAAAAAGATGTATGACCCGGATCACGAGTGCTATCATCCGCCCTTATGCTTAACGCATTAACCCCAGGGCAAAAAATGAACCACGATATCCAACTGAAATATTTTGATATTGCCGATGAGTACGCGACCGAATGCGCAGAACCTGTCGCAGAAGCTGAACGCACGCCACTAGCTCACTACTTCCAGTTACTGCTCACCCGTTTGATGAATAATGAAGAGATCAGCGAAGCAGCCCAGCATGAAATGGCCGCTGAAGCGGGGATTAATCCCGCACGCATTGATGAGATCGCAGAGTTTTTGAATCAATGGGGTAATGAGTAATCATTTAATTGCGGATGCCCGGTCAGTATCGCAGACCGGATAAGGCGTTCATGCCGCATCCGGCTAAAAATGACATGAACCCAGCTTTAATGGGTTTCTCACGATCGCGCCACGCTGTTCCTCGCTAAGTAGTTCTGTGAGTTATAGTTATAAAGAAATCACGGGTACGAATGTTGAACAGATGGCGACGCCACATGTGCAACAACCAACCATACTGCCCTCATTGCGACCCCTGGACACAAACGGTAATGGCAAATGTCATTAAATATTAGTAAGATAGCCTCTTTACATAAAATCCCTTAATATTATGCGCCAGGTATTATCGTCTCTTTTGGTGATTGCTGGACTTGTGAGTGGTCAGGCAATCGCCGCGCCTGAACCCACCCCGCACGCTGATATCCGCGACAGCGGTTTTGTCTATTGCGTTAGCGGGCAGGTCAACACCTTTAACCCATCCAAAGCGAGCAGTGGGTTAATTGTCGATACCCTTGCCGCCCAGTTTTATGATCGACTACTGGATGTCGATCCCTATACTTATCGTCTGATGCCGGAGCTTGCCGAAAGCTGGGAAGTGCTCGACAACGGCGCAACCTATCGCTTCCACCTGCGTCGCGATGTTCCGTTTCAAAAAACCGACTGGTTTACACCTACTCGCAAAATGAATGCTGATGATGTGGTGTTTACCTTCCAGCGAATTTTTGACCGTAACAACCCGTGGCATAATGTCAACGGTAGCAACTTCCCCTATTTCGACAGCCTGCAATTTGCTGATAACGTGAAAAGCGTCCGCAAGCTGGATAATCACACCGTTGAGTTCCGTCTCGCCCAGCCGGATGCTTCTTTTTTATGGCATCTGGCGACCCATTATGCGTCGGTAATGTCTGCCGAATATGCGCAAAAATTAGAGAAAGAAGATCGTCAGGAACAACTCGACCGCCAACCCGTAGGCACCGGACCGTATAAACTGTCGGAAAATCGCACGGGACAATATATTCGCTTACAACGGCATGATGAGTTCTGGCGAGGCAAACCGTTGATGCCACAGGTGGTGGTGGATTTAGGTTCTGGTGGCACCGGACGTCTGTCGAAACTCTTGACCGGTGAATGTGACGTTCTGGCCTGGCCTGCTGCCAGCCAACTGTCTATTTTGCGCGACGACCCGCGTTTGCGTTTAACGCTGCGTCCGGGGATGAACGTCGCCTATCTGGCGTTTAACACTGCCAAACCACCGCTGAATAATCCGGCAGTACGTCATGCGCTGGCACTGGCGATTAATAACCAGCGCCTGATGCAATCTATCTATTACGGTACGGCTGAAACGGCGGCCTCTATTTTACCGCGCGCCTCGTGGGCTTATGACAACGAGTCTAAAATTACCGAATACAATCCAGCGAAATCACGCGAACAGTTGAAGGCGTTGGGGCTGGAAAATTTAACGCTGAAACTGTGGGTGCCAACACGCTCGCAAGCGTGGAACCCCAGTCCGCTGAAAACTGCCGAACTGATTCAGGCGGATATGGCGCAGGTCGGCGTGAAAGTGGTGATTGTGCCGGTAGAAGGTCGTTTTCAGGAGGCGCGGTTGATGGATATGAGCCATGATCTGACGTTATCCGGCTGGGCGACGGACAGTAACGACCCGGACAGTTTCTTCCGCCCGTTACTGAGCTGCGCGGCAATTCATTCGCAGACCAACCTTGCCCACTGGTGCGATCCGAAATTCGACAGCGTGTTGCGTAAGGCGCTCTCCTCGCAGCAACTGGCGGCGCGTATTGAAGCCTATGACGAAGCGCAAAGTATTCTGGCGCAGGAGTTACCCATTCTACCGCTGGCCTCATCACTACGCTTGCAGGCCTATCGGTACGATATCAAAGGGCTGGTTCTTAGCCCATTTGGTAACGCCTCCTTCGCTGGTGTGTACCGCGAAAAGCAAAATGAGGTGAAAAAACCATGATTATCTTCACCTTACGCCGCGTTTTATTATTGATCGTGACCTTGTTCCTGCTGACTTTTGTTGGCTTCAGTTTGAGCTATTTCACGCCACATGCGCCGTTACAAGGCGCTTCACTGGGGAATGCCTGGGTATTTTGGTTTAACGGCCTGATTCACTGGGATTTTGGTGTTTCCAGCATTAACGGTCAGCCGATAGCCGAACAGTTAAAAGAGGTCTTTCCGGCGACGATTGAGCTATGCATTCTCGCTTTCGGTTTTGCGTTGATTGTCGGCATCCCGGTGGGCATGATTGCCGGGATTACGCGCCATAAGTGGCAAGATAACTTGATCAATGCCATCGCGTTGCTGGGCTTTTCAATCCCGGTTTTCTGGCTGGCGCTTCTGTTGACGCTGTTTTGTTCGCTGACGCTGGGCTGGCTGCCCGTTTCAGGGCGTTTCGATTTGCTCTATGAAGTGAAACCTGTTACCGGCTTTGCGTTGATTGATGCCTGGCTTTCGGACTCTCCGTGGCGGGATGAAATGATCATGAGCGCAATACGCCATATGGTATTGCCGGTCATCACCCTGTCGGTTGCGCCAACAACTGAAGTGATCCGATTGATGCGTATCAGCACCATCGAAGTCTATGACCAGAATTATGTGAAAGCAGCGGCGACTCGTGGTTTGTCACGCTTTACTATTTTGCGTCGCCATGTGCTGCATAACGCGTTACCCCCTGTCATCCCTCGTCTGGGTTTGCAGTTTTCCACCATGCTGACGCTGGCGATGATCACCGAAATGGTCTTTAGCTGGCCTGGTTTGGGACGCTGGTTAATTAACGCCATTCGCCAACAAGATTACGCAGCGATTTCCGCCGGTGTGATGGTGTGTGGTTCGCTGGTCATTATTGTTAATGTGATTTCTGATATTTTGGGTGCTATGGCTAACCCTCTGAAACATAAGGAATGGTATGCCTTACGATAGCGTATACAGCGAGAAGCGCCCGCCGGGCACGCTACGTACCGCCTGGCGCAAATTCTATGGTGACGCCGCTGCAATGGTCGGCCTGTACGGCTGCGCGGGGCTGGCTGTACTGTGTATTTTTGGCTGCTGGTTTGCGCCTTACGGCATTGACCAGCAGTTTCTCGGTTATCAATTGTTGCCACCGTCATGGTCTCGCTATGGCGAAGTCTCTTTCTTCCTGGGGACTGACGACCTCGGACGCGACGTTTTAAGCCGTTTATTGAGCGGCGCGGCGCCTACCGTTGGCGGCGCATTTGTGGTGACACTTGCTGCTACCGTCTGTGGCCTGGTGCTCGGCACCTTCGCCGGCGCGACGCATGGCCTACGGTCAGCGGTGCTTAATCATATTCTGGATACCTTACTGGCGATCCCGTCCCTGCTGCTGGCAATTATCGTTGTGGCGTTTGCCGGGCCGAGTTTGTCGCACGCGATGTTTGCCGTCTGGCTGGCACTACTGCCGCGTATGGTGCGTTCGGTCTACAGCATGGTGCATGATGAGCTGGAAAAAGAGTACGTTATCGCTGCTCGCCTGGATGGTGCAACGACGCTGAATATTCTCTGGTTTGCCGTGCTGCCAAACATCACCGCTGGGCTGGTCACGGAGATCACCCGCGCACTGTCGATGGCAATTCTTGATATCGCCGCACTGGGCTTTCTTGATCTCGGCGCGCAACTCCCCTCACCTGAATGGGGAGCGATGCTCGGCGATGCGCTGGAACTGATTTATGTCGCCCCGTGGACCGTCATGCTGCCTGGTGCTGCAATTATGATCAGCGTGTTGTTGGTTAACCTCCTTGGTGATGGTGTGCGTCGTGCAATTATTGCGGGGGTGGAATAATGCCGTTACTGGATATTCGTAACCTGACCATTGAATTTAAAACTGGTGATGAGTGGGTTAAAGCCGTTGACCGCGTGAGTATGACCTTAACCGAAGGTGAAATCCGTGGCCTTGTTGGTGAATCCGGCTCCGGCAAAAGTTTGATTGCGAAAGCGATTTGTGGCGTCAATAAAGATAACTGGCGTGTTACCGCTGACCGTATGCGTTTTGATGACATCGATCTGCTGCGCCTCTCCGCGCGCGAACGGCGCAAGCTGGTTGGGCACAACGTGTCGATGATTTTTCAGGAACCGCAATCGTGTCTAGACCCTTCTGAACGTGTGGGGCGTCAGTTAATGCAAAACATCCCGGCCTGGACCTATAAAGGCCGTTGGTGGCAGCGATTTGGCTGGCGCAAACGCCGTGCCATTGAGCTGCTGCACCGCGTGGGGATTAAAGATCACAAAGATGCGATGCGCAGTTTTCCGTATGAGTTGACCGAAGGTGAATGCCAGAAAGTGATGATTGCCATCGCGCTGGCGAATCAACCACGTCTGCTGATAGCTGACGAACCAACAAACTCGATGGAGCCAACCACCCAGGCGCAAATATTTCGCCTGCTGACGCGTTTGAATCAAAACAGCAATACCACTATTTTGCTTATTAGTCATGACTTACAAATGCTTAGTCAATGGGCGGACAAAATCAACGTGCTTTACTGCGGACAAACCGTGGAAACAGCGCCGAGTAAGGAGCTGGTGACGATGCCGCATCATCCTTATACCCAGGCGCTGATCCGCGCGATACCAGATTTCGGCAGCGCAATGCCGCATAAAAGTCGCCTCAATACGCTGCCTGGTGCAATCCCGCTTCTGGAACAATTGCCCATAGGTTGTCGTCTGGGGCCACGTTGCCCGTATGCACAACGAGAATGTATAGTGACGCCGCGCCTGACGGGCGCGAAAAATCATCTCTATGCCTGTCATTTCCCGCTGAACATGGAGAAAGAGTGAGATGATAGAAACTCTGCTCGAAGTGCGTAATTTAAGCAAAACGTTCCGCTACCGAACTGGCTGGTTTCGTCGTCAGACCGTAGAAGCCGTAAAACCCTTGAGCTTTACGCTACGTGAACGCCAGACGCTGGCGATTATTGGTGAAAACGGTTCCGGTAAATCGACGCTGGCGAAAATGCTGGCAGGAATGATTGAGCCAACCAGCGGTGAGTTATTGATTGACGATCATCCGCTGCATTTTGGCGATTACTCCTTCCGCAGCCAGCGGATTCGCATGATTTTTCAGGATCCATCGACCTCGTTGAATCCGCGTCAGCGTATCTCGCAGATCCTTGATTTTCCTCTGCGTTTGAACACCGATCTGGAGCCTGAACAGCGCCGCAAACAGATTATTGAAACAATGCGTATGGTCGGGCTGCTACCGGATCACGTCAGTTACTATCCGCATATGCTGGCACCAGGGCAAAAACAACGTCTGGGTCTGGCGCGCGCGCTGATATTGCGCCCAAAAGTCATTATCGCGGATGAAGCTCTCGCCTCGCTGGATATGTCGATGCGTTCGCAGTTGATTAATCTGATGCTGGAGCTACAAGAGAAACAGGGCATTTCTTATATTTATGTTACCCAACATATCGGGATGATGAAGCATATCAGCGACCAGGTTCTGGTCATGCATCAGGGCGAAGTGGTCGAGCGCGGTAGTACGGCTGACGTGCTGGCATCGCCGCTACATGAACTCACCAAACGGCTCATTTCCGGGCACTTTGGCGAAGCGTTAACGGCGGATGCGTGGCGTAAAGATCGTTGATTTTCTGAACCCGCCTTCCAGATAATTCACCTCATTCTGACAAGGGATTAAATCTTGTCAGAATGAGTGGATGGATAAAATAGAATCAAATGCGCGTTATTTAAGACGCAATCTCACCCCGCAGGAACGAAAGCTCTGGCGATATCTTCGCAGCCGACGTTTTGGTGATTTCAAATTTCGCCGTCAACATCCGGTGGGGAGCTACATTCTCGATTTTGCCTGCTGCTCGGCGCGTGTAGTAGTTGAGCTGGATGGTGGGCAGCATGATTCAACAGTTGCCTATGATACCAGGCGCACACGCTGGCTTGAGTCGCAGGGCTGGACCGTGCTGCGTTTCTGGAATAACGAGATTGATTGTAATGAGGAGGCGGTGCTGGAGATTATTCTGCAGGAACTGAGTCGCCTGTCACCCTCACCCCAGCCCTCTCCCTGAAAGGGCGAGGGAGCCGACTGAGTCGGGTAGTTGCTGTGGTGAAAACATGGAGGCGGATGGTGAAGAATATTCGGCAAGGACTGAACCGCCGGTTACCCTCACCCCAGCCCTCTCCCTGAAAGGGCGAGAGAGTCGACTGAGCCGGGTAGCTGCTGTGGTGAAAACATGGAGGCGGATGGTGCAGAATATTCGGCAAAGACTGAATCGCCGGTCACCCTAGCCCTCTCCCTGAAAGGGGCTGTATGTGCCTGTTTGTTGCTGGGGTGACAATATTTGCACAATACGGTCCCCTCGCCACTCTGGGGAGAGGGTTAGGGTGAGGGGAAAAGCCCCCCCTGCCCGCGCCCTGCTCCGGTCGGACCTGGCAACTATAGCCACCCACAGCCTGGTTGATTATAATAACCGTTTATCTGTTCGTACTGTTTATTTAAACGACGAATCGCCTGATTTTCAGGCACAACAAGCATCAACAATAAGGATTAAAGCTATGGGTTTTCTTTCCGGTAAGCGCATTCTGGTAACCGGTGTTGCCAGCAAACTGTCCATCGCCTACGGTATCGCTCAGGCGATGCACCGCGAAGGAGCTGAACTGGCATTCACCTACCAGAACGACAAACTGAAAGGCCGCGTAGAAGAATTTGCCGCTCAATTAGGTTCTGACATCGTTCTGCAGTGCGATGTTGCCGAAGATGCCAGCATCGACACCATGTTCGCTGAACTCGGTAAAGTCTGGCCGAAATTTGACGGCTTCGTACACTCTATTGGTTTTGCACCTGGCGATCAGCTGGATGGTGACTATGTTAACGCCGTTACCCGTGAAGGCTTCAAAATTGCCCACGAC
Organism: Escherichia sp. MOD1-EC5433; assembly: GCF_002966005.1. NCBI lineage: Bacteria > Pseudomonadati > Pseudomonadota > Gammaproteobacteria > Enterobacterales > Enterobacteriaceae > Escherichia > Escherichia sp. MOD1-EC5433. The sequence continues at coordinate 259,465 of NZ_PTRL01000005.1, read as the reverse complement.
ATCAGCTCTTACAGCTTCGTTGCAATGGCAAAAGCTTGCCGTTCCATGCTGAATCCGGGTTCTGCCCTGCTGACCCTCTCCTACCTGGGCGCCGAACGCGCTATCCCGAACTACAACGTTATGGGTCTGGCAAAAGCGTCTCTGGAAGCGAACGTACGCTATATGGCTAACGCGATGGGTCCGGAAGGTGTGCGTGTTAACGCCATCTCTGCTGGTCCGATCCGTACTCTGGCGGCTTCCGGCATCAAAGACTTCCGTAAAATGCTGGCTCACTGCGAAGCGGTTACACCGATTCGTCGTACCGTTACCATCGAAGATGTGGGTAACTCTGCAGCGTTCCTGTGCTCCGACCTCTCCGCAGGTATCTCCGGTGAAGTCGTTCACGTTGACGGCGGTTTCAGCATTGCTGCCATGAACGAACTGGAACTGAAATAATCGTTCTATTGATAAAGATGGGCGGCGTTCTGCCGCCCGATTTCTCTGTTATACCTTTCTGATATTTGTTATCGCCGATCCGTCTTTCTCCCCTCCCAGCCTTGCGTCAGGATAACGATTTCCTTTACGACCAAGGAGTCCCCATGGAACAACGCCACATTACCGGCAAAAGCCACTGGTATCATGAAACGCAATCCAGTACTTCGGAGTATGACGTTTTGCCACTGGTTCCGGGAGCCGCAAAGGTAACCGATCCTTTTCTGCTCGACGTGATCCTTGATGAAGAAACACTTGATCCCTTTCATTCGTGGCTGATCCCGGCGCGTGCTCTTGCTGTAGAGTTCTTCCCCGACCAGCTTGCGGTGACCCGTTTACAGACATTCACCGCCTATGAACGCCTGACGACCGCACTGACCGTTGCTCAGGTCTGCGGCGTCCAGCGGCTATGCAACTACTATTCCGCGCGTCTGACACCGCTTCCCGGACCTGACTCCTCCAGGGAAAGCAATCATCGGCTGGCGCAAATCACGCAATATGCCCGTCAACTGGCCGGTTCTCCATCAATCATCGACGGTCAGTCCCGCCAGCATCTTAACGATGTCGGGCTTACCGCCTGGGATTGTGTGATTATCAACCAAATCATCGGCTTTGTTGGTTTCCAGGCGCGAGCGATCGCCACATTTCAGGCTTATCTTGAGCAACCGATACGCTGGCTACCCGGTCTGGAAGTGCAAAGCTACGCAGACGGTTCACTTTTTGCTGAAACATCAACTGGCTGGCGTGCCTGCTACGAAGTGGAGAAATCTCCGCAAGAGCAAGAGATGAATGCTCACCGACAGTTACCATCCGAACTCCGCCAACTGGTCGCAATCCTGAATCTGCACCCAGCCTCACTTTCACTCTTTGTGACGTTGCTATCCAGCTCGTTGGTAACAACAAAATCCAGCCATCAACTTGCTGCCTTACTCAGTGCGCGAATTAACGGTAGCGTTGCCTGTTTCACCTCCTTAATTCATTCAAATGTTGAATATAAAGACGCAATATGCATTCTGCGTCAGGGCGAAAACGAAATAAACCAATGGGCTGATCGTCATTCTGTTGAGCGCGCTACCGTTCAGGCGATACAATGGCTAACACGAGCACCCGATCGCTTTAGCGCCGCCCAGTTCAGCCCATTACTCGAACATGAAATATCATCAGCTCAGGTTATCAATCTGCTGGTATGGAGCGGGTTTTGTGGTTGGATAAATCGCTTAAAAATCGCGTTGGGTGAAACACATTAACCTTGCTGCGTCAGGCAGAATCGCGTAAAACTGTCAGCCGCTCTAATGGCCACCAAAATAGACAATTATGTTTCAGGACAACCCGCTGCTAGCGCAGCTTAAACAGCAACTGCACTCCCAGACGCCCCGCGCTGAAGGGGTGGTAAAAGCCACTGAAAAAGGCTTTGGCTTCCTGGAAGTCGACGCACAGAAAAGTTATTTCATTCCGCCGCCGCAGATGAAAAAAGTCATGCATGGCGACCGAATTATCGCGGTGATCCACAGTGAAAAAGAACGTGAATCCGCAGAGCCAGAAGAACTGGTTGAACCGTTTCTGACTCGTTTCGTGGGTAAAGTTCAGGGTAAAAATGATCGTCTGACCATCGTTCCTGATCATCCACTCTTAAAAGACGCCATTCCTTGTCGCGCGGCTCGTGGCCTGACCCATGAGTTTAAAGAAGGCGACTGGGCGGTTGCCGAAATGCGCCGCCATCCGTTGAAAGGCGATCGCTCCTTCTATGCGGAACTGACACAATACATCACTTTTGGTGACGACCACTTCGTACCGTGGTGGGTAACCCTGGCACGCCATAATCTGGAAAAAGAAGCGCCAGACGGTGTTGCTACCGAAATGCTCGATGAAGGTCTGCAACGTGAAGATCTGACTGCTCTGGACTTTGTCACCATTGACAGCGCCAGCACGGAGGATATGGATGATGCCCTTTTCGCTAAGGCGTTGCCGGATGACAAACTACAGTTGATTGTCGCGATTGCCGACCCAACCGCGTGGATCGCAGAAGGCAGCAAGCTGGACAAAGCCGCGAGAATTCGTGCGTTCACCAACTATCTGCCAGGCTTCAATATCCCAATGCTGCCACGGGAACTTTCCGACGACCTCTGCTCCCTGCGTGCCAATGAAGTGCGTCCGGTGCTGGCATGTCGGATGACGCTATCCGCTGACGGCACCATTGAAGACGACATCGAATTTTTTGCTGCTACCATCGAATCCAAAGCCAAGCTGGTTTATGACCAGGTTTCAGATTGGTTGGAAAACACCGGTGACTGGCAGCCAGAAAGTGATGCGATTGCGGAACAAATCCGCCTGTTAGCGCAAATTTGCCAGCGTCGCGGCGAATGGCGTAATAACCATGCGTTGGTGTTTAAAGATCGCCCGGATTACCGTTTTATTCTCGGTGAAAAAGGTGAAGTGTTGGATATCGTCGCTGAACCGCGTCGTATTGCTAACCGTATCGTCGAAGAAGCGATGATCGCCGCTAACATTTGTGCGGCTCGCGTGCTGCGCGATAAGCTCGGTTTCGGTATCTATAACGTACATATGGGCTTTGATCCGGCAAATGCCGACGCGCTGGCAGCATTACTGAAAACGCACGGCCTACATGTTGACGCCGAAGAAGTGCTCACACTGGACGGCTTCTGCAAACTGCGCCGTGAGCTGGATGCGCAACCGACAGGTTTTCTTGACAGCCGCATTCGCCGTTTTCAGTCTTTTGCAGAAATCAGCACCGAACCTGGCCCTCACTTTGGCCTCGGTCTGGAAGCGTATGCCACCTGGACTTCACCGATTCGTAAGTATGGCGACATGATCAACCATCGTCTGCTGAAAGCGATCATCAAAGGCGAAACAGCGACGCGCCCGCAGGATGAAATCACCGTCCAAATGGCAGAACGTCGCCGTCTTAACCGGATGGCAGAACGTGATGTCGGCGACTGGTTATACGCACGTTTCCTGAAAGACAAAGCCGGAACCGACACCCGTTTTGCGGCAGAAATCGTCGATATCAGCCGTGGCGGTATGCGTGTGCGGCTGGTCGATAACGGCGCTATTGCCTTTATCCCTGCACCATTCTTACACGCTGTGCGCGATGAACTGGTTTGCAGTCAGGAAAACGGCACCGTACAAATTAAAGGTGAAACAGTTTACAAAGTAACCGACGTTATCGACGTCACCATCGCCGAAGTACGCATGGAAACCCGCAGTATTATTGCGCGCCCGGTCGCGTAATCCCCCTTCACGGCTCGTTCATTACGGATGGGCCGTTTGCTTTCCCCCCTCCCTTCGCATTCGTTTTATCTCAGCAGATTTTTTTTAATGACTTCCGTTTGAAAACTGGCGTTTTCCCAAAACTGGATTACAAATAAATATATAAAAAAAACAATACGTTTAGCCGACATTAATTTCATGTAAGTCATGTTGGACCTTCCATTTAATGGCATGGTTCGCCGTTAACCGTAGGGTATGCATCATGAAAACCGTTAGGGAGTCCACAACGTTGTACAACTTTCTCGGATCGCACAACCCATACTGGCGGTTGTCGGAAAACAGTGATGTTTTGCGCTTTTCCACCACTGAAACAACAGAACCTGAACGTACTCTGCAGTTATCCGCCGAACAGGCTGCTCGCATCCGGGAAATGACGGTCATCACCTCCAGCCTGATGATGAGTCTGACAGTCGATGAGAGCGACCTTTCTGTCCATCTGGTGGGACGAAAAATCAATAAGCGCGAATGGGGTGGCAACGCGTCGGCATGGCATGATACACCGGCGGTTGCTCGTGATTTATCACACGGACTTTCCTTTGCCGAACAGGTAGTTTCTGAAGCGCATTCCGCAATAGTGATTCTGGACAGCCGGGGGAATATCCAGCGTTTTAATCGGTTATGTGAAGAATATACAGGGCTGAAAGAACACGATGTCATTGGGCAAAGCGTGTTTAAATTGTTTATGAGTCGCCGTGAAGCTGCGATCTCACGGCGTAACAACAGCAGTTTTTTTCGTAGTGGCAACGCCTATGAAGTCGAGCGTTGGGTACAGACGCGCAAAGGTCAGCGACTGTTTCTGTTTCGCAACAAATTTGTCCACAGCGGTAGCGGCAAAAATGAGATCTATTTAATCTGTTCCGGCACCGATATAACCGAAGAACGTCACGCCCAGGAACGATTGCGAATCCTGGCTAACACTGACAGCATCACCGGGCTACCGAATCGTAACGCAATGCAGGAATTAATCGACTACGCCATTAATCAGACCGACGAGAGTAAGGTCGGAGTGGTTTATCTCGATTTAGACAATTTTAAAAAAGTGAACGATGCCTACGGGCATTTGTTTGGCGACCAGCTGTTACGCGAGGTTTCACTGGCCATTTTAAGCTGTCTTGAACAGGATCAGGTGTTGGCACGTCTTGGCGGCGATGAATTTCTGGTACTCGCACCAGACACCTCACAAAGTGCCCTGGAAGCAATGGCATCGCGGATTTTGACCCGCCTGCGCCAACCCTTTCGCATCGGTTTAATCGAAGTTTATACTGGCTGCTCGATTGGTATTTCACTTTCACCGCAACACGGTCCAGACAGCGCGGCGATTATTCGCCATGCCGATACGGCAATGTACAGTGCCAAAGAAGGCGGACGAGGACAATTTTGCGTCTTTTCGCCGGAAATGAATCAACGGGTATTTGAATATCTCTGGCTGGATACCAACCTGCGTAAAGCACTGGAAAACGATCAGTTAGTCATTCACTATCAGCCGAAAATCACCTGGCGCGGTGAAGTACGCAGTCTGGAAGCTCTGGTACGCTGGCAGTCCCCCGAACGTGGCTTAATTCCCCCTCTGGACTTTATTTCCTATGCCGAAGAGTCTGGTCTGATTGTGCCACTGGGCCGTTGGGTTATTCTCGACGTCGTGCGCCAGGTTGCAAAATGGAGAGATAAAGGTATTAATCTTCGGGTGGCGGTGAATGTCTCAGCACGCCAACTCGCCGATCAAACCATTTTCACTGACCTGAAACAGGTACTCCAGGAACTTAAATTTGAGTATTGCCCTATTGATGTCGAACTGACTGAAAGCTGTCTGATTGAAAACGATCAGTTGGCGCTTTCCGTTATTCAGCAATTCAGTCAATTAGGCGCACAGGTTCATCTGGATGATTTCGGCACGGGTTACTCTTCTCTTTCCCAACTGGCACGATTCCCCATCGATGCTATAAAACTCGACCAGGTTTTTGTTCGTGATATTCACAAACAGCCAGTCTCGCAATCGCTGGTACGTGCGATCGTCGCCGTGGCTCAGGCGCTCAATCTTCAGGTGATTGCCGAAGGTGTAGAGAGTACAAAAGAAGATGCCTTTTTGACCAAAAATGGCATCAATGAGAGACAAGGATTTTTGTTTGCCAAACCGATGCCTGCTGTAGCTTTCGAACGCTGGTATAAACGTTATCTGAAGCGCGCATAAAGAGACGAATATATAAATGTAACGGTATATAATTCCATTACATATCGTATTAATGAATGATAATTAGCCTTTGCCGTTAAGCACTTCTCTTTTAGCGGCAATTTTTGCATTATTCATTTTCACTTTTTGCCTTGAGGATACCCTGATGTCTGAATTTGATGCCCAACGCGTTGCCGAACGTATTGATATTGTGTTAGATATCCTTGTGGCGGGCGATTACCACTCTGCGATCCATAATCTCGAGATACTTAAAGCAGAACTGTTGCGCCAGGTTGCTGCATCTACGCCAGACATCCCGAAGGCACCGTGGGAGATTTAACAATCGTGCTTTCAGTTTTCCCTATTTAAGGATGCCCGGCACGTCAGCATTTTTTATTTAGTATTATAACGTTATAAGAATTACAGCGATGAATTCCCGACAACAAACTATTCTACAGATGGTCATTGAGCAGGGTCAGGTTAGCGTAACCGATCTGGCGAAAGCCACTGGAGTTTCCGAAGTTACCATTCGCCAGGATCTCAACACCCTCGAAAAACTTAGCTATCTACGCCGTGCACATGGCTTTGCAGTTTCGCTTGATAGTGATGACGTCGAAACCCGTATGATGAGTAATTATACGCTGAAGCGTGAACTCGCCGAGTTTGCCGCCTCACTGGTTCAACCGGGTGAAACCATCTTTATCGAGAATGGTAGCAGTAACGCCCTTCTGGCTCGCACATTAGGTGAGCAGAAGAAAAATGTCACCATCATTACGGTCAGCAGCTATATAGCGCATTTACTGAAAGACGCGCCTTGTGAGGTCATTTTACTTGGCGGCGTGTACCAGAAAAAAAGCGAAAGTATGGTTGGGCCACTGACACGTCAGTGCATCCAACAGGTGCATTTCAGTAAGGCATTTATTGGTATCGATGGCTGGCAACCTGAAACTGGATTTACAGGTCGCGACATGATGCGTACCGATGTGGTCAATGCCGTGCTGGAAAAAGAATGCGAAACCATAGTCCTGACTGACAGTTCTAAGTTTGGTGCCGTACACTCTTACTCCATCGGTCCTGTGGAGAGAATCAAACGTGTTATAACCGATTCGAAGATTCGCGCCAGCGATATGATGCTTTTGGAACACAGTAAATTAATCGTTCACGTCGTTGACATATAATCACTTTCCCTCCCTACGGATGGTTTGCCCCGACGCAAATCATCCGCTCTAAGATGATTCCTGGTTGATAATTAAGACTATTTACCTGTTATTAACATCCTAAAGTTATAAACTTATTATCAGCGATATAACAGGAAGTCACTATCACCTGCGTGATATAACCCTGCGCGCGAGAAGATTTCACGGAATTATTTTACCAGGCGTATTCTAAACTATTATAGTTATAGAGAGCTTACTTCCGTGAATCATAAATTCAGGAGAGAGTATTATGTTTGTAACGAGCAAAAAAATGACCGCAGCTGTTCTGGCAATTACACTGGCAATGTCTCTAAGCGCCTGTTCTAATTGGTCAAAACGAGACCGTAACACCGCAATCGGTGCGGGTGCAGGGGCTTTAGGTGGTGCAGTACTGACTGATGGCAGCACGCTGGGTACATTAGGTGGTGCAGCAGTTGGTGGTATTATCGGTCACCAGGTCGGTAAATAATCGTAAATAAATGTCGATAAGCGACTCGCAATTATAATACGCTTGACTCTGTTCATTACGAAATAACTGAATAGTACACACAGTAAAATAAACGAAAGCCACGGAATATTTCCGTGGCTTTTTTGTTAACCGCCAGCGAGTTTTACTTTCATTCCTTTCGCTTCAAGGAGTGCTTTTAATAAATCACGCTTATCTCCCTGGATTTCGATAATTCCGTCTTTTACTGCTCCACCGCAGCCGCATTTTTTCTTCAGCTCCGCCGCCAGTTTTGTCAGTTCTGCATCATCGAGATCGACTCCAGTGATCAGGCAAACGCCCTTTCCTTTACGTCCACTGGTTTGACGTTGAATGCGCACCACGCCGTCGCCTTTAGGGCGTACAGGGGCCGCTTTTGGCTCATCAATACGTCCGGTTTCCGTTGAGTAAACCAGACGGCTATTGGAATCACTCATCATGCACTCCGTTGTAATGAGGCGTTGATCGCTTTCAGCGTTTGCGCTGGATCTGCCGATTGCGTTACCGGGCGACCAATCACCATATAATCAACTCCAGCCGCCAACGCTTGTTCTGGCGTCATAATACGGCGCTGGTCACCAGCGTCACTCCCCTGCGGACGAATGCCCGGCGTAACCAGTTTGAACTCCTGACCGAATACCTGTTTAAAACGCACAGCTTCCTGAGCAGAACACACCACACCATCAAGCCCACATTTTTGCGTCAATGCCGCCAGACGTTCTGCATAATCCGCTGGTGACAGTGTCACGCCAAGATCGGTCAGGTCACTGGCTTCCATGCTGGTCAATACAGTCACGGCAATTAATAACGGTGCATCTTTACCAAACGGAACCAGAGCCTCACGCGCTGCGGTCATCATACGTGCCCCACCGGAGGCATGAACGTTAACCATCCACACGCCTAAGTCAGCCGCTGCAGCCACAGCGTGCGCTGCGGTGTTGGGAATGTCGTGAAATTTCAGATCGAGGAAAATATCAAAACCACGATGTTGCAGTTCATGCACAAACTGCGGCCCAAACAGCGTAAACATCTCTTTGCCGACTTTCAGACGACAATCACGTGGGTCGATCTTGTCGACAAATGCCAGCGCGGCGTCACGATTATGGTAATCAAGGGCAACAACGACAGGAGAATTCGTAACAGCGCGGGAAGAAGATGAAGCAGTTAACGTCATGACCAGACCTTCTTGATGATGGGCACCGGAAGTGGCGCGAAACAGGTAAACGGCGTGCATTCTACCCGTGGAAATAAAAAATTAACAGTTGCGATTTTTCCCCTGCCAGGCTTTTTTACGCTGGAGTTGCCGAAGCAAAATGTGGGAACAACCATTAGGATGTTGTAACTAAAGCTGGATTTTTTTTAAAAATTACAGGCCATCAAGGCCGCGAATAGGTTTAATGGTTGACCACGCCCGACATGACGGGCAATGCCAGTAGAGCGTATATGCAGTAAAACCACACTTCTGGCAACGATAACGCGGCTTACTACGCACCTTCTCACCTACCATGTCACGCAGCACCATCAGGCTCTCTTTAGCGCGCCCTTCTTCTGCTTCATTCAGGTGGTAATCCATTAACTTGTGGAACACGCGCATGGTCGGGTGACGTTGTAGCTGGCGCGTAATATAGACCTGTGCGGCATCACTGCCGTCGCGCGCTTCGATAATGTCTGCAAGCATCAATTCAGCATCGGCACCGGTATTCTCTTCCACCGCGCGTTGCAGGAACTCTGCCCATTCGGCAGTTTTACCCAGTTGCTGATAGCAGGTTTGCAGCATTTCCAGCGTTTCGCTGACCAGTTCTCTGTCCTGGGAAATGACGCGTTGCAGGCTTTCGACCGCTTTGGCGTATTCTCCTTTCGCCATAAACACACGTCCCATCATGATGGATACGCGGGCGCTGTTTTTGTCTGCCGCCGCCCCTTTTTTCAACAAGGTCATAGCGCGATCAAGATCGTCGCTGGCCATGTGCTGGAGCGCCAGTTCACAGTAGAAATGGGCGATCTCAACGCGTTGCTTATCTTTGCCCAGCTTCACCAGGCGTTCTGCAACATCAATTGCTTTCTGCCATTCACTGGTGGACTGATAGATTTGTAACAGCTGTTGCAATGCGCCAACACGGAAGTCCGTTTCATCGGTCAGTTGATTAAACATATCTTCCGCACGATCGTATAAACCCGCCGCCATGTAATCACGCCCCAGTTGCTGAATTGCCAGCAAGCGTTGCTCATAGGTCAACGAGGCACTTTCCATTAAGGTTTGATGAATACGAATCGCGCGATCGACTTCGCCACGCGAACGGAACAGGTTTCCGAGCGTAAGGTGGGCTTCAACGGTGCCGGTGTCCTCTTTGAGCATATCGAGGAACAGATCAACCGCTTTATCCTGTTGATTACTAAGCAGGAAGTTAACCCCTGCTACGTAATCACGTGACAGGCGGTTGGCTTCATCTTGCTTGTTTTGTTGCGCACTTCTGCGGCCCATATACCAGCCATAGGCAGCGGCTACAGGCAAGAGCAGAAACAACAACTCCAGCATAGAAAGTTATTCCTTCGCCACTGACGAATCAGGCGCTACCGCCACGCCAGTCGCAGGTGAAAGCTGGTTTTCCAGTCGCTTTATTTTACGTTCAGCGCGTACCAGAGAAACACGAACTCGCAGCCAGAAAAGGCCACAAATCAACCAACCAATAGCAAAACCCGCAGCAAACAATACAGCGAGCAATGTGGAGATACGATACTCCCCTTGCGCTAACAGATAATTAAACGTTACCTGTTGATCATTTTGCGCACCCAATGTGACGGAAATCACAAAAATCGCTAACACCAGTAAGAAAATGAGTAAATATTTCACATTACTTCCCGTTATGTGGTTAGAGCGAATAAATTATGGTCAATTTACCGCAATAGCCCTTTAAATTACCATTTTCACGACGTCTGCGAAATGGTAGCCACAATCATTGTTGATGATTTGAGGGTTAAATTCGGAAATTCAACCAGTATTAACTTTCTTGTTCTCGTTGCGCTATCTCACGATTTTCTTCCGGTGGTGGTGTTAATGGCCCACAAATACGTTGCGCAAGCCAGGTTGCTACCGCGACCAGCGCCCACGAAATCAACGTAGCCACCACCAGATCGCGCGGCCAATGCATCCCAAGCAGCAGGCGGCTTCCCATGACTCCCATTGCCCAAACCAGCAAGAGTGCAATGGTTACGGTTCGCCGACGCGGCCATAACAACCCAACGGCCAGCAGAGCCCAACTGGCAGCAAACATTGTGTGACCAGAAGGAAAGGCAAAACCGGTCTCTTTCTGCCAATGAGAACGCAAATATTGCGGAATATTTTTCTCTTCAGCCAACTGTTCTTTCACTAAATTTCCGCGCTCTGCACGCTTTAAAGTGTAGAACTCATCAACCGGAATATGATGTGTTTTTTCCAGCCAGATAACAAACGGGCGCGGCTCCTGAACTTTGTCTTTAATCCAGGATTTTACCGCTTGCCCGACAAGGATCGCCGCTGCCAGTATGGCAAACAACATAATTGCAGCTTTGATACGAAAGCGCAGACACCAGAGAAACCAACCGAATAAAATCAGATGCGTAATGACGCCCCAGGGCTGAGTGACGGTTTCAGTGACCCAAAAGGCCGCTTTTAACAACCCATTTTGCTCTCCTGGTTGCCAACGCCAGCCAGAAATCCATACCGCTACAGGCATGATAAGTAATAGTGCAGCTCCAACTGCGGTACGTCTGGCAATCGAACGCATGGTCTCTCCTTTCTTATAAGTCTCACAATCATAACTGAAAATGCCCTGACCTGGAAAAATTGACAGATTTGTGCCATTCAGTGAACGATCGACGCGTCGTGATTAGGTGAACGCCTTCACGTTATGGCAAAATAAGCCAATACAGAACCAGCATTATCTGGAGAATTTCATGCAGCTTAAACGTGTGGCAGAAGCCAAACTGCCAACCCCATGGGGCGATTTCCTGATGGTGGGATTTGAAGAACTGGCAACCGGACACGATCATGTCGCGCTAGTCTATGGCGATATTTCCGGGCATACCCCGGTACTTGCGCGCGTCCATTCCGAATGTCTGACCGGTGACGCCCTGTTCAGCTTGCGCTGCGATTGTGGCTTCCAGCTGGAAGCGGCGCTGACACAAATCGCCGAAGAAGGCCGTGGTATTTTGCTGTATCACCGCCAGGAAGGTCGTAACATTGGTCTGCTGAATAAAATTCGCGCTTACGCATTGCAGGATCAAGGCTACGACACCGTAGAGGCTAACCACCAGTTAGGCTTCGCTGCTGATGAGCGCGACTTCACTCTTTGCGCTGATATGTTCAAACTCCTTGGTGTCAATGCAGTCCGTTTGTTAACCAACAACCCGAAAAAAGTCGAAATTCTGACCGAAGCCGGGATTAATATTGTTGAACGCGTGCCGTTGATTGTTGGTCGTAACCCCAATAACGAACATTATCTCGATACCAAAGCCGAAAAAATGGGTCATCTGTTGAACAAATAACCCACTTGCGTTGTGAAGTTAATTTGCTTGCCGGTTATCTGACTTCCGGCAAGCAAATACTCGTTACTTCAACATATTACGGATGACATAATGCAAAATCCCGTCGTTCTGGTAATAGGTTAATTCCGTCGCAGTGTCGATACGACAACGGCACGGCATAACTTCCTGGCTACCATCAGCTCGCGTTAGCGTCACTGGAACCGTTGCGCCGGGTTGTAGATTTTGCAGATCGCTAATATCAATCTTCTCTTCCCCGGTCAGCCCTAATGTTTTACGCGTCACGCCTTGCGGAAATTCCAGCGGCAGAATGCCCATGCCAATTAAATTCGAGCGGTGAATACGTTCAAACGATTCGGCAATAACCACCCGGATACCAAGCAGACGCGGACCTTTTGCCGCCCAGTCACGGCTGGAGCCAGAACCATATTCTTTACCGGCAATCACCGCCAGCGGCGTTTGCTCCTGCTTATAGCGCATCGCTGCATCGTAAATAGAGACAACATCGCTGGCAGGTAAATGCCGCGTCATCCCCCCTTCAACGCCAGGCACCATTTCGTTACGAATGCGAATGTTGGCAAACGTGCCGCGCATCATCACTTCATGGTTACCACGCCGCGAACCGTAGGAGTTAAAGTCTTTCCGCTCAACACCCCGACCTTGTAGATATCGCCCCGCCGGACTGTCGGGCTTAATACTGCCCGCCGGAGAGATATGGTCAGTGGTGACCGAATCCCCCAGCATTGCGAGTATCCGCGCGCCGTGAATATCCTCCACTGGCGCAGGCATTGCCTGCATCTCATCAAAAAATGGCGATAACCGAATATAGGTCGAATCATCCTGCCATCCGTAGGTATCGGATCGCACAACGTTAATTTCTTTCCACTCAGCTGTCCCTTCGAAAACTTCTGCGTACTCTTTACGGAACATTTCTGTAGAGACTTGTGCTACCGCACGGGCAATTTCTTGTGCTGATGGCCAGATATCTTTCAGATATACCGGATCGCCTTTACGATCATGACCGATAGGCTCTGAAGCCAGATTGATATTCATATTGCCCGCCAGCGCATAGGCAACCACCAATGGCGGCGAAGCCAGCCAGTTAGTTTTAACCAGCGGATGGATACGGCCTTCAAAGTTACGGTTGCCGGACAGCACCGCACCGACGGTTAAATCGCCTTTTTTGATTGCCGTTTCGATAGGATCGGGCAGCGGCCCAGAGTTACCAATACAGGTGGTACAACCGTATCCCACAAGGTTAAACCCCAGTTCGTCGAGATACGGTGTCAGTTTCGCTTTTGCCAGATAATCAGAAACGACTTTTGAACCCGGTGCCAGCGACGCTTTGACCCACGGTTGCCGCTTGAGGCCCAGAGTTACGGCTTTTTTCGCCAGCAAGCCTGCGGCCATCAGTACACTTGGATTAGAGGTGTTGGTGCACGACGTTATCGCGGCAATGACCACTGCACCATCAGGCAACTGATACTGATGTCCGTTCATAACATAATCGACCGGTTGGCGATCTTTATGCGTGGCATTCACTTCCAGTTCGTTACTGGCGGCAAAAGCTTTTGGTACATCGGGCAGTGCAACGCGATCCTGTGGGCGTTTTGGTCCCGCCAGACTCGCTTCAACGTCATTCATGTCCAGTTCTAACGTACTGGTAAAAATCGGTTCATCGCCCGGGTTACGCCACATGCCCTGCGCTTTAGCATATTTTTCGACCAGTTCGACCTGATCTTCACTGCGCCCGCTTAAACGCATGTAATCGAGGGTGACCGCATCGATTGGGAAGAAGCCGCAGGTCGCGCCATATTCTGGCGACATATTGGCAATGGTAGCGCGATCTGCCAGCGGCAGCGAATCCAGCCCATCGCCGTAAAATTCGACGAATTTCCCCACTACGCCATGTTTACGCAGCATCTGGGTAACGGTGAGAACCAGGTCTGTGGCGGTGATACCTTCACGTAATTTTCCGCTGAGTTTAAAGCCCACTACATCCGGGATAAGCATGGAAACCGGCTGACCTAACATTGCGGCTTCCGCTTCGATCCCGCCAACGCCCCACCCCAGTACGCCAAGACCGTTGATCATAGTAGTGTGCGAGTCAGTACCGACGAGCGTATCCGGATAAGCAATCCATTCACCGTCCTGCAGTTCACTCCACACTGCTTTGCCGAGATATTCGAGGTTAACCTGATGGCAAATGCCTGTGCCTGGTGGCACGACGCTAAAACGACTGAACGCCTGCTGCCCCCATTTCAGGAATACATAACGTTCGTGGTTTCGCTCCATTTCCAGACGCACGTTTTCCTCGAATGCTTCATCATCGCCAAAACGATCGACGGTCACCGAATGGTCAATTACCAGGTCGACCGGTGAGAGCGGATTCACTTTCGCGGTATCGCCACCGAGACGTTTTACCGCTTCTCGCATCGCCGCAAGATCCACGACAGCGGGCACGCCGGTGAAGTCCTGCATCAGCACTCTTGCCGGACGGTAGGCAATTTCACGGTCAGCATGGGCATTTTTCAACCAGCCCGCCAGCGCGTGGATATCCTCTTCGGTAACCGAGTTACCATCCTGCCAGCGCAGCAGGTTTTCGAGCAGAACTTTGAGTGACTTAGGCAGACGGGTGATATCGCCCAGTGATTTGGCAGCAAGCGGCAGGCTGTAGTAGTGGTAAGTTTTATCTTTGGCCTGCAAAGTGTCCTTACTGGCTTCTCGTAGGGTTGACGACATAGCTCCTCCTTAATAACAGGGTTGCGATGCCCTGATTCTCTTCAGGGTGAATATTAAAGATAACACAAACACCGCGTAACGATTTGATAACAACCCGAATTGATAAAAGAGGGAAACCTTGCGGATAAGAAAAGAAAAACCTCGCCGTAGCGAGGTCAGAGATTAGTGAGCAACTATCCAGATGAGTTCAACCCAGAAGAGCATCGACAGAGAAAATGCGCCCATCCAGGACCAGTATTTCATATTTGTGGTGATCATAGGCTACACCCTTCACTTGTTATTACTTTCTGTTGAAATTATTCAACCTTTTATTGCTGTGGTGTATTAAAAACCGTTTAATTCACGAATATATCGGATAATAAGAATGATGATAATTATTGTTTCTGCTGATCATCTTCAGCAAACATCTCTATAAAAGCTTGCTGTTGCGACGTCAGTTTCCAGCCATCTGGAATAACGACTGAACATTCCCGTTTCGTTTCCGTTTCATTGTCACTATGCTGAGACAGTGGCAAAGCAACCTGATGCTGCTCCTGAACGACCATGCTTTACCCCCACACTTTCCAAATTAGCAGTGCGACAAGCACCCAGAAGAGCGCAGACCCAAGAAATACCGCAAGCCAGGCTTTGCGTTTCAATTCAGGGTCCCTGCGAGGTTCCTGATTTCCAGAAGGCATTGCTAACCTCATATAATCGCCATCACTTATCAGCAAGACGCTAAACGATTGGTATAATTAATCAATTGATGAGACAAATCCTAATGAAACTTTAGCCAAAAATCCAGCTAATTTACGAATCGTCTCCAGTGAATAATTCAATCTTTTGACCTGAAATAGATATTTGAAGACTGACATTTGCGAGGCAGGTAATTAGACACTACTTTATGTCCGATTTACCATAAAGATTTCAGGGATAATTATATTGTGAGCGGTGGACAAATAAAAAAGAACAGAGGATATATTCCGGCACCCTGAAAACATAAAAGGTGCCGGAAATAATGCAGGTAATTATTTTTCCGGCAATTTGATATCTTTAAACATGATCTCAATTTCTTCATTGGAACGCAGTGCTACGGCGGCATCAACGACATCGCGAGTTAAATGTGGCGCAAAACGCTGAATGAAATCATACATATAACTGCGCAAAAACGTACTGCGGCGAAAACCAATTTTGGTTGTGCTATGACTGAAAATGTCATGCGCATCAACACGAACCAGGTCGGGATCCGAAACCGGATCCACCGCCATGCTGGCAATCACCCCTACACCCAACCCTAATCGAACGTAAGTTTTAATCACGTCAGCATCGGTAGCAGTGAAAACAATACGCGGCGTCAACCCTGCGCGGTTAAAGGCGGTATCCAGCTCGGAGCGTCCGGTAAAACCGAAGGTATACGTCACCAACGGATACTGCGCCAGTTCTTCAATGGTAATTGCTTTTTTGCCCGCCAGCGGATGGTCTGGTGTCACCACAATAGCCCGATTCCAGTGATAGCATGGCAGCATCACCAAATCTTCATACAAATGAAGTGCTTCCGTGGCAATAGCGAAATCGGCATTACCTTTAGAGACAGCATCGGCGATTTGTGTTGGCGATCCCTGATGCATATGCAAAGAAACGCGAGGATAACGCTCAATGAAACCTTTGATGACATTCGGTAATGCATAGCGCGCCTGAGTATGCGTGGTGGCGATATACAGCGAGCCTTTATCTGGCCAGGTGTGTTCTCCGGCGACCGATTTAATAGCATCAACTTTCGACAGAACTTCACGAGCGATACGAATTATTTCCTGCCCGGCTGGAGTAACCTGCGTCAAATGCTTGCCGCTACGGGAAAAAATTTGAATACCCAGCTCATCTTCCAGCATTCTGACTTGCTTACTGATCCCAGGTTGTGATGTGTAAAGTCCTTCAGCCGTTGATGAGACGTTCAGGTTATGATTGACGACCTCAACAATATAGCGAAGTTGTTGTAATTTCATGTTAAACCATCCAATTAGACGCCATCAGAACATCGTTTTTTCGTCACACCTGACGGGTGACTAATACGATTTAATAATAAAAAAGGTGCTAACTATAACCACTATATCATTTATAGCTTTAGTGTATAGGTGTGGAGATAAAATAATATGCAATAAAAAAGGGTCGCTTTTGCGACCCTTTGTTTTAAAAAACCAGAAAGAATTAAAGGTTATTTTTTCCCTTCAACCCATTTGCCATCAACATAAAATGCTGACCAGCCAGTTGCCTTTCCGTCTTTTTCCGAAGAGACATATTGCTGCCTGGTTTTCCGGCTAAAGCGAACCATTGTCTTATTACCTTCTGGATCTTGCTGTGGCGCATCAGCCAGATAACGCAATTTTTCTGGTAAACGGTCGCGGAAGCGATAAAGCTCTTCCACCAGCGGCGCACGCGTTTCACGTGATTTCGGGAAAGTATTGGCAGCCAGGAACACACCGGCAGCGCCATCACGCAGCACGAAATAAGCATCCGATTTTTCGCACGGTAATTCTGGCAGCGGAACCGGATCTTCTTTCGGCGGCGCGACTTCACCGTTACGTAAAATCTTACGTGTGTTTTTACACTCTTCATTGGTGCAGGCCATGTATTTACCGAAACGCCCCATTTTCAGGTGCATTTCAGAACCACATTTTTCACACTCAACGATCGGGCCGTCATAACCTTTAATACGGAATTCGCCCTCTTCGATCTCATAACCGTCGCAGGTTGGATTATTACCACAAACATGCAACTTACGTTTCGGATCGATGAGATAGCTGTCCATCGCTGTACCGCATTTCGGGCAACGACGTTTGGCGCGCAGCGCGTTGGTTTCAGCGTCTTCGCCTTCCAGCACGTTAAGCACTTCGTTTTCCGGCACCAGGTTGATGGTGGTTTTGCAACGCTCTTTCGGCGACAGCGCATAACCGGAACAGCCCAGGAATACCCCGGTGCTGGCGGTGCGAATCCCCATTTTTCGACCACAGGTCGGGCAGTCAATGCTGGTCAGAACCATCTGGTTCGGGCGCATACCGCCCTCTTCCGGATCTTTTTCCGCTTTATCAAGCTGCTGAGTGAAATCAGAGAAGAAGTGATCCAGTACAGCTTTCCACTCTGCTTCGTGATTTGCCACCTGGTCGAGGCTGTTTTCCATCTGCGCGGTAAAGTCGTAATTCATTAACTCGCGGAAATTTTCTTCCAGGCGATCGGTAACGATCTCACCCATTTTTTCCGCATAGAAGCGACGGTTTTCCACACGCACATAGCCGCGATCCTGAATGGTCGAAATGATCGACGCATAAGTAGACGGACGACCGATCCCGCGTTTTTCCAGCTCTTTAACCAGAGAAGCTTCGCTAAAACGAGCTGGCGGCTTGGTAAAGTGCTGCGCAGGCGTCAGTTCAACAAGCGACAGGGAGTCACCTTTATCGACAGCCGGTAAAATACGATCTTCATCGCCTTTACGCAGAGCTGGCATAACTTTCGTCCAGCCGTCGAAACGCAGAATACGACCGCGCGCTTTCAGGCGGAAGTCACCCGCGCCAACGGTCAGCGTGGTGGAGTCATATTTCGCCGGGGTCATCTGACAGGCAACAAACTGACGCCAGATTAACTGGTACAGCTTCTGCGCATCTGCTTCCATATCTTTCAGCGATTCCGCCATCACATTGACGTCAGAAGGACGAATTGCTTCGTGCGCTTCCTGTGAGTTTTCTTTGCTGGCGTATTGGTTTGGACTTTCCGGCAGATATTTATTACCAAAATTATCGCTGATATAACCGCGAACCATGTTTACCGCGTCCTGACTCAGGTTAGTGGAGTCGGTACGCATGTAAGTGATATAGCCTGCTTCATACAGACGCTGCGCCATCATCATGGTTTTTTTCACGCCAAAACCAAGACGGGTGCTGGCAGCTTGTTGCAGCGTAGAGGTAATAAAAGGAGCGCCAGGTTTACTGGTTGTCGGTTTGTCTTCACGTTCCAGCACGCTGTAGCGCGCTTTTTCCAGCAGACTTACCGCAGCCAGAGTTTGTTCTTTGTTGACCGGGCGGAACGGTTTGTCGTTCTGATGAGTCACCTGCAAAGCCAACGCTTCGCCAGATGGCGTAGTCGTGCTGGCATCGACTTCCCAGAATTCTTCCGGCACGAAGGCTTTAATTTCACGCTCACGCTCAACCACCAGGCGAACCGCTACGGATTGCACACGCCCGGCGGAAAGACCGCGAGCGATCTTTTTCCACAGCAGCGGAGAAACCATATAACCCACGACGCGATCCATAAAGCGACGCGCCTGCTGGGCATTAACACGATCAATATTCAGTTCGCCGGGTTTGTTGAACGCCTGGCGGATCGCGTTTTTAGTAATTTCGTTAAACACCACTCGGCTATAACGCGCATCATCACCCCCAATCACTTCCCGCAGGTGCCATGCAATGGCTTCCCCTTCGCGGTCAAGGTCGGTTGCGAGATAGATGTGGTCGGCTTTTTCAGCCAGTTGTTTCAGTTCAGAGACGACCTTCTCTTTACCAGGCAACACTTCATAGTGCGCCTCCCAATTGTGCCACGGGTCAACCCCCATACGGTTGACGAGAGCGCCACGTTCATCCTTTTTAGGCTTTTTAGCCGTTTTGGTGGAGGTAGAGTCGGCACTCTTTTTAGCAGCTGAGCCACTGGTCGGCAAATCGCGGATGTGACCGACGCTGGATTTCACCACGTAGTCACTACCCAGATACTTGTTGATCGTTTTGGCTTTTGCCGGGGACTCAACGATGACAAGAGCTTTACCCATATTCACCTTACCTAATTTGATTCTTCCAGGAATGCGTCGCACATTGATAAACCTTCCACTGGCAACGAGTTACCGATATGGACTCGCTCTCTGCGGATATCAACCCCTTGTCGTGACTCTGTTCACGAAAATTCCGGTGACTGAGTTAACAGGTCTTGGCCTACAGGCGCTATAGCACGACGGAATTTTGGTCGAATGTCAAGCAAATCTATTGCCAGATTGACGAAAGCGTCACACTGTACCTGATAAAATCCGTTACGCAACTTTATTAGCATGCAAAATCCAAAGTTGCCAGTAAGGCGCTCCTGACGCCAGCGTGGTATATTTGTCTGTATGCCATGCCTGGCGTAGACTAATGTCCTTGTTTAAGGAGTAAATAATGAACAAAGAGACACAACCCATCGACCGCGAAACGCTGTTGAAAGAGGCCAACAAAATCATTCGTGAGCATGAGGACACGCTCGCAGGAATTGAAGCCACCGGCGTCACGCAGCGTAATGGCGTGCTGGTGTTCACCGGCGATTACTTTTTAGATGAGCAAGGACTGCCGACAGCGAAAAGCACTGCGGTGTTTAATATGTTCAAACACCTGGCACACGTGCTCTCGGAAAAATACCATCTGGTAGATTAAAGCAAAACGCGAGGTTTTACCCTCGCGTTTATCTTTTACATCAACGGCTTTTGCCCGCGTTGCCACCAGCGTAGCAACAATCGGTCGGCGCTCTCTGCCGCACTGCCGGTGAATCGGTCGATCAACCGTTTACGCTGCATATAACGTACATTGACCACTTCACGACCTTCCATCAGGCTAAGAATGACTTCATCACTGGTGTTGATTTCGTCAACCAGGCCTTTCTCTACCGCCTGTTGCCCATACCAGTGTTCACCGGTAGCCACCTCTTCAATATCCAGAGACGGACGCATACGTTTTACAAAATCTTTAAATAGCTGATGTGTTTCGTTCAGTTCTTCGCGGAATTTTTCGCGCCCCTCTTCGGTATTTTCACCCAGCAATGTCAGCGTGCGCTTATATTGCCCGGCGGTGTGCAGTTCAATATCAATATCTTTGCTTTTCAGGAAGCGGTTAAAGTTGGGCATTTGCGCCACCACACCGATGGAGCCTACAATGGCAAACGGCGCGGAAACAATTTTGTCAGCCACGCAGGCCATCATGTACCCGCCGCTGGCAGCTACTTTATCTACCGTAACGGTTAAAGGAATGTTTTTATCGCGCAGACGCCGCAACTGCGAAGCTGCCAGGCCATAACCATGAACCATGCCGCCGGGGCTTTCCAGACGCAAAACAACCTGATCCCGTGGCTTAAATGCCGCGAGTACTGCGGTTATCTCTTCGCGTAACGAGTTAACTTCATGCGCGTCCATACTGCCTTTGAAATCCAGTACCCAGACGCGGGGTTTACTGTCAGTCACCACCTCGCCCAGTTTGGCTTTCGCTTTCGCTGCTTTCGCTTCTTGCTTGTGCTTCTTCTTCTGCGCTTTGTGCCACTGCTTTTGCTGATGCGGATCCATCAACGCTGCTGCCAGTTCTTCTTTCATCTCCTTATATTGTTCGCTGAGATTGTTAACCCGTAACTCGCCACGCTGGCGTTTATTACGTTGAGCAACATTGACAATAATGGCGGCAACAGCCGCAATCGCCACAACAACAGTGACAATTTTCGCCAAAAACAAACCATATTCAGACAACAATTCCACGAGTCCCACCTTGGTTAAACAACGCTTTGCCTCACAGTTTACAACAGGCATCTTAAGCCGTCTCGCAGAGATATTCTTGACGAGAAAGTATGACAAAGTATTCATTTTGCGGCGTTATCGCCCCAGGCCGATTGAAATGCGCCTCTGTTTAAGGCATAACCCCTCAAAGTCATAAAGTACACTGGCAGCGCGACTGATGATGTCGTTGAGGAGTAGCCATGCATTACCAACCAAAACAAGATTTACTCAATGATCGTATTATCCTGGTAACCGGCGCCAGCGACGGCATTGGTCGTGAAGCCGCTCAGACTTATGCGCGTTATGGCGCGACAGTGATTTTACTGGGTCGTAATGAAGAAAAATTACGTCAGGTCGCCCAGCGTATGTTCGAAGAGACCGGACGTCATCCACAGTGGTTTATTCTCGATTTACTGACCTGCACATCCGAAGATTGCCATCAACTGGCACAGCGCATTGCCGTTAATTATCCGCGTCTGGACGGCGTTCTGCATAATGCCGGATTGCTTGGCGAAGTTTGCCCGATGAGCGAACAAAATCCACAGGTCTGGCAGGATGTCATGCAGGTCAACGTTAATGCCACCTTTATGCTGACCCAGGCACTGCTTCCTTTATTACTCAAATCGGACGCTGGTTCGCTGGTCTTTACCTCATCAAGCGTCGGCCGTCAGGGGCGAGCCAACTGGGGCGCATATGCGGTGTCGAAATTTGCCACCGAAGGGATGATGCAGGTACTTGCCGATGAATATCAGCAACGTCTGCGCGTTAACTGTATTAATCCAGGAGGTACGCGCACCGCAATGCGTGCCAGTGCCTTCCCGACGGAAGATCCGCAGAAACTCAAAACCCCCGCTGATATCATGCCACTTTACCTCTGGCTGATGGGCGATGATAGCCGCCGTAAAACCGGCATGACCTTTGACGCCCAACCGGGCCGTAAACCAGGAATTTCCCAATGAGTGATGAACGCTACCAACAGCGTCAGCAGCGAGTTAAAGAAAAAGTGGATGCCCGTGTGGCGCAGGCCCAGGATGAACGCGGCATTATTATCGTTTTTACTGGCAATGGAAAAGGCAAAACCACTGCGGCATTTGGTACGGCAACGCGCGCGGTAGGTCACGGAAAAAAAGTGGGCGTCGTGCAGTTTATTAAGGGCACCTGGCCTAACGGCGAACGAAATCTGCTGGAGCCGCACGGCGTCGAGTTTCAGGTGATGGCAACCGGCTTTACCTGGGATACACAAAACCGCGAGTCTGATACCGCCGCCTGCCGCGAAGTCTGGCAACATGCAAAACGAATGCTGGCTGATTCCTCGCTAGATATGGTTTTGCTCGATGAGCTGACGTATATGGTGGCGTATGACTATTTGCCACTGGAAGAAGTGATGCAGGCCTTAAATGATCGTCCACATCAGCAAACGGTGATTATCACGGGTCGTGGCTGTCATCGGGATATACTTGAGCTGGCAGATACCGTCAGTGAATTACGCCCCGTCAAACATGCGTTTGATGCAGGCGTTAAGGCGCAAATCGGGATTGATTATTAAGTGAAAGCACCTCAAAAGATCGTCTCTTGGGGTGCTTTAATCATAATTATATTCAAGCGGCAATAGCGAAATTCAGAATGCGTTTAATCTCACTCAAATGTCCCGGATATGCTTCATGATTCTCAGCGTCAACATCTTCAATAAATAATATCAGTTCAGTAATTAACGCATTCGCGTCTTCATAACTGATTGCGCTTAACTCTGGTGAGGTTTCAGTACCATAGTTAATCGTCAGGTTGTTCATAACCGAGAGGATAAGGATAAAATATTTATGGCAAACCCTGCATGTGGTTTTGTTGCCCAGGGTATTATACAGCATGTCGAGTAATGCCAGTATTCTACGATTTTGTACATCGTTCATAAAAATCCTCCTATAACATTATTCCGCTAGCAAGAAGTAGTTTTGCCAGCCCCTCAGACGCCTTTAATCCACTAATTACTTGTGCGCGTAATATTTCATTTAACCTTTTTTGTTCAGCCGCTGTGCGTGTTTTATTAGTGTATAAATTTTTCAGATAATCACCCTTATCTATAAAGGCATTTAAAGCCTCAATGGCGGGCATAGCTGGTGCCGATGCCTGTAGTCTGGTTTCATTCACATTGATTACTGAGCTTAGAAACTCTTTCCTGTTTTTCAGAGTATTAAACTCTGTACTCCTTGAATTTTTAGATGTGGCATTATAATAAACCATATTATTATGCACATTCGCAAAGGTGAATTTTTCAATTCTATTGCTTTTTGTATAAATATCATCACGCAAAACTTTCATATTATTTATAAGTCTTGCCCAGTTTTTATCTACCGTTTTACCTATTTTCCCAGAATTAACTTTTATTATATATAACTCATTGAAATAATTTACTAAATCTTTAACTGCTTCCGCAGATTGCTCTAAATCTTTCCCTGGCGAAACACCAAGTAATGCTTCCGCGTTGTTTGCGTGATCCAGAGCCTGTTTAAGTAATGCCACCTGCTGACTCTCAGTCGATGCCATATCTTCAGTCAGGAGTTCTACATAAGCACTCATGCTATTAATGACTTCCATTGAAGCAAGTAATTTCTTTTTTTCAAATGGAGCTAGTTGTACTTTTTCTGTCATTGGACCCGGCGGTTGGCATAAACTTTCGCCCTGTCGATTGTTCCCTACATCAATGGTATAATCAGGCCGCAATGCACACTCTGGATTAGTCGCATAAAAATTAACAAGAAAGTTTTCACGAGAAGCATAGTATTGTTTAAAGAAACTTGCATTCGCCGCAACCGCCTTGTTACCCGCAGAAATAACAGATTCAGCTTGTTCATTCTTTAATGCTTCGGTTGCACATCCTGAAAGCATTAACAGAGATAGAAATATTCCACTATATCTAATCATAACCCACCTCTTGACGTTGAGTTTATCTCAGATAATTAAATAGTAATGTGGCTATTTCCGGGTATTATTCATAAGCAAGTATGAAATTAAATTAAAATACTGCGACTATTTATCATGCTTCAAATGAAGAAAAGGCCCCGGAGGGCCTTTATTTTATACTTAACTTAAATTAACCGTTATTATTACGTCCACCAGAACGACGACCGCCACTCACCTGACTATGACGTTTCACCGCACGTCGAATTTGATTCGCCTTCATACGACGACGATCTTTTTCTACGGCAACTTTAGAACTGGTTTCTGGCGGTAGTTCCACCAGCTCACGCAAATAGTTAGTCTGGGCGAGATCCAGCTCCGTCCAGCCACCACGTGGCAGACCTTTCGGTAGAGGGATATCACCGTAACGCACACGAATCAGGCGGCTAACCTGCACGCCAACCGCTTCCCACAAACGACGAACTTCACGGTTACGGCCTTCGGTCAGAGTAACGTTGTACCACTGGTTGATCCCTTCGCCGCCGCTGAACTTGATGGTTTTAAAGGCTGCCGGACCATCTTCCAGCTGCACACCGCGACTCAAATCACGCAGTTTCGCGTCGTCAACCTGACCAAATACACGCACGGCATATTCACGTTCAACTTCACGGCTGGGGTGCATTAAACGGTTTGCCAGTTCACCGTCGGTGGTGAACAGCAACAGACCACAGGTATTAACGTCGAGACGACCTACGGCAATCCAGCGCGCACCACGCAGTTTTGGCAGACGATCAAACACTGTCGGACGCCCTTCCGGGTCGTTACGGGTACATAACTCACCTTCCGGCTTGTAATAGGCCAGAACGCGACAAATTTGCTCAGCGGACTCACGCACCGAAATAAGATGACCATCGATACGGATTTTCAGTCCAGGGGTAACTTCAACGCGATCGCCGAGTTTAGCAATTTTGCCATCAACACTCACACGACCGGCTTCAATAATAGATTCGATTTCACGGCGAGAACCGTGGCCGGCACGCGCCAGCACTTTCTGTAGCTTTTCGCTCATAGAGCTTCCTTTTGGTGTCGCCTTCACAGGCGTCGAACAGGAGAATGAATGGCACCATTCAGTGCCATTTTAAGGCCGCGTAGTATACAGAGTTACGCTCTTATAAGAAAGGCTTCACATCACCCACGCCTTCACGCACCACGACTGGCGTATCATCGGTGAGGTCGATGACCGTTGTTGGTTTCTGACCGAGATAGCCGCCATGAATAATTAAATCCACCTGTTTTTCCAGACGGTCTTTAATCTCTTCCGGATCGGATTCAGTAAATTCGCTACCCGGCAGCATTAACGAAGTGGAAAGCATCGGTTCACCCAGCACCTCAAGTAACGCCTGAGCGATGGGGTTAGACGGTACGCGCATCCCGATGGTTTTGCGTTTTTCCTGCAACAAACGGCGTGGCACCTCTTTCGTTCCCTTCAGGATGAAAGTGTAGTTACCTGGCGTGTTGTTTTTCATCAGGCGAAACGCGACGTTATCCACAAAGGAATAGGTCGAGAGTTCAGAAAGATCGCGACACATCAGGGTAAAGTTGTGACCGTCCGGCAGCTGGCGAATACGACAAATACGCTCCATGGCGTTTTTATCTTCAATTTTACAGCCGAGCGCATAGCCGGAATCGGTTGGATAAACAATCACCCCGCCTTTACGCACAATCTCTACCGCCTGGTTGATCAGACGTTGCTGCGGGTTATCAGGATGAATATAAAAAAACTGACTCATAATTCCCTCTCTGTGGTGTTCTGCGGCTGTTCCCATAGCTGCCAGACGCCTTCAACGCCTGCGGGCAGCCAGAGTTTACGACCCAGTTCAATCCACGGGCACGGCTGATGAAAATCAGATCCTTGTGATGCCCATAAATGGTGCTGGCGGGCAAGTGTCGCCAGTTGGGTGCGTTCATTGGGCGATTGCTGGCACTGCGCGACTTCCATCGCGTCGCCGTGGTGTTCGGCAAAATGCGCAACCAATCTTTTCAGCCATTTAGCACTAAGATTGTACCGCCCAGGATGAGCTAGCACCGCCTTACCGCCAGAATGATGAATGACATCAATAGCTTGTTCTATTGTACACCACTGCGGCGGAACGTATCCGGTTTTCCCACGCGCCAGATATTTTTTAAAGACATCCGCCATTGAACTGGCTTTGCCGCATTCGACCAGAAAACGAGCAAAATGACCGCGCGTCACTGCGCCCCCCTGCGCCAGTCTTTGCGCGCCTTCCAGAGCACCAGGTATTTGCGCTTTTTCCAGTCTTTCAGCGATTAACTGCGCCCGCTGATTGCGCCGTGCTGTTTGCTGCGCCAGGAACTCACACATTAGCGGATGAGTAATATCAATATTCAGCCCGACAATATGAATTTCATGATTTTCCCATACGGTAGAAATTTCCACGCCTGGAATAAGATTCAGCGCCAGTCCTGAACGTGAAATTTCTTCTCTTGCTGGTGCGATTGCTGCTGTGGTGTCATGGTCAGTGATCGCCAGCGTGCCGACGCGCATGTCTACAGCACGGTGTACCAGCGCCTCTGGCGTCAGGCAGCCATCGGAAGCCGTGGTATGGCTGTGCAGGTCATAAATGACTGCGTAATTTGTGTCGCTCAAGGCGCACTCCCGTTTTGGAAAATGTTTTTTGCGCCGACATCATAACGGTTCTGACAAATATTCTGAAATGAGCTGTTGACAATCAATCATCGAACTAGTTAACTAGTACGCAAGTTCACGTAAAAAGGGTATCGACAATGAAAGCGATTTTCGTACTGAAAGGTTGGTGGCGCACTTCCTGAAACGGGCAGTGTATTCACCATGCGTAAAGCAATCAGATACCCAGCCCGCCTAATGAGCGGGCTTTTTTTTGAACAAAATTAACGAGAATAACAATGCAAACACAAAAACCGACTCTCGAACTGTTAACCTGCGAAGGTGCTTATCTCGACAATCCAACCGCACTTTTTCACCAGTTGTGTGGGGATCGTCCCGCAACGCTGCTGCTGGAATCCGCAGATATCGACAGCAAAGATGATTTAAAAAGCCTGCTGTTGGTGGACAGTGCGCTGCGCATTACAGCTTTAGGTGACACTGTCACAATCCAGTCGCTTTCCGGCAATGGTGAAGCCCTGCTGACACTACTGGATAACGCCCTGCCTGCGGGTGTGGAAAATGAACAATCACCAAACTGCCGTGTGCTGCGCTTCCCCCCTGTCAGTTCACTGCTGGATGAAGACGCTCGCTTATGCTCCCTTTCTGTTTTTGACGCTTTCCGCTTATTGCAGGATCTGCTGGATGTGCCAAAGGAAGAACGAGAAGCAATGTTCTTCGGCGGCCTGTTCTCTTATGACCTTGTGGCGGGGTTTGAAGATTTACCGCAATTGTCAGCGGAAAATAACTGCCCTGATTTCTGTTTTTATCTCGCTGAAACGCTGATGGTGATTGACCATCAGAAGAAAAGTACCCGTATTCAGGCCAGCCTGTTTGCTCCAAATGAAGAAGAAAAACAGCGCCTCACCGCACGCCTTGCTGAACTTCGCCAACAGCTAACCGAAACCGCACCGCCGCTACCGGTGGTTTCTGTGCCGCATATGCGTTGTGAGTGTAATCAAAGTGATGAAGAGTTCGGCGGTGTCGTGCGTTCGTTGCAAAAAGCGATTCGCGCCGGAGAGATTTTCC
Source organism: Escherichia sp. MOD1-EC5433 (assembly GCF_002966005.1). Lineage (NCBI taxonomy): Bacteria > Pseudomonadati > Pseudomonadota > Gammaproteobacteria > Enterobacterales > Enterobacteriaceae > Escherichia > Escherichia sp. MOD1-EC5433. The sequence continues at coordinate 231,448 of NZ_PTRL01000005.1, read as the reverse complement.
AGGTCGTACCCTCTCGCCGTTTCTCACTACCCTGCCCGTCACCGCTGGCGGCCTATTACGTGCTGAAAAAGAGTAATCCCAGCCCGTACATGTTTTTTATGCAGGATAATGATTTCACCCTGTTTGGCGCGTCGCCGGAAAGTTCGCTCAAGTATGACGCCACCAGCCGCCAGATTGAAATCTACCCGATTGCAGGAACACGCCCACGAGGTCGTCGCGCCGATGGTTCACTGGACAGAGACCTCGACAGCCGCATTGAACTGGAGATGCGTACCGACCATAAAGAGCTTTCGGAACATCTGATGTTGGTGGATCTCGCTCGTAATGATCTGGCACGCATTTGCACCCCCGGCAGCCGCTACGTTGCCGACCTCACCAAAGTTGACCGTTACTCTTACGTGATGCATCTCGTCTCCCGCGTTGTCGGTGAATTGCGTCACGATCTCGACGCTCTGCACGCTTACCGCGCCTGTATGAATATGGGCACATTAAGCGGTGCGCCGAAAGTGCGTGCCATGCAGTTAATTGCCGAAGCAGAAGGTCGTCGACGCGGCAGTTACGGCGGCGCGGTAGGCTATTTCACCGCACACGGCGATCTCGACACCTGCATTGTGATCCGCTCGGCGCTGGTGGAAAACGGCGTCGCCACCGTGCAAGCCGGTGCTGGCGTGGTTCTTGATTCTGTTCCGCAGTCGGAAGCCGACGAAACCCGTAATAAAGCCCGCGCTGTACTGCGCGCTATCGCCACCGCGCATCATGCACAGGAGACTTTCTGATGGCTGACATTCTGCTGCTCGATAATATCGACTCTTTTACTTACAACCTGGCAGATCAGTTGCGCAGCAATGGTCATAACGTGGTGATTTACCGCAACCATATTCCGGCGCAGACCTTAATTGAACGCCTGGCGACGATGAGCAATCCGGTGCTGATGCTTTCTCCTGGCCCTGGTGTGCCAAGCGAAGCCGGTTGTATGCCGGAACTGCTTACCCGTCTGCGCGGCAAGCTGCCGATTATTGGCATTTGCCTCGGTCATCAGGCGATTGTCGAAGCCTATGGGGGGTATGTCGGACAAGCGGGCGAAATTTTGCACGGTAAAGCGTCGAGCATTGAACATGACGGTCAGGCGATGTTTGCCGGGTTAACAAACCCACTGCCGGTGGCGCGTTATCACTCGCTGGTTGGCAGTAACATTCCGGCCGGTTTAACCATCAATGCCCATTTTAATGGCATGGTAATGGCGGTTCGTCATGATGCGGATCGCGTTTGCGGATTCCAGTTCCATCCGGAATCCATTCTCACCACTCAGGGCGCTCGCCTGCTGGAACAAACGCTGGCCTGGGCGCAGCAAAAGCTGGAACCCACCAACACGCTGCAACCGATTCTGGAAAAACTGTATCAGGCGCAGACGCTTAGCCAGCAGGAAAGCCACCAGCTTTTTTCAGCGGTGGTGCGTGGCGAACTGAAACCGGAACAACTGGCAGCGGCGCTGGTGAGCATGAAAATTCGCGGCGAGCACCCGAACGAAATCGCCGGAGCAGCAACTGCGCTTCTGGAAAACGCTGCGCCGTTCCCGCGCCCGGATTATCTGTTTGCCGATATCGTCGGCACCGGCGGTGACGGCAGCAACAGTATCAACATTTCTACCGCCAGTGCTTTTGTTGCAGCAGCCTGTGGCCTGAAAGTGGCGAAACACGGCAACCGCAGTGTCTCCAGTAAATCGGGTTCGTCGGATCTGCTGGCAGCGTTTGGTATCAACCTGGATATGAATGCCGATAAATCGCGCCAGGCGCTGGACGAGTTAGGCGTTTGCTTCCTCTTCGCACCGAAATATCACACTGGATTCCGCCATGCGATGCCAGTTCGTCAGCAACTAAAAACCCGCACTCTGTTCAACGTGCTGGGGCCATTGATTAACCCGGCGCATCCGCCGCTGGCGTTAATTGGTGTTTATAGTCCGGAACTGGTACTGCCGATTGCCGAAACCTTGCGCGTGCTGGGGTATCAACGCGCGGCGGTGGTGCACAGCGGCGGGATGGATGAAGTTTCATTACACGCGCCGACAATCGTTGCAGAGCTTCATGACGGCGAAATTAAGAGCTATCAGTTGACCGCAGAAGATTTTGGCCTGACTCCCTACCACCAGGAACAACTGGCAGGCGGAACGCCGGAAGAAAACCGTGACATTTTAACACGTTTGTTACAAGGTAAAGGCGACGCCGCCCATGAGGCAGCCGTCGCGGCGAATGTCGCCATGTTAATGCGCCTGCATGGCCAGGAAGATCTGCAAGCCAATGCGCAAACCGTTCTTGAGGTACTGCGCAGTGGTTCCGCTTACGACAGAGTCACCGCACTGGCGGCACGAGGGTAAATGATGCAAACCGTTTTAGCGAAAATCGTCGCAGACAAGGCGATTTGGATAGAAGCCCGCAAACAGCAGCAACCGCTGGCCAGTTTTCAGAATGAGGTTCAGCCGAGCACGCGACATTTTTATGATGCGCTACAGGGTGCACGTACCGCATTTATTCTGGAATGCAAGAAAGCGTCGCCGTCAAAAGGCGTGATCCGTGATGATTTCGATCCGGCACGCATTGCCTCGATTTATAAGCATTACGCTTCGGCAATTTCGGTGCTGACTGATGAGAAATATTTCCAGGGGAGCTTTGATTTCCTCCCCATCGTCAGCCAAATCGCGCCCCAGCCGATTTTATGTAAAGACTTTATTATCGACCCTTACCAGATTTATCTGGCGCGCTATTACCAGGCCGATGCCTGTTTATTAATGCTTTCAGTACTTGACGACGAACAGTATCGCCAGCTCGCTGCTGTCGCCCATAGTCTGGGGATGGGTGTGCTGACCGAAGTCAGTAATGAAGAGGAATTGGAGCGCGCCATTGCGCTGGGGGCAAAAGTCGTTGGCATCAACAACCGCGATCTGCGTGATTTGTCGATTGATCTCAACCGCACGCGCGAGCTTGCGCCGAAACTGGGGCACAACGTGACGGTGATCAGCGAGTCGGGTATCAACACTTACGCGCAAGTACGCGAGTTAAGCCACTTTTCTAATGGTTTTTTGATTGGCTCGGCGCTGATGGCGCACGACGATCTAAACGCCGCCGTGCGTCGGGTACTACTGGGCGAGAATAAAGTGTGTGGCCTGACTCGCCCACAAGATGCCAGAGCAGCTTATGACGCAGGCGCGATTTACGGCGGATTGATTTTTGTTGCGACATCGCCGCGCTGCGTCAGCGTTGAACAGGCGCAAGAAGTAATGACTGCGGCACCACTACAGTATGTCGGCGTGTTCCGTAACCACGACCTTACCGATGTGCTAGCAAAAGCGAATACCTTATCGCTGGCAGCAGTACAACTGCATGGCAATGAAGACCAGCAGTATATCGACGCACTGCGTGATGCTCTGCCAGCAAACGTTGCCATCTGGAAAGCATTGAGCGTTGGAGAAACCCTGCCCGCGCGCGATTTTCAGCACATTGATAAATATGTTTTCGACAACGGTCAGGGCGGGAGCGGGCAACGTTTCGACTGGTCACTGTTAAATGGTCAATCGCTTGGCAACGTCCTGCTGGCGGGGGGCTTAGGCGCAGATAACTGCGTGGAAGCGGCACAAACCGGCTGCGCCGGACTTGATTTTAATTCTGCTGTAGAGTCGCAACCGGGCATCAAAGACGCACGTCTTTTGGCCTCGGTCTTTCAGACACTGCGCGCATATTAAGGAAAGGAACAATGACAACATTACTTAACCCCTATTTTGGTGAGTTTGGCGGCATGTACGTGCCACAAATCCTGATGCCTGCCCTGCGCCAGCTGGAAGAGGCCTTCGTCAGCGCGCAAAAGGATCCTGAATTTCAGGCTCAGTTCAACGATCTGCTGAAAAACTATGCCGGACGTCCGACCGCGCTGACTAAATGCCAGAACATTACGGCGGGCACTAAAACCACTCTGTACCTGAAGCGCGAAGATTTATTGCACGGCGGCGCACATAAAACCAACCAGGTGCTGGGTCAGGCGTTGCTGGCGAAGCGGATGGGTAAAACCGAAATCATCGCCGAAACCGGTGCCGGTCAGCATGGCGTGGCGTCTGCCCTTGCCAGCGCCCTGCTCGGCCTGAAATGCCGCATTTATATGGGAGCCAAAGACGTTGAACGCCAGTCGCCCAACGTTTTTCGTATGCGCTTAATGGGTGCGGAAGTGCTCCCGGTGCATAGCGGTTCCGCGACGCTGAAAGATGCCTGTAACGAGGCGCTGCGCGACTGGTCAGGCAGTTATGAAACCGCGCACTATATGCTGGGCACCGCAGCTGGCCCGCATCCTTACCCGACCATTGTGCGTGAGTTTCAGCGGATGATTGGCGAAGAAACGAAAGCGCAAATTCTGGAAAGAGAAGGTCGCCTGCCGGATGCCGTTATCGCCTGCGTTGGCGGCGGTTCTAATGCCATCGGTATGTTTGCTGATTTCATCAACGAAACCGACGTCGGCCTGATTGGCGTGGAGCCTGGCGGTCACGGTATCGAAACCGGCGAGCACGGCGCACCGTTAAAACATGGTCGCGTGGGCATCTATTTCGGTATGAAAGCGCCGATGATGCAGACCGAAGACGGGCAGATTGAAGAATCTTACTCCATCTCCGCCGGACTGGATTTCCCGTCCGTCGGCCCGCAACATGCGTATCTCAACAGCATTGGACGCGCAGATTACGTGTCAATTACCGATGATGAAGCACTGGAAGCCTTTAAAACGCTGTGCTTGCATGAAGGGATTATTCCGGCGCTGGAATCCTCCCATGCCCTGGCTCATGCGCTGAAAATGATGCGCGAAAATCCGGAAAAAGAGCAGCTGCTGGTGGTTAACCTTTCCGGTCGCGGCGATAAAGACATCTTCACCGTTCACGATATTTTGAAAGCACGAGGGGAAATCTGATGGAACGCTATGAAACTCTGTTTGCCCAGTTGAAGGAGCGCAAAGAAGGCGCATTTGTTCCTTTCGTGACTCTCGGTGACCCTGGCATTGAGCAGTCGCTGAAAATTATCGATACACTAATTGAAGCTGGTGCTGACGCGCTGGAGTTAGGCATCCCCTTCTCCGATCCACTCGCGGATGGCCCGACCATTCAAAACGCGACTCTGCGTGCTTTTGCGGCAGGAGTGACCCCGGCGCAGTGCTTTGAGATGCTGGCACTGATTCGCCAGAAGCACCCGACCATTCCCATCGGCCTTTTGATGTATGCCAACCTGGTGTTTAACAAAGGCATTGATGAGTTTTATGCCCAGTGCGAGAAAGTCGGTGTCGATTCGGTTCTGGTTGCCGATGTGCCCGTGGAAGAGTCTGCGCCCTTCCGTCAGGCCGCGTTGCGCCATAATGTCGCACCTATCTTTATCTGCCCGCCGAATGCGGATGATGATTTGCTGCGCCAGATTGCCTCTTACGGTCGTGGTTACACCTATTTACTGTCGCGAGCAGGCGTGACCGGAGCTGAAAAACGCGCCGCGTTACCCCTCAATCATCTGGTCGCGAAGCTGAAAGAGTACAACGCTGCGCCTCCGTTACAAGGGTTTGGTATTTCTGCCCCGGAACAGGTAAAAGCAGCGATTGATGCAGGAGCTGCGGGCGCGATTTCTGGTTCGGCAATTGTTAAAATCATCGAGCAACATATTAATGAGCCAGAGAAAATGCTGGTAGCATTGAAAGCTTTTGTACAACCGATGAAAGCGGCAACACGCAGTTAATCCCACAGCCGTCAGTTCTGCTGACGGCATTTTGTATTCCTTTAACGAAGCCAGAAAAATCTTAATTTTATTTATTATTTGCCTTTTTACCGTTTCGCTTAACCCTAACATACGTCAACTTACGTCATTTTTCCGCCCAACAGTAATATAATCAAACAAATTAATCCCGCAACATAACGCCAGTAAAATCAATAATTTTTCCTAACTCACTTATTCCTCAGGCAATTGTTAATATATCCAGAAGTTTCCTCAAAATATATTTCCCATCCTCCTTCTTGTCACACTTAATTTGACTAATTCTCATTAGCGGCTAATTTTAATGAGTGTCGACACACAACACTCATATTAATGAAACAATGCAACGCAACGGGAGAAATAACATGGCCGAACATCGTGGTGGTTCAGGAAATTTCGCCGAAGACCGTGAGAAGGCATCCGACGCAGGTCGTAAAGGCGGTCAGCACAGCGGCGGTAATTTTAAAAATGATCCGCAACGCGCATCCGAAGCGGGTAAAAAAGGCGGTCAACAAAGCGGTGGTAATAAATCAGGAAAATCCTGATCCACCGTTAATTATTAATATCAGCTGATAAAGATAATTGCATCTGCGAGCCTTCTGGCTCGCAGTGATTTCACTGGAGAAAAATATGAATATGAAGACCATTGAAGATGTATTTATTCACCTGCTTTCAGACACCTACAGCGCAGAAAAACAGTTAACTCGCGCGCTGGCAAAACTTTCCAGAGCGACATCTAACGAAAAATTAAGCCAGGCCTTTCATGCGCACCTTGAGGAAACTCATGGACAGATAGAACGTATTGATCAAGTCGTAGAATCCGAATCAAATCTTAAAATTAAACGCATGAAGTGTGTAGCAATGGAAGGACTCATTGAAGAAGCTAATGAGGTCATCGAAAGCACCGAGAAAAACGAAGTGCGTGATGCCGCACTGATTGCCGCCGCACAGAAAGTCGAGCACTATGAGATTGCCAGTTACGGGACATTAGCGACGCTGGCTGAACAGTTAGGTTATCGTAAAGCAGCGAAGCTTCTTAAAGAAACCCTGGAAGAAGAAAAGGCTACCGATATCAAACTGACTGATCTGGCCCTTAATAACGTAAATAAGAAAGCCGAAAATAAAGCCTGAAATATGAACTTAAACTTTCAGTAATTTTATAAAGAGGACATTTTCATGAATCGTATTGAACATTATCATGACTGGCTACGTGACGCCCATGCAATGGAAAAGCAAGCAGAATCTATGCTTGAATCCATGGCCAGCCGCATAGATAATTATCCTGATTTACGCGCACGTATTGAACAACATCTTAGCGAAACTAAAAACCAGATTGTTCAACTGGAAACTATTCTTGACCGTAATGACATTTCGCGCTCAGTCATTAAAGATTCGATGAGTAAAATGGCGGCGCTTGGGCAGTCTATTGGTGGTATTTTCCCTTCTGATGAAATTGTAAAAGGTTCAATTAGCGGCTATGTCTTCGAGCAATTTGAAATCGCCTGCTATACCTCACTATTAGCTGCGGCAAAAAATGCCGGTGATACAGCCTCTATTCCGGTCATCGAAGCGATTTTAAATGAGGAAAAGCAGATGGCCGACTGGCTGATTCAGCATATTCCGCAAACAACTGAGAAATTTTTAATTCGCTCTGAAGCTGATGGCGTAGAAGCGAAGAAATAATACCCTTTATGCCATGTCCTTATTGACCCCGTAATTACGGGGTCATTTTTGCGGGGAATTAAAAGCGATAACCTGCTGAGAACATAAACACCCACGGATCGAGGCGTACACTGTCGTGTTGCTGTGCACCGCCCAACTTATAATTTGCGGTAGTATCGATATCCATATACCAGACTGACATGTTAACCAACCAGTCACGGTTAATCAGATAATCAACCCCCACCTGCCCGGCAGCTCCCCAGGAATCTTTCAGACTGAGATCGGAAAGCCCGGCCTCTTTGCCATGATCGTTAAATCCATTATCAAAGAACGTGGTGTAGTTAATACCGGCACCAACGTAAGGACGGAATTTGCTGCTGGCATCACCAAAATACCACTGCGCCATCAGTGTTGGCGGCAGATGATGGACTGTTGCAATATCACCGGTCGCGCGAGTACCAATTTTATGGCGGAAAGGCGTCGCTGCCAGTAATTCAACACCGATATTGTCAGTCGCCATATACGTAAACGTCAGGCCCAACTGAGTGTTATTAGTCACACTAAACCCACCCAAACTTCCTAATGTACCACCAGCGCCTTCTGTCGGACGCACAGTCGCAGAACCTGCACGCATAAAAAACTCGCCTGCTTCATGCGCAAAGGCCGTGCCAGAGAGAAGAGTTGTTACTGCCAAAGCCGCCACTGTTAATTTTTTCATATCCGCTCCGTCGTTATGGTTATAAAAACGTGACAAATATACCTACATTGGGGTAACAAATGATTCTACACAGATCACACTACATTCTCTAAATCACCATTTATTGATCTGGATTAATTTAGAAGTTGTATCAAAAATCCTGGTTAACGTGATTTAAATCAATTTTTATATATTTTCGCTGCGCAAATATTAACGCGCTCGCCACTTGCTCCTGTCTGCACACATAAATGCCAACAATTACCTCCGCTTTACAAAGATATGCTTTTCCATACATGACCTGATGCTGCCACTGAGAGGCTAACCAGGGTACAATTGCCCGCTAATTAACACCTGCATAAAACTCAAGGAGAGTGCATGTCTATCACGGCGCAGTCCGTATACCGTGACACCGGAAATTTCTTCCGTAATCAATTTATGACCATTCTGTTGGTATCGTTGCTTTGTGCATTTATCACAGTGGTGTTAGGACATGTTTTCTCACCCAGTGACGCTCAACTTGCGCAGCTCAATGACGGTGTACCCGTTAGTGGCGGCGGTGGGTTGTTCGACCTGGTACAAAATATGTCCCCGGAACAACAGCAGATTTTGCTGCGTGCGTCTGCCGCTTCTACCTTTTCAGGATTAATCGGTAACGCCATTCTTGCGGGCGGCGTATTATTAATGATCCAGCTAGTGTCCGCCGGTCAGCGGGTCAGCGCATTACGGGCAATTGGCGCGAGCGCTCCGGTATTACCGAAGCTATTCTTGCTAATCCTCCTGACGACATTGATTGTGCAAATAGGCATCATGCTGGTGGTCGTTCCTGGTATCATCATGGCCATCCTGCTGGCGTTGGCTCCCGTGATGCTGGTCCAGGATAAAATGGGCATTTTCGCCTCCATGCGCAGCAGTATGCGGCTGACATGGGCGAATATGCGTCTGGTGGCACCTGCGGTATTGAGCTGGTTACTGGCAAAAACTCTGTTGTTGCTGTTTGCCTCTTCGTTTGCCGCATTAACCCCAGAAATTGGCGCTGTACTGGCGAACACCTTGAGCAACCTGATTTCAGCCGTATTGCTCATCTATCTGTTCCGTCTGTACATGTTGATTCGCCAATAACCCTAAGCATTTGATTACGGAATCGTAAAATGAAGCAGTTTCTTGATTTTCTACCGCTGGTTGTCTTCTTCGCGTTCTATAAGATTTATGACATCTATGCGGCAACTGCGGCGCTGATCGTCGCCACAGCGATTGTGCTTATTTATAGCTGGGTTCGCTTTCGTAAGGTTGAGAAGATGGCCCTGATCACCTTTGTTCTGGTGGTCGTCTTCGGCGGTCTGACGCTTTTCTTCCACAATGATGAGTTTATTAAATGGAAGGTCACCGTTATTTACGCACTGTTTGCCGGTGCCTTGTTGGTTAGCCAATGGGTAATGAAAAAGCCGCTGATTCAACGTATGTTGGGTAAAGAGCTTACCCTGCCGCAGCCAGTATGGTCGAAGTTGAATCTGGCCTGGGCAGTCTTTTTTATCCTTTGCGGGCTGGCAAACATCTATATCGCTTTCTGGCTGCCACAAAATATTTGGGTCAACTTCAAAGTGTTCGGTCTGACCGCCCTCACCTTAATCTTCACGCTGTTAAGCGGTATCTATATCTACCGCCACATGCCACAGGAAGATAAATCATAACCAGACAGCCAGTCCTTCGGGGCTGGCGCTGTATCTCCTCTGTTCTCCTCAGGAAAATCATAGTAGCATCGCGCCTGTGATTTTCCTTTTTAGTCGGTTTTACCATGTCAACAACACATAACGTCCCCCAGGGCGATCTGGTTTTACGAACTTTAGCCATGCCTGCCGATACCAATGCCAATGGCGATATTTTTGGTGGTTGGTTGATGTCGCAGATGGATATTGGTGGTGCCATTCTGGCAAAAGAAATTGCACACGGTCGCGTAGTGACCGTTCGCGTGGAAGGCATGACTTTTCTGCGACCTGTAGCAGTCGGTGATGTGGTGTGCTGCTATGCGCGCTGTGTCAAGAAAGGGACAACATCTGTCAGCATTAATATTGAAGTGTGGGTGAAAAAGGTAGCGTCTGAACCACTTGGGCAACGCTATAAAGCGACGGAAGCATTATTTAAGTATGTCGCGGTTGATCCTGAAGGAAAGCCTCGCGCCTTACCTGTCGAGTAATAGTCAAAAGCCTCCGGTCGGAGGCTTTTGACTTTTTGCTTACTGAATTTCGGTGGTGCCGTTAATTTTAAACAGAATATTTACCACAATCCCACTTCCTGGCTTACCCGACTCGTAGCGCCATCTACGCATCGCGTTTTTCACTTCGCGCTCAAACATGTTCGCGGGTTTGGCAGAAAGAATTTGTACGTTATCCACGCGACCATCCGGTGTAACGTCAAACTTAACTTTAACCTGCCCTTCAATGCGCAATGCCTGCGCGCGCGCTGGATACTGCGGCTGATTACGGCTTAATGCGCGTGGTCCTGAAGCCACACTTGTAACCGGCTTGCTAGTTGCAGCCGTTGCCGTACTTGATGTCGGGCGTGCGGGTGCCGTATTTTCAAACGGTGATGCCGGACGCGACTCCGCTGGTTTAACATCGCGCTTTGGCTGTTCCTGCACCTTTTTCACTGGCTTCGGTTTTGGCTTAGGTTTCGGCTTCGGCTTTTCAATGACCACCGGCGCTTCTTTTGGCGGTTCTGGTAATGGTTCAGGTTCCGGCTCTGGCTCCGCCACCGGCTCTGGTGGCGGTTGAACAGCTTGTGGCGGTTCAAGATCGGCTGGCGCAACCATGGTGACAGAAATCGGCTGCGCGGGCGCAGGTAGTTCAATAACCTGATGTACCGAGGTATAGAGTAGACCCGCCACGACAGCACCGTGAATGCAGACTGAAAGTAACGTCGGCCAGGGGAAGCGGCGAGGTAAATCAAGGGTCATTGAAGTCATAATCATTTCAGTAGAAAAACCAGGCCTCGATTTTAAATGCAAATAGCAATCATATTCAATAACGCAAAACGATCAGGATCAGTGAAAACGCAATTTTTGGCGTAATTAGCCTGACTTTATCCAGACTCTTAACAAAGACATCATCTTTCCGTTGCAGATCTTCGCCCTTTCAAATAACGTACTTTACAACTTTTCCGAACAAGGAGTTGTGCCCGTGTTGTATGTAATTTACGCTCAAGACAAAGCCGATAGTCTCGAAAAACGCCTTTCCGTTCGTCCGGCACATTTAGCGCGTTTGCAGTTACTGCATGATGAAGGTCGTTTGCTGACTGCGGGACCAATGCCAGCAGTTGATAGCAATGATCCTGGTGCCGCTGGTTTTACCGGTTCGACGGTGATTGCTGAATTTGAATCTCTGGAAGCAGCGCAAGCCTGGGCCGATGCCGATCCTTACGTGGCGGCCGGAGTGTATGAACAAGTTTCAGTAAAGCCCTTTAAGAAAGTATTCTGAATAGAGGCTCCACATCTTAGAACACGGTTTTAGCAACCGTGTTCTTATTTGGCCTTTCCTTGTAGGTATGCCATCGCAGCCACCATCACAAACAGATAATAACTTTATCTGTATTTCTTTATACGATGTCAGCATATTCAGGAAAAATGCCCCTCCCGGACAAGGTATTGCTCAATCAAATCCTTTGATTACTGCGGATAAAGTCATCTACTATTGTTTAACATATTCACGCGTCGCATGTATGTGCACATTATGTACGCGTAGAGATAATTAAACAAAATTGTGGTTACAGAGGTATCAGTGAGTCACTGGGCTACATTCAGGCAAACAGCAGTAAATTTATGGGTGACCCTGCGGCACGATATTATCGCGCTAGCCGTCTTTTTAAATGGATTGCTTATTTTTAAAACAATCTATGGCATGTCGGTCAATCTGCTCGATATCTTCCATATCCAGGCGTTTTCGGAACTTGATCTCTCCTTGCTGGCCAATGCGCCGCTGTTTATGCTCGGCGTCTTTCTTGTTCTGAATTCGATCGGCTTGTTATTTCGGGCAAAACTGGCATGGGCAATCAGTATTATTTTGTTGTTAATAACACTGATTTACACCCTTCATTTTTATCCCTGGCTGAAATTCAGCATCGGTTTTTGCATCTTTACGCTGGTAATTTTACTGGTGCTGCGCAAAGACTTCTCACACAGTAGTGCCGCAGCCGGGACAATTTTTGCTTTTATTAGTTTTACGACGTTACTGTTTTACTCCACCTACGGCGCGCTGTATTTAAGCGAGGGTTTCAATCCGCGAATAGAGAGCCTGATGACCGCCTTCTATTTTTCGATAGAAACTATGTCAACCGTGGGCTATGGCGATATCGTCCCCGTTTCTGAATCGGCACGCCTGTTTACTATTTCCGTCATTATTTCTGGCATTACCGTTTTCGCCACCTCCATGACCTCTATTTTTGGTCCCCTTATCCGAGGAGGATTCAATAAACTTGTGAAAGGAAACAAGCATACGATGAATCGTAAAGATCACTTTATTGTTTGCGGTCACTCCATTCTGGCAATCAACACGATTCTACAACTGAATCAACGCGGACAAAACGTAACTGTTATCAGTAACTTGCCAGAAGATGACATCAAACAACTTGAGCAACGCTTAGGCGACAATGCTGATGTTATTCCCGGTGACAGCAATGACAGTTCGGTATTAAAGAAAGCGGGAATTGATCACTGTCGAGCTATTCTGGCACTCAGTGATAACGATGCAGATAACGCTTTTGTCGTCCTGTCAGCCAAAGATATGAGCAAAGATGTCAAAACGGTGCTTGCGGTCAGTGATAGCAAAAACCTGAACAAAATTAAAATGGTACATCCGGACATCATTCTTTCGCCGCAGCTTTTTGGCAGCGAAATTCTGGCGCGGGTTTTAAATGGTGAAGAGATTAATAATGATATGCTCGTCTCAATGTTGCTGAACTCCGGGCATGGTATTTTCAGCGATGACGATGAAACGAAAACTGGCAGTAATGAATCGGCACAAAAATAGATTATAAAGGCCGAAGGCAAACTTATCGGGCACCGCGATGGTGCCCGTAACATTCAGATATTGTAGATCGCAAACAATAACGAGTTACGCTGTTTGTTTAGAATGCACTTCCTGATGCTGTGGATACGCATATTTCGGCGAGACTGCCCCTCAAGCCAACGCGATTTACGCCGGCTAGCCTGACGCTGCATACGCCAGCGTCCCACTTCCGTTCTACTCCGCTTCATGTTAACTACTCTATGCAATAACAGAGCGGTCATTATACCCTCGCCCCCGACGCTGACCAGTGCTTTTCCCGCGTTTTTATTTGCCAGATGAATCCATATGCGTAAACTCATAACAATGCGCTTTCAAAAGGATTTCTAATCTATGACAACCGTTTATACGTTGGTGAGTTGGTTGGCCATTCTGGGATACTGGTTGCTCATTGCAGGCGTAACATTACGCATTCTGATGAAACGACGTGCAGTTCCCTCCGCCATGGCCTGGCTGTTGATCATTTATATTCTGCCGCTGGTCGGAATTATTGCCTATCTTGCAGTCGGCGAACTCCACTTAGGTAAACGCCGTGCCGAACGCGCCAGAGCGATGTGGCCTTCTACCGCTAAATGGCTTAACGATCTTAAAGCCTGTAAACATATCTTCGCGGAAGAAAACAGCAGTGTCGCCGGGCCGTTATTCAAGCTCTGCGAGCGTCGTCAGGGGATCGCCGGGGTCAAAGGAAATCAGCTACAACTGATGACCGAATCTGATGATGTAATGCAGGCGTTAATCCGCGACATCCAGCTCGCCCGGCATAATATTGAGATGGTGTTTTATATCTGGCAACCCGGCGGTATGGCGGATCAGGTAGCTGAGTCATTGATGGCAGCAGCCCGACGCGGTATTCATTGCCGACTGATGCTCGATTCCGCCGGTAGCGTCGCGTTCTTCCGCAGTCCGTGGCCAGAACTGATGCGTAATGCAGGTATCGAAGTGGTCGAGTCCCTAAAAGTTAATCTGATGCGCGTATTTTTACGCCGTATGGATCTGCGCCAGCACCGCAAGATGATCATGATCGATAACTACATTGCCTATACCGGCAGCATGAACATGGTCGATCCGCGCTTCTTCAAACAGGATGCAGGTGTAGGACAATGGATTGACCTGATGGCGCGTATGGAAGGTCCTATTGCTACCGCAATGGGGATTATTTATTCCTGTGACTGGGAGATTGAAACTGGAAAACGCATTCTGCCACCACCGCCAGACGTCAATATTATGCCGTTTGAGCAGGCCAGCGGCCATACGATCCATACCATTGCTTCTGGCCCCGGTTTCCCGGAAGACCTGATTCACCAGGCCCTGCTCACCGCTGCATATTCGGCGCGCGAATATTTAATTATGACGACGCCCTACTTCGTGCCCAGCGATGATTTGCTTCACGCTATTTGCACGGCAGCGCAACGTGGTGTTGATGTCAGTATTATCCTGCCACGTAAAAATGACTCAATGCTGGTTGGCTGGGCCAGCCGCGCGTTCTTTACTGAACTACTGGCTGCAGGGGTTAAAATTTATCAGTTTGAAGGCGGATTACTGCATACCAAGAGCGTGCTGGTCGATGGCGAGTTAAGTCTGGTGGGCACCGTTAACCTCGATATGCGTAGTCTTTGGCTGAACTTTGAAATCACGCTGGCGATCGACGATAAAGGTTTTGGTGCTGACCTCGCCGCCGTTCAGGACGATTATATTTCGCGTTCACGTTTACTTGATGCGCGATTGTGGGCGAAACGACCACTCTGGCAGCGCGTTGCCGAGCGACTGTTTTACTTCTTCAGCCCGTTGCTGTAAAACGTGGCCAACAGATGTTAAACGGGTAGTGACTATGGATATGGATTTAAACAATCGCCTGACTGAAGATGAAACACTTGAACAGGCCTATGATATTTTTCTCGAACTGGCCGCAGATAATCTCGATCCGGCTGATGTCCTGCTGTTCAATCTTCAGTTTGAAGAGCGCGGCGGTGCGGAGTTATTCGACCCGGCAGAAGACTGGCAGGAGCATGTTGATTTCGACTTGAATCCGGACTTTTTTG
Source organism: Escherichia sp. MOD1-EC5433 (assembly GCF_002966005.1). Classification (NCBI taxonomy): domain Bacteria; kingdom Pseudomonadati; phylum Pseudomonadota; class Gammaproteobacteria; order Enterobacterales; family Enterobacteriaceae; genus Escherichia; species Escherichia sp. MOD1-EC5433. The sequence continues at coordinate 216,237 of NZ_PTRL01000005.1, read as the reverse complement.
CCGAAGTGGTGATTGGCCTGGCGGACAGTGAAGATGGTGAAATCAACGATATTTTCGCCCGTATCCTGTTATGCCGCGAAAAAGATCACAAACTTTGCCATATTATCTGGCGAGAATAAATAATCGCTTTTGGCGTGATAAAGGGCTGACAGTTGTCAGCCCTTTTTGTTTTAAAGCGGATCGACTTTCAGGCAAGAAACGGCATGTCTGAAACTCCCCTCCAGCACAGGTCGCGTTTTGGCACACTCAGGACCGGCAATCGGGCAGCGGGTACGGAAAACACAACCAGAAGGTGGGTTGATCGGCGACGGTAATTCCCCTTCCAGTAACTGAATAGATTTATTCTTTTCCAGATCCGGGTCAGGAATGGGCACTGCCGACATCAATGCTTTGGTATAAGGATGCAGCGGATTATGGTAGACCTCATCATACGTCCCCAGTTCTACCGCATGTCCGAGATACATCACCAGCACGCGATCGGAAATGTGTTTTACCACTGCCAGATCGTGGGCGATAAAGATTAATGACAATCCCATCTCACGTTGCAACTGCTGGAGCAGGTTGACTACCTGCGCCTGAATTGACACGTCCAGCGCCGACACCGGCTCATCGCAGATAATCAGCTTCGGTTCAAGAATAAGTGCACGAGCAATCCCGATACGCTGACACTGCCCGCCGGAGAACTCATGCGGATAGCGGTTAATCAGATTGGGTAGCAAGCCAACTTTCATCATCATCGCCTTCACGCGCTCACGAACTTCCTGACGTGACATTTTCGGATGATAGGTGCGCAGCGGTTCTGCGATGATCTCGCCGATGGTCATACGTGGATTCAGCGACGCCAGCGGATCCTGAAAAATCATCTGGATATCACTACGAACGGCACGCCATTCATCGGGCTTCATCCCCAACAACTCTTTGCCTAACCAGGCAACACGACCGTCAGTAGCCTTGACCAAACCGATGATGGCACGAGCAAAGGTGGACTTACCGCATCCCGATTCCCCTACCACACCTAATGTTTCCCCTTCATACAGGCGAAGCGTGACACCATCGACCGCTTTCAGCGTTTTTGCCGGTTGCCAGAACCACTGTTTGCCATCTTTGATCTCAAAGTGCACTTTCAGGTCAGCGATTTCGAGGAGGACTTTTCTTCCTTCGGTTACAGCATTCATAACAGCTCCTCCACCGGTTTAAAGCAGGCACGCAGACGACCAGGCGTAAACTCTTCCAGCGGCGGCGCACTACTACAAATTTCCATCGCATACGGACAACGTGGCTGGAACGGGCAACCTTTCGGTAATCGTAGTAGGTTTGGCGGATTACCCGGGATGGTCAACATGGTTTCACCTTCCGCATCAAGGCGCGGCACCGCATTCAGCAAACCGATAGAATAAGGATGAACGGGTTGATAAAAGACATCGCGCGCATTGCCATATTCCATCGTGCGCCCGGCGTACATCACCAGCACTTTGTCACAGATCCCCGCCACGACACCAAGATCGTGAGTGATCATAATGATGGCGGTATTAAATTCCCGCTTCAGTTCATTCAATAGCGTCATGATCTGCGCCTGTACGGTCACGTCCAGCGCGGTTGTCGGCTCATCGGCAATCAGCAGTTTAGGCCGACACAGCAACGCCATCGCAATCATGACGCGCTGACGCATCCCACCAGAAAATTCATGCGGGAACATCTTCATGCGCTTACGCGCTTCTGGCATTTTTACTGCATCAAGCATCCGCACCGACTCTTCAAACGCTTCAGCCTTGCTCATGCTTTTATGCAGCATCAGCACTTCCATCAACTGCTCACCGACGCGCATATAAGGATTTAATGAGGTCATCGGATCCTGAAAAATCATCGAGATTTGTTCAGCGCGCAGTTTGTTGAGTTCTCGCTCTGGAAGATTGAGGATTTCTCGCCCATTGAACGTTGCCGAGCCGCCAATATGTCCGTTGGCAGCCAGCAGCCCCATTAAGGCAAACGCGGTTTGCGATTTACCCGAGCCAGATTCACCAACGATACCCAGAGTTTCCCCGGCACGCAGGGAAAAATTCAAATCATTGACCGCCGTGACGTCGCCATCCGGGGTACTAAAGGTGACACGCAAATCTTTCACGTTCAGCAGTGCGTCAGCCTGTTGTTGTGCGAGCGGCACAGTTGCAGTTTCAATTACGCTCATGGCTGCACTCCTTAACGATCTTTCGGGTCGAGGGCATCACGCAAGCCATCGCCGATAAAGTTGAAACAAAACAGCGTCACCACGAGAAATCCCGCAGGGAACAGCAGTAACCACGGAGAGACCTCCATTGAGTTCGCGCCATCACTCAGCAATGCGCCCCAGCTGCTTAACGGCTCTTGTGTACCCAGCCCCAGGAAGCTTAAAAAGGATTCAAAGAGGATCATGCTGGGCACCAGTAGCGATGCGTAGACCACCACCACGCCGAGCACGTTGGGCACAATATGGCGAATTACAATGCCGGGCGTAGATACACCGCCAACTTGTGCCGCCTCAATAAACTCTTTGCGCTTCAGACTCAGGGTTTGCCCACGCACAATACGCGCCATATCCAGCCAGGAAACCATGCCAATCGCCACGAAAATCAGCAGGATGTTTTGGCCGAAAAAGGTCACCAGCAAAATGACGAAGAACATGAATGGGAAGGAGTTGAGGATTTCCAGCAGACGCATCATTACCGAATCCACTTTGCCGCCAAGATAACCGGAAAGTGAACCATAAAGTGTACCTACGACCACTGCCACCAGCGCCGCAGCGACACCGACCATGAGTGAGATTCGTCCGCCAATCGCAACGCGCACCAGCAGGTCGCGACCAGATGAGTCAGTACCGAAGTAGTGACCAGATTCCATATCCGGGGCGCTGGACATCATTGCCCAGTCGGTATCGTCATAAGCAAATTGCGAAAGCATCGGTGCCAGGATAACAAACAGCGCAATCAGCACCAGTACAATCAGACTGGCGACCGCCGCACGGTTATGCATAAAACGTCGGCGTGCGTCCTGCCACAAGCTGCGCCCTTCGACCTCCAGCTTTTCACTGAAATTTTCCAGCGTCTCGCTGTTTTTCTTACTTAACATCATCGCGAGCTCCAGTATCAGTAACGGATTTTCGGGTCGATAACCGCATATAGCACATCGACAATGGCATTAAACAAAATGGTTAATGCACCAACCAGAATGGTCAGGCTTAATACCAATGAATAGTCACGGTTCAACGCACCATTCACAAACAATTGCCCGATCCCTGGTAAACCATAAATGGTTTCGATAACCATAGAACCGGTAATAATGCCGACAAATGCGGGCCCCATATATGAGAGTACGGGTAACAGAGCAGGTTTTAATGCGTGGCGAAGGATGATCCTGCGCATAGGTAAACCTTTCGCGCGGGCAGTACGAATAAAGTTGGAATGTAAAACTTCAATCATCGAACCACGGGTAATACGCGCAATACTGGCGATATAGGCAAGAGACAACGCCACCATCGGCAGTATCATGAATTTCAGCGCCCCGCCATTCCAGCCACCGCCTGGTAGCCAATGCAATATGATCGCAAATATCATGACTAATAACGGCGCAACCACAAAACTGGGGATAACTACCCCGGTCATTGCCAGCCCCATCACGGTATAGTCCCATTTGGTGTTTTGTTTTAATGCGGCAATAACGCCAGCACTAACACCCAGCACTACCGCAAGTATAAACGCGGCTGCCCCCAATTTTGCAGAAACAGGGAAGCTGGATGCGACCAGGTCATTGACCGAATAATCTTTATATTTAAAAGACGGACCGAAATCACCATGCGCCAGTTGTTTCAGGTAGCTGAAATACTGTGTCATGATCGGATCATTAAGATGATATTTCGCTTCGATATTGGCCATCACTTCTGGCGGTAATGTACGTTCGCCGGTAAAAGGACTTCCCGGCGCAAGGCGCATCATAAAGAACGAAATAGTAATAAGAATAAATAGCGTCGGAATCGCTTCCAGACAGCGACGTAGAATAAATTTTAACATTGCCCTACCTTCTGGCCTGTGCCTTCTGTAATGCGATAAAAATCAGACACCGTGGAGCAAGTTCCCCTGCCCCACGTATTGCCATTAGTGCTTCACAATGTACATATTTCTGGTGTAGGTATTATCCAGCGGATCTTTGCCGGTATAACCCCCAACCCACGGTTTCACCAGACGCGCGTTCACGTAGTAATAAACCGGAACAATGGCCGAATCTTTATCCAGCTGCTGTTCTGCTTTGGTGTACAGTGCAGTGCGTTGCGCCTCGTCAGTCGCTTTCAGCGTTTCCGCCATAATACTGTCAAAGGCCGGGCTCTTATAATGCGCGGTATTCATCGAACTGTTCGACAGCATGGTGTTCAGGAAGGAAGTTGGTTCGTTGTAGTCAGCACACCAGCCTGCACGAGCCACATCAAAAGTTCCCTGGTGACGGGTATCGAGGAAGGTTTTCCACTCCTGGTTAACCAGTTTGACGTTTACACCAATGTTTTTCTTCCACAGTGAAGAGGCGGCAATCGCCAGCTTTTTATGCAGATCGGACGTGTTATATAGCAGGTTAATGGTCAACGGTTTGTCTGCGGTATAGCCCGCTTCAGCCAGCAATTTTTTCGCTTCTTCGTTACGTTTTTCCTGGCTCCAGCCAAACCATTCCGGCTGAGTTAATTTTGCACCATCTGTGTAAGGAGGAGTGTAACCATAGGCTGGCATATCGCCCTGTGCTTTCACTTTATTAACAATAATATCGCGATCCATACCCAGTTTCAGTGCGGTACGCACACGCACGTCGTTGAATGGCGGTTTCTGGTTGTTAATTTCGTAATAGTAGGTGCACAGATACGGATCGACGTGAACTTCGTTCGGGATCTCTTTTTTCAGCTTCTGGAACAGTTCGATCGGCATGTTGTTATAGGTCATATCAATTTCGCCGCTACGATAGCGGTTAACATCGGTGACTTCAGAAGCAATAGGCAAATAGGTGACCTGGTTAATGACGGTTTTCGCGTTGTTCCAGTAGGTCGGGCTGCGTTCAAGAACGATACGTTCGTTAACGACCCAATCTTTTAAGGTATAGGCACCATTAGTGACAATATTTCCTGGCTGGGTCCATTTCTCGCCGAATTTCTCAATAGCGGCTTTTGGCACCGGAGAAGTCGATGGGTGAACCAGTAATTTATAGAAATACGGAACAGGCTCACTTAATGTGACTTCTAAAGTGTGGTCATCGACGGCTTTCACGCCGAGATCGGTAATCGGTTTTTTTCCTTCGAGAATTTCATCAATACCGGCGATATGCCCATATTGTAGATAACTGGCATAGGGAGAAGCGGTGTTCGGATCAACAGAACGTTGCCAGCTGTATACAAAGTCCTGCGCAGTGACTGGCGTGCCGTCGGACCATTTCGCATCTTTACGCAGATGGAATGTCCAGACTTTGGCATCTTTATTATCCCAGGACTCAGCGACGCCAGGCGCCGGATGACCATCGAGATCGCTGACCAGCAAGCCTTCAAACAGGTCGCGACTGATATTAGACTCCGGAACCCCTTCAATTTTGTGCGGATCTAATGACTGAACTTCAGAACCATTGTTACGCACCAGCGTTTGTTTTTCTGCAAGCTGAACACCAGCGGGTACATCAGCCGCCAGCGCAACATTCCCTGCCATAAGCGCAGCCAGAACGCCTGCTGCTACTAAACTTCTCTTGGTGATGTTGGTCATTGTTTTTTGGACTCCCTCATTATAATTACTGGCTTTAACCAGCATGTGTAATCCCGGGTTGGGACCCTGGACAGATTCGGAGACTTTCTGCTGCCAGGTTGATATATCGTTACGCTTTGCTATCACCGACTTTATTTATTCTGGTGATTCGAACGACCACCTTACGTCGGTTCCTACTGTGTCTCCCCTGTCGAGACACATTTATTCTTTAATGCAGCAATTTTTATTGTTAATTATTCTCATTACCAAAAAAATCGCCTGACGGTTGGCCGGAAAGTATCAAATGCGCTTCTTGCCCGCCAATACATTTTGCAAAATTGTTAAGTAATTCTCTTTTGCTGACCGCGCCAATATCTAAAGACCTCATCAGGCTGCCAATAAAATCATTTAAAAACAATGATATAAAACCGCAGAAAGCAAGTCTGTTTTTCCTTGTTGCCGTCACGACAGAGAAATACACAATAATTTAACAACAGACCATTATTTAGCACATTCCTCTGCCAAACGCAGTGGAATTACTAATATCATTTCAATTATTCTTCAGCAAGACCCAGAATTATGATGTCGCGAAAATAACATGATGAGGAGGATGGCGGGGTAAGGATATTCTTATAACTAGCTGTAATATGAGGAAAAATATTTATCTATTTCGTTTGCTTTTGATAACTGCGCTGGGCAAAAGTAAAAATAATGACGAAAAAACGGAGCACCATGGCTCCATTTCGTATGAAAGAAATTAATTGAGCAGACCAGGGAAAATCCCTTTGATTCCATTAACGATAAATTCAATCCCTAATGCCATCAGCAGCAACCCCATAATACGAGTAATCACGTTTATACCGGTCTGGCGCAGAACTCGCACCAGCCAGGGTGCCATGCGGAATAAGCCCCAGCAACATAAAGCAAACAATGCAATTGCCACAAAAAAGCCGAACAGATAACCAATGCTGTGATAACGCGTTCCCCAAACGATAGTTGAACTGATCGCCCCTGGCCCCGCCATCAAAGGCAATGCGAGCGGTACAACGCCGATGCTTTCTCGAATTGCGGTTTCTGATTTCTCTTGTTTGTTCTGTTTATCCTCACCAAGCTTACCGCTGATCATCGACATCGCAATTGTAACCACCAGTATGCCGCCCGCGATGCGGAACGAATCAATCGATATTCCAAAAAGTTGCAGAATCGTGTCGCCGAGAAAAAGCGAGATCCACAAGATAATCGCTACCGACAGGTTGGCAGTCAGATTTGTTTTGTTTCTCGCTGCCGCAGTCTGATAGCTGGTCATACTGATAAACACGGGGATAATCCCAACCGGGTTAACCAGCGCAAATAACCCGATGAAAAATTTAAAGTAAACGGGAAAATCAAAGAGTGTCTGAATCACGGTTAGCTCCGAAGCAAAAGCCGGATAATGTTAGCCATAAACAAAGGTAAAAAAATACGCGCTGACAATACGCCTTTTGGCAGCATTTTTCACCTCCTAACCGCTTAAAATTACTATCATTCATTATTGTTATCTAGTCGTGCAAAACATGCTAATGTAGCCAACAATAAATACTACAATTTATTAACTATTAGCTTTTATAGCTAAAAGCGGAGCTGAAAGGTGTCAGCTTTGCGGAATTTTGATCTAGATCACGTAATCAGTACCCAGAAGTGAGTAATCTTGCTTACGCCACCTGGAAGTGACGCATTAGAGATTAGTCCCTCTAATGTTTAAACTCTTTTAGTAAATCACAGTGAGTGTGAGCGCGAGTAAGCTTTTGATTTTCATAGGTTAAGCAAATCATCACCACACTGACTATACTCTCGTATTCGAGCAGATGATTTACTAAAAAAGTTTAACATTATCAGGAGAGCATTATGGCTGTTACTAATGTCGCTGAACTTAACGCACTCGTAGAGCGTGTAAAAAAAGCCCAGCGTGAATATGCCAGTTTCACTCAAGAGCAAGTTGATAAAATCTTCCGCGCCGCCGCTCTGGCTGCCGCAGATGCTCGAATCCCACTCGCGAAAATGGCCGTTGCCGAATCCGGCATGGGTATCGTCGAAGATAAAGTAATTAAAAACCACTTTGCTTCTGAATATATCTACAACGCCTATAAAGATGAAAAAACCTGCGGTGTTCTGTCTGAAGACGACACTTTCGGTACTATCACTATCGCTGAACCAATCGGTATTATCTGCGGTATCGTTCCAACGACTAACCCGACTTCAACTGCAATCTTCAAATCACTGATCAGCCTGAAGACCCGCAACGCCATCATCTTCTCTCCGCATCCGCGTGCAAAAGATGCAACCAACAAAGCTGCTGATATCGTTCTGCAGGCTGCTATCGCTGCTGGTGCACCGAAAGATCTGATTGGCTGGATCGATCAACCTTCTGTTGAACTGTCCAACGCGCTGATGCACCACCCTGACATTAACCTGATTCTCGCGACCGGTGGTCCGGGCATGGTTAAAGCAGCATACAGCTCCGGTAAACCGGCAATCGGTGTAGGTGCTGGTAACACTCCGGTTGTTATCGATGAAACCGCAGATATCAAACGTGCAGTTGCATCCGTACTGATGTCCAAAACCTTCGACAACGGCGTAATCTGTGCTTCTGAACAGTCTGTTGTTGTTGTTGACTCTGTTTATGACGCTGTACGTGAACGTTTCGCTACCCACGGCGGTTACATGCTGCAGGGTAAAGAGCTGAAAGCCGTTCAGGACGTTATCCTGAAAAACGGCGCACTGAACGCAGCTATCGTTGGTCAACCGGCTTATAAAATTGCTGAACTGGCAGGCTTCTCTGTACCAGAAAACACTAAGATTCTGATCGGTGAAGTGACCGTTGTTGATGAAAGCGAACCGTTCGCACATGAAAAACTGTCCCCGACTCTGGCAATGTACCGTGCAAAAGATTTCGAAGACGCGGTAGAGAAAGCAGAGAAACTGGTTGCCATGGGCGGTATCGGTCATACCTCTTGCCTGTACACCGACCAGGATAACCAACCGGCACGCGTTGCCTACTTCGGTCAGAAAATGAAAACTGCCCGTATCCTGATCAACACCCCAGCTTCTCAGGGTGGTATCGGTGATCTGTATAACTTCAAACTCGCACCTTCCCTGACTCTGGGTTGTGGTTCCTGGGGTGGTAACTCCATCTCTGAAAACGTTGGTCCAAAACACTTGATCAACAAGAAAACCGTTGCTAAGCGAGCTGAAAACATGTTGTGGCACAAACTTCCGAAATCTATCTACTTCCGCCGTGGCTCACTGCCAATCGCGCTGGATGAAGTGATTACTGATGGCCACAAACGTGCGCTCATCGTGACTGACCGCTTCCTGTTCAACAACGGTTATGCTGACCAGATTACTTCTGTACTGAAAGCTGCCGGCGTTGAAACTGAAGTCTTCTTTGAAGTTGAAGCTGACCCGACACTGAGCATCGTTCGTAAAGGTGCCGAACTGGCGAACTCCTTCAAGCCAGACGTGATCATCGCGCTGGGTGGTGGTTCCCCGATGGACGCCGCGAAAATCATGTGGGTTATGTACGAACATCCAGAAACTCACTTCGAAGAACTGGCGCTGCGCTTTATGGATATCCGTAAACGTATCTACAAGTTCCCGAAAATGGGCGTGAAAGCGAAAATGATCGCCGTAACCACCACTTCCGGTACAGGTTCTGAAGTGACTCCATTTGCGGTTGTAACCGACGACGCAACAGGTCAGAAATATCCGCTGGCAGACTATGCACTGACCCCGGATATGGCGATTGTTGACGCCAACCTGGTTATGGATATGCCGAAGTCTCTGTGTGCTTTCGGTGGTCTGGACGCAGTCACTCACGCCATGGAAGCTTATGTTTCTGTACTGGCATCTGAGTTCTCTGACGGTCAGGCTCTGCAGGCGCTGAAACTGCTCAAAGAATATCTGCCAGCGTCTTACCACGAAGGGGCTAAAAACCCGGTAGCGCGTGAACGTGTTCACAGTGCGGCAACTATCGCGGGTATCGCGTTTGCGAACGCCTTCCTGGGTGTATGTCACTCAATGGCGCACAAACTGGGTTCCCAGTTCCATATTCCGCACGGTCTGGCCAACGCCCTGCTGATTTGTAACGTTATCCGCTACAACGCGAATGACAACCCGACCAAGCAGACTGCATTCAGCCAGTACGATCGTCCGCAGGCTCGTCGTCGTTATGCTGAAATCGCAGACCATCTGGGTCTGAGCGCACCGGGTGACCGTACTGCTGCGAAGATCGAGAAACTGCTGGCATGGCTGGAAACGCTGAAAGCAGAACTGGGTATTCCGAAATCTATCCGTGAGGCTGGCGTTCAGGAAGCTGACTTCCTGGCGAACGTAGATAAACTGTCTGAAGACGCATTCGATGACCAGTGCACCGGCGCTAACCCGCGTTACCCGCTGATCTCCGAGCTGAAACAGATTCTGCTGGATACCTACTATGGTCGTGATTACGTAGAAGGAGCACCGGCGGCAGCAAAGGAAGCAGCTCCAGCTAAAGCAGAGAAAAAAGCGAAGAAATCCGCTTAATCAGTAACTCTGTACATCCTCATAAACGGTCCCTTTTGGGGCCGTTTTTTTGTTTTCGCCACTCGCTATGCAAAGTCAAATAACCCAACAGCATTAGTATTCTCATATATATACTGTTATCTAATGCGCACAAACCGCGATAACCTGAAAATGACTCAACATCGTAGATGACGAAGCACTAAATCGTTCTGTTACGTTTTTAGCGATGGTTAGGAGTAGAGAAAGGATTATGGCTCGGAAGAAGTTAGTAAAACGAACTGACAGGATAAAAGCCTCGATTCATCCTGTCAGTAAAGAAAATCTTATTAATCGTGTTGATGTCTTTCTTGAATAGCCGTCAAAGAACCGACTTCTAACGCTTCTTTATAGTGTTTACGACAAACCGAGACATAACGCTCATTACCACCAATAACTACCTGTTCGCCTTCGTTATAAGGCCTACCCTCTTGATCAAGACGTAGCACCATGCTTGCTTTACGACCACAAAAGCAGATAGTTTTTAATTCGACCAGTTTGTCTGACCATGCCAGTAAGTATTGACTGCCGGTAAATAATTCACCGCGAAAATCTGTACGTAAACCATAACAAAGAACGGGTATATCGAGTTGATCGACAACCTCCGATAATTCATATACTTGTTGTCTGGTTAAAAACTGGCATTCATCAACCAGTACACAATGAATTGCCTGTTGTTCATGTTCCGCACGAATCTCATCAAATAATGATGAATTTTGGTTAAATAATTTTGCCGGTGATGACAAACCTATACGCGAGCTGACTTTCCCTGCCCCGAAACGATCGTCAATTTCCGCCGTATATACGACGGTCCGCATACCGCGTTCCTGGTAATTGTATGAAGATTGCAACAATGCCGTAGACTTACCCGCGTTCATTGCGGAATAGTAGAAATATAGCTGTGCCATCAGCCACAGGCCCTCAATGATATGAAATAAAGTTGGCTGAAGTTTATCATAATTCGCCAGTTTTACAGCCCAACAGTACACGCAGAAGAGCGTATATACATCATTCCTTAAGAAGGATGACATAATCCTTCAGAGCTATCATTGCGTCTGTTTTTGCTTGTTATAACTGCGTAAATGACTCCTGGTAACTATTCACAATCTTTAACTTGTTGCACAAGTAATAACCCTCTGTTGACCTCCAGGATACGGCAATACGAAGTCCCTGCACTTATTGCGACTGTTCTTCTTTTCATCATTCTCTTAATAGAGGATTTTTCGTAAACATGACTAATACCGAAGAGTAAAAGACGTCAGCGCGTGTTAATCCCTACATAAAATGTGACATGAATCAGGAAGTTTTAACCTTAGGTGATGCGAAATCATCGGTGCAAATAGGGCTATATGCCGCATCTTTTCTGGCTAATTTTATGAAAAGATATTTATTGGCGGCACAAAATAAAGAACAATTTTGAATTCCTTACATTCCTGGCTATTGCACAACTGAATTTAAGGCTCTATTATTACCTCAACAAACCACCCCAATATAAGTTTGAGATTACTACAATGAGCGAAGCACTTAAAATTCTGAACAACATCCGTACTCTTCGTGCGCAAGCAAGAGAATGTACACTTGAAACGCTGGAAGAAATGCTGGAAAAATTAGAAGTAGTTGTTAACGAGCGTCGCGAAGAAGAAAGTGCGGCTGCTGCTGAAGTTGAAGAACGCACTCGTAAACTGCAACAATATCGTGAAATGCTGATCGCTGACGGTATTGACCCGAACGAACTGCTGAATAGCATGGCGGCTGTTAAATCCGGCACCAAAGCTAAACGCGCACAGCGTCCAGCTAAATATAGCTACGTTGACGAGAACGGCGAAACCAAAACCTGGACTGGCCAGGGTCGTACTCCGGCTGTAATCAAAAAAGCAATGGATGAGCAAGGTAAATCCCTCGACGATTTCCTGATCAAGTAATAATCTTTTTTAGATTACGCTCGCTTAAAATCCCGCCATTGGCGGGATTTTTTATTGTCCGTTTTAAGACTATCCAATAAGAATAAGCTATAAAAAAACGGCATTGATAACTCAATGCCGTTTCGTAGAAAACACCGCTATTGGTGTTACTTCTTAATGCCCATCTCTTCTTCAAGCCAGGCTTTAAATTCAGCACCCAGCGAGTTGTGACGAATACCGTATTCAACGAAAGCCTGCATGTAACCTAATTTATTACCGCAGTCATGGCTCTTCCCTTTCATGTGATAGGCTTCAACCGTTTCTTTTTCGATCAGCATATCAATAGCATCGGTAAGTTGAATTTCATCGCCTGCTCCCGGAGGAGTTTTTGCCAGCAGCGGCCAAATATCGGCGCTAAGTACGTAACGACCAACAATAGCGAGATTGGACGGTGCAACATCTGCTTTCGGTTTTTCTACTACACCGACCATAGGTACACTTTCACCCGGCGCTAAATCCACGCCTTTGCAATCCACAACACCATATGCAGTCACATCAGCAACAGGCTCAACCATGATCTGGCTATGGCCAGTTTCATCAAAGCGGCGGATCATCTCTGCGAGGTTATCCTGCGACAAATCAGATTCATATTCATCCAGAATAACATCAGGCAAAATAACAGCCACAGGTTCATCACCAACTACCGGGTGAGCACACAATACTGCGTGCCCTAAACCTTTCGCCAGCCCCTGACGAACTTGCATAATAGTTACGTGCGGAGGGCAAATAGACTGCACTTCATCAAGCAGCTGGCGTTTTACACGTTTTTCCAGCATTGCTTCCAGTTCAAAACTGGTATCAAAGTGGTTTTCAATAGAGTTTTTCGATGAGTGAGTAACCAGCACAATTTCAGTAATACCAGCCGCAATACATTCATTCACGACGTATTGAATTAATGGCTTATCGACAAGCGGTAGCATCTCTTTCGGGATAGCTTTCGTCGCCGGCAACATCCTGGTTCCTAATCCCGCTACGGGGATAACGGCTTTTTTGACTTTCGTGTTAATGGCAGCCATTTAAATTCTCCTGGACTGTTCGTGTATTGAACGTGTTCATATTTCTGTATCACATCCCAGTATATCAGTACCCTGGCGACGCCTGGTTCCGAAAAGGAAGCGAGTTAACATAATTAAGACAATTACTTATACGAATGGCGACGATAGTACCACCAGCCGACATTAGCGGGTAATGCAATTTTATCCCAAATTATCGTTTGCTCAATTCGCAGACAACATCAAGCGTAGCCTTCCACCAGCGCCCCAAATTTGGCATTGCCAGGCATCACATCTCTGACTCAATTGATTCAAATAAGTGTTGCCTAATGTTCCTAACGGAACGCCATTACTGATTTGAATCTGGTGTTCACCCGCATTCAACGTCGCATTCAAGCCTGCGGATACCAGAATGAGATTTTTTAATTCACGATGATAATAGCCGACTAATAGAGGAAATTGACCGGGCAGATTGGCCTGGCGTAGTAAATGGTTTACCTGCTTCAATAACGCGCCTAACTCAGGCAAAGGTTGATTCTGGTGCGCAAGCTGTTCTTGTAATAAGCCATTAAACAACGCACGTAATAACAAGGCGGCAAGGACGCCATTATGTCCAGCACGGGTTACATCAAGGCAATAAAAAGCCAGATCGTTTTCCGAAAGTGCTGCAATATCAAGTACCAGCCCAGGTTTATCAACAGCAACGAGTTGGCGATAATTAACCCGGCAATGGGAAATCTCCTGCTGAACCGGTGGTTGTAATTCTTGCAATAATTTCGCGGCAGCTGTCGGATTATCGACCATTGCATCCCAATCGCGAAAAAGCCTTTCTTCTTCCTCAACCCTGGAGTTAAACATGCTGGGATACAGACAAGCAAAAACCATCTCACGTAAGCGATTAAGGTCTTTAACTGGTTTCAGCAAAACATCTTCCACACCCAGCCGTAATGCTTTCGCAATATCTGCCATATTTTCCGTAGCAGAAATCACCAGAACCGGGGTTTGGTCTCCCCGGTTGCGTATATGTTCCAGCAGTTTTAAGCCATTCATTCTTGGCATTGCAATATCACATATCATCAGATCGGGTGTAAAACCGCCCAGTAGCTCAAGGGCATCCACCCCATCAGCCGCCAGTACTGTCGTTGCTCCCAATGAGGAAAACCATGAATCCAGAAGCGAGCGAAAGACTGGCTCATCTTCAACTATGAGAATCTGTTTTCCGACCAATGGCTGCGTCATGTTCTCTCCCCTGACTGGCTTTATTCAATAGTGACATGCTATTGCCATCAGTGCCTGTCAGAATTAACTTAAGTGTAGATAAAAAATCAGGTCAAAACGTTGGTTCGAACCAGCGGTAAAAGTTCATCCATTTTCTTCTCTACCGCTAATTGTCCTGCCGCAATGGCAGCATTTGCACGATGAAAATCCAGAGTGGATATCTGCGGGCATAAAGGTTGAATCAGAATATCAGGCGGATCCCCAGCCATACGGTTTCGTTTAAGACGGTTTTCCAGCACCTGGATAGACGTGGTCATAATCTCTGTTGCGGTTGGCGCAGTCACTGCCCGACGTGCCGTTATACTGCTTAATCGTTCTTTCAAACGCGCATGCCACGGGAGAGGATCGTCGTTCTCGCCATTATCTTCACTGACATTAAATGAAAGGAGATCTTGTTGCATTAAATGAGCATCGTGCTGCAGATCGACCGCAATCACAATATCAGCGCCCATCGCACGCGTGAGGGAAATAGGAATCGGATTAACAACTGCGCCATCAACCAGCCAATAGCCGTTATGAGCGACCGGCGCCATTAGGCCGGGGATGCTGCATGATGCACGAATAGCAAGATGGAGGTCGCCTTCGGTAAACCAGAGTTCTCGCCCCGTGCTTAAATTAGTGGCAACCGCAGCGAAACGGCGTGAACAATTTTCGATCTCTGTTTCCGGCATTATTTCGCGGTACTGGTTGAACACACGCTCACCGCGCAACAATCCACCACGCTGCCAGGAAAGATCCATCAGCCGTAAAACATCCCAATAGCTAAAAGAGGTAACCCACTGTTCAAGCGCGGTCAGGCGATCGCATGCAAAAGCAGCGCCCACCAGCGAACCGATTGAACATCCAGCGACGATATCTATTTCAATGCCCATTTTTTTAAGCGCGTTAATGACGCCAATATGCGACCATCCTCGCGCCGCGCCAGATCCTAGCGCCAGCCCTATTTTTATCTTTCTCATTGTTCCTGAAGGCTTCCCCTGGAATGCAGCCGTAGCCACATCGCTACTGCTCGGTTAACATAGTGCTACGCAGGCGATTAATACGCCGTTATTGTTTCCAGGGAGATTATTTGTGTCTGAGCTTTGTCCCTGTGGTAGTGCTGTCGAGTATAGCCTATGTTGCCACCGTTATGTGTCTGGTGAAAAGGTCGCACCTGATCCAGAACATCTCATGCGTTCGCGTTACTGCGCTTTTGTGATGCAGGACGCAGATTATTTAATTAAGACCTGGCATCCGTCCTGTGGCGCAGCGGCGTTACGTGCCGAATTGATTGCCGGGTTTGCGCATACCGAATGGTTAGGGCTGACCGTATTTGAGCGTTCATATCACGAAGGAGATAACGTAGGTTATGTTAGCTTCGTCGCCCGATTTGCCGAACAGGGTAAAACAGGAGCGATAATTGAACGTTCGCGATTTTTGAAAGAAAACGGTCAGTGGTACTATATTGACGGTACACGTCCACAGTTTGGCCGCAACGATCCCTGCCCTTGTGGTTCAGGTAAAAAATTTAAAAAGTGCTGCGGCCAATAATGGTTGACGGTACGGTTTAGCAAACACTCTCAACAAGGTTTTTCCAGCAATGCACTCACTCCAACGAAAAGTTCTTCGTACTATTTGTCCGGATCAAAAAGGTCTGATCGCGCGCATTACTAATATTTGCTACAAGCACGAGTTAAATATCGTGCAGAACAATGAATTTGTTGATCATCGTACCGGACGCTTTTTTATGCGCACGGAACTGGAAGGCATTTTTAATGATTCGACCCTGCTGGCGGATCTCGATAGCGCATTGCCGGAAGGCTCTGTGCGCGAACTAAATCCCGCCGGTCGTCGCCGGATAGTCATTCTGGTCACTAAAGAAGCGCATTGCCTTGGCGATCTGCTGATGAAAGCCAATTACGGTGGACTGGATGTGGAAATCGCGGCAGTCATCGGCAACCACGATACCTTGCGTTCGCTGGTTGAACGTTTTGATATTCCATTTGAACTGGTCAGCCATGAAGGATTAAGTCGCAACGAGCACGATCAAAAGATGGCGGATGCCATTGATGCTTATCAGCCTGATTACGTTGTGCTGGCGAAGTATATGCGCGTATTAACGCCGGAATTTGTGGCGCGCTTCCCGAATAAAATTATCAATATTCACCACTCATTCCTGCCGGCGTTTATTGGGGCACGTCCGTATCATCAGGCCTATGAACGCGGCGTGAAGATAATTGGCGCAACGGCACACTATGTAAATGACAATCTGGATGAAGGTCCAATCATTATGCAGGACGTTATTCATGTGGATCACACTTATACAGCCGAAGATATGATGCGTGCAGGTCGTGACGTCGAGAAAAACGTATTAAGCCGCGCCCTTTACCAGGTTTTGGCGCAACGTGTGTTTGTTTACGGTAACCGGACGATTATTCTTTAATCGCCAGCAAAAAGAACTGGTTGCCTTTAATCCGTTACGGATGAAAATTACGCAACCAGTTCATTTTTCTCAACGTAACGCTTTACAGCGGCGTGTCATTTGGTATGATGCGCCCCGCTTCCCAATGAGGGAGCAGGCCAGTAAAAAGCATTACCCCGTGGTGGGGTTCCCGAGCGGCCAAAGGGAGCAGACTGTAAATCTGCCGTCATCGACTTCGAAGGTTCGAATCCTTCCCCCACCACCATTATTCACCACAGCGATGTGGTAACTTCGGTGAGATTGTTAATCTTTGCACTCATCGAGGAAGGGTGAGAACCTTCGATTAAGGTTCGACTCGAGCGAAAGCGAGAGAACGTTGCCGCAGGCAACGGCCCGAAGGGTGAGGAGCGAAGCGACGAATAATCCTTCCCCCACCACCATCTTCAGCATTACCTACAATTTGATTTTCCCCTGGTGGGGTTCCCGAGCGGTCAAAGGGAGCAGACTGTAAATCTGCCGTCATCGACTTCGAAGGTTCGAATCCTTCCCCCACCACCATTATTCACCACAGCGATGTGGTAACTTCGGTGAGATTATTAATCTTTGCACTCATCGAGGAAGGGTGAGAACCTTCGATTAAGGTTCGACTCGAGCGAAAGCGAGAGAACGTTGCCGCAGGCAACGGCCCGAAGGATGAGGAGCGAAGCGACGAATAATCCTTCCCCCACCACCATTACTTCCTGAAAATACTCTTCTAAACCAATTTACTAACCATTTATTTCTTGTTGTCACACAGAATTCGTCATGCCTGTTTTTAGGTCTGCACACTTTTACACAAAACAAAAAACCCCGCCGAAGCAGGGTCTATGTGAACTAAATTTCGCTTAGTGGCGAGCACGCACCAGCTGATACTTACGCGTCAGATACTCCACCGGTACGCTCCAGATGTGTACCAGACGCGAGAACGGGAACAGCAGGAATAACGTCATCCCCAGCACCAGGTGCAAACGGAAGATAAACGCCACGCCATCAAGGTGCTGAGAAGCGCCACCGTGGAAGGTCACTACCGACTGCGCCCAGCCAACCAGTTTCATCATCTCGCTACCGTCCATATGCTGAGCGGAGAACGGAATGGTCAGCAGGCCCAGCGCGCACTGGATAACGAGCAGCGACAGGATCAAGATATCCGCTCCGGTAGTCGTTGCACGCACGCGTGGGCTGAACAGGCGGCGTTTCAGCAACAGTACACCGCCAATCAGACACAGCACGCCGCTGGCACCACCAGCAAACATCGCCATTTTCTGTTTCACTTCAATTGGCAGCCAGGCTTCATACATCCAGTGCGGCGTCAGCATACCGAAGAAGTGACCGACAAAAATCCCCAGAATCCCGATATGGAACAGGTTAGACGCCAGGTTCATCCCTTTGCGATCCAGCATCTGGCTGGACGCCGCGCGCCAGGTGTACTGCCCGTAGTCATAGCGCAGCCAGCTACCAATCAGGAAGACCGCCCCGGCAATGTACGGGTAGATATCAAAGAAGAACATATTCAGGAATTGCATTAGTGCTGTCCTCCGGTGGTGATATTCAGATATTGCGGCGCGACGGCACCGGCAAAGCGACGCTGATGAGCAGTGATTGCCGAATCACCGCAGCCTTTGTCAGCAAAGAATTTAACCTGCTCTTCTTCCCAGACAGCATCCAGCGCCTGCGGCGTATCATCGCGCGCTTCATCGGCAATTTTTTCCGCCACTTTGTCGCTGTCTATAGCGGTATTCGCCAGTTTCAGCAGCAGATCAAACAGCACTGCATAACGGCTTTCACGCTGTTGCAGACGAGCACTTAGCAACGCCAGAATCGGCGCGATATCTTTCAAACCTTCCACGGCTTCGCTTTGCGGCAGCTGCGCCAGGTACTCCAGATACAACGGCAGATGATCCGGCAGTTCACGACTGTTTAACTGCAAGCCGTGTTGCTCATACTGCGCCAGCAAATCCACCATCGCCTGACCACGATCGCGGGATTCGCCGTGCACATGTTCAAACAGTAACAGCGACGTGGCGCGACCACGGTCGAACAGTTCGCTGTACTGCGCCTGAGCGTCCAGCGGATCCATCGCGGTTAAATCGCGCAGGAAAATGCCCAGCGCATGGGCATCCTCTTTCGACAGATTTTCCGACGCAGCAATCGCCTCAAACATCTCTTGTTGATGCTGCCATAAGGCAGCATCAGGATATTCAAGGAGACGCGATACAATCACGAGTTCGATCATGGATGCGGCTCCGTTTTGCTGGTCACGTCGATGGCATCGATACGACGGCTGTTGAACAGATTGAATTTGGTATCTGAACCGTGGCAGCCGTCACCAAAGGTAAAGCCGCAACCATTTTTCTCCGGGAAGGCTTCCCGCGCCAGTTCACGATGGCTGCTCGGCACCACAAAGCGATCTTCGTAGTTTGCAATCGCCAGATAACGGTACATCTCCTGTGCCTGGGCTTCGGTCAGGCCGACCTCTTCCAGCGCACGGGTATCAACTTTACCGTCAACGGTTTCAGCTCGTTTGTAATGACGCATTGCCAGCATACGTTTCAACGCGAGCAGTACCGGTTGGGTATCACCGGCGGTCAGCAGATTCGCCAGGTACTGAACCGGGATACGCAGGCTTTCTACGTCTGGCAGAATGCCGTTGCTACCCAGCTCGCCCGCGTCTGCCGCAGACTGAATCGGTGACAGAGGCGGCACGTACCAGACCATCGGCAATGTGCGATATTCTGGATGCAGCGGCAGCGCCAGTTTCCATTCCATCGCCATTTTATAAACCGGCGACTGTTGTGCGGCTTCAATAACGCTCAGCGGAATACCGTCTTTAATCGCCTGCTCGATGACTTTCGGATCGTTCGGATCGAGGAACACTTCCAGCTGACGCTGGTAGAGATCTTTCTCGTTCTCGGTGCTGGCTGCACGTTCAATAGCGTCGGCATCGTACAACAGCACGCCAAGATAACGGATACGACCAACACAGGTTTCTGAGCACACCGTCGGCTGACCGGCTTCAATACGCGGATAGCAGAAGATGCACTTCTCAGATTTACCGCTCTTCCAGTTGAAGTAGATTTTTTTGTACGGACATCCGGTGATGCACATACGCCAGCCACGGCATTTATCCTGATCGATCAGTACGATGCCATCTTCTTCACGTTTGTAGATAGCCCCGCTCGGACAGGTCGCCACACATGCCGGGTTGAGGCAGTGTTCACACAGACGCGGCAAATACATCATGAAGGTGTTTTCGAACTGGCTATACATCGCCTTCTGGATGTTGTCGAAGTTCTTGTCTTTCGCCAGTTTGTCAAACTCGCCGCCCAGGTCATCTTCCCAGTTCGGCCCTTTTTCGATTTTCGCCATCCGTTCGCCAGTAATCAGCGAACGTGGACGGGCAATCGGCTGCGATTTGCTACCTTCCGGCGCGGTATGCAGATTCTGATAATCAAAATCGAACGGCTCGTAATAATCGTCGATCCCCGGCAAATGCGGGTTGGCGAAGATTTTACCCAGCAGCATCGCGCGGTTACCCATACGCGGTTGCAGTTTGCCGTTGATTTTACGGATCCAACCGCCTTTGTATTTTTCCTGGTTTTCCCAGTCGGTAGGGAAACCCTGACCCGGTTTGGTTTCAACGTTGTTGAACCACGCGTACTCAACGCCTTCGCGGCTGGTCCAGACGTTTTTACAGGTAACTGAACAGGTGTGGCAGCCGATGCACTTATCGAGATTCAGCACCATGCCGACTTGTGAACGAATTTTCATTTTACGCTCTCCTGTACCTGGTCATTGCCTTCGCCATCTAACCAGTCAATGTTCTTCATCTTACGCACTACAACAAACTCATCGCGGTTAGAACCTACGGTGCCGTAGTAGTTAAAGCCGTATGCCAGATGGGCATAGCCACCGATCATATGCGTCGGTTTCGGCGTGATACGGGTGACCGAGTTATGAATACCCCCACGCTGCTGCGTGATTTCCGAACCCGGCAGGTTAACGATACGTTCCTGCGCGTGGTACATCATGGTCATCCCTGCCGGGACACGCTGGCTGACAACCGCACGGGCAGTCAGCGCACCATTGCTGTTGAAGACTTCAATCCAGTCGTTGTCGGCAATTCCCAAATCTTTGGCATCGGCTTCGCTCAGCCAGACCACCGGCCCACCGCGACCTAAAGTCAGCATCAGCAGGTTGTCGCTGTAAGTGGAATGAATACCCCACTTCTGGTGTGGCGTCAGGAAGTTCAGGGCTTTTTCCGGGTTACCGTTGGATTTCTGTCCCATCACTTCTTTCACCGAACGGGTATCGATCGGCGGACGATAAACCAGCAGGCTTTCACCAAAATCACGCATCCACTGATGATCCTGATACAGCTGCTGACGACCAGAGAGCGTACGCCACGGGATCAGCTCGTGAACGTTGGTGTAACCGGCGTTGTAAGAAACGTGTTCATCTTCCAGACCAGACCAGGTCGGGCTGGAGATAATTTTGCGCGGCTGTGCCTGAATATCGCGGAAGCGGATTTTCTCGTCTTCTTTATTCAGCGCCAGATGCGTATGGTCGCGACCGGTAAACTCGCTCAGTGCCGCCCAGGCTTTCACGGCTACCTGACCGTTGGTTTCCGGTGCCAGCGTCAGGATCATCTCTGCCGCATCAATTGCGGTGTTGAGCATCGGCTGGCCTTTCGCCGGACCTTCAGCCTTGGTGTAGTTGAGCTTACGCAGCAGATCCATCTCGCTCTGGGTGTTCCAGGCAATCCCTTTACCGCCGTTACCGATTTTCTCCATCAGTGGGCCGATAGAGGTAAAGCGTTCGTAAGTGGCCGGATAATCGCGCTCAACCACCATAATGTGCGGTGCGGTTTTACCTGGGATCAGGTCGCATTCGCCTTTTTTCCAGTCTTTCACATCCAGCGGCTGCGCCAGTTCGGCGGCGGAGTCGTGCTGAATTGGCAGCGTAACGATGTCGGTTTCTTTACCCAGATGACCAACGCACACTTCGGAGAATTTCTTCGCGATGGCTTTGTAGATTTCCCAGTCGCTTTTCGCTTCCCAGGCCGGATCGACCGCCGCAGACAGCGGATGAATAAACGGATGCATATCCGAGGTATTCATGTCGTCTTTTTCGTACCAGGTTGCCGTCGGCAAAATGATGTCGGAGTAGAGACAAGTGCTCGACAGACGGAAGTCCAGCGTCACCACCAGATCCAGCTTGCCTTCCAGACCGTTATCCTGCCAGTCCACTTCTTCCGGCTTCACGCCGCCCTGCTGCCCCAGATCTTTACCCTGGATACCGTGCTCCGTCCCCAGCAGGTACTTGAGCATAAACTCATGACCTTTACCGGAAGAGCCCAGCAGGTTAGAACGCCAGATAAACAGGTTACGCGGATGGTTTTTGCCGTTTTCCGGTTGTTCCGCAGCAAAACGGATTGACCCCTCTTTCAGGGATTTCACCGTATAGTCCACCGGATTCATGCCCGCTTTTTCCGCTTCGCGAGCGATAGTCAGCGGGTTAGTGCCTAACTGCGGCGCAGACGGCAGCCAGCCCATGCGTTCTGCACGGACGTTAAAGTCGATCAGGTGTCCGGTATAGCGGGATTTATCCGCCATCGGCGACAGCAACTCTTCTGCGGTCACGGTTTCATAACGCCACTGGCTGGAGTGGTTATAAAAGTAAGAGGTGCTGTTCATATGACGCGCCGGACGCTGCCAGTCAAGGGCAAACGCCAGCGGCTGCCAGCCGGTTTGCGGACGCAGTTTTTCCTGACCCACGTAGTGTGCCCAGCCACCGCCGCTCTGACCGACACAGCCGCAGAAAATCAGCATGTTGATCAGACCGCGATAGTTCATATCGAGGTGATACCAGTGGTTCAGACCGGCACCGACGATAATCATCGAGCGACCATGCGTTTTATCAGCGTTATCGGCAAATTCACGGGCAATGCGGATAATCTGGCTACGAGAAACACCGGTGATCTGCTCAGCCCACGCCGGGGTGTAGGCTTTCACGTCGTCATAGCTGGTCGCGCAGTTAACGTCGTTCAGACCACGCTCCAGGCCGTAGTTTGCCAGCGTCAAATCATAAACGGTGGTCACCAGTGCAGTGCTGCCATCAGCCAGTTGCAGGCGTTTTACCGGCAGCTTGTGCAGCAGAATGTTTTCCAGCTCCACTTTATTGAAGTGTTCCGTGCCGTCGCCGCCAAAGTACGGGAAGCCCACTTCAGCGATCTCATCCTGACTACCCAGCAGACTCAGTTGCAGTTCGGTTTCTTCACCAGTTTTGCCATCGCGCTGTTCAAGATTCCATTTGCCCTTCTCGCCCCAACGGAAACCGATCGAACCGTTCGGCGCAACCATTTCACCTTGCGTATTAAAAGCTACGGTTTTCCATTCCGGGTTGTTTTCCTGACCCAGCGCATCAACCAGATCGGCGGCGCGCAGCATACGACCTGCAGCGTAATAACCGTCGCGCTCTTCCAGCATTACCAGCATCGGCATGTCGGTGTAGCGGCGCACATAATCGGTGAAATACTGGCTTGGGTTATCAAGATGGAATTCACGCAGCATCACGTGACCCATTGCCAGCGCCATTGCTGCGTCGGTGCCCTGTTTCGGTGCCAGCCACAGATCGCACAGTTTGGCGATTTCAGCGTAGTCCGGCGTGACGGCAACAGTTTTGGTGCCTTTGTAACGCACTTCAGTAAAGAAGTGAGCATCCGGGGTACGCGTCTGCGGCACGTTTGAACCCCAGGCGATGATGTAGCTGGAGTTGTACCAGTCAGCAGATTCCGGTACGTCAGTTTGCTCGCCCCAGGTTTGCGGAGACGCAGGAGGCAGGTCGCAGTACCAGTCGTAGAAGCTTAAGCAAGTACCGCCAAGCAGCGAGAGATAGCGAGCACCTGATGCGTAAGAAACCATCGACATTGCCGGAATTGGCGAGAAGCCGGCGACACGGTCCGGGCCGTAGTTTTTGATGGTGTAAACGTTAGATGCGGTGATCAGTTCGTTCACTTCCTGCCAGGAAGAACGAACAAAACCACCGCGTCCACGCGCCTGTTTAAAGCTTTTCGCTTTATCGGCGTCTTCGATAATAGAAGCCCATGCCTCAACCGGATCGCTATGCTGCGCCTTCGCTTCACGCCACATTTTCATCAGGCGTTTACGCATCATTGGGTATTTCAGGCGATTGGCGCTATAGAGATACCAGGAGTAGCTGGCACCGCGCGGACAGCCGCGAGGTTCATGGTTTGGCAGATCCGGACGAGTACGCGGATAGTCAGTCTGCTGGGTTTCCCAGGTCACCAGACCGTTTTTAACGTAGATTTTCCAGCTGCAGGAGCCGGTGCAGTTTACCCCGTGGGTAGAGCGGACGATTTTGTCATGCTGCCAACGCTGGCGATATCCATCCTCCCAGTCACGGTTGGTATTGAGAAGCTGGCCATGCCCATCGGCAAAGGTATCACCCTTCTGTTTGAAGTAGCGAAACCGGTCCAGGAATTTACTCATCGGTTTTCTCCTGTGGGAGCCTGTCGGCTCTCTGATAAATCGACATTGCTAATGTTTAAAACGAAGGTAACGCTCTGAAACGTCGTGGGAATTGATAACGATCAAGAGTGGTGGGGATGAAAAATAAAGTAAATTCCTAATATACCCCTTTGGGATAATTAATATTTATTACACAACTTATTGTAAATTAATGTTTTTTACATCCATCACCATTTAAACACTTCGGATTTTTATACAGATGGGTATTAAGGAGTATCCCCCATGGATGACATATTAATGGCGCTTAATTGACGCCGTTGAAATAATTATCCTCTTAAAGTATGTTGTAACTAAATGAGAAATAAAAAAAGCGCGACATTACGCCGCGCAAAGGATAATCAAATATTACGATTTATTTTTTAGAATGCCGACCGTATACCGCCCAGGTAATTACCACGCAGGCGATATAGAAAATCAAAAATACTTTCATTGCACCGACTGGCGACCCTGTTAATGCCAGTGAGCTACCGAACGCTTTCGGGATAAAGAAGCCACCGATAGCGCCAATCGCGGAGATGAAGCCCAGCGCCGCCGCAGTGTCGGTTGCCGCTTCACGCATAGCACGTTCGTCAGAACCGCCTTCTGCTTTCACGCGATCCATCGTCAGTTTACGGAAGATCACGGAAATCATCTGGAAGGTGGAACCACTACCCAGCCCCGCCGTCAGGAACAGCGCCAGGAAGACTACAAAGAACGCCATGAAGTTTCCGCCTTGCCCGTCAGTCGGTAAGGTGAGGAACAGTAGACCACTGAAAATCGCCATCAGCACGAAGTTCACCAGCGTTACACGAGTACCGCCGAGACGGTCAGATAATGCTCCCCCCGCAGAACGCGCCAGTGCGCCAATAAACGGTCCGAAGAAGGCGTAGTGCAGGATCTGTACATCCGGAAACTGCGTTTTAGACAGCATGGCAAAACCCGCAGAGAAGCCGATGAAGGAACCGAAGGTTGCCAGATACAGCAGGCTCATAATCCACAGATGACCCCGTTTGAGTACCGGCAACTGCTCCTTGATAGAGGCTTTCGAGGTAGCAAGGTCGTTCATGCCAAACCACGCTGCAATGGTGAAGATGGCGAGGAACGGCACCCATACCCAGGACGCGTTAGCCAGATACAATTCGGTGCCATCCGGCTGTGTTACGCCCTGGCTGCCAAATGCAGCAAAAATTGACAGTGATACCACCAGCGGAGCAACCAACTGCATGACGCTAACGCCCATGTTGCCCAGACCACCGTTCAGCCCCAGCGCGCCACCCTGCTTCTGCTTCGGAAAAAAGAAGCTGATGTTTGCCATACTGGAGGCGAAGTTCGCGCCAGCAAAGCCGCACAGCAGAGAAATGATGATGAATACGCTGTATGGCGTAGTGGTATCCTGCACGGCAAAACCCAGCCAGACGCAAGGAATAATCAGAATACCGGTGCTGAACGCCGTCCAGCGACGACCGCCGAAGATTGGAACCATAAAGGAGTATGGCACACGCAATAATGCGCCAGAAACCGAAGGTAGTGCAGTCAAAAGAAACAGCTGATCGGTCGTAAAATTAAAGCCGACTTTCGGCAAATTCACCGCGACGGCACTGAATAACATCCATACACAAAACGCCAGTAGCAGACAGGGAACGGAAATCCACAGATTGCGGCTGGCTATACGCTGGCCGCGCTGTTGCCAGAACGCAGGATCTTCCGGTCGCCAATCAGTAATGACAGCTCCAGTAGCCCTTTCGGGGGCGGATGAGTGACTCATAGACACCTCTGATACTCGTTTCGATGTCTGCCACCTTAGTGTCTGTAGCCAAAGGTAATTTGATGTAAATCAAACGATAAGATAACTTTATCTATCATTGATATTTATCATTACCCATAGTGAGTACAGAGATTTCATAAAAATTATGAGATTTTTCACAGTACTGTAAAATCCCTACTCTTACTGATGTAAATCGACTAACCACACGGCAAATAAGGAGTAACTCTTTCCGGGTATGGGTATACTTCAGCCAATAGCCGAGAATAACGCCATTCCAGAATGTATCGTTACATTCATTAAGGTTATTGCTCATTCAAAGCCTGAAGGAAGAGGTTTACATGCTTAAACGTTGTCTCTCTCCGCTCACCCTGGTTAATCAGGTTGCGCTTATTGTTTTGCTTTCTACTGCTATTGGACTGGCGGGGATGGCGGTTTCTGGCTGGCTGGTACAAGGCGTTCAGGGCAGCGCCCATGCTATTAACAAAGCGGGATCGCTGCGTATGCAAACTTATCGGCTACTGGCGGCAGTGCCATTAAGCGAGAAAGACAAGCCCTTAATCAAGGAGATGGAACAAACGGCATTTAGCCCCGAATTAACTCGAGCAGCAGAACGAGACGGGCAACTGGCGCAATTGCAGGGTTTGCAGGATTACTGGCGCCATGAGCTGATTCCTGCGCTGCTACACGCACAAAGCCGCGAAACGGTGTCGGCTGACGTCAGCCAGTTTGTTGCCGGGCTTGATCAACTGGTATCTGGTTTTGACCGCACCACGGAAATGCGTATTGAGACGGTCGTACTGGTTCATCGGGTGATGGCTGTGTTTATGGCACTTCTACTGGTATTTACCATCATATGGCTGCGGGCACGGCTGCTACAGCCGTGGCGGCAATTACTGGCGATGGCGAGTGCCGTCAGCCATCGCGATTTTACCCAGCGGGCGAATATCAGCGGGCGCAACGAAATGGCGATGCTCGGAACGGCACTGAACAATATGTCTGCGGAACTGGCGGAGAGTTATGCCGTACTTGAGCATCGGGTACAGGAGAAAACCGCCGGGCTGGAGCATAAAAATCAAATACTCTCGTTTTTGTGGCAGGCTAATCGTCGTTTGCATTCTCGCGCCCCGCTGTGTGAACGCCTGTCACCTGTACTCAACGGCTTGCAAAATTTAACCCTGCTGCGTGATATCGAACTGCGGGTATATGACACTGAAGATGAAGAGAATCATCAGGAGTTCACCTGTCAGCCGGATATGACCTGCGACGACAAAGGTTGCCAGCTCTGCCCGCGCGGGGTATTACCCGTCGGCGATCGCGGCACGACCCTGAAATGGCGACTGGCGGATTCTCATATGCAGTACGGAATTTTGCTGGCGACCCTGCCTCAGGGCCGCCACCTGAGCCATGATCAACAGCAACTGGTGGATACACTGGTTGAGCAATTAACCGCCACTCTGGCGCTGGATCGCCATCAGGAACGCCAGCAGCAGTTGATCGTGATGGAAGAGCGTGCCACCATTGCGCGCGAACTACATGATTCTATTGCCCAATCTCTCTCTTGTATGAAGATGCAGGTGAGTTGTTTACAGATGCAAGGCGACGCACTGCCAGAAAGCAGCCGCGAACTGTTAAGCCAGATCCGTAACGAACTGAATGCGTCATGGGCGCAGTTGCGTGAGTTGCTCACCACATTCCGTTTGCAGCTCACCGAACCGGGATTACGCCCGGCACTGGAGGCGAGTTGTGAAGAGTACAGCGCCAAATTTGGCTTCCCGGTGAAGCTGGATTACCAGTTGCCACCGCGTCTGGTGCCCTCGCATCAGGCAATCCATCTATTGCAAATTGCCCGTGAGGCATTAAGTAACGCCCTCAAACATTCGCAAGCGAGCGAGGTCGTTGTAACGGTGGCGCAAAACGATAATCAGGTCAAACTGACCGTCCAGGATAACGGCTGCGGGGTGCCTGAAAATGCCATCCGCAGCAATCACTACGGCATGATAATTATGCGTGACCGTGCGCAAAGTCTGCGTGGCGACTGCCGCGTCCGCCGTCGTGAATCAGGTGGCACCGAAGTGGTGGTCACCTTTATTCCCGAAAAAACTTTCACAGACGTCCAAGGAGATACCCATGAGTAATCAGGAACCGGCTACTATCCTGCTGATCGACGATCACCCGATGCTGCGAACTGGCGTAAAACAGCTTATCAGCATGGCCCCCGATATCACTGTGGTTGGCGAAGCGAGCAATGGCGAGCAGGGTATTTTACTTGCGGAATCTCTCGATCCTGATCTGATTCTGCTTGATCTGAATATGCCCGGTATGAACGGTCTGGAAACGCTGGATAAACTGCGCGAAAAATCTTTATCCGGCCGCATTGTGGTATTCAGCGTCTCGAACCATGAAGAAGACGTCGTCACCGCGCTGAAACGCGGCGCAGATGGCTATCTGTTAAAAGATATGGAGCCGGAAGATCTGTTGAAAGCGTTACACCAGGCTGCTGCTGGCGAAATGGTACTAAGCGAGGCATTAACCCCTGTTCTGGCCGCCAGCCTGCGTGCTAACCGCGCCACGACTGAACGCGACGTCAACCAGTTAACGCCGCGCGAGCGCGATATTCTGAAACTGATTGCTCAGGGCTTACCGAATAAGATGATCGCCCGCCGCCTGGACATCACTGAAAGCACGGTCAAAGTGCACGTGAAGCACATGCTGAAAAAAATGAAGCTAAAATCTCGTGTGGAAGCCGCAGTATGGGTGCATCAGGAACGTATTTTCTGATTATGGTTCCCAGCGCAGTTCGTCCTTTGCCATTGCATCGAAAGGTTCGGCAAGCGTTAGCGTGATCTCATTGGAGGAGACACGCTGTCCCTGGTTATCTTCCACCACCACCGACAAGCGCCATCGATTGGTCGCCTCTTCTCCACTTTGCCAGTCCGGCACGATCAGCGTCCAGCCATCCGCACTGTTGGCAGTTGCTCCCGATGTCAGACTTAACATCTGCGTATCTCCCTGCCAGATCAATTGTCGAATACCGTAACGACTGTGGATTTGTAATTTCAGCGGCACCGTTTCACCAGGTTTAAGATCCCAGGGGGGCGTCGCCAGAAATACCGTTAAGGTTTTACGCTGATGATACTCAATGACCGGCAGATTATTCCGCTGCGGATTGTCATAGCGACTGCCGCGCAACGACTGACTCTCAGCAACTTCGCCAGCAGAAAGTTGTTTGTTTAGTGGCACCCCAAAGCGGTAGTTAATATTCAGCCCGAGATTATTTTGGCTTTCTCCACTTTCGCCTTGTTTATGCTGGGCGGTCATAGTAACGAGTGGGACAGGGGTGTAATTAAGCCCCAGACTCATGGCGACAGGATTATGATAACCCGTACCAGAATTAAACAGATCGACACGCTGACCAAAATATTGTTCGAGGCTGACACTGGTGTTGAGATGCTGGTAAAACGGCATTCGCATCCGGGCAGTCAAATCATAACCACGCGCCATACGCTGCTCGAGCGAGGCAGTCTGTTCATGCCATGAGGCAAAAGGCTGATAATAATTTGCCGACAGACGCAGATATTCTCCCCAGGCTTCAGCGCCAAACCCTGCCCGCTGAAGATTTTCATCTAACAAGTTGTCATAAAACGTGTTGTATCCCATCAACCATGTGCCATGCCTCCAGCGTTGACCAACGCCAAGGTTACTTACGAGTCCATCGTCCTGCTGGGTGAGTCCAAGTTGGCTCCATGTGAGATAACGCTCGTTATCCTGCAACGGTACAAACCAGCTCCCCCGGCTGCCGGTGAAATGCCCTTCGTTATCCACTTTGACGTCAACACTGGCGTTCCCCCACGGCGAAAGCCACGATTCCACATGCTGATTAACCTGCTGACTGAGCGCATCACGGACTTTTCCCAGCGCAAAGGCTTTTGCCTGCTCACCTGTATCCTGACCGTTATCGGTCATACTGGTTTCACCAAAATCTTTCACGATTTCGGCGAAGTGTTTTTCACCGTCATGATTTTCCGGTGCCATTCCTAAGTCCGGCAGACCATCCTTATCGTTATCAAAAGGATTTGCCGATTGCTGCTCAACGGATGGCTGTGCGCTGGCTATACCGCCTGCCAGCAGCAAGAGTAAATAAAGTGGGGTAACACGAGAGACGATACGGCTCAAAACGTCAGTAATTTCCGGTAAAAATGAACACCCATTACTTTATAGAATAACGATTACTGGTAACTTTTCTCGTACTTTCTCATGCTTTATGGAAAATCCTAAAAATGTGGCAAATTGGTCAGACAGCGTAAAAGCAGTAAGATAGAAGTCGGAAATCTAATTATCTGAATACAGGAGTGAGTAATGCAAAAAATCGTGATCGTTGCCAATGGCGCGCCCTACGGGAGCGAATCCTTATTTAACAGCCTGCGGCTGGCCATTGCGCTACGGGAGCAGGAGAGCAACCTGGATCTACGTCTGTTCCTGATGTCTGATGCGGTAACTGCCGGATTACGCGGACAAAAACCGGGGGAAGGCTACAATATTCAGCAAATGCTCGAGATCCTCACTGCGCAAAATGTGCCTGTGAAATTGTGCAAAACCTGCACCGATGGTCGCGGTATCAGCCCACTTCCGCTGATTGATGGAGTTGAAATTGGCACACTGGTCGAGCTGGCGCAATGGACGCTGGTTGCCGATAAAGTGCTCACATTTTAATTACAGTATGGGGCGCTTAAGGCTACAGAAACGCCCCGCTGTGATGACTGTTTCATCAGGCAAAACCGGGCCGCAAGACACCATCCGGGAAATTCTCCGCCAGCAGTTTTTTCACCGACACCAGTAGATCATTCAGCCCGTCATCCTGCATCCCCAGTTTGTTGAGCTCTTGTTCCAGAGAAAATAAATACTGTGCATTGGTTCCAAGTGGACCACTCGCCGCAGCAATCAACGGAGCAATCACCTGAGCTCGGGTATCAGATTCATATTCAGGATGGCGCGGATCCATAATAAACACCAGCGCATTGACTGTGCGCCCGTCGTCAAGATCAAGCTGGCACCAGGTTGGCAGATAGCAGCCGGTAATCATCTCCCGTTTCCACAGCAGGGTCAGTTCCTGCTCCAGCGTCTCTTCCGGCAAGCGATACGCCACTCCCGTGGTGCGACCGCCCTCTTTCAGGGCAAGCATCCTTCCCGGCTGGTGTGCAGTCCCCCTTCCGGCGGTCAGGCGCAGACAGAATGCCCGATGCCAGCCAACCAGCGTACCGGTACAGGACTCGATAAACTCCAGCGCCGGATTCCACATCAACGATCCATAACCGAAGATCCACACCGCCCCCTCATCAGGACGACAAGCCAGCGTAGCTGCCAGCGAGGCTGCCCGCTGTTCTGCCGACCATAAGAGTGATTCTTCAATAGTGCCAAATGCCGTTTTACAATCGGCATTCATCAAGAAATCCCGAGTTATCACCTTATACCTCCGCCACTGCATACTTCCCTGCGACAACTTTTTGGTGTCTTCCGGACATTTTTACTGCTCATTTTGGAACCATTACCGGGACAATATGCAATCTGCAGACCACTTGCAAGGCGGCGCCGCACGAATAGCTTTAACTCATCACCGGGAGTTATAACTTTTTATGCCATTTATCATCACTCCCTTTGGCATATTCATGTTTCACTGCTGCCCAGGCCACTTTATGCGCTGTCTCCTCCCGACTGGCATCATCACGCCGATCTTCTTTATCTTTATATTGATCCCAGGCGCTGTTGAATGCCTCTTTATAGATATCCTGGGCATGGGACGGTAGAACGTGTTTTACATTTTCCGGCAGATCGCTTTTTGTTTTATACGGCATTGTTGACTCCTTTTTTAAAGGTGAACTTTAAGTGTGGTCAACAAATCCACGCTTGCCAGCATATAAGACTTTTCACGTCAGACTTTTCTTAAGAGGTGCTAATACAAACGTTGTCTAAACACGTTGATTATTTTTATACCCCAAAGAGTAAAAAAGCGACAGTGGGGTAAAATTTCGTAAAATGTTACCGATATCCAGACACTTTCTGTTATTTTTTCTGCCTATTTATTACATTTTCGACAAATTCATCTGCAAAGGATAACCATAATGACAAATGCTCACGAGGCGGTAAAAACCCGCCACAAGGAGACCTCTCTTATTTTCCCGGTTCTGGCGCTGGTAGTGCTGTTCCTTTGGGGAAGCAGTCAAACACTACCAGTGGTCATAGGCATCAATCTTCTTGCGCTTATTGGTATTTTAAGCAGCGCCTTTAGTGTTGTCCGTCATGCGGACGTATTAGCCCATCGACTGGGAGAACCTTATGGTTCTCTTATTCTTAGCCTTTCCGTGGTTATTCTTGAAGTCAGCCTGATATCAGCCTTAATGGCGACTGGCGATGCGGCGCCGACGTTAATGCGAGATACGCTCTATTCAATCATTATGATTGTTACTGGTGGACTGGTTGGTTTTTCATTACTGTTGGGCGGGCGCAAATTTGCCACCCAATATATGAATCTGTTTGGTATTAAACAGTATTTAATCGCCCTGTTTCCATTGGCAATTATTGTGCTGGTATTCCCGATGGCCCTGCCTGCGGCGAATTTTTCAACCGGTCAGGCGTTGCTGGTGGCATTAATTTCCGCAGCAATGTACGGAGTATTTTTGCTAATTCAGACCAAAACGCATCAAAGTCTGTTTGTCTATGAACATGAAGATGACAGTGATGATGACGATCCGCACCATGGCAAACCCTCTGCCCATAGCAGCCTGTGGCATGCCGTCTGGTTGATTATCCATTTAATTGCAGTGATAGCGGTTACCAAAATGAACGCAAGTCCGCTGGAAACACTGCTCACCAGCATGAATGCCCCGGTGGCCTTTACCGGTTTCCTGGTGGCGCTATTGATTCTTTCGCCGGAAGGTTTAGGGGCGTTAAAAGCGGTATTAAACAACCAGGTCCAGCGCGCGATGAATCTGTTCTTTGGTTCGGTTTTAGCGACAATTTCGCTTACCGTACCTGTCGTCACGCTGATCGCCTTTATGACAGGCAATGAATTGCAGTTTGCGCTTGGTGCGCCTGAAATGGTGGTGATGGTAGCCTCTTTGGTGCTGTGCCATATCTCCTTCTCCACCGGACGTACTAACGTGCTCAACGGCGCTGCACATCTGGCACTCTTTGCCGCCTATTTGATGACAATATTTGCCTGACATTGATATCTCCCCTGGCGACGGAAGCTGGGGGAGATAATAAAAATACCTGCCCGGTTCCTTTCTTCAGTTATTCTGAACAATTCGTCAGACATGATTGCGAGCCTGTACCACAACATGCAAGAAAGCACTGCAACAGTTGATGAAAAGCTGGAATGAACTCTTCATTACGAACGTTTCAGTGGTGAAGTAAAGAAGACTTGAGACGTAGTATCCACACCAAGCCGGGATTATCCGGTGAGGCGCAATGTTGTGGGGGCTTTATCCCTGGCGGCATTGGTTGCTGGAAAGAGAAAACCCCCGCACGTTGAGAGGTAAAACCTGACAACAGAACGGGGGCTAATCTTGAACCATCAACAATTCAAGAATAGCCGCAAAATGTTGTCATTACAACAAGGCGGTTATATGACGCTCGCGCAGTTTGCCATGATTTTCTGGCACGACCTGGCAGCACCGATCCTGGCGGGAATTATTACCGCAGCGATTGTCGGCTGGTGGCGTAACCGGAAATAAGGTGAATACGGGCGTCAGGCTGCCGTGATGGCAATATGCGCCCGAAACCGGCCGCAGGGGTAACAGCCTGCGGCCTTTTTTGTCTTTATCTCTTTCAGAAGTAGACACCGTCAACCCAACCTGGAAGCATCAACCAGAGCATTCATGAAACAACTGCAACAGCTGATAAAAAGCCGGAATGCATACTGCATTACGAACATTCCTGGGGTGAAGTGAAGAACACTTGAGATATAGAATCCACACCAAGCCGGCGTTATCCGGTGAGGCGCAATGTTGTGGGGGCTTTATCCCTGGCGGCATTGGTTGCTGGAAAGAGAAAACCCCCGCACGTTGAGAGGTAAAACCTGACAACAGAACGGGGGCTAATCTTGAACCAGAACAATTCAAGAATAGCCGCAAAATGTTGTCATTACAACAAGGCGGCTATATGACGCTCGCACAGTTTGCCGTGATTTTCTGGCACGACCTGGCAGCGCCGATCCTGGCGGGAATTATTACCGCAGCGATTGTCGGCTGGTGGCGTAACCGGAAATAAGGTGAAAACGGGCGTCAGGCTGCCGTGATGGCAATATGCGCCCGAAACCGGCCGCAGGGGTAACAGCCTGCGGCCTTTTTTGTCTTTATCTCTTTCAGAAGTAGACACCGTCAACCCAACCTGGAAGCATCAACCAGAGCATTCATGAAACAACTGCAACGGCTGATAAAAAGCCGGAATGCATACTGCATTACGAACATTCCTGGGGTGAAGTGAAGAACACTTGAGATATAGAATCCACACCAAGCCGGCGTTATCCGGTGAGGCGCAATGTTGTGGGGGTTTTATCCCTGGCGGCATTGGTTGCTGGAAAGAGAAAACCCCCGCACGTTGAGAGGTAAAACCTGACAACAGAACGGGGGCTAATCTTGAAACCAGACACTTCAAGAATAGCCGCAAAATGTTGTCATTACAACAAGGCGGCTATATGACGCTCGCACAGTTTGCCGTGATTTTCTGGCACGACCTGGCAGCACCGATACTTGCGGGAATTATTACCGCAGCGATTGTCGGCTGGTGGCGTAACCGGAAATAAGGTGAATACGGGCGTCAGGCTGCCGTGATGGTAATATGCGCCCGAAACCGGCCGCAGGGGTAACAGCCTGCGGCCTTTTTTGTCTCCGTCAACCATGAAAAAAGCCTTACCGCAGAACGATAAGGCTTTTGTTTTCAAGCAAAAAATTACTTGCTGGTATCCAGTTCTTCGAAACCTTTCACCAGATCATCAATCGCTTTCATCTGCTTGAGGAACGGTTCCAGTTTAGCCAGCGGCAGCGCAGATGGGCCATCGCATTTTGCGTGTTCCGGGTCCGGATGCGCTTCAATAAACAGCCCCGCCAGACCTACCGCCATACCAGCACGTGCCAGCTCAGCCACCTGAGCACGACGACCACCAGAAGCTGCACCAAACGGATCGCGGCATTGCAGTGCGTGGGTCACGTCGAAAATCACCGGCGAGTTGCCAGAAACTTTCTTCATAATGCTGAAGCCCAGCATATCGACAACCAGGTTGTCATAGCCAAAGTTAGCGCCGCGATCGCAAAGAATCACTTTATCGTTGCCGCCTTCTTTGAATTTATCAACGATGTTACCCATCTGACCCGGGCTGACAAACTGCGGTTTCTTGACGTTAATTACCGCACCGGTTTTCGCCATGGCTTCCACCAGGTCAGTCTGACGAGCGAGAAATGCCGGTAACTGGATCACATCCACAACATCAGCAACTGGCTGTGCCTGGCTTGGTTCGTGAACGTCGGTGATAATTTTCACGCCAAAAGTTTGCTTCAATTCCTGGAAGATTTTCATCCCTTCTTCCAGGCCCGGTCCACGATAAGAGTGGATAGAGGAGCGGTTGGCTTTGTCAAAAGAGGCTTTGAACACGTAAGGGATACCCAGTTTCTGGGTCACGGTTACGTAGTGTTCGCAAATGCGCATCGCCAGATCGCGAGATTCCAGCACGTTCATACCGCCAAACAGCACGAACGGCAGGTCATTTGCTACGTTGATGTCGCCAATGCTAACCACTTTTTGTTTCATAGGATCGCCTTAATCTTAAGTAAAATGTCGATTAATTAATGCAGCACAATATGTTTATGCGCGATGTTATTAATTTGCGCACGGATCATTTCGCTGATCGGGTCTTCCGGACACTGTTCAACGAAATAACTTAAATCATTTAACGCAACGTGTTCGCAATCCAGTTGCGCGTAAATCAACCCACGATCGCGAATTTCATACGGATCTTCTGGGTTGAACTGTAATAAGGCCTCGCTGGTGCGTAATGCCAGTTCCATCTGATTTTCTTCCATCAGCGACGCTTTCAGCGTATCCAATAGTTTGCGGATAACCTCAATGTTATCGGCTTCATCCAGGTCTTCATAAAACAGTTCCGCTGACGGGCTGATATTTCCCTTTAACCATACATCCAGCATATGTTCGCTTAACGATTCACCGTTAAAAGGGTTAATCAACCAAATTTCGCCATCCGGACATTCAATGCGCAATATAAGCTGCGTCGGGAATATCACCGGCATCAGCGGCAAATCAAGACGATTAGCGACCCACACCAAAACGGCGCCTAATGATACCGCACTGCCCTGCCGATTTTTTAACACCTGATCCAACCATAATGCATCGGAAAGACGATAAACACCGCGTGAGGCTTTAAATCCCCATTCGCCGTAAAACAACGCGATCAATTTTTCCAGCTGCTCTTCTAAAGGCAGAAGCTGGCTAATTTCTTCCTTCGCCAGATTAACGAGACGCTCCAGTTCGTCGTATACATCTTGCGAGGGAAAATCGCGGCGGATTGCTTCGCAAGCCAGGATCATGCCTTCGCACAGCGGCGCTTTATTAAATTCGAAATCAGCTAACGATCTCATGACTTACCCCAGTAACGGTACTTTTGTGGTGGCGAGTTTAATGATGATGTACAGCACCACCAGCGCCAGCGGGAAGGCAATAATGCGCACCTGCTGACTGTGCACCCGACGATAATCGAGAGCAATAAAACCCAAAACGATATAAATGATAACTCCAAACAGCTTTTCAGTCAGCCATTGTGCCTGCCCGGAAAATGGCAGGATGTGCGCTTTAGCCATTAGCGCAACGCCGCTTAACAATAACACCGTGTCGATAACCGGCGGCGTAATGCGCGTCCAGCGAGCAAATGCCTGAGGATGCTCCTGATAACGTAGCCAGAAACGTAAGGTTAGTAGCCCAACAGAAAGCGCGATGCTAATGAGATGAACGCTAAGCAGCGTAGTAAAACTTGTCATCGATAATAGCGACCAAGCGTCACGCGCTCGTTATCACCGTAGTCCCGGCAGGTTTCGACATTACGATAACCCGCCTGCATAAATGCCTGTCGAACCACTTCGCCCTGCTGCCAGCCATGCTCCAGAAGCAGAAATCCGCCAGATGTCAGTGCGTTACGAGACTTTTCGATGATGTGAACGATATCCGCCATACCGCTGTCTGCCGCAACCAACGCCGACAGCGGCTCAAAGCGGACATCGCCTTGTTGAAGATGGGGGTCCTGCTCGTCAATATATGGCGGATTGCTGACAATCATCGCAAATTGCTGCTCGCCAAGCGCACTAAACCAGTCGCTTTGCAGGATATGGATATTTTTAATCGCCAGATGCTGCGCATTACGCTTCGCAAGGGCAACAGCATCCGGCATTCGGTCAACGGCGGTTACCTCACAATCTGGACGCTCGCTGGCCAGCGCCAGCGCAATTGCCCCGGTGCCCGTACCGAGATCGAGAATACGACAAGACTGTTCAGGCAACCGCGCCAGAGCCTGTTCCACCAGACATTCGGTGTCAGGACGGGGAATTAAGGTCGCTGGCGAAACAAATAACGGCAACGACCAAAATTCACGCACACCGGTTAAATGAGCAATAGGTTCACCCGCACGACGACGCGCCAGCAGTACGTCGAGTTGCTCACACTGCGCATCAGTCAGCAGTGTTTCGCCAAAAGCGAGAATGAAGGTGCGTCCCTTGCCGGTAACATGCTCCAGCAAGATTTCAGCATCGCGACGCGGACTTTCGCTCGCCTGAAGTTGGGTTATTGCGTCACGCAACCAGTGTTGATATTCCATTATTCTTGCTCGGACAACGCCGCCAGTTGGTCAGCCTGATGTTCCTGGACGATCGGCTCAATCAGCATATCCAGCTTCCCTTCCATCACTTCATCCAGACGGTAGAGCGTCAGGTTGATACGGTGGTCGGTGACGCGCCCCTGCGGGAAATTGTAGGTACGGTTACGGTCGCTGCGATCGCCACTGCCCAGCAGGTTACGACGGGTAGACGCCTCCGCCTGCTGGCGTTTTGCCATTTCTGCTGCGTGGATGCGAGCACCAAGTACAGAAAGAGCTTTAGCTTTGTTTTTATGTTGTGAACGTTCGTCCTGACATTCAACAACAATACCGGTTGGTAAGTGGGTAATACGGATTGCCGAATCGGTGGTGTTAACGTGCTGCCCGCCTGCCCCTGAAGAGCGGAAAGTATCAATGCGCAAATCTGCCGGGTTGATATCCGGCAGTTCCGCGTCAGGCAGTTCTGGCATTACAGCAACGGTACAAGCAGAAGTATGAATACGCCCCTGAGATTCAGTGGCCGGAACACGCTGCACGCGATGACCGCCGGATTCAAATTTCAAACGACCATATACACCATCACCACTGATTTTGGCGATGATCTCTTTATAGCCACCATGCTCGCCCTCGCTGGCGCTCATGATTTCCACGCGCCAGCGACGGGCTTCTGCGTAACGGCTGTACATACGGAACAGATCGCCGGCAAATAATGCGGCTTCATCACCACCGGTTCCGGCACGCACTTCGAGGAAGGCGTTGCGTTCGTCATCAGGATCTTTTGGCAGCAAGAGAACCTGAAGTTGTTGTTCCAGTTGCTCGCTTTTTTCTTTAGCTTCGCGCAGTTCATCCT
Source organism: Escherichia sp. MOD1-EC5433 (assembly GCF_002966005.1). NCBI lineage: Bacteria > Pseudomonadati > Pseudomonadota > Gammaproteobacteria > Enterobacterales > Enterobacteriaceae > Escherichia > Escherichia sp. MOD1-EC5433. The sequence goes on along the minus strand of NZ_PTRL01000005.1, from coordinate 177,246 downwards.
GCGCCATTTCACGCATTTCAGGATCGTCGAGCATCATCTGTGCGGTTTCGATATCTTCCTGAACCTGTTGCCAGTCGGTGAAACAGCGCGAAACATCACTTAACTGCGCATATTCACGAGATAATGCGCGAAAACGTTCCTGGTCAGCGATGGTTTGCGCATCACCCAGCAGCGCCTGAACTTCTTCATGGCGTTCATGCAGGGCTTCCAGTTTGGCAACGATAGAAGGCTTCATAGGCGTAAATGCACCCTGTAAAAAAGAAAATGATGTACTGCTACTCCAGCCCGAGGCTGTCGCGCAGAATATTCAGGCGTTCGTTATCCCCGTCACGGGCGGCCTGTTGAAGTGATTTCGTTGGCGCATGGATCAGGCGGTTAGTCAGTTTCCATGCCAGATCCTGCATAATGGCTTGCGCGTCTCCGCCCTGCTCAAGGGCGGCTAACGCTTTGGCGGTTAACTCATCGCGAACCTGCTCTGCCTGACTGCGATACTCGCGAATGGTTTCGCTGGCGCTTTGTGCGCGCAGCCACGCCATAAATTCGCTGGTTTCCTGAGCGACGATAGTTTCCGCCTCAACTGCTGCAGCTTTACGCTGCGCCAGGTTATGCGAAATAATACTTTGCAGATCGTCAACGCTATAAAGATAAGCATTCGCCAGTTTGCCGACTTCCGGCTCAACATCGCGCGGAACGGCAATATCCACCAACAGCATCGGTTGGTTGCGACGGCTTTTTAATGCGCGCTCCACCATACCTTTACCGATGATCGGTAACGGGCTTGCAGTGGAACTAATGATGATATCGGCTTCACGCAGACGTTCGTCGATATCGCTCAATGCAATCACTTCCGCACCGACTTCATCTGCCAGAATTTGGGCACGTTCACGAGTACGGTTGGCGATAATCATCTTCTGAACTTTGTGTTCGCGCAGGTGACGCGCCACCAGCTCGATGGTTTCACCCGCACCAACCAGCAAAACCGTTACCGTTGAGAGCGATTCAAAGATCTGCCGCGCCAGCGTACAAGCCGCAAAAGCGACAGATACGGCACTGGCGCCAATATCCGTTTCAGTGCGGACGCGTTTTGCTACAGAGAAAGATTTCTGGAACATGCGTTCCAGCTCGCTCGCCTTCATATGGCCTTTTTGCGAATCAGCAAATGCTTTTTTCACCTGACCAAGGATTTGCGGCTCACCAAGGACGAGTGAATCAAGCCCGCTGGCAACACGCATCAGATGGCTGACCGCGTCGTTATCCTGATGCCAGTAGAGGCTATTACGCAGATCTTCTTCGTTGAGATTGTGGTAATCGCACAACCAGCGAATGAGCGCCTCTTGCAGGTTATCCTGCTCTTCAACGCTAAGATAAAGTTCCGTGCGGTTACACGTCGACAGCACCACGCCGCCCTGCACCATCGGCTGCGCGAGCAGGCTGTCAAGCGCCTGATCGAGCTTGTCCGGCGAAAACGATACACGTTCTCGTAGCGATACAGGTGCCGTTTTATGGTTAATACCGAGTGCTAAAAGGGTCATGTCTGCGGGAAATAATACCAACGTTGATATGGTTAGTCTGCTCGCATCATACAGGATGCGTGGGATCAATAAAAGAGAGCGCCCCCTTTTGGAGTAATTGCCAAAAGCCGTTAGATTCTGGCAATTAAGACAACTTGAACATAGACGATAGCGGACGGTAACGCTAGCATTAAGGGTTATAACTGCAACGTATCTCAAGGACTTGTCATCACTATGCCCCTGCCCGATTTTCGTCTTATCCGCCTGCTACCGCTGGCTGCCCTCGTGCTCACTGCCTGTTCCGTTACCACGCCAAAAGGCCCCGGCAAAAGCCCGGATTCCCCGCAGTGGCGTCAGCATCAGCAAGACGTTCGTAACCTCAATCAATATCAGACACGCGGTGCATTTGCGTATATTTCCGACCAGCAGAAAGTGTATGCCCGCTTCTTCTGGCAGCAAACTGGCCAGGATCGCTACCGTCTGCTGCTGACTAACCCATTGGGAAGCACCGAACTGGAGCTGAATGCTCAGCCGGGTAACGTGCAGCTCGTAGATAACAAAGGTCAACGTTACACCGCCGATGACGCCGAAGAGATGATTGGCAAATTGACAGGAATGCCGATTCCGCTCAACAGCTTGCGTCAGTGGATTTTAGGTTTGCCTGGTGATGCGACCGACTACAAACTGGACGATCAGTACCGCCTGAGCGAAATCACCTACAGCCAGAACGGCAAAAACTGGAAAGTCGTATACGGTGGTTATGACACCAAAACGCAACCTGCGATGCCTGCCAATATGGAACTCACCGACGGTGGTCAGCGCATCAAGTTAAAAATGGATAACTGGATAGTGAAATAATGCGGACACAGTGGCCCTCTCCGGCAAAACTTAATCTGTTCTTATACATTACCGGTCAGCGTGCGGATGGTTACCACACGCTGCAAACGCTGTTTCAGTTTCTTGATTACGGCGACACCATCAGCATTGAACTTCGTGACGATGGGGATATTCGCCTGTTAACACCCGTTGAAGGCGTGGAACACGAAGATAATCTGATCGTTCGCGCAGCACGGTTGTTGATGAAAACAGCAGCAAACAGCGGGCGTCTTCCGGCGGGAAGCGGTGCAGATATCAGCATTGACAAACAATTACCGATGGGCGGCGGCCTGGGCGGTGGTTCATCGAATGCCGCGACTGTTCTGGTGGCGCTGAATCATCTCTGGCAATGCGGCCTGAGCATCGATGAGCTAGCGGAAATGGGTCTGACGCTGGGCGCAGATGTTCCTGTATTTGTCCGTGGTCATGCCGCTTTTGCTGAGGGAGTGGGTGAAATATTAACGCCAGTGAATCCGCCAGAGAAATGGTATCTGGTGGCGCACCCTGGTGTAAGTATTCCGACACCGGTGATTTTTAAAGATCCTGAACTCCCGCGCAACACGCCGAAAAGGTCAATTGATACGTTGCTAAAATGTGAATTCGGTAATGATTGCGAGGTTATCGCAAGAAAACGTTTTCGCGAGGTTGATGCGGTGCTTTCCTGGCTGTTAGAATACGCCCCGTCGCGCCTGACTGGGACAGGGGCCTGTGTCTTTGCTGAATTTGATACAGAGTCTGAAGCCCGCCAGGTGCTAGAGCAAGCCCCGGAATGGCTCAATGGCTTTGTGGCGAAAGGCGTCAACCTTTCCCCATTGCACAGAGCCATGCTTTAAGCCGGGCAAGCTGAGTTTCGGTGACAACGTCACCTTGTTCCAGACGTTGCATCGCGCTCTTTAATACACCGCCTGGAAAGAATATTGCCTGGCCCGCACAGTTTTCGGCAGATTCTTTCCACCAATGGACGCATGCCTGAGGTTCTTCTCGTGCCTGATATGAAGCTTTTTGCTGGTAACGCCACCCCGGAACTAGCACAACGTATTGCCAACCGCCTGTACACTTCACTCGGCGACGCCGCTGTAGGTCGCTTTAGCGACGGCGAAGTCAGCGTACAAATCAATGAAAATGTACGCGGTGGTGATATTTTCATCATCCAGTCCACTTGTGCCCCTACTAACGACAACCTGATGGAATTAGTCGTTATGGTTGATGCCCTGCGTCGTGCTTCCGCAGGTCGTATCACCGCTGTTATCCCCTACTTTGGCTATGCGCGCCAGGACCGTCGCGTCCGTTCCGCTCGTGTACCAATCACTGCGAAAGTGGTTGCAGACTTCCTCTCCAGCGTCGGTGTTGACCGTGTGCTGACAGTGGATCTGCACGCTGAACAGATTCAGGGTTTCTTCGACGTTCCGGTTGATAACGTATTTGGTAGCCCGATCCTGCTGGAAGACATGCTGCAGCTGAATCTGGATAACCCGATTGTGGTTTCCCCGGACATCGGCGGCGTTGTGCGTGCCCGCGCTATCGCTAAGCTGCTGAACGATACCGATATGGCAATCATCGATAAACGTCGTCCGCGTGCGAACGTTTCCCAGGTGATGCATATCATCGGTGACGTTGCAGGTCGTGACTGCGTACTGGTCGATGATATGATCGACACTGGCGGTACGCTGTGTAAAGCTGCTGAAGCTCTGAAAGAACGTGGTGCTAAACGTGTATTTGCGTACGCGACTCACCCGATCTTCTCTGGCAACGCGGCGAACAACCTGCGTAACTCTGTAATTGATGAAGTCGTTGTCTGCGATACCATTCCGCTGAGCGATGAAATCAAATCACTGCCGAACGTGCGTACTCTGACCCTGTCAGGTATGCTGGCCGAAGCGATTCGTCGTATCAGCAACGAAGAATCGATCTCTGCTATGTTCGAACATTAATCGAACCCGGCTCAAAGACCCGCTGCGGCGGGTTTTTTTGTCTGTAATATCCATTTGTATGACCTATGCCTCCTTCACCTGCCATTTAGTTGACAGATGATGCGCTCACGGATGAAACATTATTGTGAACAAAATATTCTTCTCACATGTGATGCCTTTCCGCGCTCTGATCGACGCTTGCTGGAAAGAAAAATACACTGCCGCACGGTTTACCCGTGACCTGATTGCCGGGATTACCGTCGGGATTATCGCTATTCCGCTGGCGATGGCGTTGGCAATTGGTAGTGGCGTAGCTCCGCAGTACGGTTTATATACCGCTGCTGTTGCAGGGATTGTCATTGCTCTGACGGGTGGGTCGCGTTTTAGCGTTTCCGGTCCGACTGCGGCATTTGTGGTAATTCTCTATCCTGTTTCGCAACAGTTTGGACTGGCAGGCCTGCTGGTTGCGACGTTGTTGTCGGGGATCTTTTTGATCCTGATGGGGCTGGCGCGCTTCGGTCGCCTGATTGAGTATATTCCGGTTTCCGTTACCTTAGGCTTCACTTCGGGTATCGGGATCACCATCGGTACGATGCAGATTAAAGATTTTCTCGGTCTGCAAATGGCACATGTCCCGGAACATTATCTGCAAAAAGTTGGCGCATTATTTATGGCGCTACCGACCATTAACGTGGGCGATGCCGCAATTGGTATTGTAACGCTTGGGATACTGATTTTCTGGCCGCGTCTGGGCATTCGTTTACCTGGTCATCTTCCGGCCTTGCTGGCTGGTTGTGCGGTGATGGGTATTGTTAACCTGCTCGGTGGACACGTTGCTACCATCGGCTCGCAATTCCACTACGTCCTCGCCGATGGATCTCAGGGTAATGGTATTCCGCAACTGCTGCCGCAACTGGTACTGCCGTGGGATCTACCTAATTCAGAATTCACGCTGACCTGGGACTCCATACGCACACTGCTGCCTGCGGCATTCTCAATGGCAATGCTCGGCGCAATCGAATCTCTGCTCTGCGCTGTGGTACTGGATGGTATGACCGGGACTAAACACAAAGCGAACAGCGAGCTGGTCGGTCAGGGTCTGGGGAATATCATTGCCCCGTTCTTTGGTGGTATTACCGCTACAGCCGCGATCGCGCGTTCTGCCGCTAACGTCCGTGCCGGTGCAACCTCGCCCATCTCGGCGGTGATCCACTCGATTCTGGTTATTCTCGCCCTGCTGGTACTGGCACCGCTGCTCTCCTGGCTGCCGCTTTCCGCCATGGCTGCCCTGCTGTTAATGGTGGCATGGAACATGAGTGAAGCACACAAAGTGGTCGACTTGCTGCGCCATGCGCCGAAAGATGACATCATCGTCATGCTGCTTTGCATGTCGCTGACCGTGCTGTTTGATATGGTTATTGCCATCAGTGTGGGTATCGTACTGGCATCGCTGCTGTTTATGCGTCGCATCGCCCGTATGACTCGTCTGGCACCTGTGGCGGTAGATGTTCCTGACGATGTACTGGTTCTGAGAGTTATTGGTCCGCTGTTTTTCGCTGCGGCTGAAGGCTTATTCACCGATCTTGAATCGCGTCTGGAAGGCAAACGAATTGTTATTCTGAAGTGGGATGCAGTTCCGGTGCTTGATGCCGGTGGCCTTGATGCGTTCCAGCGTTTTGTGAAGCGCCTGCCTGAAGGGTGTGAACTGCGGGTGTGTAACGTGGAATTCCAGCCACTGCGCACCATGGCTCGTTCTGGTATTCAACCGATCCCTGGACGCCTGGCGTTCTTCCCGAATCGCAGCGCAGCAATGGCTGATCTGTAAGAAAGGCATTAAATTGACCAGTCAGCGCAAACTGACTGGTCAGCAAACTACATTATGCGTTAGCTATGACGACGATTATCGTTACGGCGGCAACGTTTGTCATAGTGGCGAACCCACCAGTAACGGTCACACACCTGTTCATGCCCGCCAACACGGGCACCCGCCAGCCAGAGAATGGCACCGACGAAAATACTCAGCACTGCACCATGTGCGAAATACTGGGGCATATTAAACTGTGGTAACTGGTTGAGGATTGAATACCCCACGCCGACCACCATGACCACCAGACCCAACCCCATGAGCACGTTACCGAGTAACGAAGCGTTTTTGCGTTTCATATGTCACCTCCGGAACTTTCTGGGTTGTAACAGGGAATACCCCTCTTCCTTATGTGTAAAGTATAGACAACACCCTGTAGGTTATGTGCGGGCGTGATCACAATTACAACCCTTATTTCAACAAAACTTTACAAATAACCGCCTGAACACCCTGACTTTCTAATAGTTCGCAGAGGCAATGATTGTGTTGTCTGCGTATAAGGTGCTGTTTTTTGTCAAGCGAGGCCACAACCAGTAAACTACGCGCCAGTTATGCACTCACTCAGGACAAAAAACGTGACGATTAAATTGATTGTCGGCCTGGCGAATCCCGGCGCTGAATACGCCGCAACGCGACACAATGCTGGCGCCTGGTTCGTTGACTTACTGGCGGAGCGTTTGCGCGCCCCCCTGCGCGAAGAAGCTAAATTTTTTGGTTATACCTCGCGAGTTACCGTTGGAGGCGAAGATGTCCGCCTGTTAGTCCCGACCACATTTATGAATCTCAGCGGCAAAGCCGTCGCGGCGATGGCCAGTTTTTTCCGCATTAACCCGGACGAAATTCTGGTCGCCCACGACGAACTGGATCTGCCCCCTGGCGTCGCCAAATTTAAGTTGGGCGGCGGCCATGGTGGTCACAATGGACTGAAAGATATCATCAGTAAATTGGGTAATAACCCTAACTTTCACCGTTTACGCATTGGAATCGGTCATCCGGGCGATAAAAACAAAGTTGTCGGGTTTGTGTTAGGCAAACCTCCTGTTAGTGAACAGAAGTTAATTGATGAAGCCATCGACGAAGCGGCACGTTGTACTGAAATGTGGTTTACAGATGGCTTGACCAAAGCAACGAACCGATTGCACGCCTTTAAAGCGCAATAAGTCGTTGTCTGCGGCATTTTTGCCGCGTGCCGTGTATAATAGGCAGAGTTATTTCCATTTCTACAATCTGTTTACGATAACAGGTTGATTATTAAGATATTAAGGTGATTTAAATCATGGGATTCAAATGCGGTATCGTCGGTTTGCCCAACGTCGGGAAATCTACCCTGTTCAACGCGCTGACCAAAGCCGGTATTGAAGCGGCCAACTTTCCATTCTGCACCATCGAGCCGAACACAGGCGTTGTGCCAATGCCCGATCCGCGTCTGGATCAACTGGCTGAAATCGTAAAACCGCAGCGTACGCTTCCCACGACCATGGAGTTTGTCGATATCGCTGGCCTGGTAAAAGGCGCATCGAAAGGCGAAGGTCTGGGTAACCAGTTCCTGACCAACATCCGTGAAACCGAAGCGATCGGTCACGTTGTTCGCTGCTTTGAAAATGACAACATCATTCACGTTTCCGGCAAAGTTAATCCGGCAGACGATATTGAAGTTATCAATACCGAGCTGGCTCTGGCGGATCTCGACACCTGTGAACGTGCGATTCACCGCGTACAGAAAAAAGCCAAAGGTGGCGATAAAGACGCGAAAGCCGAGCTGGCGGTACTGGAAAAATGCCTGCCACAACTGGAAAACGCAGGTATGCTGCGCGCGCTGGATTTAAGCGCAGAAGAAAAAGCAGCTATTCGTTACCTGAGCTTCCTGACGTTGAAACCGACGATGTACATAGCTAACGTCAACGAAGACGGTTTTGAAAACAACCCGTATCTGGACCAGGTGCGTGAAATCGCGGCGAAAGAAGGTTCTGTTGTCGTTCCGGTTTGTGCTGCTGTTGAAGCCGACATTGCCGAACTGGACGACGAAGAACGTGACGAATTTATGCAGGAGCTGGGACTGGAAGAGCCGGGTCTGAACCGTGTGATCCGTGCCGGTTATAAACTGCTGAACCTGCAAACTTACTTCACCGCCGGGGTGAAAGAAGTGCGCGCATGGACCATTCCGGTTGGTGCAACCGCGCCGCAGGCTGCTGGCAAAATCCACACCGATTTTGAAAAAGGCTTTATCCGTGCACAAACCATCGCGTTTGAAGATTTCATCACTTACAAAGGTGAACAAGGCGCGAAAGAAGCAGGCAAAATGCGTGCAGAAGGTAAAGATTACATCGTTAAAGATGGCGATGTGATGAACTTCCTGTTTAACGTTTAAATCCCCTGACGGTTAATAATGAGCCATTATGTGAATCGCACATAATGGCTTTTTTACGCCTGCTACGCTGCTTCTTTCAATTCTGAGCTACCAAAACTCATAATCAGACTTCTGGCAATATTAACAATGCGGTCTTTATGTGATAACAATCACAGTGCATTAACTGTTCAAGAGTTTGTCATGAAAAAAACATTTACCTTCAGCCTGTTAGCAATTGTCTTTGCGAGCCTGTTAAGTGCTTGTGTTCCTCACCATCATCACCGCCACAGCGATGGCCCGCGTGGTCCTGCGGCTTCCGGTAAGCCAATGCCACCTTCAAATGGTGGGCCAAATCATGGCAGTCATGGTCGCTATTAATTAGCAAGTCATACGCGGGAGAGTGCATACTCCCGCTATCCCCGGCGCTTAAACTGACCCGCATCAATGCCATATTGTTTCATTTTTCGCCACAGCGTGGTGCGACCAATTCCAAGTAACGCCGACATTTCCAGAATACGTCCGCCAGTCACCTGGGCGGCGTTAATAATCGCTTCTTTTTCGACTTCCGCAAATGACAGACTGGTGGAAAGACGCGTGGCGCTGATATCTTCTGTCGCCTGTTCGGTAAACAGATGCTCAGGCAAATTACTGACGCGAATACGCCCGTTGTCGCTGCTCAGGGCAAGGTTCTCAATGACGCTATACAGTTCAAAATCATTACCGGGCCATGCGCAGGAGACCAAACGAGCAAGCGCATCATCATCAATCTTCAAACGGGTTGAGAAGCGTTTTTCGAGATTACGCAATTTATTATTCACCAGCGCCGGAATACTGCCGCGCCGCATACGCAGAGGCGGGATGGTAATTTCAAATGCATGGAGCGCGTAATAAAGCTGGCGACTAAAGCGATTTTGTTCCACCAGCATTGCCAGATCTGCGGTCGTTGTGGCAATCACTTTGACATCAATCGGGATTAAACGCCGCGCATCCAACCGCGTGATAACGCCCTGCTTGATGACCTGAAGCAATGCTGACTGTAACTCCATCGCCAGATACTCAATCTTTTCGAGAAACAGCGTGCCGCCGTGTGCCAGTTCCAGACGACTCAGACGGCCATTTTTATTCTCCGTGCGATCGCCGCCAATAAATTCTTCCACCAGCGTCGCATCACCATATAACTCGCAATTGACGGCGATATAGGGACCTGCGGCGCGTTCGCTTTCATTATGAATCGCCTGGCTTAACAGGGCTTTACCAACGCCTTCTTCTCCACAAAGTAACACCGGAAAACTGCTGCGCGCCGCCTGACGACCAAAATGAATCAAGCGGCGGGTTTGCGGATCATCCTGTGGCATATGAGCAAAAGTATGACTAACTTTGCCTAATTGACTGGTCATCAATTGCCGCATCTGTTCCACCGGATGCAGCAGCAGAATAAAGCTGGTTCCCTGAGCTTCAACTATCGGTTTAAGGGTAATGACCGTATCAATAAACTGGTGCTGACTTTCAAAGGTCGCTTCCACATGTTTGAGCGGATGTGCCTGTTTTATTGCCTGTTGCAACACGGCGGGTAACGTTAACAGTTCCGTGATTGCTCTTCCCTGACTTGCCGTCACATCCAGACGTAAAACACGCGCCGCCTGAGCATTGATAAATTGCAGATTACCCTGCTCATCCCAGCTAATCACGCCATCGTCCATACTTTCTAACAGGGCGTTAAGCTGATTTAAATGCCGATTAGTTTCAGCCAGCAAACTGTCCGTTAGCAGTAAGTTTCCCACCTCGCGAGCAATTGCCAGCGTCAACGGCAAATCGGCTGCTGTCGATTGTTCCGCCGGACATGCCAGGGCTATCGTCCCCGTCAATCGCCCCTTGCTGTCAAACAGCGGCGTTGCACAAAATGCCCATTTCCAGAGCGCCTGTTTAAAATGTTGATCGGCTATCGTTTTCACCGCCTGACCAGAGATAGCCGCTAACGATAACGCACAAGTACCGATGATTCCTTCGGCACAATAAGTGCCGTCATTAAATCCCAACGCACTAAGCTGCTCCATAGTCTGCGGATCACCATAACGGCTAAGGATGCAGGCAGTTTCATCGAGAATAAGCAAAACGCACGCTCGTGGCGCCATATATTCCAGGGCATCTTCCAGCGCCGCCTGACCAAGTGTCAGCATCGCCTTTTTACGCCGACAGATAGTAGCAAATGTCACGCCCTGGGCCTGGTGCGGTACGCTCCACGATTCCCGTTTCATCAGTTTGCGGCATCGCTCCCAGGATGCTGCAATCCAGGGAGAGTTAGCCTGGTCATCGTTGTGAAAACCGCCTCTCATATTCCACTCGCTTCTGGCAAAAGGTGTTCTGACTCGCAATTTTAAGTATCAGGACATTCTTGTGTTCCATTATGGAACATTTATTAAAACATATGTTTCACCATGAAACATAATTTGTATGAATTTTCTTTTCCTAAGTCTGATGCACAATGGATTCATCGGCAGTCAGTGGTCGCCGTGTCGTTGAACATCATCCATGCCCTACGATAATTGCTGGAGCAAAATAATGAAAAAATTGATCAATGATGTGCAAGACGTACTGAACGAACAACTGGCAGGGCTGGCGAAAGCGCATCCTTCGCTGACATTGCATCAGGATCCGCTGTACGTCACACGAGCCGATGCACCGGTTGCCGGAAAAGTCGCCCTGCTGTCAGGCGGCGGCAGCGGGCACGAACCGATGCACTGCGGTTATATCGGTCAGGGAATGCTCTCGGGGGCTTGTCCGGGCGAAATTTTCACTTCACCGACCCCCGATAAAATCTTTGAATGCGCCATGCAAATTGATGGCGGCGAAGGTGTACTGCTGATCATTAAAAATTACACCGGCGATATTCTTAACTTCGAAACAGCAACCGAATTACTCCACGACAGTGGCGTAAAAGTGACCACGGTGGTCATTGATGACGACGTCGCGGTGAAAGATAGTCTTTATACCGCCGGGCGGCGCGGTGTTGCCAACACGGTATTAATAGAAAAACTTGTGGGTGCGGCGGCGGAACGTGGCGACTCACTGGACGCCTGTGCGGAACTGGGGCGTAAGCTGAATAATCAGGGGCACTCAATTGGTATCGCTCTCGGTGCCTGTACCGTTCCAGCCGCTGGCAAACCCTCATTTACGCTGGCAGATAATGAGATGGAGTTTGGCGTCGGTATTCATGGCGAGCCGGGTATCGATCGTCGCCCCTTCTCTTCCCTTGATCAAACCGTCGATGAAATGTTCGACACACTGCTGGAAAATGGCACATACCATCGCACACTGCGCTTCTGGAATTATCAACAAGGAAACTGGCAGGAAGAGATACAAACCAAACAGCCGCTACAATCTGGCGATCGGGTGATTGCGCTGGTCAACAATCTCGGCGCCACGCCACTTTCTGAGCTTTACGGCGTCTATAACCGTCTGACTACGCGTTGTCAGCAAGCGGGGCTGACTATCGAACGTAATTTAATCGGCGCGTATTGCACTTCACTGGATATGACCGGTTTTTCCATCACCTTACTGGAGGTTGATGACGAAACGTTGGCGTTATGGGATGCCCCAGTCCACACCCCGGCGCTGAACTGGGGTAAATAAGGAGATAACGATGTCACTGAGCAGAACTCAAATTGTTAACTGGCTTACTCGCTGTGGGGAAATCTTCAGCAAAGAGAGCGATTATCTTACCGGACTGGATCGTGAAATTGGCGACGCTGACCACGGGCTAAATATGAATCGAGGATTTAGCAAAGTGGTGGAAAAACTACCCGCCATTGAGGACAAGGATATTGGTTTCATCCTCAAAAATACCGGTATGACGCTGCTTTCCAGCGTCGGTGGTGCCAGTGGTCCGCTATTCGGTACATTCTTTATTCGCGCCGCGCAGGCAACTCAGGCGCGCCAAAGCCTGACGCTGGAAGAGCTTTATCAGATGTTCCGCGATGGTGTGGACGGCGTAATCAGCCGGGGGAAAGCCGAACCTGGCGATAAAACCATGTGCGATGTCTGGAAACCAGTGGTTGAGTCGTTACGCCAGTCCAGCGAGCAAAATCTCTCTGTTCCGGCGGCGCTCGACGCAGCCAGCGGAGTGGCTGAATCCGCTGCACAAAGCACGATTACGATGCAAGCTCGCAAAGGCCGTGCCAGTTATCTCGGTGAACGCAGTATTGGTCACCAGGATCCTGGCGCGACCTCAGTGATGTTTATGATGCAAATGCTGGCGTTAGCCGCGAAAGAGTAAGGAATTGGTGATGGTAAACCTGGTCATAGTTTCACATAGCGCCCGGCTGGGTGAAGGTGTCGGTGAATTAGCCCGTCAGATGTTAATGAGCGATAGTTGTAAAATCGCCATTGCCGCAGGGATTGATGACCCGCAAAATCCCATTGGTACTGATGCCGTCAAAGTGATGGAAGCCATCGAATCCGTTGCTGATGCCGACCATGTGCTGGTTATGATGGACATGGGAAGCGCGTTATTGAGTGCAGAAACCGCTCTGGAATTGCTGGCGCCAGAGATCGCCGCAAAAGTACGTTTGTGTGCAGCGCCATTGGTCGAAGGAACTCTGGCGGCAACGGTTAGCGCGGCATCGGGTGCAGGTATCGACAAAGTTATTCATGATGCTATGTCTGCGCTGGAAGCCAAACGCGAACAACTGGGTTTACCGTCATCCGCCACTGAGATATCTGACACATGCCCGCCGCACGATGAAGAAGCCCGTTCCCTCGCTGTGGTGATTAAAAACCGTAACGGCCTCCACGTGCGCCCGGCCTCTCGACTGGTCTATACCTTATCGGTATTTAATGCAGATATGTTGCTGGAGAAAAACGGCAAATGCGTCACGCCGGAAAGTATTAACCAAATTGCGCTATTACAAGTCCGCTATAACGATACTCTGCGCCTGATCGTGAAAGGGCCAGAAGCTGAAGAGGCGCTGGCCGCTTTCCGCCAGTTGGCTGAAGATAACTTTGGTGAAACAGAAGATATTGCGCCACCAACTCTGCGCCAGGTTACTCCTGTCACGGGTAAAGCCTTTTATTATCAACCGGTTTTATGCACAGTACAGGCAAAATCAATCCTGACGGTGGAACACGAACAGGAACGATTACGCCAGGCTATTGACTTTACGTTGTTAGACCTGATGACGTTAACGGCAAAGGCAGAAGCAAGCGGGCTTGACGATATCGCCGCGATCTTTTCCGGTCACCATACTCTGTTAGACGATCCTGAACTGCTGGCGGCAGCAAGCGAACTTCTTCAGCATGAACATTGCACCGCAGAGTATGCCTGGCAGCAGGTTCTTAAAGAACTTAGCCAGCAATATCAGCAGATTGATGATGAATATCTGCAGGCGCGCTATATCGATGTGGATGATCTTCTGCATCGCACCCTGCTCCATCTGACACAGACGAAAGAAGAACTACCGCAATTTAGTGCACCGACCATTTTGTTGGCAGAGAACATTTATCCCTCCACCGTGCTGCAACTGGACCCGACGGTCGTTAAAGGCATCTGCCTTAGTGCCGGAAGTCCGGTATCCCACAGCGCCTTAATTGCCCGTGAACTGGGTATTGGCTGGGTTTGCCTGCAGGGGGAAAAACTGTACGCGGTACAACCTGAAGAGACGTTAACTCTGGACGTTAAAACCCAACGTTTTAGCCATGATGGCTAAAACAGTGTTCGGATGGCATCGCTACGATGCCATCCGAAAAAGCCGTACGCTATTAGCCAGCGTACTGACCATGTTGTAAATCCTGTACTACTTTGTTCATTTTCGCTTCATTCAACAGATAAAACTTAATAGAAATTGCAGTCAGGAAGTAGAAGAATGCCGGCAGGAGGGTAAACAGTAACACTACGCCCTGTACTGAATTAGCGGATTGAGTTGTGCTACTGGTTGCATAACCATAATAAGCCAGTACCCAACCAATCACCGCCCCTCCTACCGCAACACCCAGTTTGATGACAAAAATATTCGCAGCAACGTTCATCCCCGTAATACGACGACGCGTTTTCCATTCACCATAGTTATTCGCATCGGTAATCATTGACCACTGGAGCGCACCATTTCCGCCCTGAATAATCTGAATTGCCAGATGAGCCAGTAATGGAATAATCCAGTATTCCACCGGCAGGAAATAACAGAGCACGCCCAACGCTGCGTTAATAATATTAACCCAGAATGAAAGTTTAATTTTACAAAAGCGAGTACCAAATGGTTTCGCCAGTACAGAACCTAACATAGAAGCAAACATTCCGCCGAGCATAAACCACGTAAGAATATCTGAACCTTTATTTAAAACGGTATTAACATAATAAACAACAGCACCGCCACGGATAACCACCGCCACCAGCATCATAAAATTATAAACAGAGAGAATGCGCCACTGATCATTCTTAAAAAGAATCTTCAAATCGCGCGCGATATTCAGATTTTCTTCCTGAATAGGTTGTACACGCTCTTTGGTGGTCAGGAAACAAATTAAGAACATAATGCAGCCAATAACGCCAAAAACCGCCATCGCAATCTGGATACCAGTAGCCCGGTCCCCAGGAGAGAGGAAGTCAGCGACAGGCAGGATAAATGCAGTACCTAACGCACCACCAATAGGCGTGATGGCAAAACGCCAGGATTGCAGTGACAGGTTTTCACGCGGATCGGACGTCAACGCCGCGCCCAATGAGCAGTAAGGGATATTAATGGCCGTATACATTAATGTCATAAATATATAGGCGGCAACCGCATAGACAACCTTACCGCTGTCAGAGAAATCAGGAATGGAGTAAACCAGCACGCAACTGACCGCAAACGGTACACAGATGGCCAACAGCCACGGACGGAAACGCCCCCAACGAGATGAGGTTGCATCGGCGATTGCCCCCATAATCGGATCGGTAATTGCATCCAGTAGACGCACCAGTAAAAACATGGTTCCCATTACGGCTGGCGGCAGACCATAAATATCGGTATAGAAATAAGCGAGGATGGCAACAGAAGAATCAAAGACGATATGGCTGGCAGCATCACCCAGGCTATAGCCTATTTTTTCTTTTATTGGCAATTTTTCCACATTAGACATGTTTTATCCTTATCTATAAATTTACTTCACGTAATACCTTTCACTGGCGCAATTCTTCACGGAAGTTTTTGGTCGGTCTATTATGTTTTTTCATTAAATTCTTATGATTTTTTTCTTCTGTGATCGCACAGCAAAAGTCACTGCCCATTTAATAAACAACATATATTTTGTGAATATATTGCAACACTATTTATGCCTTTAATTACACCATCCATATGCCTGACACTTCGCAGAATGAGATTTCAATCATGCAGTTGCCGCGATCCTGAACTAAGGTTTTCTGATACTTGATTACCGTTTTGTTCGGTATCGCCAAAGGAGAATGATTGATGAAACCACGTGTCCCTCGTCACCTGCAAAGAATGGCGTTAATTCCCACCACCGTTTTATTGTGTTTTGCCACGCTATCGGCACAAGCGGAAGAAATCGCTGTCACACCACAATCGCCTGATATTTTGTTGGGACCGTTGTTTGACGATGTGCAAAACGCCAAACTTTTTCCTGATCAAAAAACCTTTGCCGACGCCGTGCCCAACAGCGACCCGCTAATGATCCTCGCTGATTACCGGATGCAGCAGAACCAGAGCGGGTTTGATTTACGGCACTTTGTGAAAGTTAATTTCACTCTGCCAAAAGAAGGCGAGAAGCATGTCCCACCGAAGGGACAGTCGCTGCGTGAACATATTGATGGACTTTGGCCGGTATTAACCCGCACAACGGAAAGCACCGAAAAATGGGACTCTCTGTTGCCATTGCCGAAACCCTATGTCGTGCCAGGAGGCCGTTTTCGGGAAGTGTATTACTGGGACAGTTACTTCACCATGCTGGGGCTTGGCGAAAGCGGTCACTGGGATAAAGTGGCGGATATGGTGGCGAATTTTGGTTATGAAATAGATACTTATGGACACATTCCCAACGGGAACCGCAGCTACTATTTAAGCCGTTCGCAGCCGCCTTTCTTTGCGTTGATGGTGGAGTTACTGGCGCAACATGAAGGCGACGCCGCGTTGAAACAGTATCTGCCGCAACTACAAAAAGAATATGCTTACTGGATGGACGGCGTTGAAAATCTGCAAGCCGGGCAACAGGAAAAGCGCGTTGTAAAGCTCAAGGATGGCACCATTCTTAACCGCTACTGGGACGACCGCGATACACCTCGTCCGGAATCATGGGTAGAAGATATCGCTACCGCTAAAAGCAATCCAAATCGTCCTGCCACTGAAATTTACCGTGACCTGCGTTCTGCCGCCGCATCTGGCTGGGATTTCAGCTCGCGCTGGATGGACAATCCACAGCAGTTAAGTACATTACGCACCACCAGCATCGTACCGGTCGATCTCAATAGCCTGATGTATAAAATGGAAAAAATCCTTGCCAGCGCCAGTAAAGCCGCCGGGGATAATGCGATGGCCAGCCAATACGAAACGCTGGCGAATGCCCGTCAGAAAGGGATCGAAAAATACTTGTGGAATGATCAACACGGCTGGTATGCCGATTACGATCTGAAGAGTCATAAAGTACGTAATCAGTTAACTGCCGCCGCCCTGTTCCCGTTGTACGTTAATGCAGCAGCGAAAGATCGCGCCAGTAAAATGGCAACGGCGACCAGAACGCATCTGCTGCAACCTGGCGGACTGAACACCACCTCGGTGAAAAGTGGGCAGCAATGGGATGCGCCAAATGGCTGGGCACCGTTACAATGGGTCGCTACTGAGGGATTGCAAAACTACGGACAGGAAGATGTGGCGATGGACATTAGCTGGCACTTTCTGACCAATGTTCAGCACACCTATGACCGGGAGAAAAAGCTGGTGGAGAAATATGATGTCAGCACCACCGGAACAGGTGGCGGTGGTGGCGAATATCCGTTGCAGGATGGTTTTGGTTGGACCAACGGCGTAACGCTGAAAATGTTGGATTTGATCTGCCCGAAAGAAAAGCCGTGTGACAACGTTCCGGCAACGCGCCCGACCAGTGCTTCCGCAACGCAGCCAACAAAAGTCACAGAACCCACACCTTAATCTTTTCTTCTCCCGACAGCGTCATTCTGCTTATCTGGATGACGTTGCCGTTTTATCTGGTTTTCAAACACCGTGAGATTTACACATAATTTGAAAGCGGATAGTGATGCCTGCACCGCTATCCGCCAGAAAGATTACGTTATTCTCTTCGCAGGAGGCGGAATACCCCCAGCACCAGGATAGCGCCGACCACCGCCACCAGGAAGCTATGTAAATTAAAACCACTGATGGAGCCGCCAATGCCAAACATGGTCGCCAGCCAGCCGCCGACAACCGCACCGACTATCCCGAGAATGCAGGTCAGGAAAAATCCACCACCATCACGCCCTGGCATGATCAGCTTGGCGATAATGCCGGCTATCAGGCCAAAAATAATCCAGGCAATAATTCCCATGTTCAGGCCCTCGTTTCGATGAATCGGACGCAAGAAATGCTTACGTCAACGCTCTAAGTATAGGCAAGCACAGGATCAATGGTGGGAGGCTGTCGGTTGAATTAGTCGTAAGTTGTAAAAAAAATTCACGCATTTGTATTAAGTTTTGTTAGTCCCTACCGATAAACCAAAGACAGTTTGTCGGTCAGGAGTTTTTCCGCGTGAGTCATTACCATGAGCAGTTCCTGAAACAAAATCCGTTAGCAGTCCTGGGCGTTTTACGCGATTTACATAAAGCCGCAGTACCACTGCGTATCAGTTGGTCAGATGGTCAGTTGATCAGCAATATACTGGCGATAAGCCCTGATAAACTGGTGCTGGATTTTGGTAGTCAGCAAGAAGACAACAATGCCGTGCTTAAAGCGCGACAAATCACTATTACCGCCGAAACGCAAGGCGCCAAAATCGAATTTACCCTTGCTCAATTACAGCAAAGTGAATATTTGCAGCTTCCGGCGTTTATCGCCACTCCCCCTCCCGCATTATGGTTTGTGCAACGACGCAGATATTTCCGCATCTCCGCCCCACTTCATCCGCCTTATTATTGTCAGACCAAACTGGCGGATAACAGTACGTTACGTTTTCGCCTGAGTGATTTATCACTAGGTGGCATGGGTGCATTACTGGAAACGGAAAAACCGGCCGGATTGCACGAAGGTATGCGCTTCGCACAGATTGAAGTCAACATGGGACAATGGGGCGTTTTTCACTTTGACGCCCAGTTACTGACCATCAGCGAGCGCAAAGTGATTGATAGCAGAAATGAAACTATCTCCACTCCCCGCCTGAGCTTTCGTTTTCTTAACGTCAGCCCGACGGTGGAGCGGCAATTACAGCGGATTATATTCTCACTCGAACGGGAAGCCCGGGAGAAAGCGGACAAAGTGCGCGACTGAGTTACATCGCGTCCAGCGCCTGCTCAAGTTTGTAGATATAGCGTGGAGCCTGCGGTGCAGGGTGATTTCTTGCTACGTGATCGAGGAACTCATCAGCATCCAGATCATTAATTTTACTGATCGCTTTTTTCCGATCTGATGAGAAAGTCCGCAGCAACGCACCAGCCCCGTTAGCGTATGACACCACCAGCGCATATTGCAGTACCTTCGGATCTTCAATGCCTGCCAGCGGGCCGGTTTCCAGAATATTCAGGTAAGCCGCCCCCATTGAGATATTACGCTCCGGGTTTTTCAGCTCGCTGGTCGTCGGCTCGCCACTCCAACCCATACGGCGATAAACATCACGACCGGAGGTTGAGGCTTTTAACTGCATTAAACCAATAGCATTCGATTTACTTACCGCGTTCGGGTTACCACCCGATTCGATAGCGATAATTGCCGTGATCAATTGCGGATCAACGCCCCATGCCGCTCCGGCTTTCTGACTTATTGGCATCCACTGCATCGCACGTTGTACCGGGACTTTCGCATTCCATGGCGGGTTCGTATAGTCATGCTTTGAAGAACAACCCGCTAATAACACAATCAAAAAGGCAAACCATCTCAATTTCACTTCATCAATCCTTATAGCCTGGAATCGCCGTTGAGGTGACAACGGCACACCTAAGCGGCATGATATACATTTCGTTTCTGTTGTCAGCAAGGAATTGCCATGTCTCTGTTTCACTTAATTGCCCCGTCGGGTTACTGCATTAATCAGCACGCCGCACAGCGCGGCGTTCAGCGCCTTACCGATGCGGGGCATCAGGTCAATAACGTCGGGGTTATCACCCGTCGCTGTGAACGTTTTGCTGGTACGGAAACGGAGCGTCTGGAAGATCTCAATTCCCTTGCCAGACTGACCTCACCCGACACCATCGTGCTGGCAGTACGCGGCGGTTACGGTGCCAGTCGCTTACTGGCGGATATTGACTGGCAGGCTCTGGTGGCTCGCCAACAACATGATCCGTTGCTTATCTGCGGGCATAGCGATTTTACGGCCATTCAGTGCGGTCTTCTGGCACAAGGCAATGTCATCACCTTTAGCGGCCCGATGCTGGTGGCAAATTTTGGCGCGGATGAGCTGAATGCCTTTACCGAGCACCACTTCTGGCTGGCGTTACGCAATGAAACGTTCAGCATTGAATGGCAAGGGGAAGGCCCGGCGTGTCAAACAGAAGGAACATTGTGGGGAGGCAACCTCGCGATGTTGATTTCGCTTATCGGTACGCCGTGGATGCCACAAATTGAGAACGGTATTCTGGTACTGGAAGACATCAACGAACATCCGTTCCGTGTCGAACGCATGTTGTTACAGCTTTATCATGCTGGAATTTTACAGCGCCAGAAGGCGATTATTCTCGGTAGCTTCAGTGGCAGCACGCCCAATGATTATGATGCGGGTTACAACCTGGCGTCGGTGTACACGTTCTTGCGTTCCCGCCTGTCGATTCCGCTGATTACCGGCCTCGACTTTGGTCATGAACAACGCACAGTGACGCTGCCGCTGGGTGCACATGCTATCCTCAAAAACGACAAAAACGGCACACAATTGACAATTAGCGGTCATCCTGTTCTGAAAGCGTAAAAAAATCACGCTTCCGGGCTAACTAAAACGCTGTTTCTGCCGTGAATATGGTAGGTTTATAGCACGAGACAGCGTAATCAGGAGTAACCGACCGTTGGATGCCGCAACAATTATTAGCCTTTTTATCTTAGGCTCCATCCTTGTCACCAGCAGTATTTTACTTAGTTCATTTTCTTCCCGCCTTGGCATTCCGATTCTGGTTATTTTCCTGGCGATCGGTATGCTGGCTGGAGTCGATGGTGTCGGCGGCATTCCGTTTGATAATTATCCTTTTGCCTACATGGTAAGTAACCTGGCACTGGCGATTATTTTGCTCGATGGCGGAATGCGCACCCAGGCCAGTTCATTTCGCGTGGCGTTAGGACCTGCACTTTCACTGGCGACGCTGGGCGTGCTTATCACCTCCGGTTTAACCGGCATGATGGCGGCATGGCTGTTTAATCTTGATTTGATTGAAGGCTTATTGATTGGCGCAATTGTCGGCTCCACCGACGCCGCAGCGGTCTTTTCTCTGCTGGGCGGCAAAGGGCTTAACGAACGTGTTGGCTCGACGCTGGAAATAGAGTCCGGCAGCAATGATCCGATGGCGGTCTTTCTGACAATAACCCTGATTGCGATGATCCAGCAGCATGAAAGCACTATTAGCTGGATGTTCGTTGTCGATATCCTGCAACAATTTGGCCTGGGGATCGTAATCGGTCTTGGCGGGGGTTATTTACTGCTGCAGATGATTAACCGCATCGCCCTGCCTGCGGGCTTGTATCCATTGCTGGCATTAAGCGGCGGTATTTTAATTTTTGCTTTAACCACGGCGCTGGAAGGCAGCGGCATTCTGGCAGTTTATCTGTGCGGTTTTCTGCTGGGTAATCGTCCGATTCGCAACCGCTACGGCATTCTGCAAAATTTCGACGGCCTCGCCTGGCTGGCACAAATCGCTATGTTCCTGGTGCTGGGGCTGTTGGTTAACCCGAGCGACCTGTTGCCTATTGCCATTCCGGCGCTCATTTTGTCTGCATGGATGATTTTCTTCGCCCGCCCCCTTTCGGTATTTGCTGGATTGCTACCGTTCCGTGGCTTCAATCTGCGCGAGCGCGTGTTTATTAGTTGGGTTGGATTACGCGGCGCAGTGCCGATCATCCTGGCGGTGTTCCCGATGATGGCGGGGCTGGAGAATGCGCGTCTGTTCTTTAATGTCGCCTTCTTCGTAGTTCTGGTTTCACTGCTATTGCAGGGAACATCGCTGTCGTGGGCAGCGAAAAAAGCCAAAGTGGTGGTTCCGCCAGTGGGGCGTCCGGTGTCACGCGTTGGACTGGATATTCATCCGGAAAATCCGTGGGAGCAGTTTGTTTACCAATTGAGTGCCGATAAATGGTGCGTGGGCGCGGCGCTGCGCGATCTGCATATGCCAAAAGAGACGCGCATTGCGGCACTGTTTCGTGATAACCAGTTGCTTCACCCCACCGGCAGCACCCGACTGCGCGAAGGCGACGTGTTATGCGTGATTGGTCGGGAACGCGATCTTCCGGCACTCGGAAAACTGTTTAGCCAGTCGCCGCCGGTCGCGCTTGATCAACGCTTCTTTGGTGACTTCATTCTCGAAGCCAGCGCGAAATATGCCGATGTGGCGCTGATCTATGGTCTGGAAGACGGTCGGGAGTATCGCGATAAACAGCAAACGCTGGGTGAAATTGTTCAGCAATTGTTAGGTGCGGCTCCGGTTGTCGGCGACCAGGTGGAGTTTGCCGGGATGATCTGGACGGTGGCTGAGAAAGAAGATAACGAAGTGTTGAAGATTGGCGTTCGGGTGGCGGAGGAAGAAGCCGAATCTTAAGTTTGATGCGGCTGATATCGCCGGATGCGATGCTTACGCATTTTATCCGGCTTGCCACAAGTTACACCGTCACAACAGGTACACGTAGCGCCAGCGCGCACATCAACTCATAGCCCACCGTTCCGGCAGCGGCGGCGACATCATCAATTTTGATCTCCTTGCCCCACAGCTCAACTGGCGTACCAATACCCGCCTGCGGGCAAGGCGTCAAATCGACCGCCAGCATATCCATCGAGACTGTCCCCACCGTCATGGTGCGCACGCCGTCCACTAAAACAGGTGTTCCGGTTGGTGCATGACGCGGATAGCCGTCGGCGTATCCGGCGGCGACAATGCCGATTCGCTGCTCATCGAGCGCAGTATAGCGACCGCCATAGCCCACACGTTCGCCCGCTTTTAGCGTCTGAACACCAATAATCTCACTGCTTAACGTCATTACCGGACGTAATCCGGTATTGGCGATATCGCGCCACTGACCGGACGGCGAAGCACCATATAAAATAATGCCAGGTCGAACCCAGTCAAAATGCACTTCCGGATGCCACAGGGTTGCCGCCGAATTAGACAACGAGCGCCGACACTCCAGCCCTTCCGCTGCCTGCTCAATACGCGCCATCGCGCCGGAAATCCCATCAGGATGCTCCGCATCGGCAAAATGCGACATCAGCGTCATTTCGCCAACGTTCGCCATCGCCCGCAGCTGCTGCCAGACAGTGAGCACGCGATCGGGCTGGAACCCCAACCGATTCATCCCACTATTCACCTTAAGGTAAATATCCAGCGGCGCTTTTAGCCGCGCATTTTGCAGTGCTTTGAGCTGCCAGTTACTGTGCACGCAGGTGGTCAGGCGGTACTGGTCATAAATTTCCAGATCCTGAGCGTGAAAAAAACCCTCCAGCATCAGGATTGGCCCTTTCCAGCCACGCTCGCGCAGGATAATAGCCTCTTCAAGATTAAGTAACGCAAAACCATCGGTCGCCCCGAGCGCGCTCCAGATACGCTCGATACCGTGCCCGTAAGCGTTCGCTTTTACCA
Source organism: Escherichia sp. MOD1-EC5433 (assembly GCF_002966005.1). Classification (NCBI taxonomy): domain Bacteria; kingdom Pseudomonadati; phylum Pseudomonadota; class Gammaproteobacteria; order Enterobacterales; family Enterobacteriaceae; genus Escherichia; species Escherichia sp. MOD1-EC5433. The sequence goes on along the minus strand of NZ_PTRL01000005.1, from coordinate 153,785 downwards.
CCGACCAGACGCGCGCGTGCGGCGCGGCCTGGCGGACAATGGTCAGATTTTGTTTTAATGCCTGCAGATCGAGGCTGGCCTGTATCGGACGAGTCATCTCGATTCCTTAACTGTGCGCGCCATGTAAATGGCCTGGACGTGATGGCGTAAATCCACGACTGTAGCGCGCTACACTTAGATCCTCATACGGGATCGCTGGCGTGCGCCCTGACAGCAGATCGCTTAGCAACTGACCGGAACCGCAAGCCATCGTCCAGCCAAGCGTGCCGTGACCGGTATTCAGCCACAAATTTTTAAAGCGTGTACGCCCCACAATCGGCGTGCCGTCTGGTGTCATCGGACGCAGACCGGTCCAGAAAGTAGCCTGCTCGACATGACCGCCGCGTGGATAAAGATCGCGTACCACCATTTCCAGCGTTTCACGACGCGGTTGCAACAGCTCGGTGTTAAAGCCAACAATTTCCGCCATCCCGCCGACACGAATACGGTTATCGAAACGGGTAATAGCGATTTTGTAGGTTTCATCAAGAATGGTGGACACCGGCGCACCGTCTTCTTGCGCAATCGGAATGGTCAAAGAATAACCTTTCAGCGGATAAACCGGGATATCGACAATGCCCTTGAGCATCGCCGTCGAGTAAGAGCCAAATGCCATAACATACGCATCGGCCTTAATCACCTCATCACCACACTTCACGCCATAGATCTGCTCGCCGTCACAAAGCAGTTGATCGACTGGTGTATTAAAGCGGAATTTAACCCCCGCCTGTTCCGCCATTCGCGCCAGATTCTGGGTAAAGAGCTGACAGTCACCGGTTTCGTCATTGGGTAGTTGCAGACCGCCAGTCAGCTTGTGCGCAACTTCCGCCAGCGCAGGTTCCACTTCCGCCAGGCGACTGGATTCCAGCAATTTATATGGCACGCCTGCATCTTCCAGTACGGCGATATCGCGAGTGGCGTTTTCATACTGTTGTTCAGTGCGGAACAGTTGCAGCGTCCCGCCCTGCCGGCCTTCATACTGGATATTGGTTTCGGCGCGCAATGCTTTCAGGCAATCACGGCTGTATTCTGCCAGGCGCACCATCCGCCCTTTGTTTTCCATATAGTGGCTGGTGTCACAGTTACGTAACATTTGCCACATCCATTTCAACTGGAATTGCGAACCATCGAGACGAACCGCCAGCGGCGCATGGCGCTGGAACATCCATTTAATCGCTTTTAAAGGCACGCCTGGCGCCGCCCACGGCGCGGCATATCCGGGAGAAATTTGCCCGGCATTTGCTGCGCTGGTTTCCAGTGCTGCGCCCGGCTCCCGATCAATGACGGTGACCTCATGTCCTGCCTGATTTAAATACCAGGCGCTGGCAACGCCTACCACACCACTTCCCAGTATGACAACTCGCATAGCCACTCCGATAACGGTAGATATAGTAAAAGAACAATAATCTAATTACATCTTGATAACCCAGATGAAAATATTATTCAACATATGGCTTTTTTATGGTGAGCTGGCTCACATCTCCCTGACTCTACGGGAATATGGCGTCTTTGGTATCTCCTGCTGGTCGAGCTTTATATCCAGCAGAAAATTCCGTTCAGAAGCTAATTATTGGCACTCCGATAATAAGAAATCGCAAAGAAAAAAATTCTCCAGCGACGCGGTTTTTAACTGGTGTTCTATGCTTGAAATGAGGTGCTCCACACAGAGAGCGCCGACAACAATGAGGTGCGCGTATGGCGACGATCGATTCTATGAATAAGGACTCCACACGTTTGAGCGATGGACCTGACTGGACGTTCGACCTGCTGGATATTTATCTGGCAGAGATAGACCGGGTGGCAAAACTCTACCGGCTTGATACCTACCCGCACCAGATTGAAGTAATTACATCAGAGCAAATGATGGATGCCTACTCCAGCATCGGGATGCCAATTAACTATCCGCACTGGTCGTTTGGCAAAAAGTTTATTGAAACCGAGCGTCTGTATAAGCACGGTCAGCAAGGGCTGGCCTATGAAATCGTTATTAACTCTAATCCGTGCATCGCTTACCTGATGGAAGAGAACACCATTACCATGCAGGCGCTGGTGATGGCTCACGCCTGTTATGGCCATAACTCTTTCTTCAAAAACAATTACTTATTCCGTAGCTGGACCGATGCCAGCTCGATTGTCGATTACCTGATTTTCGCCCGCAAATACATTACCGAGTGCGAAGAACGCTATGGCGTTGATGAGGTAGAAAAGCTGTTGGACTCGTGCCATGCGCTGATGAACTACGGTGTGGATCGTTATAAACGCCCACAAAAAATCTCGCTGCAAGAGGAGAAAGCCCGGCAGAAAAGTCGCGAAGAGTATCTGCAAAGCCAGGTCAATATGCTCTGGAGAACGCTGCCTAAGCGCGAGGAAGAGAAAACCGTTGCCGAAGCGCGCCGCTATCCATCCGAGCCACAAGAAAACCTGCTCTATTTTATGGAGAAAAATGCGCCGCTGCTGGAATCATGGCAGCGTGAAATCCTGCGCATTGTACGTAAAGTGAGCCAGTATTTTTATCCGCAAAAACAGACTCAGGTGATGAACGAAGGCTGGGCGACCTTCTGGCACTACACTATCCTTAACCATCTGTATGATGAAGGGAAAGTGACCGAACGTTTTATGCTGGAGTTCTTGCATAGCCACACCAATGTGGTCTTCCAGCCGCCCTATAACAGCCCGTGGTACAGCGGAATTAACCCGTATGCCCTCGGATTCGCTATGTTTCAGGATATTAAACGGATTTGTCAGTCGCCAACGGAAGAAGACAAATACTGGTTCCCGGATATCGCCGGTTCCGACTGGCTGGAAACGCTGCATTTCGCGATGCGTGACTTCAAAGATGAGAGCTTTATCAGCCAGTTCCTGTCACCGAAAGTAATGCGTGATTTCCGCTTCTTCACAGTGCTGGATGACGATCGGCATAATTATCTGGAGATTTCCGCCATTCATAATGAGGAAGGTTATCGGGAGATCCGTAACCGTTTATCGTCGCAATATAACTTAAGTAATCTTGAGCCGAATATTCAGATCTGGAACGTAGATTTACGCGGCGACCGTTCGCTGACGCTACGTTACATTCCACATAACCGCGCACCACTGGATCGGGGGCGTAAAGAAGTGCTGAAGCATGTACATCGCCTGTGGGGGTTTGATGTGATGCTCGAACAGCAAAACGAAGACGGCAGCGTTGAGTTACTGGAACGTTGCCCGCCAAGAATGGGAAATCTGTAAATATCCCTCCTCGTTTGAGGAGGGTTTATTTTGCCGGATGCGGCGTAAACGTCTTATCCGGCTTATAGAACATAGCAAATTCAATATATTGAAGGCCTGATAAGCATAGCGCATCAGGTAACTATGCATTAGTCATCAGTATGGATGGATTATCGCCCCTGAATGGCTAAATCACCCGGCAGGTTTTTCTGCATCCGGTGCCAAATCTCGCCACTCTCATGCCCATAGCGGCGTACTGTTTCGTAAACCTGGTCGTGGGCGCCTTCACTGCACAACGCAGACAGCTTGTGGTAGAAGCCCAGCGCCAGACTACGCGCTTCCGGATTGGCGAAATAGTGACGACCAATGCGCGTATACAACCCTTTCATTCCGTTAAGGATCAGACCATAAATCGGGTTACCAGAGGCAAACGCCAGACCGCGAAAAATGTTGTAATCCAGATCAGCAAAAGCGTCTGCGTGATCGGCCACTTCATTAGCCGTTGCCAGCACTTCCTGCGCTTTATCAGGATGCTGGCGAAACGCGGTACGAATAAAAATGGTCGAAATATTGGTACGCACTGACAGCAAATTATCTATGAGTTGCGGTACACTTTCGTGATCCAGTCGCGCCAGCGTCTCAAGGATATTCAACCCGGAGGTTTCCCAGAAATTATTCACCTTCGTCGGTTTGCCGTGTTGAATGGTCAGCCAGCCGTCTCGCGCCAGGCGCTGTAACACTTCGCGTAACGTCGTTCTCGTTACACCAATTAATTCTGAAAGTTCACGTTCTGCGGGCAAAATAGTCCCGGGTGGGAAGCGGTTATTCCAGATACTTTCAATAATGTACTCTTCCGCGAAACCCGCCGGGCTTTGCGCCTTAATGACCATAGTGAGATTTCCATAACACAGCAAAACAAAGTTGGACTCATCATACCAGAGGGCTAACAACGCTGATAGCAGACAAAAAGAAGAAAAAAGGGATCAAGGCTTCATTTTCTGTATCTCTTTCCCCTTGACTATCAAGACTTGCCTCGATCCCCCCTGACCGTTAAGCTTTGCGTTCTAACATAAAAACATCATTTATTATTTGTAAGGTAAGGGAAACCATCATGGAGATCTCCTGGGGCCGCGCGTTATGGCGCAATTTTTTGGGTCAGTCACCTGACTGGTACAAACTTGCCCTTATTATTTTCTTAATTGTTAACCCGTTAATTTTCCTCATCAGCCCTTTTGTTGCTGGCTGGCTGCTTGTCGCGGAATTTATTTTCACTCTGGCGATGGCTCTGAAATGCTATCCGCTGCTCCCCGGCGGTCTATTGGCTATCGAAGCTGTCTTCATCGGCATGACCAGTGCGGAACACGTCCGTGAAGAGGTGGCGGCAAATCTTGAAGTCTTACTGTTACTGATGTTTATGGTGGCGGGCATCTATTTTATGAAACAGCTTCTGCTGTTCATATTTACCCGTTTACTGTTAAGCATTCGCTCCAAAATGCTGCTGTCACTCTCTTTTTGCGTGGCGGCGGCGTTTCTCTCTGCGTTCCTCGATGCCTTAACCGTAGTTGCTGTGGTGATCAGCGTTGCTGTTGGTTTTTATGGTATTTATCACCGCGTAGCTTCTTCCCGCACCGAAGATACCGACCTGCAAGACGACAGCCATATCGACAAGCATTACAAAGTAGTTCTGGAGCAGTTCCGTGGCTTTCTGCGTAGCCTGATGATGCATGCGGGTGTCGGCACTGCATTAGGCGGCGTGATGACTATGGTAGGCGAACCACAGAACCTGATCATTGCCAAAGCTGCTGGCTGGCATTTTGGCGATTTCTTCCTGCGCATGTCACCGGTGACCGTCCCTGTCCTGATTTGCGGTCTGTTAACCTGCCTGCTGGTGGAGAAGCTGCGTTGGTTTGGCTACGGCGAAACGCTGCCGGAAAAAGTCCGCGAAGTGCTGCAACAGTTTGACGATCAAAGCCGCCTCCAGCGTACACGTCAGGATAAAATTCGTTTGATTGTCCAGGCGATTATCGGCGTCTGGCTGGTCACCGCGCTGGCGTTGCATCTGGCAGAGGTCGGCTTGATTGGTTTGTCTGTCATTATTCTGGCGACATCACTGACCGGTGTAACTGATGAACATGCAATCGGCAAAGCCTTCACCGAATCTCTGCCATTCACCGCACTGTTGACGGTCTTTTTCTCGGTAGTGGCGGTGATTATCGACCAACAACTGTTCTCCCCAATTATCCAGTTTGTATTGCAGGCATCAGAACACGCTCAGCTATCGCTGTTTTATATCTTCAACGGTTTGCTGTCTTCAATTTCGGATAACGTCTTTGTAGGGACGATTTATATCAATGAAGCAAAAGCGGCAATGGAGAGCGGTGCTATTAGTATGAAGCAATATGAACTGCTGGCAGTCGCCATCAACACCGGGACCAACCTGCCCTCCGTCGCCACGCCGAACGGACAGGCAGCGTTCTTATTCCTGTTGACCTCAGCACTTGCGCCATTGATACGTCTTTCTTATGGCCGCATGGTGTGGATGGCTCTGCCCTACACTCTCGTACTGACCCTCGTCGGATTACTCTGCGTAGAGTTTACTCTTGCCCCTGTAACTGAATGGTTTATGCAAATGGGGTGGATTGCAACGCTTTGATAACAACTTACCGGGCATATTTATGCCCGGTTTGCCTTTCCGCCCGATAATTGTTCAATTACATCCTATTTTTACTCCCTCCTGGTGGCGCAACGAATGAATTGGTTTAAACTGCGCATTCGATGCATATTGCAGGGAAATTATTATGTTGCGATTTTTGAACCAATGTTCACAAGGCCGGGGGGCGTGGCTGTTAATGGCGTTTACCGCTCTGGCACTGGAACTGACGGCGCTGTGGTTCCAGCATGTGATGTTACTTAAACCTTGCGTGCTCTGTATTTATGAACGCTGTGCGTTATTCGGCATTCTGGGCGCCGCGCTGATTGGCGCTATCGCCCCGAAAACTCCGCTGCGTTATGTGGCGATGATCATCTGGCTGTATAGTGCTTTTCGTGGCGTGCAATTAACTTACGAGCACACCATGCTCCAGCTCTATCCTTCACCGTTTATGACCTGTGATTTCATGGTCCGATTCCCGGACTGGCTGCCGCTGGATAAATGGGTGCCACAAGTGTTTGTCGCCTCTGGTGATTGCGCTGAGCGTCAGTGGGATTTTTTAGGTCTGGATATGCCGCAGTGGCTGCTCGGTATTTTTGTTGCTTACCTGATTGTCGCAGTGCTGGTGGTGATCTCTCAGCCGTTTAAAGCAAAAAAACGTGACCTGTTTGGTCGCTAATCAATTCGGCGCTCCTGCGGGAGCGCCTGTCTGGCTTCATCTTGTCGATAGCTTAATGTTGGATGCGGCGTGGACGCCTTGCCCGACCTACGGCATTTCTGGCGGCGTAATCCCGAAGTGGTTCCACGCCCGCACTGTCGCCATACGCCCGCGCGGCGTGCGCTGCAAAAAGCCCTGCTGAATCAAATAAGGTTCCAGCACATCTTCAATGGTTTCACGTTCTTCGCCAATGGCCGCTGCCAGGTTATCCAGGCCTACCGGCCCACCGAAGAATTTATCAATTACCGCCAGCAATAACTTGCGGTCCATATAATCGAAACCTTCAGCATCAACGTTCAGCATATCCAGCGCCTGAGCAGCGATATCTGCCGAGATGGTGCCATCATGCTTCACTTCAGCGAAATCTCGCACACGACGCAGCAGGCGGTTGGCGATACGTGGCGTACCTCGCGCCCGGCGAGCCACTTCCAGCGCGCCATCGTCACTCATCTCAAGCCCCATAAACCGTGCGCTACGACTGACGATATATTGCAAATCAGGCACCTGGTAAAACTCCAGGCGCTGCACAATACCGAAACGGTCACGCAATGGCGATGTCAATGAGCCAGCACGCGTTGTCGCGCCAATCAGGGTGAACGGGGGGAGATCGATTTTAATTGAACGTGCTGCCGGGCCTTCACCAATCATAATATCCAACTGGTAGTCTTCCATGGCCGGATACAGCACTTCTTCCACCACAGGCGAAAGACGGTGGATCTCATCAATAAACAACACATCATGTGGTTCAAGGTTGGTGAGCATCGCCGCCAGATCGCCCGCCTTTTCCAGCACCGGGCCGGACGTGGTGCGTAAATTGACGCCCATTTCATTGGCAACGATGTTGGCAAGTGTGGTTTTACCCAGCCCCGGAGGACCAAAAATCAATAGATGATCAAGGGCATCGCCGCGCAGTTTCGCCGCTTTGATGAAAATTTCCATCTGTGAACGAACCTGCGGCTGACCAACATACTCTTCCAGTAGTTTGGGGCGAATGGCGCGATCTGCCACATCTTCCGGCAAAGTCGTACCGGCAGAAATCAGACGGTCTGCTTCAATCATCCTTTACCTCATAACGCGGCGCGCAGGGCTTCGCGAATTAATGTTTCACTGCTGGCATCAGGGCGAGCGATTTTGCTCACCATGCGGCTGGCTTCTTGTGGTTTATAGCCCAGCGCCACCAGCGCAGCAACAGCTTCCTGTTCGGCATCGTCGGTTGCTGGGCTTGCCGGTGAGGTCAATACCAGATCGGCAGCCGGTGTGAACAGATCGCCATGCAGACCTTTAAAGCGATCTTTCATTTCAACGATCAGGCGTTCAGCAGTTTTCTTACCAATGCCAGGTAATTTCACCAGTGCACCCAGTTCTTCACGCTCAACGGCATTCACAAACTGCTGCGCTGACATACCCGAGAGGATCGCCAGTGCCAGTTTCGGTCCCACGCCGTTAGTTTTGATCAACTCTTTAAACAACGTGCGCTCTTGTTTATTGTTAAAACCATACAGTAGCTGCGCATCTTCACGCACCACAAAGTGAGTGAAAACAATCGCTTCCTGGCCCGCTTCAGGGAGTTCATAAAAACAGGTCATCGGCATATGCACTTCATAGCCTACGCCGCCCACTTCAAGTAACACCAGCGGGGGTTGTTTTTCCAGAATGATGCCTCTCAGCCTGCCTATCACATGACGCTCCTGCGTAATGAATCAAAGATAATGTTGTATGATAAAAAAATGCTGGATAGATATCCAGCGAAGGATGAAGAAAAATTGCGAGGCGTCTCGATGAACTGAAAAATGGCGCAGTATAATTCATCCGCTAAGTCATCTTTAAAATAAATATTGTAATGTTAAATATTTAGAGGATAAATCCACTAAAAAAATAAACCTTTCCGTTCCTGCAAAAAAATATTTTTTATGGTATTACGTATATTCATATTTATTTCAATGGAATGACAAAGTGAAAATTAATTACCCTTCTGAATATGAAATTGGCGATATTGTATTTACATGTATAGGTGCTGCCTTATTTGGTCAAATATCTGCCGCATCAAATTGCTGGAGTAATCACGTCGGGATCATTATCGGTCATGACGGCGATGATTTTCTGGTCGCAGAAAGTCGTGTTCCCCTCTCCACAATCACCACACTGTCCCGCTTTATTAAACGCTCTGCTAACCAACTCTATGCAGTAAAGCGATTAGGTACCGGGCTAACAGAACAGCAAAAACAACGGCTGGTAGAACAGGTTCCCTCCCGGCTGCGCAAGCTCTACCATACCGGTTTTAAATACGAATCTTCCCACCAGTTCTGTTCAAAATTCGTTTTTGATATTTATAAAGAGGCGCTATGTATCCCGGTGGGTGAAATAGAGACATTTGGAGAACTGTTAAACAGCAATCCGAATGCAAAGCTTACTTTCTGGAAATTCTGGTTTTTAGGTTCGATTCCGTGGGCGCGTAAAACCGTCACGCCAGCGAGTTTGTGGCATCATCCGGGTCTGGCGTTGATATATGCAGAAGGAATAGAAACACCTCAGCCAGAATTGACTGAGGCGCTATAACTTAACGCAGTCGCCCGCGAGCCAGGTTCAGCCTCGATTCGCTCATCTGCATCGCATTCTGGCTGACATGGCAGTGGGTGATGGCAATCGCCAGCGCATCGGCGGCGTCCGCCTGTGGGTTAGCAGGTAGTTTTAGCAAGGTGCGCACCATATGTTGCACCTGACTTTTTTCAGCACTACCAATACCTACCACCGTTTGTTTGACCTGACGGGCAGCATATTCAAACACCGGCAATTCCTGATTAACCGCTGCCACAATCGCCACGCCGCGTGCCTGCCCCAGTTTCAGGGCAGAGTCGGCATTCTTCGCCATAAAGACTTGTTCGATTGCGAAATAATCGGGCTGGAACTGGGTGATGATTTCCGTCACGCCCGCATAGATGAGCTTCAGACGAGACGGTAAATCATCCACTTTGGTGCGTATGCATCCACTGCCCAGGTAGGACAGTTGCCTGCCCACCTGACGGATAACGCCGTAGCCGGTAACGCGCGAACCCGGGTCAATACCGAGAATAATAGACATCACGCGTCTCCGTTTTGTTGGTTAGCCGGCCTCATCAGAGGGTCGCTGCAACCTCATCAGAGATCTCACCGTTATGGTAAACTTCCTGCACGTCGTCACAGTCTTCCAGCATATCGATCAGACGCATTAGTTTCGGTGCAGTTTCTGCATCCATATCGGCTTTGGTTGACGGGATCATGGAAACTTCTGCGCTGTCTGCTTTCAGACCAGCCGCTTCCAGAGCATCACGTACTTTACCCATCTCTTCCCACGCAGTGTAGACGTCGATTGCGCCGTCATCATAGGTCACAACGTCTTCTGCACCTGCTTCCAGCGCCGCTTCCATGATGGTGTCTTCATCACCTTTCTCGAAGGAAATCACACCTTTTTTGCTGAAAAGATAGGCTACGGAACCGTCAGTACCAAGGTTGCCGCCACATTTGCTGAATGCGTGACGCACTTCAGCAACAGTACGGTTACGGTTGTCAGACAGACATTCAATCATGATTGCAGTGCCGCCAGGACCGTAACCTTCGTAGATGATGGTTTCCATATTCGCATCATCATCACCGCCCACACCACGTGCAATTGCGCGGTTCAGGGTGTCACGAGTCATGTTGTTAGACAGTGCTTTATCAATGGCTGCACGCAAACGCGGGTTAGCATCCGGATCGCCACCGCCCAGTTTCGCTGCGGTCACCAGCTCACGAATGATTTTAGTGAAGATTTTACCGCGCTTAGCATCCTGCGCAGCTTTACGATGTCTGGTGTTGGCCCATTTACTATGACCTGCCATAAAAATATCTCCAGATAGCCCTGCCTGTTCAGGCAGCGTTAATTACAAACTGTTCAATCGCCTGCCGGTTGCTCCATGACTTAGTGAGCGCCGCTGCAGCGGGCGCATCAAGCCACTTGTAGGCCAGATGTTCAGTAAAAACAATCTGACGTTCGTGGGGGAGCGCAAGGCAGAACCATGATTCTGTATTGCGCGTCACGCCCGGCGCATAGCGATGACGTAAATGTGAAAAAATTTCAAACTCTACCGTGCGCTGACAGTCAATTAAGGTCAGTTGTTCAGCGACAACATCTATAGTGACCTCTTCCTTTACTTCGCGCATGGCAGCTTGCGGCGCGGTTTCACCCTCTTCCACGCTGCCGGTTACCGACTGCCAGAAATCGGGATCGTCACGCCGCTGCAACATCAGCACCCGTTTCGTATCTTGTGCATAGATGACCACTAAGATCGAAACGGGACGCTTATAAGTCATATCAATTATTCTCAGCCTTCTTTACAACCTGAATGCTCAGCTCAGCCAGAGCAGTCGGGTTGGCAAAGCTCGGAGCTTCAGTCATCAGACACGCTGCCGCCGTGGTTTTCGGGAAGGCGATAACGTCACGGATGTTGTCGGTGCCAGTCAGCAGCATGGTCAGACGGTCAAGGCCAAATGCCAGACCTGCGTGCGGCGGAGTACCGTATTTCAGGGCGTCGAGCAGGAAGCCGAATTTCTCGCGCTGTTCCTCTTCGGTGATCCCCAGAATACCAAACACCGTCTGCTGCATATCACCATTATGGATACGCACAGAGCCACCGCCTACTTCGTAACCATTGATGACCATATCATAAGCGTTCGCCACCGCATTTTCCGGCGCCGCTTTCAGCTCGGCAGCAGTCATGTCTTTCGGTGCGGTGAACGGATGGTGCATCGCGGTCAGGCCGCCTTCGCCGTCGTCTTCAAACATCGGGAAGTCGATAACCCACAGCGGTGCCCATTTGCTTTCGTCAGTCAGACCAAGGTCTTTACCCACTTTCAGACGCAGTGCGCCCATCGCGTCGGCAACAATTTTCTTGTTGTCGGCACCGAAGAAAATCATATCGCCATCTTGCGCGGCAGTACGATCCAGGATGGCTTCGATGATTTCAGCGTTGAGGAACTTCGCTACCGGGCTGTTGATACCTTCCAGACCTTTCGCGCGTTCGTTGACTTTGATGTAAGCCAGACCTTTCGCGCCGTAGATTTTGACGAAGTTACCGTATTCATCGATCTGCTTACGGGTCAGCGATGCACCGCCCGGAACACGCAGAGCAGCAACACGACCTTTCGGATCGTTCGCCGGACCCGCGAATACCGCAAATTCAACAGATTTCAGCAGGTCTGCAACGTCGGTCAGTTCCATCGGGTTACGCAGATCCGGTTTATCGGAACCGTAACGGCGTTCGGCTTCCGCAAAGGTCATTACCGGGAAATCGCCCAAATCCACGCCCTTCACTTCCAGCCACAGATGACGCACCAGGGCTTCCATCACTTCACGCACTTGCGGCGCGGTCATGAAAGAGGTTTCCACATCGATCTGGGTAAATTCTGGCTGACGGTCAGCACGCAGGTCTTCGTCACGGAAGCATTTTACAATCTGATAATAACGGTCGAAACCGGACATCATCAGCAACTGTTTGAACAACTGCGGCGATTGCGGCAGCGCATAGAATTTACCTTTATGCACACGAGAAGGCACCAGGTAGTCACGCGCACCTTCCGGCGTCGCTTTGGTCAGCATCGGGGTTTCGATGTCGAGGAAGCCATGGTCATCCATAAAACGGCGCACCAGGCTGGTGATTTTTGCGCGGGTTTTCAGGCGCTGAGCCATTTCCGGGCGACGCAGATCAAGATAGCGGTATTTCAGACGCGCTTCTTCGGTGTTGACGTGGTTAGAGTCCAGCGGCAGAACGTCTGCGCGGTTGATGATGGTCAGCGAGGACGCCAGCACTTCGATTTCGCCGGTCGCCATATCGCGATTGATATTTTTTTCGTCACGCGCACGTACGGTGCCCGTTACCTGAATGCAGAACTCATTACGCAGTTCAGAGGCCAGCTTTAACGCGTCCGCACGATCCGGATCGAAAAATACCTGCACGATACCTTCGCGGTCGCGCATATCGATGAAGATCAGGCTACCAAGATCACGACGACGGTTGACCCAACCACACAGAGTCACCTGCTGCCCCACGTGGGACAAACGGAGCTGTCCACAATATTCTGTACGCATGAGATATCCCTTAACTTAGCTGCCGGCGGACGTCCCCTGCTGCGCAGGTGACCTAAGTCGCAGCGTTAGCTGTATGTCACAACTGAATGAAAAAAGGCGGCTATTATACTGGAAATTCTGCCGCACCGTAAGAGTCTGGCCCGCTCTGGAACGACTCGTTACCACTTTATATCAGGCCTGAAATCAGACTCTACCCTTGTTTGCTATAAAGGTGTTGCCTGAGCACATAAAAATTAACAAAATTTGTCGTTCTGCCATCGGCTAATCGCATTAAGGTGAGAGGCTCGATTTTGTTTTATCTGGAGTCATCATGCTTGAACTGAATGCTAAAACCACTGCGCTGGTGGTGATTGATTTACAAGAAGGCATCTTACCGTTTGCCGGTGGTCCGCACACTGCTGAAGATGTCGTTAATCGCGCCGGGAAGCTGGCAGCGAAATTTCGAGCTAACGGACAGCCTGTGTTTCTGGTGCGCGTCGGCTGGTCTGCCGATTACGCCGAAGCATTAAAACAGCCAGTTGATGCACCCTCACCTGCCAGAACGTTGCCGGAAAACTGGTGGCAACATCCTGCGGCGTTAGGTGCAACCGACAGCGATATCGAAATCATCAAGCGTCAATGGGGTGCGTTTTACGGTACGGATCTGGAGTTACAATTACGCCGTCGTGGCATTGACACCATCGTCTTATGTGGGATCTCAACCAATATTGGCGTCGAATCAACCGCCCGCAATGCCTGGGAACTCGGCTTTAATCTGGTGATAGCCGAAGACGCCTGCAGTGCAGCCAGCACCGAACAGCACAATAACAGCATCAACCATATCTACCCGCGCATTGCCCGCGTGCGTCGCGTGGAAGAGATCCTCAACGCATTATGATTTACATCGGTCTGCCGCAATGGTCGCATCCCAAATGGGTGCGGTTGGGGATCTCCAGCCTGGAAGAGTACGCCCGCCATTTTAACTGCGTGGAGGGCAACACCACACTTTATGCTCTGCCAAAGCCGGAAGTTGTTCTGCGCTGGCGCGAGCAGACCACCGATGATTTTCGTTTTTGCTTTAAGTTTCCGGCGACTATTTCGCATCAGGCAGCATTACGGCATTGCGATGATTTAGTGACTGAATTTTTGACCCGCATGTCACCGTTAGCGCCGCGCATTGGACAATACTGGCTGCAACTGCCCGCCACGTTTGGTCCACGGGAGCTGCCAGCTCTTTGGCACTTTCTTGATTCTCTTCCTGACGAATTTACCTATGGTGTGGAAGTCCGCCATCCGCAGTTTTTCACCAAAGGCGAGGAAGAACAAACGCTTAATCGCGGTTTGCATCAGCGTGGCGTTAATCGGGTGATTTTAGACAGCCGTCCGGTTCATGCAGCACGTCCACATAGTGAAGCCATTCGCGACGCGCAGCGGAAAAAACCGAAAGTTCCGGTACATGCCGTGTTGACGGCGACGAATCCGCTGATCCGTTTTATCGGTAGCGATGATATGACACAAAACCAGGAATTATTTCAGGTCTGGTTGCAAAAATTAGCGCAATGGCAACAGACCACCACGCCTTATCTTTTCCTGCATACACCAGATATCGCCCAGGCACCGGAACTGGTACATACTCTGTGGGAAGACTTGCGTAAAACACTCCCAGAGATCGGAGCAGTTCCGGCTATTCCACAGCAATCTTCTCTTTTCTGAAATTGCCACCTATCATAGACAAGTGCCATCGGCCATTTTAAAGGGAGTTTGTATGGTAAGCGCGCTGTATGCCGTTTTAGGTGCGTTGTTATTAATGAAGTTCTCTTTTGATGTTGTTCGCCTGCGAATGCAATATCGCGTTGCCTATGGCGACGGCGGTTTTAGCGAACTGCAAAGCGCCATTCGCATTCACGGTAACGCGGTGGAATATATTCCCATCGCGATTGTGTTGATGCTGTTTATGGAAATGAATGGCGCAGAAACCTGGATGGTGCATATTTGCGGCATCATTCTACTTGCTGGTCGTCTGATGCATTATTACGGTTTTCATCACCGTCTGTTTCGCTGGCGACGTTCCGGCATGAGCGCCACCTGGTGTGCGCTGTTGCTGATGGTGCTGGCGAATCTTTGGTATATGCCCTGGGAGTTGGTTTTCTCCCTGCGTTAGCGCACAATACGCCACTTTCTTTTTCCCGGATTTTTACGTTATGTCTCACCGCGACACGCTATTTTCTGCCCCTATCGCCAGTCTGGGTGACTGGACCTTTGATGAACGGGTAGCCGAAGTCTTCCCGGATATGATCCAGCGTTCCGTTCCTGGCTATTCCAATATTATTTCAATGATTGGGATGCTGGCTGAACGCTTTGTACAACCCGGTACGCAGGTCTACGATTTGGGCTGTTCTTTGGGCGCCGCGACGCTCTCGGTGCGTCGCAACATTCATCATGATAATTGCAAAATTATTGCCATCGACAACTCTCCAGCGATGATCGAACGCTGCCGTCGCCATATCGATGCATACAAAGCGCCGACACCTGTAGACGTGATCGAGGGTGACATTCGCGATATCGCTATTGAAAACGCGTCAATGGTGGTACTGAATTTTACCCTGCAATTCCTGGAACCTTCTGAACGTCAGGCATTACTGGATAAAATTTATCAGGGGCTGAATCCTGGCGGCGCGCTGGTGCTTTCGGAAAAATTCAGTTTCGAAGATGCCAAAGTTGGTGAACTGCTGTTCAACATGCACCACGACTTTAAACGAGCCAACGGTTACAGCGAGCTGGAAATCAGCCAGAAGCGCAGCATGTTAGAAAACGTAATGTTGACTGATTCCGTTGAAACCCACAAAGCGCGTCTGCATCAAGCCGGGTTTGAACATAGCGAGCTATGGTTCCAGTGCTTTAACTTTGGTTCGCTGGTGGCATTAAAAGCAGAGGGCGCTGCATGATCGACTTTGGTAACTTTTATTCTCTGATTGCCAAAAATCACCTTTCGCACTGGCTGGAAACACTGCCCGCGCAGATTGCCAACTGGCAGCGTGAACAGCAGCACGGTCTGTTTAAACAGTGGTCCAATGCGGTGGAATTTCTGCCTGAAATTAAACCGTATCGTCTTGATTTACTGCATAGCGTGACGGCAGAAAGCGAAGAGCCGCTGAGTGCCGGGCAAATTAAACGCATTGAAACCCTGATGCGCAACCTGATGCCGTGGCGCAAAGGGCCGTTCTCGCTGTATGGCGTTAACATTGATACCGAATGGCGTTCCGACTGGAAGTGGGATCGTGTTCTGCCCCATCTCTCTGATTTGACCGGGCGCACGATCCTCGATGTCGGCTGCGGCAGCGGTTATCACATGTGGCGCATGATTGGCGCGGGTGCACATCTGGCGGTGGGTATCGACCCTACGCAACTGTTTCTGTGCCAGTTTGAAGCGGTGCGTAAACTACTGGGTAACGATCAGCGCGCACATCTGTTGCCTTTAGGCATTGAACAACTTCCGGCGCTGAAAGCCTTTGATACCGTCTTTTCGATGGGCGTGCTTTACCATCGCCGTTCGCCGCTGGAGCATCTCTGGCAGTTGAAAGATCAGCTGGTGAATGAAGGTGAACTGGTACTGGAAACACTGGTTATTGATGGCGACGAAAACACCGTGCTGGTGCCGGGCGACCGTTACGCGCAAATGCGTAATGTCTACTTCATTCCTTCGGCGCTGGCGCTGAAAAACTGGCTGAAGAAGTGTGGTTTTGTTGATATCCGCATTGTGGACGTGAGTGTCACCACAACAGAAGAGCAGCGTCGCACTGAATGGATGGTTACCGAGTCTCTGTCCGATTTCCTCGACCCGCATGATCCGAGTAAAACAGTAGAAGGCTATCCTGCGCCTAAACGCGCGGTGCTGATTGCGCGTAAGCCGTAAAAATTTAGCGCCCGTTTTCGGGCGCTATTTATTTCTTACGCCTGAATGGCTGGCTGATCAAACGCCGTTAACTTCGGTGCATTACCCGTATATTTTTCGATATACACCAGCGCAGAGTTACCGGCACAGGCATTCGCCAACTGCGAGCTTGGAATATCCGCAGTTAACACGTTTGCGCAGCCGTTTTTACACAAGCCATTCTCCAGATCTGGCCATGCGCCTTCATGCACGCACACCACGCCTTTTTTGATCCCGTCAGTCACCACGGCTCCAGTCAGGATCTGACCGCGTTTGTTCCAGACGCGTACCAGATCGCCGTTCGCAATGCCAAAACGAGCAGCATCTTCGGTGTGAATAGTGATCGGTTCACGATCGGCAACCGCATATTTTTTACGCAGTTCCGCATAGTTAAGCTGACTGTGTAAACGATGTGCCGGATGCGCGGTCAGAAGCTGCAACTGCTTCTCGTCGGCGGTGCCTTTCCACTCATCAGGTGCAAGCCAGGTTGGGTGCGCCGGGCAATCCTTATAAGCAAATTTTTCCAGCGTTTTGGAATAGATCTCAATTTTGCCGCTTGGCGTACCCAGCGCATTTTTCACCGGATCGGCGCGGAAATCACCATAACGAACGTACTGTTCGTTCTTCTCGCTGCGGCGCATTTCGATCAGTTTATTTTGCTGCCAGAAGGTATTAAACACTGGCATGGTAACACGCTGCGCACGGGCGCTTTTCTGAGCGGCATCATAAAAGAATTTCAGCCACGCCATTTCATCTTTACCTTCGGTATAGATCTCTTTTCCGCCAGGTTTCAGTAATTCAGCAAGGTCGGCAAACACGTCAAAATCGTTACGTGCTTCAAACTGCGGCGCAACCACTTGCTTCATCGGTACGATGTGCTGGTTGCTGTAGTCGCCGGTCATCGTCAGGTCATTGCGCTCAAACGATGTGGTGATCGGTAATACGATATCCGCGTGTTTAGCTGCTGCCGTCCAGTAGCATTCAGAAACGACGATCAGCTCTGGTTTCTGCCAGGCTTTTATCAGACGATTGGTATCCTGGTGATGGGTGAAATTACCGCCGCCAGCCCACCAGATCATTTTGATATTTGGGTAAGTTTGTTCTTTACCATTGTGCTGATATTTGCCGCCAGGATTTTCCAGCGCATCGACAATACGGGCGACAGGGATCGCCGTCATTCCGCCATCATCAGCGGACTCACTGGCCTGTCCGGCAATCGCCGCAGACATTTCCGGCAGTACGCCGCCAACGCGTGTTGGGTTGCCACCGTTGGAGTAATGATAAGAGAAACCAAAGCCGCCGCCCGGCGTACCAATCTGTCCTAACATCGCCGCCAGGGTCACCAGCATCCAGTGTTTCTGTTCACCATATTGCTGGCGCTGAATTCCCCAACCTGCCATCAGCATCGTGCGATTCGCCGCCATCAGTTCGGCGAGTTTGACTATCTGCGCCTCCGGCACACCGGTAATTTCCGCCGCCCAGGCCGCGCTCTTCGGCGTATTATCTTTCTTGCCGGTCAGATACTCTTCAAACTGCGGATAGCCAGTGGTGTATTTTTCAAGGAACGCTTTATCGTGTTTGCCTTGTGTCATCAGGGTGTGCGCAACCCCTAACATCAGCGCCACGTCGGTGCCCATATTCGGCGCGATCCAGGTGGCGTTATCGCCAAAGAACTCGATCGTTTCGGAACGGATAGGATCAATGGCAATCACCGGTTTGCCGGATTTCTTCAGTTGATGGAAGTACTCCAGCCCCTGTTCATCAGTACTGCTCCAGGCAATTTTTAAGGTATTCAGCGGGTTCATCCCCCACAACACCACCACCTGGCTGTTTTCCAGAATCAGCGGCCAGGAGGTCTGCTGTTCATAAACCTCTACGGAACCGACAACGTGCGGCATGATCACCTGCGCAGCCCCGGTCGAGTAATCGCCACTATGTCCTGAATAACCGCCCGCCAGATTCATATAACGTTGCAGTAAAGTTTGCGCTTTATGCAACACGCCAGAAGAACGCCAGCCGTAAGATCCGGCAAAAATGGCCGATGGTCCATTGGCCTTGCGGATGCGATCGTGTTGTTCATGAATCAGTTTTAATGCCTGTTCCCAGCTCACCTGAACGTAACTGTCGTCGCCGCGACCTTTCGCCGGTTGCAGTGGATTGTCGAGATAGCTTTTTCTCACCATCGGATGCTGAATACGCGCCGTGGTATGCACCTGATCCGCCGCCGTAGATTGCAAAGAGTTCGGGATGGTCTTCGCCAGCGCGCCTGTAGAAGAAACAATTTTACCGTCCTTCACTTCTACGTTCATCGCCCCCCAACGGCCTGCGGTAAGAATTTTACCGCCCTTCTCTTCTGCCCAGGCAGGTAACGGTACAGCCGATGTCACCACCAGCGCCCCTGCCGCAATACCGCTATGTTTAATAAATTCACGTCTTGTTAATGTCATAACTTCCTCCCTGATCAACGAAGATCACTGTTTCTCGGTAATATCTTTAGCGTTGTACTGGAAGTACCGCGTCAAAATATCCAGTTCGTTTTCGCTCATGCTGGTTCGCGCCCCCATCCCTTTGGCAATGGACGGCCAGGCATTGACGGTGTAATGGTCGGCGGCAATAGGCGCATGGCAACCAGCGCAATAGGTGTCGTCAAGTTTTTCAGCGTATTGCCATAGCGGTTTACGGTCTGCTAATGCGGGATCGGTAAGCGTCCCCTGTAATGACGCCTGACGCCATTGATTACCGTATTCGTCAGCTTTCCATTCCCCGTTTATCGTTAGCGCCTTGATACCTTCTTCGCTTAGTGTGGCTAACGTCAGTCGTTGACCTGCCGCCAGGTAGAGCGTGTTTTCACTGCCCTGCATCTGATATCCCTGCAACAGGACGAGCGGCTGTTTGCCACTGGCATCAACAACCGTGAGATCGGTGCCAGGATTCACAGTAGCCAGTTCACCTATGCGGGAAGGTTTGAAAGGATAAATATGCGCGCCATTAGTCACTGATGTGGCGGCCTGACTTTCCAGTTCATGCTCCGCCTTGTCATCCATTTTTATTTCAGGCGGAAAATGGGCAATGCCTTTATGACAATCGATACAGGTTTCGCCATCCTTTTGCGCTTTGTTGTGCATTTTCTGCGCAGCTTCACTTTGCGAAGCAATATCCATGGCATCAAAAGAATGGCAACTACGGCACGTTGCAGAGTCTGAGGCCTTTAATTCTTTCCACACTGTTTCGGCCATTTCCTGACGATGGGATTCGAACTTATCGTCGCTGTCTATTTGGCTGCTAACAAATTCATGATAAATATCTTTAGATGCCTTTAATTTAGCAAATAAATAATCCATTCCTGACTTTGGAATATGGCAATCGGCACATTCAGCACGAATACCTTTTTGATTAGAAAAATGGACAGTCCCCTGATATTCCTCAAACGGTTTGCTCATTGAGTGGCAGGAAAGACAAAATGCCGTTTCCGACGTTTTGTGCAACGTTTTTTGCACCAGCAATAACCCACCGCCACCCACCACTACTGCCATGAGTAGAAAAAATAACCAAATGCGTTTTTTCCCTCGCATAGATTCCTCTAATTAAATTCCAGTACACCGAACTAGTTGTATAAATAAATACACAACGAATTAATAACTCACTAAATTCGGCACAACACTGCCTGAAATAATCGACAAAGAATATGATTTATTGCAATTTAACCATTAATTATTAAAGAAGAAAGCAGTCGTTATTTTTAATATATATTTGGTGGTTTTAATAATTTAAATCACATAGTTAATATGAATATATATAACATTTTAGCAGCATGAATTTGCGCACTATCACACGATAATTGTTCATTTTTTATACTATTCAAGAATAAAAAAAGGCCCCTGTTGAATGGGCAGGGGCCTGGTACGAGCAAGCATCATATTGGGCGACATGATGCAACGGTAAAAATCATTTGGCCTGATGGCGCTCAATGATTCCTTTCATTTCAGCAACCGCCGTCCCGTCTACGACATAACGCGAATACTCGTCCGCGCGTGCATCTGATGACATGGACAATCCCTGATTACGATAACGCATCGGTGAGGCTTGCCACGCTCCTGCAGAGCTATGGACTTCCAGCACTCCGGCATCGAGGAAATGGTGCAGGTTTTCTGCACGGACTCCTGCTCCGGCCATGATGATTGGAGCATCACCATAGGCAATAAGTTCCATAATTTTTGATAAACCTTGCAATGCATCTGATTTTTGCCCCGATGTCAGCACCCTGGCAACGCCTAATTCAGCAAGGTTATTCAGTGTATTTAAAGGGTTAGCGCACATATCGAAGGCGCGATGAAAAGTGACTGCCAGCGGACCGGCAGCCGCCATTATTTTTTCCATTCGTGGCATATCGACATTACCGTCAACATCCAGAACGCCCGTCACCAGCCCAGGAAATCCTAATTCGCGTACTGTGCGGATATCTTCAAGAATGGCGGCAAACTCACCGTCGCTGTAGCAAAAATCGCCACCGCGTGGGCGGATGATCGGATGTACGGGGATCGTAACATGCTGGCGCACGGACTTAAGAACGCCCAGCGACGGCGTTAGCCCCCCTTCTTTCGGTGCCGCACACAATTCTATTCTGTCGGCACCGTTTTGCTGCGCCGTCAGCGCGCACTCCATGCTGTAACAGCAAATTTCCAGTAATGCCATTTTTGCTCCTTAATCACGCCGACTGCTCACTGGCGACAATCTCTTCGATAGACCACGGATGAAACTTAATCGTCGTTTTGCCATCGGTGACCGCCAGCGTCGGATTTGGTAATCGCTCATGTTCACCTTTTGGCGAGCTGGTTTTAACCGAGATCCCCGGCTGGCGGAGTCCTTCATCAGAAAGCAACGCCAGCGCACGGGCATTCAACGTTTCCGGCTCTCCTGGCAGAACAATTTCGATATGTTCCCAGCCTTCGTGCGGGTAGCGTTTTTCCCCAGGCCACGGTAGCTCAACAATCGAAAACTGCCAGTGAGCAACCTGTACCGGTTCACGCAATTTAAACAGGCAAATCGGTCTGCCATTGATAATATTTTCTGACAGGAGTTCGCCGCACTGTTCAAACCCGCGACGCCAGCGTTCAGCCGTGGTGTTTTGATGGCAACGCAAAGAAATGTGATCGGCAGTCAGCGGGGTGATATCCAGCCCCAGGCGGTGTGAAAGTTGGTCTAATGCGTGGATAAATCGCGGTAAATCCGTTGCAATATCCTGCAACTCGTCGATAGATTGCCAGTTCGCCATAATCACTCTTCGTCTTTCAGTAAAAGCGTTAATTTACCCTGTTGCCCTGCGCCAACCAACCGCTGATTTCGCGCAGCTCCTGATGCAATAGTGAAAACGGCAATACGCCACGCGCACGTAGCTGACGAAAACAGCCATTTGCAGTATACTCCCGCCCTAATTTCTTTAACTGGTGCGGGCAATTTTTGCTCGCTTCATCAATGTAAGGTATTCCGGTGAATATTCAGGCTCTTCTCTCAGAAAAAGTCCG
The DNA here is from genome assembly GCF_002966005.1 of Escherichia sp. MOD1-EC5433. Classification (NCBI taxonomy): domain Bacteria; kingdom Pseudomonadati; phylum Pseudomonadota; class Gammaproteobacteria; order Enterobacterales; family Enterobacteriaceae; genus Escherichia; species Escherichia sp. MOD1-EC5433. The sequence continues at coordinate 131,639 of NZ_PTRL01000005.1, read as the reverse complement.
TCAGGCCATGATTGCGGCAGGCGCGCCTGCGGATTGCGAACCGCAGGTTCGTCAGTCAGCAAAAGTTCAGTTCGGCGACTATCAGGCTAACGGCATGATGGCAGTTGCTAAAAAACTGGGTATGGCACCGCGACAATTAGCAGAGCAGGTGCTGACTCATCTGGATCTTAACGGTATCGCCAACAAAGTTGAGATCGCCGGTCCTGGTTTTATCAACATTTTCCTTGATCCGGCATTCCTGGCTGAACATGTTCAGCAGGCGCTGGCGTCCGATCGTCTCGGTGTTGCTATGCCAGAAAAACAGACCATTGTGGTTGACTACTCCGCGCCAAACGTAGCGAAAGAGATGCACGTCGGTCATCTGCGTTCCACCATTATTGGTGACGCGGCAGTACGTACTCTGGAGTTCCTCGGTCACAAAGTGATTCGCGCTAACCACGTTGGCGACTGGGGCACTCAGTTCGGTATGCTGATTGCGTGGCTGGAAAAGCAGCAGCAGGAAAACGCCGGTGAAATGGAACTGGCTGACCTTGAAGGTTTCTACCGCGATGCGAAAAAGCATTACGACGAAGATGAAGAGTTCGCCGAACGCGCACGTAACTACGTGGTAAAACTGCAAAGCGGTGACAAATATTTCCGCGAGATGTGGCGCAAGCTGGTCGACATCACCATGACGCAGAACCAGATCACCTACGATCGTCTGAATGTGACGCTGACCCGCGATGACGTGATGGGCGAAAGCCTTTATAACCCGATGCTGCCGGGTATCGTGGCAGATCTGAAAGCCAAAGGTCTGGCAGTAGAAAGTGAAGGCGCGACCGTCGTATTCCTTGATGAGTTCAAAAACAAGGAAGGCGAACCGATGGGCGTCATCATTCAGAAAAAAGATGGCGGCTATCTCTACACCACCACCGATATCGCCTGTGCGAAGTACCGTTACGAGACGCTACATGCCGATCGCGTGCTGTATTACATCGACTCCCGTCAGCATCAACACCTGATGCAGGCGTGGGCGATCGTCCGTAAAGCAGGCTACGTGCCGGAATCCGTACCGCTGGAACACCACATGTTTGGCATGATGCTGGGCAAAGACGGCAAACCGTTTAAAACCCGTGCGGGCGGTACGGTGAAACTGGCCGATCTGCTGGATGAAGCACTGGAACGTGCACGTCGTCTGGTGGCAGAGAAGAACCCGGATATGCCAGCTGACGAGCTGGAAAAACTGGCTAACGCGGTTGGTATTGGTGCGGTGAAATATGCGGATCTCTCCAAAAACCGCACCACCGACTACATCTTCGACTGGGACAACATGCTGGCGTTTGAGGGTAATACCGCGCCGTACATGCAGTATGCCTACACCCGTGTATTGTCCGTGTTCCGTAAAGCGGAAATTAACGAAGAACAACTGGCTGCCGCTCCGGTGATCATCCGTGAAGATCGCGAAGCACAACTGGCTGCTCGCCTGCTGCAGTTTGAAGAAACCCTCACTGTGGTTGCTCGTGAAGGCACGCCGCATGTGATGTGTTCTTACCTGTACGATCTGGCCGGTCTGTTCTCTGGCTTCTACGAGCACTGCCCGATCCTCAGCGCAGAAAACGAAGAAGTGCGTAACAGCCGGCTGAAACTGGCACAACTGACGGCGAAGACGCTGAAGCTGGGTCTGGATACGCTGGGTATTGAGACAGTAGAGCGTATGTAATCCATTTTTCGTGAGAATGAAGCCTGATCAGGGTTACCCGATCAGGCTTTTTTATTGCCATCTAAATGTATTCTGAAAATGGACATACCATCGTTTTCTCACTGTTGGGTAAGAGGCCAGAAGCGTAATATCCAGCCCCAGGGAAACGGTAACGGTTGATTTTAAGGAATACCGCAGTGTTTAAATTTCTTGTATTAACATTAGGCATTATTTCTTGCCAGGCTTACGCAGAAGATACGGTTATAGTAAATGACCATGACATTTCAGCCATCAAAGATTGTTGGCAAAAAAATTCAGATGATGATACTGACATTAACGTGATCAAATCATGCCTGCGACAAGAATACAATCTCGTCGATGCGCAATTAAATAAAGCCTATGGTGAAGCTTATCGTTATATAGAACAGGTGCCACGCACAGGTGCAAAAAAACCTGATACCGAACAACTTAACTTGCTTAGAAAATCACAGCGTGCCTGGCTGGACTTTAGGGACAAAGAATGTGAATTAATACTTTCAAATGAGGACGTTCAGGATTTAAGTAACCCTTATTCTGAATCAGAATGGCTATCATGTATGATCATCCAGACCAATACGCGAACTCGCCAGTTGCAGCTATACCGTAACTCTGAAGATTTTTATCCAAGCCCTTTGACAAGAGGGTAATTCACATATTTTTGGCATGTTTTGTTGCAAGCTATTCCTGATAAATAATTGCAACAAAACATGGAGCCTTTTTCACTGAGTTATTAAACATGCTTGCGAGCGCGTATTTTTTATTTGTACTTCAGCGATAATTCACAATCACTTCATTACGTTGTACCTTCAGCGGCGGAATTAACCGCCCACCGCCAGGCACTTCCCAGATAAATCGCAACGGTTCTGCCGCCGGTATACCGGAAAAGGCCACAGTGCTCCCACTCTGCCCGTCTAATTCGACACAACGAGATTGTGAACACAAGCGTACCCGCAGCCCCGATGGTGTCGGGCCGATAAGCTGATAACGCCACGCCACCAGCGTCATCAATCCTGATGCTGGTTGTCGCGAAGAAAGAGGCGCTGACGACATCGACTCACCGCGATGATTTAGCGTAACGCCCACACTACTTGTCTGCCACATCCCATCCCCGGCAGCTTGTACAACCAGCGGAAACAACAATATCGCCAGTAAGATCCTCATTATTTACCCCCAATAGTCGCCGTCATCCGAATCTGCCGGTTATCAGAGAGTTCGAGATTCGACAGCACCACCAGTTGCGGCAGGCTACGGCGCAGAAAGCGAGACAATAGCGGGCGCAGCGCGTGGTTCACCAACAGTACTGGCGGCGCACCCAGCATCTCCTGACGGGATAATGCTTCCTGGGTTTGCGCCAGCAAACGATCCGCCAGCCCCGGTTCCAGTCCGCCACCGCCCTGCAACGCCTGTAACAGTAACCGCTCCAATGGCGTATCCAGACCAATAACGTGAACTTCATCTTTACCGGGGAACCACTGCTGAGTAATTGCCCGCCCCAGCGCCACGCGGACAACGGCGGTTAATTCATGCGGATCGCTCTGGATGGGCGCATGTTCCGCCAGCGTTTCGAGAATGGTGCGCATATCGCGGATCGGTACTTTTTCATCAAGCAGGTTTTGTAGCACTTTATGCAGCGTAGTGAGCGTGACAACGCCAGGAACCAGATCCTCCGTCAGTTTTGGCATCTCCTGCGCCACGCGATCCAGCAACTGCTGCGCCTCCTGGCGACCAAACAGTTCTGCGGCATGTTGACTAATGAGGTGGTTAAGATGCGTTGCCACCACTGTACTGGCTTCAACTACCGTATATCCCTGAATCTGCGCTTGTTCTTTAAGCGCACTTTCGATCCAGATAGCATTAAGACCAAATGCCGGATCGACAGTCACTTCACCGGGAAGCGTCCCGGCGGCTGTTCCTGGGTTAATGGCCAGCCAGCGCCCCGGATAAGCATCACCACTGCCAATCTCAACGCCTTTCATCAAGATACGATAGCGGGCAGGTTGTAGATCCATATTGTCGCGGATGTGCACCACTGGTGGCAGAAAGCCCATCTCCTGAGCAAATTTCTTGCGAATACTGCGAATACGACCAAGCAACTCGCCATCCTGCTGAAAATCGACCATCGGGATCAGCCGATAACCCACTTCCATTCCCAGAGAATCTTCCAGTTGCACATCGTTCCAGGTCGCTTCGACAACGGCATTATTTTCCGCCATCTTCACTGGTTTCGGTTCAGCAGGCGCGTTTTGTTCGCGTCCACGTATCCACCACGCCAGCCCCAGCAATCCCGCTGTGAACAGTAAAAATACCAGGTTTGGCATTCCTGGCACCAGACCAAGTAAACCCAACACAGCGGCACTTAACAGCATGACTCTGGGGTTACTGAAAAGCTGATTCACCATCTGCTCGCCAACATCCTGATCGGTGCTGACTCGCGTGACGATAACCCCCGCAGCGGTAGAAATAACCAGTGCTGGTATTTGCGCGACCAGGCCATCACCGATGGTCAACAACGTATAACTTTCCGCTGCATGACCCATGCTCATGCCATGTTGCAACACACCAACCAGCAATCCGCCAACAACGTTAATGACCATGATGAGGATCCCGGCGATGGCGTCACCACGGACAAACTTACTCGCCCCGTCCATTGAGCCGTAAAAATCAGCTTCCTGGGTCACTTCTGAACGTCGCTTTTTTGCTTCATCTTCGCCAATCAGGCCAGCGTTGAGGTCGGCATCAATCGCCATCTGCTTACCCGGCATACCGTCGAGAACAAAGCGCGCGCCCACTTCCGCGATACGTCCGGCACCTTTGGTGATAACCATAAAGTTGATGATCACAAGAATGACGAACACCACAATGCCAATGGCAAAGTTACCGCCCACGAGAAAATGACCGAACGCTTCGACGACCTTCCCTGCCGCCGCCGCACCGGTATGGCCTTCCATCAAAATGATACGCGTGGAGGCCACATTAAGCGCCAGACGCAACAGCGTGGTAAACAACAGAATGGTCGGAAACGCGGCAAACTCAAGCGTGCGCTGGGTAAACATCGCCACCAGCAACACCATAATCGACAAGGCAATATTGAAGGTAAACAGCAGATCGAGAATGAATGCAGGCAATGGCAGCACCATCATCGACAAAATCAGCAAGATCAAAATAGGCCCGGCAAGGATCTGCCATTGTGTCGATTTCAGGTTTGCGGGCAGGCGCAGCATCGCGGCCAGATTACTCATGGGACGGTTTCTCGTTGATAAAATCCAGGGCTTCCGGCACCGGAAGATAAGTGGGTTGTACGGGGCGTTGTCCACCGGCCAGACGCCAGCGTTTCAGTTGCCAGACCCAGGCCAGCACTTCCGCCACGGCGGCATACAGTTGACCGGGAATTTGCTGGCCGATTTCTGCGTGTCGATACAGCGCGCGCGCCAGCGGCGGTGCTTCAAGAGTCGGGACGTTATTTTCAGCGGCAATTTCACGAATGCGTAACGCCACCAGCCCCGCGCCTTTAGCAACGACTTTCGGCGCGCTCATTTTGTTTTCGTCATATTGCAATGCCACTGAGTAGTGAGTTGGGTTATTAACAATGACGTCCGCTTTCGGCACATCGGCCATCATCCGCCGCCGCGCGGCAGCACGCTGCATCTGACGAATTCGCCCTTTGACATGCGGATCGCCTTCGCTTTGTTTGAACTCATCACGAATATCCTGTCGTGACATACGCAGCTTTTTCAGGTGGCTGAAAATTTGAAAAAAGACGTCAAATCCCACCATCGGAATGACACCAAGCACCACTAAAAGCGCGCATAACCCCACAACATCCATCGCGTTAGCCATTGCAGTAATGGGTGACTGCGCCATTAAGCGCATCATCTGCGGCCAGTGATGCCAGAGATAAAAGCCAGTAACACAGCCAACCAGTGTAGATTTCAGGATAGCTTTCAGCAGCTCCGCGCCAGTTTGCGCCGAGAACATACGTTTAATGCCCGGTAGCGGGTTGAGTTTAGAAAACTTCGGTTGCAATGATTTGCCGCTAAATACCAGCCCCCCCAGCATGACCGGCGAAATAAGCGCCACCAGCACCACCCCGCTAATCAGCGGCAACAGTGCCAGCATGGCTTCTCTGATCAGCAAAATAATCTGTCCGAGGATCAGGTTGGGATCATTAATGATGCTGTGATCAAAATGCAGCCCGGCGGAGAGCATCCCCGACAACCGCCGTGCCAGAGACGCGCCACCAAACCAGATAACACACACGCCAACCAGCAAAATCAGCAGTGAAGTCAGCTCACGGGAGCGTGGGATCTGCCCCTCTTCCCGCGCTTTTTCAAGTCGGTGAGGTGTGGGGGCTTCTGTTTTGTCGTCGCTCTCGTCAGACACGTCGCCAATCCTGGAAATGGTGATAAGCGTGAATAATGCCAGAGCGGAAAGCGTTCAATGCCTGGAGTAAGAGGCAAAACAGGTGGGATTTGGGGCTTTTGCCGCAATACACCAGGCATGGTCCACGTTTGTCGGATGTGGTGTAAACGCCTTATCCGACCGCCTGATATGACGCGGTCACGTCCCATCAGGCAATACAAATCAAAACCCAAGGCTATCCAGTAAATCGTCAACCTGATCCTGACTGGCAACCACACCGGCTTTGCTGGTATCGACCTGTGGTCCGTTAAGCAAACTCTGGTTTTCACGTTTCGGGCGCGCATCCTGCTCCGGGATGTTTTCCAGCAGCACCATCAACAGCTGGCGTTCAATTTCCTGAATCACATCCATCATCCGTTTAATCACCTGCCCGGTGAGATCCTGAAAATCCTGCGCCATCATAATTTCCAGTAACTGCGCGTTAGTGAAGCTGGTATGAGCGGGCACATCCGCCAGAAATTGCCGCGTATCCGTCACCAGTTCCCGGGCATCGGCAAGATCAATCGGATCGGCAAACCAGTCATCCCAACGTTGGGTTAATGCTTTTGCCGATTTCTCCATTTGATCCTGATGCGGTTGCGACGCCTCAACGCTGTTCAGCGCCCGCTCTGCGGCCTGCGCAGTCATCTGTACAACGTAGAACAGGCGATCGCGGGCATCAGGGATGGCTTCCGCTGCTTCGGCTATCGCCTGATCCAGCCCCAGCTCACGCAGGCTGTCACGCAGCATACGCGTCAGGCTACCGATGCGCGCTATGATATCGCCGGCTGCATGTTCATCAGCAGGTTTGATTGATGGTTGCATCATAGTCGCATCCTCACATGCCCAGTTTCTCAAAGATTTTGTTGAGTTTTTCCTCCAGCGTCGCGGCGGTAAATGGCTTAACCACATAGCCACTGGCCCCCGCTTGTGCTGCCGCGATAATGTTCTCTTTCTTCGCCTCTGCGGTCACCATCAGCACTGGCAGCGCCGACATCACCCCATCGGCACGAATGGTTTTCAGCAACTCCAGACCATCCATATTCGGCATATTCCAGTCGGAGATCACAAAACCATAACCACCCGCCTGTAACTTGTTGAGAGCATCAGCGCCATCTTCTGCTTCCTCAACATTGTTGAAACCCAACTCTTTCAGTAGGTTACGCACAATGCGTCGCATGGTGGAAAAGTCATCCACAACCAAAAATTTAAGTTCTTTATCCGCCATTTCACACTCCTGATTTAAATACGTATCGCCTGTCCGGCACTGATTTTCGCCAGCATTTGCTGGCTTACCTGGCTAAGATCGACCACTTCGCAGACGCCCCCCAGATTGATAGCCTCGCGCGGCATACCGAACACCACACAGCTTGCTTCGTTTTGCGCAAGGGTCCATGCCCCCGCCTGACGCATCGACAACATTCCCGCCGCACCGTCGTTGCCCATACCGGTGAGGATCACCCCAACCGCGTTGCGCCCCGCCTGTCTGGCGACAGAATGAAACAACACATCCACTGACGGTCGATGACGGTTAACCGCCGGGCCATCGTGAATTTTGATTTGATAGTTCGCGCCGCTGCGCGCCAGTTCCATATGTCGATCGCCTGGGGCGATATAGGCATGTCCCGGTAAGACGCGTTCACCGTCTTCCGCCTCTTTCACGCCGATTTGACACAGCTTATTCAGGCGGTCGGCAAAAGAACGGGTAAAGCCAGGCGGCATATGCTGGGTGATTAACAGTGCCGGGCTGGAAAGCGGCAGCGGCTGCAATACGTGCCGAATTGCCTCAGTTCCCCCCGTCGAAGCGCCAATCGCAATCAGTTTTTCAGAACTCAACAACGGCCCCGCCTTCAGTGTTGCCGGAGCCGATAATGGTTTATGCGCCGCGAGGCTCGCCCTTGACGCCGTACGCACCTTTTCAGCGATCATTTCGCTGTACGCCAGCATCCCTTCTCGAATACCCAGTTGCGGTTTAGTGACAAAATCTATCGCTCCCAACTCCAGCGCGCGCAGCGTCACTTCAGAACCTTTGCCGGTCAGAGAAGAAACCATCACAACGGGCATTGGACGCAAACGCATTAACTTTTCGAGGAAATCCAGTCCGTCCATCCGTGGCATTTCAACATCCAGCGTCAGCACATCGGGGTTGAATTTCTTAATCAAATCTCGTGCGACCAGCGGATCGGGCGCCGTTGCCACCATTTCCATATCGCTATGGCTGTTGATGATTTCCGTCATGATCTGGCGCATCAGTGCCGAATCATCGACAGACAACACCCTGATTTTGCTCATGGTTAATCCTTACTTAGCGCATACACCGTCTGCCCACGCAGCGTGAAGCTGCGCTCAAGGTGGCTGAAATTTTCAGAGTGCCCCGCAAACAGCAATCCGTCAGGTTTAAGTAGTGGTACGAAGCGGCGCAAAATCTCCTGTTGGGTCGTTTGATCAAAGTAGATCATGACGTTACGACAGAAGATCGCATCAAACGGCCCCGGTACGGTGTACTGTTTCGCCAACAAATTCAGCGGGGAAAAATCGACATAGCTCGCCAGTTCCTGGCGCACGCGCACCAGCCCTTCATGCGGCCCCGTGCCGCGCATGAAGTAACGCTGGAGTTGTTGTGGCGTCAGGTTTTTCAGTTCTTCATGGCGATAAATACCGCTTCTGGCTTTTTCCAGCACTTCGGTGTCGATATCACTGGCGAACACTTTCCAGCGTCCGGGCGCGGTGCCTAATGTGTCCGCCAGCGTCATGGCAATGCTGTACGGCTCTTCACCTGTCGACGCCGCCGCGCTCCATACACGATATTCTCCGGAACGACGGCGAGCGTGAGCCGCGATCAGTGGGAAATGATGCCCTTCACGAAAAAATGCCGTCAGGTTGGTGGTCAGCGAGTTAATAAATGCCTGCCACTCGCCGCTGAGCTGATTAGATTCCAGCATGTTCAGATAATGACCAAAATCGGCCAGTCCCAGCGAACGCAAACGGCGTATCAACCGGTTGTAGACCATGTCACGCTTGTGATCGGCCAGAACGATCCCCGCCCGTTGATAGATCAATTGGCTTATCCGCCGAAAATGAACGTCGGAAAGCACCAGGCGCTCGGTCATCTGTAACAATAAAGACGTTTGCCCACAGGGCTGAGATGATGTCATAGCGCCTTCTCAATCACTTCAGGAAACCACTGACACAGCCTGTAACTGCGCCGATTGTGTTGTAATAGCGCCATCAGAGACGATAAGCGCGACGTTCTGTTGCATCATCGGCCTCATCTGGCGGCAATGGCGCTTGGGTAAATACCCATCAAAATGTTTCCCAGTTTGGCTCTTGTTCCGCGATACGCCGCCGCGACTGTGCTGGTGATTGCTCACTGGCAGGCCGGGATTTTAGTGGTGGTTTGTGGTTTAGCTGACTTGCAGCCAGACGAAATGCGGATACAGCCTGAGTTAAACGGCTGGCCTGCTCTTCCAGTGCGGCAGCAGCGGCGGCTGACTCCTGCACCAACGAGGCATTCTGTTGAGTGACGCGATCCATTTCCGACACAGCCAGCGCAACTTGATCAATGCCACGGCTCTGCTCATCGGAGGCTGAAGCAATTTCCCCCATAATGTCGGTGACGCGCGTAACCGCATTAACGATACTCGTCATCGTTTCCCCGGCGCTTTCGACCAGCACCGAACCGGTATCAACGCGGGAAACTGAGTCTTCTATCAGAGCTTTGATCTCTTTTGCTGCCTGGGCGCTGCGACTGGCAAGATTACGCACTTCGCCCGCCACCACAGCAAAACCACGCCCCTGTTCCCCGGCACGCGCGGCTTCAACAGCGGCATTCAGCGCGAGGATATTGGTCTGGAATGCGATGCCGTCGATTACGCTAATAATGTCGGCAATTTTCTTCGAACTGTCGGCGATTTCATGCATGGTTTTCACCACGCCATCCACCACTTTGCCGCCGTGCTGCGCGGTGTCGGAGGCACTTTGTGCCAGTTGCGAGGCCTGACGGGCGTTATCGGCGTTCTGTTTTACCGTCGCGGTGAGCTGTTCCATGCTGGCGGCAGTTTCTTCCAGCGCGGATGCCTGCTGTTCAGTACGGGAGGAAAGATCGGTATTGCCCGCTGCAATTTCACGTGTGCCGGCATAGATGGCGTCCGACCCCTGCCGCACGTGAGTAACTGTGTCGGTCAAGGAACGCTGCATATGCGAAACGCTCTGTGCCAGCTCGCCCATTTCACTGCGTCCATCAATGATGAGGCTATTCGCCAGGTTACCGCCGGCAATTTCGCGAATGTGAGCAATGATTTTCGCCAGCGGGTTAAGCAACATGCGGCGGATGCCGAACCACGCCACCAGCAAAATTAATACCACCACCAGCGCGATAATCGCCAGTTGCCACTGGGAAAAGCGGTAATCTTCTGCATTGTTAGTGACGATATTGCGGTAAAGTTTTTCACTACTAAGGGCGTACTGAGCAAATGCTTCGCCCATCGCATTTTGCATTCCCTGGGTTGGTTGAGCGAAGTAGGCGCCAGTATTGCCATAATCAAGATAATCAATCAGTTCTGTTAATGCTGTGTGATAGTTTTTGTATTTTTCATCAATATTACGACTGGTGGCGACCATTTCAGGTAACGGCGCCATGCTTTTGAATTTTTTATAATGGGTAGACGCCTGTGCCAATGTTTTCCTGGCGCTATCGAGCAATTCAACTTTTGCACTGCTTTGTTGATTGGATGAATCCATCATCATCCGCACCGCTGAACGACTCAGGTTAATGCGCGTTTGTAGCATTAAATCCCAGGTTGAGGTTAGCTCACTCTGTTGTTCCCGTAGTTCATTGGAAACGACAAAGCTTTTCTGGCTATGGTGAAGCGAAGAAAAAAACAGACTGCCGGAAATAAGCTGTAACAGTGCAAATACCCCCAGCACCATCATCAGCAGCGTGACTACGCGGATACGGTTAATCATAAGGCACCTTCCTGAAAACAAGTTGTTTTCGTTATCGGCAGGAAGAAGGGAAACTTTATTGCTGATGCCAGTCATGGCGAAATGAAGTAAAAAAACCCGATGCGCAGGTCATCGGGTTCATTTCAGTACAGCAGGATAAATTACGCCACCTCTGACGCTGCGCTATCTAACAGCGCCATCTCTTCACTATTGAGCAGTTTTTCGATATTCACCAGAATTAACATGCGGTCACCCAGCGCCCCCAGCCCGGTGAGATATTCAGTAGAAAGCGTCACAGCAAATTCCGGTGCCGGACGAATTTGCTCCGCCGTCAATGAAAGAACGTCTGACACGCCATCAACCACAATGCCGACCACACGCAGCCCCAGATTCAGGACGATGACCACCGTGTTGTCGTTATATTCCACATCCACCTGGCTGAATTTAATGCGTAAGTCGACAATCGGCACAATAACGCCGCGCAGGTTAGTGACACCTTTGATAAATGCAGGCGTGTTCGCAATCCGCGTAACCTGATCGTAGCCACGGATCTCCTGCACTTTCAGAATATCAATACCGTACTCTTCGTCACCAAGGGTAAATACCAGAAATTCCTGGCCTGACGGTTCGCTGGCCAGTTTTGTTACATTTGTCATACCGGTCATATTTATTACCTTTTTACTCAATCAGGCGGCGGTGTTCGCCATACGTTGTTCGCGATTTATCGTCTGCAAGGCAGATACATCAACAATCAGTGCCACGCTGCCGTCGCCGAGAATCGTTGCGGCGGATATTCCCGGGATTTTTCGATAGTTACTTTCCAGGTTTTTCACTACCACCTGGTGTTGACCAATTAATTGATCCACCAGCAAGGCGTAGCGGCGACCGCCACTTTGCAGGATCACCACAATGCCCTGAGTGGCTTCAGTTTTCGCGCCCGCAACGTTGAACACTTTCCACAGTTCGACGATGGGCAGATATTCACCTCGTACTTCCAGTACCCGCTCGCCACCCGCCAGTGGATGCATATCAGCTTCACGAGGTTGCAATGATTCCATGACGGCATTCAGCGGCAGAATGAAAACTTCATCTGCAACACGCACAGACATGCCATCGAGGATCGCCAGCGTCAGCGGCAGTAAAATACGGATTGTGGTTCCTGCGCCCGGCTTCGATTTGATTTCGACATGACCGCCCATCTCCTGGATATTACGTTTGACGACATCCATACCGACGCCGCGTCCAGAGACATCGGTAACCTGCTCTGCTGTAGAAAAACCAGGAGCAAATATCAGCATTGCCACTTCGTCATCCGTCATGTTGTCGCTGACGGTCAGACCCTGTGAAACAGCTTTTGCCAGAATCCGTTCACGGTTCAGCCCCGCGCCATCGTCGGTCACTTCGATGCAGATGTTGCCGCCCTGATGTTCAGCAGACAGAACCAAATTTCCGACGCTGTTTTTGCCTGCGGCGAGGCGTTTGTCCGGCAGTTCAATTCCGTGGTCGAGACTGTTGCGTACCAGGTGGGTCAGCGGATCGATAATGCGTTCTATCAGACTCTTGTCGAGTTCGGTGGAACTGCCCACCAGCGTCAGTTCCACCTGCTTGCCGAGTTTTCCCGCCAAATCACGCACCAGCCGGGGATAGCGACTAAAGACATATTCCATCGGCATCATGCGGATCGACATCACCGATTCCTGCAAATCACGAGCGTTACGTTGTAACTGCCCCATGCTGGTAATCAAATCACCATGATTAACCGGGTCCAGTTCGCTGGAACGCTGGGCCAGCATTGACTGGGTGATAACCAGTTCGCCGACAAGGTTAATCAGTTGATCAACCTTCTCCACCGCCACACGGATACTGGTGGATTCGCTGCCGCGCGGCGGTTTTTCCCGTTCTGCCCGTACGACTGGCGCTTCTGCTGTGGCAAGTTTAAGCACCGGTGGCGCAGATACTTTCGCCGTAGACTCAACGCTTTCAAAGGCAATCTGATCGGCCTCAATGACAAAGCAAAGCACCGCAGTAATGTCGTCTTCCGCAATATCTCCCGCTAATGTCGCCGATAGCGAATCGGCTCCTTTCACCACGTCAGCCAACGTTGTCAGATGTCCCAGCTCTTCTTCCAGCAGATCGATTTCTCCCGCTTTCAGGCGCGAAAGGATAATTCGTCGCGGCGATTGACTACTATTCTGACCATCTTGCGGTTCACTTTTGGCAACCACACTTAATCGGGCCACTGCGGATACCGTTTCGCCTTTCGCTTCTAATGCCAGTTGACGCAAGGCCTGGCAGATATAATCGAAGCTGGCGATATCCGGCTCTTGCGACTGTTTATAAGCGTCGAGCTGTTCTTGCATGATGTCCTTCGTTTCCAAAAACAGATTGATAATGTCGGTATTAAGCTGCATCTCACCGCGTCTGGCTTCATCGAGCAGATTTTCCATCAGATGCGTGGTTTCCTGTAACACAGTAAAACCAAACGTTCCTGCCCCTCCTTTGATGGAATGGGCTGCACGGAAGATGGCATTCAACTGTTCGGCATCTGGCGCTTCTGGTTGCAAATTAAGCAGATGCTGCTCCATATCGGCTAACAGTTCGTCCGCTTCATCAAAAAATGTCTGATAAAAATCGCTTATATCCATGCTCACGCTGTCACCTCGGTTCGGCTGATGGCATTGTGGGAACACTGACCTGCGGTGCGCTCCCTGTTTTTTCCAGAACACTTACCGGCTCATTCTGGCTTTCAGCGTTTTCATGCAAAATAGCTTGTTCGGCTTGTCTGTTCAGAACCAGCAGGCTGATTCGACGATTGACGGCATCATCAGGTCCACGATCGCTTAAACGCATGGTGGCTGCCATGCCTACGACGCGCAGAATTTTGCCATCAGCCAGACCGCCCACCATTAGCTCACGGCGCGACGCATTAGCGCGTTCGGCAGAAAGCTCCCAGTTGCTATAGCCTTGCTCACCCTTGGCGTAAGGGAAATCATCGGTATGACCGGAGAGACTGATACGGTTAGGAATACCGTTCAGCACAGGCGCAATACTCCGCAGAATGTCACGCATATAGGGTTCGACGTCAGCACTGCCGGTTTTAAACATCGGGCGATTCTGGCTGTCGATAATCTGAATGCGTAAACCTTCCTGCACCAGATCGATTTTGAGATGTGGACGCAGCGCCCGTAGTTTCGGGTCTGATTCAATAAGCTGGTCGAGATCGCCCCGCAATTTCCGCAGCCGACTTTGCTCCATGCGTTTTTTCAGTTCTTCAATGTCTGGCTGCTTATTCACTTCTCCCTGGCTTTGGGTGTAATCATCACCCCCGCCAGGAATTGGGCTTTCACTATTCGAAATGCGATCGCCGCCCGTTACTGCCGTCGCCAGCGGCGTGCGGAAATATTCCGCAATCTGAATCAGCTCTTTTGGGCTGGAGATGGAGATCAGCCACATCACCAGAAAAAAAGCCATCATCGCAGTCATAAAGTCAGCATAAGCAATCTTCCACGATCCATGCGCCGCGCCGTGACTTTTCGCTTTGCGTCGCTTGACGACAATAATTGGATGCGCGTGATTCTTCATGCTTCCTCGGTTGTCGTCTGCTGTTGCGGATTTTTCACTGCACGAACGTGCTCTTCCAGTTCGACGAACGACGGGCGCTCGCTGGAATAGAGCGTTTTGCGACCAAATTCAACCGCAATTGGCGGTGCATAACCGTTGAGATTAGAAAGCAGTATGACTTTGACGCACTGCATCATTTTGCTGGTCTCTGCGCTTTTCTGGCGCAAAACACTTGCCAGCGGGGAAATAAATCCGTAAGCCAATAAGATACCGAGGAAAGTCCCCACCATTGCATGAGCAATCAGCGCCCCCAGTTCGGCGGCAGGACGATCGGCTGAACCTAACGCGTGAACCACCCCCATCACTGCGGCGACAATACCAAATGCCGGGAGCGAGTCACCGACCAGCGCCAGACTGTTTGCCGGGACTTCCGCCTCGCTTTCGTGAGTCTCGATCTCTTCATCCATCAAAGCTTCGATTTCGAAGGTATTCATGTGACCACTAATAATCAGGCGCAGATAATCGACAATAAAATCAAGCATGACGGCATCTGCCATAATGCGAGGATAACTGGCGAAGATCTCGCTCTCGCGAGGATTTTCAATATCGCGCTCCAGCGAAAACATGCCCATCTGGCGTGATTTCGCCATTAGCCGGTAAAGCAGTGCCAGCAGATCCATATACATCGCTTTGGTGTATTTGGAGCGGCGAAACAGTAACGGCAGCGCCTTAAGCGTGCCTTTGATGGCTTTACCGTTGTTGCCGACAATAAACGACCCAATGCCTGCACCGGCAATAATCACCAGTTCAGCGGGTTGATAGAGTGCTCCAAGGCTTCCGCCGGTCATCAAATAACCGCCGAAAACTGTACCGAGAACAACCAGGTAACCTAATAAGATAAGCACGACATCATCCTTTCACTGTTGACCATGACAGGATGTTCAGTCGTCGGGCGTTAACTTACGGTCGGGGAAAAAAAGCAGCGACAATCACTTGCCGCTACTGGAATGTTTCGCCATATCGCGTGAGTTAAACAGCCTGTACTCTCTGTTCATCCAGCAGTTGAGGGATAATATCGGCAGGGTCTTGAGAAAGTTTACGTCTTTTTACCGCTCGTGATGGCGGCTGACATAAGCTGCAGGCAAAGCTGCCAACAGGCTGATGGGCATGGGTGATAAAATTACCGCCGCAGCACTTGCAACTGGAAAGTTGTAGTAAACCACTTTCAACAAATCGCACCAGTGTCCAGGCGCGTGTCAACGCCAGCAGAGGGCCTTCTTCGGCTTGCGGACACTGTTCGAGGTATAAACGATAGGCTTTGATCACGGCATCGACGCCGTTACATAACCCGGTTTTCAGCAAAAACTGCCATGCATTACAAAACATCGACGCATGAACATTTTGTTCCCAGGTCATAAACCAGTCGGTGGAGAATGGCAGCATACCTTTCGGCGGCGGACTTCCGCGCAGTTCTTTATAGAGTTTGATCAGACGTCCGCGACTTAATTGTGTTTCACTTTCCAGCATCTGCAAACGAGCGCCGAGGGTGATCAATTCCATTGCCAGCTGAATATCCCGGGCTTCCTGAACAATGCTTTTTTCGCTCATTATCAGGCCCTTTTTTTACGCAGCACTTCTTCGGGCTGATTAACATCATTCAACAAACGTGTAGAGAGCATGATACCGGTATGAACTTGCTGGAGATCGTCAACGCGGGAATCCTGCGTCAACTGATTAATAGTCTGGTGGCTGTCAAAGCGGAAATGACAAATCAGTTGATTGGTTTCTGCCAGTTTAACCATTTGCGGAAGCGTCAGCGTCGCTAACGTTGTTGCCATTTCTTCATTAATACCGAGACGAAACATGGCGGACGCTTTGTCCTGAACGATCAGACGTTGTGCAAGAAGTAAATATGACAAATTGATGTCATAAATATGTTTCAGCAACTCGGAGGTATGCATTATTCCCATCCAGAATAACTAACTTTATTTTTATGCGGTATCACCGCACCCCGTGATGTCGCCGGGAAATCCCGGTAAAAAGTAAATAACCATGGAATAGTTGCGATCAACGAAAAAACACAGGCATCGTAAGAGATGAAACAATCCCTTACAGAGAGTAGTGTTTTTTACACTTATCTAAGATTTTTCCTAATTCGACGCAACTGTACTCGTCACCACTCACACATACAACGGAGCGACGCTGCGATTTTCGATAATGTGTGACTCAGATCACACAAAACACTCAATTACTTAACATTAATGTATAAGTCATACTTTTGTTTTGGTGATATTTCATTCTGTTAAAAAGTTTTTCAGCGCCCCTGACTTCAAAAATGAAGTGGATGCATAAAATTATTATGTTGCGCACTGTTAATATAAATCACCGTAAATAACCATATGTTATGTATGAAATAAATTTATTTATCCTCTATAAATTATTTTCAAACAGAGAGTTACATAACATGAGCCTGTTCAAGTGAAAATAAAGCCGGGAACTCCTCAAATGTTAAGCAAATGTTTTACAAATATTATCCATTTGTTTTATAAGGAAAATAGTTAATTTCACTTCTTATAACCACACTGGTGATCGCATGATAACATTTCGGTACTAATTAATTATTCTTACTAGTAACCATCCTAATATTTACCTTTTTGACTGAGTTGTTATTGCATCAGTGCCTCATTCAGAGTAAAGCTGTAATAACACCTGAAGTTCACAGAATAAGGAGCAGGTTATGAGCTATACCAATGTTCTTGTTGCTGTAGCTGTCTCGCCAGAAAGCCAGCAACTGTTAACAAAAGCGGTATCTATCGCCCGTCCGGTTAATGGACGCATAAGTTTGATCACTCTCGCTTCCGACCCGGAAATATTCAATCAATTAGCCGCACCGATGCTTGAAGATTTACGCAGCGTGATGCATGAAGAAACACAAAACTTTCTTGATAAATTAATTAAGGATGCGGGATATCCGGTAGAAGAGACGTTTATTGCTTGCGGAGAGTTAAGCGAACATATTCTGGCAGTGTGCCGTAAACATAAATTCGATTTGGTGATTTGCGGCAATCATAACCACAGTTTCTTTTCGCGAGCATCCTGCTCAGCGAAAAGTGTGATTGCCTCAAGCGAGGTCGATGTACTACTGGTTCCGCTTAAGGGAGATTAACCGCGATTACGCCAGTTTCGGAAAGGTGGCAACTTTATCGCGCTGCTGACTTTCCGCGCTTCGCGGAACTATCTGCTTTAGGTCGCGAATAAAATACTCCTGCCAGTGATTAATGTCGTTTTTCACAATAACTTCCAGCATTTCTGCATGGCGGGAAATACGTTCCGCCAGCGACATCGTCAACGCCCGATTGAGCGCCGCCGCAACTTCATCACGATCGTATGGGTTTACAATTAACGCCGACGTCAGTTCGTTTGCCGCCCCGGCAAATTGCGAAAGTACCAGTACGCCCGGATTGGCAGGATCTTGTGCGGCAACATACTCTTTCGCGACCAGGTTCATTCCGTCGCGCAGCGGCGTCACTAATCCAACATCGGAATAGCGGAAGATTTTCATCAGTAATTTACGATCAAAATGCTGATTCAGATAATAAAGCGGCGTCCAGCCTAATTGACCATATTTGCCGTTAATTCTCCCGGCTTCATTTTCCAACTGATGACGAATATCCTGATACGCTTGCACATCACCACGCGACGTTGGCGCAATCTGGGTATAGCGAATTTTACCGTGATGTTGCGGATATTTTTCCAGCAACGCTTCATAGGCGAGAAAACGCTCCGGCAAACCTTTGGAATAATCCAGTCGTTCGACAGAAAAGATATTCTGTACATTTTTCAGTTCCGCTTTTAGTTGCGCCAGTTTTGCCGGCAGTGGTCCGGCAGCCTGTTTGGCAATCTCATCTGGTTCAATGCCAATGGGGTAAACTTCGGTTCGAAACGCTTTGCCCCAGGCCGTATGGCTTTTTGAGCTACGCGTCGTAACGCGGGTCAGGTTAGAAAGGCAATCCAGGAACGCCAGACGATCGTTCTCTGTCTGGAAACCCAGTAAATCATAATCACAAAGCTGTTCAAGCAAGGTGTCATACGTCGGCAGCGCATTGAAGATTTCCGGCGTCGGGAAAGGAATATGCAGGAAGAAACCAATGCGATTATTCACCCCACGTTTGCGTAATTCATGCGCAAATGGCAACAGGTGATAATCGTGAACCCAGATAATGTCATCGTCTTCCAGCAGCGGCAGTAATTTATCTGCCAGTAACGCATTTACGCGTAGATAGCCGTCCCAGGCAGGACGCTGAAATTGCACCAGATCGAGTCGATAATGAAATGCAGGCCAGAGAACGGCATTAGAGAATTGGTTGTAGTATTCGTCGAGATCCTGTTCGCTGAGGTTAAAAGAGGCCCAAGTAATATTTCCTTTTTTCACCTTTTTTAGCGGCTGAACCTCATTCCCTGTTTCGCCACTCCAACCAAACCACAGCCCACCTGCGGCTTTCAGTGCCCCCAGTATGCCGACAGCAAGGCCACCGGCACTGGCGGCGTGCTCGTCTGGTGGTGCAATCCGGTTAGATACTACGACTAAACGACTCATAGTCATCACTCCTGTTATTTTCTCTTTTTTGTTGTTGTAATGCGTTGGTTATCATTTCAAGCCAGCTCCAGACATCCGGCACGCCCGCCAGCCGCCATGATGCCTGAGTCGCTCCGGTGCCAATTTTCACTGACATTCCACCCAGTCGGTTAACGACCGCGAAGCCAGATTCATCGGTTAAATCATCGCCCAGAAAAACGGGCTTACGGCCGACAAAGGGAGCTTCCTGCATAAAGGCTGCAATCGCCTCCCCTTTACTGGTGTTTCCTGGTTTAATCTCGACGACACACTTTCCCTGCTGTAATGCCATTTGCGGCCAAATCTGGGTAATGCGTTGCGCTAATGTCAATAAGGCGTCTTCGTGCTGCGGCGCCTGACGATAATGCAGCGCAAACGCCATCCCTTTCGCCTCCACTTCCGCACCGGGATAGTGGCTGATTGCCGTATGCAGTTGAACGCTGATATCGCGGGCAATCGCATCCGGCAAATGAACGATATGCGTTTTACCATTGATGTCACGGCGCTCCGCCCCATGCACGCCCGCTAACGGGAAGCGATAAGGTTTTGCCAGTGCGTCAAGCTCGACCATTGAGCGCCCTGATATCAATGCCAATGCACCATCACTTGCGGTTGCCAGTAGCTGAAGTCCTTGCAGAATATTGTCAGGCACGACGACCTGATCGGGATGCGGTTTAATTTCCGCCAGCGTTCCATCGAGATCAAAAAACCAGGCATATTTCGCGGATAGTTCAGGGGGTTCGGTTAACGGTTCTGTCACCCGGTACTCCTCCTTATCTTTTTATAGTTCGCGCAGAACGCGCTTTACAGACATGTAAGTATAGACAGTGTGACGTAGCTCGCCATTTGCAAAAAAGAACAGCCAGCCGTTGTGGCGGCTGGCTGTGATGGAAAAAAGAGCTAAATTGTTGCGAAAAAAAGCATCAGACAGTGCGTTTCGCTTTTTGCTTGTAACGGTCGAAGATCACCGCCGCCAGCAGGATTAAGCCACGAACCACGTACTGCGCGAAAGGAGAAATATTGAGCAGGTTCATAGCATTTTCTACAGTCCCTAAAATTAAGATACCCGCCACCACATATGAGATTTTTCCGATGCCACCTTTCAGAGAAACGCCACCTAAAACGCAGGCTGAGATAACAATCAACTCATAGCCAATCGAGGTCATCGGCTGACCGCTGGTCATGCGCGAAGCCAGAACAATCCCGGCAATCGCCGATACCAGACCAGAGAGAACGAAGATAATGATTTTGGTGCGGACAACAGGTACACCCGCCAGACGCGCGGCCTCTTCGTTACCGCCAATCGCCAGCGTATTACGACCAAAGGTAGTTTTGTTCAGCAGCAAGCCAAAGATTATCAGGCAAGCGACAGTGAGCCAGATTGGCGCAGGCAGGCCGAACCAGTTGGCATAACCGAGAGCAAAGAAACTTTCATCTTCGATACCGACCGCTTTACCGTCAGAGATGATATACGCCAGACCACGGACAATCTGCATCGTCGCCAGCGTGGTAATCAAGGCGTTAATTTTAAGTTTAGCGATAACAAAGCCATTCACCAGACCGCAGAGGACGCCCAGCAGCAAACCTGCCGCCACGCCTATCCACAGGCTTTCGGTCAGATTGATAACCACCGCCGTAGTGACACCTGCACAGGCAATGACCGAAGCAACAGAAAGGTCAAAGTCACCCGACGCGAGACAGAACAACATACCGCACGCCACCATCCCCGACATGGAGATTGCCAGCCCCAGCCCTTTCATATTAATGAAGGTGGCAAAGTTCGGGACAAAAATGGCACAGGCAATAAACAGCACCGCAAACACCACCAGCATACCGTACTGATCCCAGATACGGCCGAAGCTGAATGACGACTTAGGTGCGCCAGAACCCGATGTAGAAACAGAAGACATCATACTCTCCTTACTCAGGCAACTGCCTGACTGACTTTAGGCATAGCAAGGCTTAGTGCCTGACGCTCATCTGCCTGCTCGTGTAGCAATTCACCAGCGATTTCACCTTCACGCATGACGACAATACGGTCGGCGACGCCGAGGACTTCGGGCAGATCGCTGGAGGCAAACAGCACCGCCACCCCCTGCGCCGCCAGCGCATAAATCACATTATATATTTCGTGCTTGGCTCCCACATCAATACCGCGCGTAGGTTCATCCAGCAAAATGACTTTCATATCTTCCGATAACCAGCGTCCCAGAATGGCTTTTTGCTGATTACCACCGGAGAGATTCATGATTAATTGCTCTGCTCCTGGCGTTTTGATATTGAGCGAACGAATATGGTGATCAGCATTATTTGCTTCCCAGCCGTTATTGATCACGCAACCGCCGAGAACATGCTTGCGACGGGCGCTGATGTTGATATTGTCACGGACGGAATGCACCGGAATAATGCCTTCCGCTTTACGATCTTCTGGACAGAGCATCATGCCAGCAGCAATGGCGTGGCCTGGTTTACGGATATCGATCGGCTTTTGGTCGATATAAACCTGACCGGCGGTGATTTGCGTCCCACCAAACATGCCTTTCATTAATTCGCTGCGTCCTGCCCCCACCAGACCAAACAGACCAACGATTTCACCACTGCGAACGGTCAGGCTTATTGGCGTACGCACACCAGGCGCCTTCACGGCATCCAGACGCAATCGCTCCTCACCATAGCTACGCGGTTGCCAGCCGTAGATATCGCCGATATCGCGACCAACCATCGCCTGTACCAGTGCGTCGTGGTCAACCTGCTGCATATCGGTAAAGGTTTTGACATAACGCCCATCTTTAAAGACGGTGATGGCATCGCTGAGGGCAAATATTTCTTCCATACGGTGAGAAACGTATAAGATCACCCGCCCCTCTTTTCGCAGTTCACGAATAACGCGGAAAAGATTGTCGATTTCACGGGCAGACAGGGAGCTGGTTGGCTCATCAAAGGCGATAATTTTGGCGTTACGCGCCAGAGCTTTGGCAATTTCAACCATCTGCCACTGACCAATGGAGAGATATTTCAGCGGCGTAGCCGGGTCAATATCCATACCCAGATGTTTGAGTTGTAAACCTGCTTCATAATTCAGCAGTGAACGATTCACAATGCCGCCTTTATGGGGAAGCTGGCCGAGATAAATATTTTCCGCGACGGTCATTTCCGGCACGAGATGCAGTTCCTGGTAAATAATCGCCACACCCGCGTTAAGCGCAGCGGTCGTGTCGGAAAAGGACATTTCTTGTCCATTAATCACTACAGAACCCGTGGTTGGCGCATAGTTTCCACTAAGGATTTTTAAGAGTGTTGATTTTCCTGCGCCATTTTCACCCATCAACGCATGAACCTGACCGGCATAGCAGTCAAAACTGATATCCGTCAACGCCTTAACGCCGGGGAAAGTTTTACCAATGCCGCGAAATGAGAGATACGGGGTAGACTGTTGCATAACGTCTCCGTGAATCACTGGTCTTTCACACCCCCTCTGCACAATAAAGGCAGAGGGGAATTTTTACGGCAGATTACTTACCGCCTAAACCTTTTTTCTCCAGTTCTTCTTTAAAGTTGTCGCGCGTAATCAGAACTACATCGGTAACTTCAGTGAATTTTGGTGGTTCTACGTCTTTCGCTACCCAGTTGTAGAGCATTTCGCTGGATTTATAGCCATGTACGTCCGGGCTTGGCAGGAGTGAACCGTAGAAACCGGTAGCCTGCGCTTTTGACAGCTCGCTCACCGCATCCACCCCATTGATACCAATACCAATGATGTCCGCCGCTTTAAAGCCCTGACCTTCCGTTGCACGTACACCGCCCAGCACGGTGCTGTCATTCATCCCGACAATCAACCAGTGTTTAACTTCAGGATGCTGAACCAGCATGGAGTTGGCGGCGTCAAATGCCCCTGGGATGTCGTTAGATTTGGTGGGAACCTGATAAATTTGTTTTTCCGGGAATCCGGCGGCTTTCAGCGCATCCATAGAACCCGTGGTACGGCGACGAGCGGTATCCAGTTCGTTGGCAGTAATCGCCATTACGGCACTTTCTTTTACGTCCCAACCACGTTTCTGCATCTCTTTATACAGTTCCTGGCCCTGACGCTCACCAATTTTGGTCGCCGCCATCATCACCAGCGGCACGGTATCCATCGGCTTACCTTTGGCATTTACAAACTGGTCATCCACGGCAATCACTTTCATACCATAGCCACGTGCTTTCGCCACAATTGCGGAACCCAGTTTCGGGTCTGGCGTACAAATGACAAACCCTTTCGCACCGCTGGCAGCCAGACTGTCGATGGCGTTCAGCGTCTTTTCGCCATCCGGCACGGCAATCTTAATAACGTCAAACCCTAAATCTTTCCCGGCTTTATCGGCAAACTTCCATTCGGTCTGGAACCACGGCTCTTCTGGTTGCTTTACCAGGAAACCGAGTTTCAGGTTTTCCGCCATAGCGGATTGTGACATAACGGCAGCCAGACCAATGGCTGCAAGAGCTTTAGTAAATTTGTGCATGGTTATCTCCAGCTTTAGCGTCATTTTGTGTAGGGCAAAAACTAAGAACTTTTGTTAATTCAATCGGAAAACAAAGCATTACCTTTATCGAAAAGATAATTGACTGTGTTGGCATAGTTTTAGCGAGAAATTAATTCTCCATAGGAGAGCAATATCACATAGCAGAATTACAGTGAGAACGTGCATAAATTCAGCGAGAAATGACATACTGGAATCGGTAATTGTCTGACAAATCAAAAAAGCATTAGCAGAATAATCCATGACATTAGCCTGGAAATCCTTGTGGTGTGCTTTGAGAGGCAGGGAGTGTCTTTTTTAATCTAATTATTACCGGGCAAGAGGTTGTTCATTTGCGCTGAATAGTGAAAGGAGAAAGAAGTCTCTAAACCTTGCACCAATCAATTTCTACATTAATTATCACCTCATTTATTAATTAAAGGTAACGCTATAACGAGAGCATTATCGCATAATCGAAAAAACACCTTAAAATATCAAAACATCATCATGTCATTAAGAAATCATTTTAATATCAATGAAATACATCAATATGACGCATTAGGAATTATTGCAAACTAATTGATCTCACCAATGAAATGTAAAAAAATATAAATCCGGTGATTTAAGGATTTTCTTATATCAGTTCAGACGTTATGCTTATTTCAGATCATCGTCAGAATTGACTCCACGATCACATTTTGGACATGCAGAAAGGAATTATTCTGCAAGCAGTAATTACGGTGTTTTGATTCATCTTGCACCTCACGTCTTCTGGATATAAGGATATTAGGTATGGCAACCACTGGAATGCTTCTCAAACTCAACACCCAAATGAACCGCGAGTTTTACGCATCCAATCTCTACCTTCACCTGAGCAAATGGTGTTCTGAACAAAGTCTGAATGGCACCGCTACTTTCCTTCGCGCCCAGGCTCAAAGTAACGTGACGCAAATGATGCGCATGTTTAACTTTATGAAAAGTATCGGAGCAACTCCCATCGTTAAAGCTATCGATGTACCAGGAGAAAAGCTTAACTCTCTGGAAGAACTCTTCCAAAAAACGATGGAAGAATATGAGCAGCGTTCAAGCAAGCTGTCACAATTAGCCGATGAAGCTAAAGAATTGAATGATGATTCTACCGTCGATTTCCTGCGCGATCTGGAAAAAGAACAGCAGCACGATGGCCTGTTGTTGCAAACCATTCTTGATGAAGTGCGCAGCGCGAAACTTGCCGGTATGTGCCCTGTCCAGACCGACCAGCATGTTCTTAATGTCGTGTCGCATCAGATACATTAATCATGTTCGGCGCTTTAAAACATGCGCCGGATACAAATAATTTTGAGAAAACCGCTGCTTCATACTTTGAAGCAGCGGTTTTTTTAATGGGATTCACCTTGCGGAGTAAATTTCAGTTCAATCAGCGCGATAGCTTTTTGGATAGCGCGCATCGTTACCGGATCGGCTGCGGCGGGATGGTTAGTAAAATCGATATTCTTCAGCTGGCTGGACATTTTTTCACGCAACTCAACAGGTGCGATCACATCGAGTACGTCGAGAATTTGTTTGATTACCAACTGGCAAGCGACAACATCAGAGACCAGTTCCTGATCGGCATTCAGCGGCTGGGACATTGTAAACTCCTGATAGCATTTTGAAAGCCGCTATAGTAGCGACTTCCCCTCCACAGCGATAGTCACATCCGCCATCACCAGGGCACAAAAAAACCTGCCGAAGCAGGTTTTTTGTTATCTGAACATATTGCCTGGCGGTACGTCTTTGAACGTCTTGCAATAGTTATCGAACATGCTTTTCAGGATTTTGCGCAGTTTCATTGAGGTACTCCGACCATTTGTTATGCAGGTGTTATCGTCTTTACGCTTATAATATGATATCCATCACAAAAATCAATCTTTATGTGATTTACATCACACAAATATCCCTTTAATGTTATGAAATTGATAACCCACAAAGTCACCATAAAGCATCTGACTTCTGGGAAAAGCAAGGAATAGCGCCGATCCGTCGTCTTTTCTGTCCATAACCTGATCCTGCGCGCAGGTACAATACCTGTTTCTTCTCCCTTTTCAGGCCGTGACATGAAACATCTGATAATTGTTTTTTCGCTTTTAACATTAGCGGGCTGCACCGTAACTCGTCAGGCTCAATTGAGCGAGGTTAATGTCACGAGCGGTATTGTACGCCTCGTTTATGACCAGGCGTTTTTACAACACGCCCGTACTGACAGTTATCTTAATCAGAGAATAGCGGAACGCGCATGTCAGCACGCTGGGTTTACCCGCGCCATTGCGTTTGGGCAACCTGTAAGTAACTGTAGTCTGTTTGCGGGGTCGTTATGTCTGAATACGGAATTTACGTTGTCGTATCAGTGCCAAAATTTAATGCCCTCGACTTATCAATAAAGACCTTAATCAGCGAGGGATGCTTCGCTGGTTAATTAATTCCACGAATAGCGTTAATGCGTTTTATTCCCATTCGTATTTTTAATAATTGAATTTAATATTTTACCTTTTGCAAATAATAAAATAACAAATTATAGTGGCGCCACAGCAACAAAAATAACCTTTGTGGAGCACTATCATGCTGAAACCAGAAATGATTGAAAAACTCAATGAGCAGATGAACCTGGAACTGTACTCTTCACTGCTTTATCAGCAAATGAGCGCCTGGTGCAGCTATCATACCTTTGAAGGTGCGGCTGCATTTCTGCGCCGCCACGCCCAGGAAGAGATGACGCATATGCAGCGTCTGTTTGATTATCTGACCGATACCGGAAACTTACCGCGTATTAATACCGTTGAATCCCCGTTTGCTGAATATTCTTCACTTGATGAATTATTCCAGGAAACCTATAAGCATGAACAATTAATCACGCAGAAAATTAATGAACTGGCTCACGCCGCCATGACCAACCAGGATTACCCAACGTTTAATTTCCTGCAATGGTATGTTTCTGAGCAGCATGAAGAAGAGAAGTTGTTCAAATCGATTATTGATAAATTAAGTCTGGCCGGTAAAAGCGGCGAAGGTCTTTATTTCATCGATAAAGAACTTTCTACCCTCGACGCGCAAAACTAATCTATTCTGGCGGCAGATTTACTGCCGCCGTTTCATATCAGTGGCGACAAATTTTACTTGTATCGGTTGAGAACCCTTCTTCGCCGGGAATAAATTTACCTTTCGCCGCCAGAAACGCCACCAGCTCTCCCACCGTCATCCCTTCCGCCGAGCAGGTATGAAAACGCGCCTGTTCACCAAAACGCGCTTTGATCGCCGCTTCCAGACTGGCGTGCGTATATTGCTCGCCTGATTCAATCATCATATTTAACACTTCATGACCGTGAATAGAGTCCATCGTTCCTCCTCAAAAAGGGCATAGCGTATGCGATATCCGCTCATCAAGGCTTTGCGCCAGCGCAGTTCTGAATGCATTTCATTGTACATTTTTATTTACAGCAAATGTAACGTCGATTTGACGAGGAATGTAGAATGCCTTAACCTGCGCCGCAGATATCTCTCATAAAGATCGTCAGGACAGAAGAAAGCGTGAAAAACAGAACTCTGGGAAGTGTTTTTATCGTGGCAGGAACCACAATTGGCGCGGGTATGTTGGCAATGCCACTGGCGGCAGCAGGCGTCGGTTTTAGTGTCACATTGACATTGTTAGTTGGTCTGTGGGCATTGATGTGTTACACCGCACTGCTATTGCTGGAGGTGTACCAGCATGTCCCCGCAGATACCGGTCTGGGCACGCTGGCAAAACGCTATTTGGGGCGTTATGGGCAGTGGCTCACTGGCTTCAGTATAATGTTTTTAATGTATGCCCTGACAGCGGCGTACATTAGCGGTGCCGGTGAATTACTTGCCTCCAGCATCAGTGACTGGACCGGTATTCCAGTGTCGGCAACCGCTGGCGTGTTGTTGTTCACTTTTGTTGCCGGTGGTGTGGTTTGTGTCGGGACGTCGCTGGTCGATTTATTTAACCGCTTTCTGTTTAGCGCCAAAATTATTTTTCTGGTGGTGATGCTGGTACTGCTGCTACCGCATATTCATAAAGTGAATCTTTTAACTCTACCGCTGCAACAAGGACTCGCGTTGTCTGCGATCCCGGTAATTTTTACGTCATTTGGCTTCCACGGTAGTGTACCTAGCATCGTCAGTTATATGGATGGCAACATTCGCAAGCTGCGCTGGGTATTTATTACAGGTAGTGCGATCCCTCTGGTGGCGTATATCTTCTGGCAACTGGCGACGCTGGGCAGCATTGATTCAACAACTTTTATGGGACTGCTGGCTAATCATGCCGGGCTCAACGGGCTGTTACAGGCATTACGCGAAGTGGTGGCCTCACCGCATGTCGAACTGGCGGTGCATTTATTTGCGGACTTAGCCCTCGCAACGTCCTTCCTCGGCGTAGCATTAGGCTTATTTGATTATCTTGCGGATCTGTTTCAGCGTTCAAATAGCGTTGGCGGGAGAATGCAAACCGGGGCAATTACTTTTCTGCCACCGCTGGCATTTGCTCTGTTTTACCCACGTGGCTTTGTGATGGCGCTGGGTTACGCCGGTGTGGCGCTTGCTGTACTGGCGTTGATTATCCCTTCCCTGCTGACCTGGCAAAGCAGAAAGCATAATCCACAAGCAGGTTATCGGGTTAAAGGCGGCCGTCCGGCGCTGGTACTGGTGTTTCTCTGTGGTATTGGCGTGATTGGAGTGCAATTTTTGATTGCAGCAGGATGGTTACCAGAAGTGGGGTGATTAAATAGCCTCACATATCCTTGTTCGGTGCCAGAATTAACTCTGGCACCCAATGTGACCTCTTAATGCAGGCAGCACTGCTTAAATTTCTTACCACTACCGCACGGACAAGGATCGTTACGACCCGGTTTTTCTTCTGCTTTGATCGGTTGCTGAACAGGCTTTTCCTGCTGATGAGCCATCCAGTAAGCGTGCAAATCAAGTGCCGCCAGTCGAATGGCATCCACACTCTCATCAAACGCTTCCGGTGACAGCTTCTCTACCCGCTCGAAGTTTTCTTCCGTACCGTGCAGCGCAATCGCCTCAAGCGCCGGTTTTAAGGATTCCGGCAATGCCGACCAGTCAGAGAGGGCAACGCCACGCATATAGCCAAAGCACCACTCCTCAACGATCGTCAGCTCACGACCATCAACCTCTCGCAGACCAAATAACGGCTCAAACTGATCAGGAAATTCGTTCAGACGCTCTGCGGTATCGGCCATATGTTGAAAAGCCAGGTTCATAAAGCGCGTCATCTCTTTTTCTGACGCCCAGCGCGGTACATAGTCCGCCCCACCCCAGACGGCCACCAACCACTGTTCTGGTTCAATTTCTTGCGGAGAACTCAACACCGCCGTCAATAAACCGTCCAGCTCAGCTACATCAAGGATGGCGTGGTCTGTGTTGTATTTGGTCAGGATATCATCCAGCCATTCCAACTCACTTTCGTTCAACGGTCCCGTTTTCATACGCTTTTCCTTGTGGATCTCGACTCGCCAGCGTCTATCTTACATGTCGCTCTGGCATAGAGATACTTTTTGAGTGGATTACCTGGTGATTAAAAATAAGAGGGGTATAACGATAAGTGGCAGACACAAAAAAACCACCCGAAGGTGGTTTCACGACACTGCTTATTGCTTTGATTTTATTCTTGTCTTTCCCATGGTACCCGGAGCGGGACTTGAACCCGCACAGCGCGAACGCCGAGGGATTTTAAATCCCTTGTGTCTACCGATTCCACCATCCGGGCTCGGGAAAAAATTGGAGGCGCGTTCCGGAGTCGAACCGGACTAGACGGATTTGCAATCCGCTACATAACCGCTTTGTTAACGCGCCAAATTCTTCAGGCTTTTCAGCCAGACACCCGCTTAAGCCGATGTCTTTTAACTGGAGCGGGAAACGAGACTCGAACTCGCGACCCCGACCTTGGCAAGGTCGTGCTCTACCAACTGAGCTATTCCCGCATTCATCAAGCAATCATCTAATCACTTGATTTTATTATCGTCTGGCAATCAGTGCCGCCGTTCGATGCGTTGCATTCTACTTACCTGACGCGATGAGTCAACGATATTTTTCACCACTTTTGATCGTTTGCTGAATTTTGCGCCGAAACGATCACTGATCAAGCAAATCTGCGCGAGCTGCGCTCAAATATTGCAACATAGACCACAGAGTCAGTACCGCAGCCACAAAGAAAAGTGCAATACCAGCATACTCAACCCAAATGTTCGGACGCCATAACAGCCAGGCCAGCGCCACCATTTGGGCGGTCGTTTTTACTTTACCAATCCAGGAGACAGCCACACTGCTGCGTTTACCGAGTTCAGCCATCCACTCGCGTAGAGCAGAAATGATAATTTCACGGGCGATCATCGTTGCCGCTGGCAAAGTGACCCACCAGCTATGGTAATGCTCAGTTACCAGCACCATGGCAATGGCAACCAGCACTTTATCAGCTACTGGATCAAGGAAAGCGCCAAAACGGGTACTCTGATTCCAGCGACGCGCCAGAAAACCATCGAACCAGTCAGTCACCGCCGCAACGCAGAAAATGAGTGCGGCAGCAAACGGCGACCAGATGACAGGCAGATAAAAGACCAATACAAAGAATGGGATAAGGATGACACGGAACAGTGTGAGCAACGTAGGGATATTAAATTGCATAATGACGGGTAACTATCTGTTGTCAGTAAGATTACCCCTATGTTGCTACAGAGACATCAATGTTTCAACGACCAGAAGATCTTTTCTGCCAGACCTTGCGAAATACCCGGCACTTTTGCAATTTCCTCAACGCTGGCGTTACGTAAACCTTGCAAACCGCCCATATATTTCAACAACATTTGCCGACGTTTTGGTCCAACGCCTTCGATGGTTTCCAGCGTGCTGGTATTTTTGACTTTTGCGCGTTTTTTGCGATGCCCACCAATCGCGTGATCGTGTGATTCATCTCGGATATGCTGAATGACATGCAGCGCCGGTGAATCTGGCGGCAAACTGAAGCCCTCACCTTCAGGTTCGAAGAACAACGTTTCCAGCCCAGCCTTACGATCGGCTCCTTTCGCCACACCAAGCAACAGCGGATGGTTTTTATCCCATGAGACATCCAGCTCGGCAAAAACATTTTTCGCCTGCGCAAGCTGGCCTTTGCCGCCATCAATCAGGATCACGTCCGGAATCTTACTGTCGTCGATGGCTTTACCGTAACGCCGACGCAGCACCTGATTCATTGCCGCATAATCATCACCAGGCGTAATGCCGGTAATGTTATAGCGCCGATACTCTGCACGCAGCGGGCCGTTAGCATCGAACACCACACACGAAGCGACCGTTTGTTCACCCATGGTATGGCTGATGTCAAAACACTCCATCCGCTTCACTTCCGGCAATTTCAACACGCTGGCAAGCGCGGTCAGACGCTGGTGAACGGTAGATTGTTGCGAAAGTTTGGTGGTTAACGCTGTCGCCGCATTGGTGCGCGCCAGCTTCAGGTAACGTGCCCGATCGCCACGCGGTTTAGTCTGAACGTTAATCTTGCGCCCTGCCAGTTCTGAAAGGGAATCGGCGAGCAGCGTTTTATCGCTAAGATTAAAGTCGAGCAGGATCTCACCCGGCAAGGTGCGCATCTGGCTGCCCTGTAAATAGAACTGACCGACAAAGGTTTCCACCACTTCGCCCAGCTCCGTACCGCCAGGTACTTTCGGGAAATAACTACGGCTACCGAGCACCTTGCCCTGACGAATAAACAAGACGTGGACACAAGCCATGCCTGCATCGAAAGCGACGCCAATAACGTCAAGGTCATCACCTGTATTGGAGACAAACTGTTTTTCGGTTACACGTCGCACCGCCTGGATTTGGTCGCGAATACGTGCCGCTTCTTCAAACTCCAGATTCTGGCTGGCTGTTTCCATGCGACTAATCAGTTGAGTAAGTACCTGATCGTCCTTGCCGGATAAAAACAGGCGCACATACTCTACCTGCTGGGCGTACTCTTCTTCACTCACCAGTCCTTCAACGCACGGACCCAGACAGCGCCCTATCTGATATTGCAGACACGGACGCGAGCGGTTGCGATAAACGCTATTTTCACACTGGCGAATCGGGAAAATCTTTTGTAGCAGCGCCAGGGTTTCACGCACCGCATAGCCATTTGGGAACGGGCCGAAATATTCACCTTTGGCGTGTTTTGCGCCGCGATGCATAGCCAGACGCGGATGGGTATCGCCACTAAGAAAAATAAAAGGATAAGATTTATCATCGCGTAACAGAACGTTGTAACGCGGCTGATAAAGTTTGATGTAGTTGTGTTCCAGCAACAGAGCTTCGGTTTCGGTATGGGTAACCGTCACATCAATTTGCTGGATCTGGGCAACCAACGCTTCGGTTTTGCGCGAAGCGAGGTTGCTACGGAAATAGCTGGAAAGCCGTTTTTTCAGGTCTTTCGCTTTGCCGACATAGATAACCGTACCACCAGCATCATACATGCGATAAACGCCCGGTTGGCTGGTTACGGTTTTTAAAAACGCTTTTGCGTCAAACTGAACACTCACTGACTTGTTAATGTCTCCGCATTACACAGACCATGGCGAATTGCCAGGTGAGTCAGCTCCACATCGCCATGAATGTTTAATTTACTGAACATACGGTAGCGATAGCTGTTCACCGTTTTCGGGCTGAGATTAAGCTGTTCTGAGATCTCATTGACCTTTTGGCCTTTGGTAATCATCAGCATAATCTGCAATTCACGTTCAGACAAACTGGCAAATGGGCTTTCTGTTTTTTCTGGTTCGATCTGGCTTAATGCCATTTGTTGAGCAATGTCAGAAGCAATATAACGCTGCCCTGAATAGACAGAGCGAATCGCACTCACAACTTCCTGCGGAGCCGCACCTTTGCTGAGATAGCCCGCAGCACCGGCCTGCATTACTTTCGCTGGTAAAGGGTTTTCAGTATGAACCGTAAGCATGATGATTTTGACATCTGCTGTCGAGCGAGCGATTTTACGCGTCGCCTCAAGACCGCCAATGCCAGGCATACTCATGTCCATTAGCACGACGTCAACGGTGTTTGCCCGGCACCACTTAACGGCGTCTTCACCGCAGGATGCCTCACCGACGACTTTAATACCCTTTATATCTTCCAGAATGCGTCGTATCCCTGCGCGCACCAGTTCGTGGTCATCAACAAGTAGAACGTTGATCAAAGGAATATCTCCAGAAATAGGGATAACGCTACTGATAGTTAGTCATTCGTATATTAGCGGGTTTTATTGCAACTTTGAAACGTTAAAAATGGTGGGTATTCGATTTTTCTCTCGTTTTTGTAAATTCGATTGTCCAGAGTTATCGTCACGTCCGTCATCAAAGGTTTGCCAGCTCGTTTCGCAGTAAGGCTAACGCCGAAATGTGACAAAAATTGACTTTATTCAGCATAAATGAAAAATCAGCGGCATGAATATGTAACATGAATTAACCCGAACAATACGTGCGAAAAACATTCATGATAAAAATATTTATTACGCGTTATATTCCCTGTTTTATTACTATTGCTGATATCGTGAGCAAAAAACAACCACTGCTATTTTTAGCAAAGCTTATGGTATACTCCGCCGCCTTAACATTTTTCACCGCAAATTTTCATTGCAACATGACGAGGAAAATAAATGAGTACGCCTGATTTTTCTACTGCCGAGAATAATCAAGAACTGGCAAATGAAGTCTCCTGCCTGAAAGCGATGCTGACGCTGATGCTGCAGGCGATGGGACAAGCTGACGCGGGCCGCGTGATGTTAAAGATGGAAAAACAGCTTGCGCTGATCGAAGACGAAACCCAGGCTGCGGTATTTTCCAAAACGGTTAAGCAAATTAAACAAGCCTACCGTCAGTAATATAAAACCGGCTGAAAGCTCACCTTTCAGCCGGTTTGGCATCTTGCACGCCCAATGTAATAGATATCATATTAAGCCAGTTGCGGCTGCGTAGCAGGCAACCTGCGTCTTATTCGGTGCATTGATTTTTTTCTGCATATTTTTCTGATGGAAATTGACAGTATTCTCAGAGATTGACAGGATCATCGCTATCTCTGCTGACGTTTTACCTTCTGCGGTCCATTTCAGTATTTCTTTTTCCCGCTTGCTGAAATTCATCTCTGGCGTCATCACTATTTCATCATTTAAACGTATCAACGCCATCAGACTTTCACGCACCAATAGCTGCATTTTTAATTGCAGTTCATCACTAAGAATGGGTATTTCACGCGTACTGCTACGGGAAAAAGACAAAAACCCCAGCGCACGATTCGGCAGCATTAAATACTGAGTGACGCCACGGCGTAAACCATGCGCACGTGCGGCTTCCCATAGCGGCTGTGCTTCGTTGAATAAATCATCATTCCACAATAAATGCCCCTGACTGAAGTTTTCAGGGTTAAGTACCGGATCAATCGCGAGAAAGTTGTTGGTTTGATAATAACTGACCCATGACTCCGGATAATTGGTGTAGAAAGCCACTTTCGGTCGCGTGAATGGCACCGGGTGACGCACACATAATGAATAAAAATCGTACTCCAGTTGGTAAGTCTGATGCTCTATTTCATGGTAGACCTCTTCTGCGGCCTCCATCCTCTGAAAACGCAACAACATTGTGCGACGCCAGCTGAAAAAATCCGTATCCTGCATAGTTAACCGCTACGCCCCTGAGAGTGAGTATCATTTATACTGATAACTCAAACTATCACATAAATAAGATTTATATATAATTTATATTATTCAGACAATGAATTACTTTTGCAAGACATAGCATTCTCTTATGTTATTAATAAGTTATGCTGATTTATTAAGCGATTTATGCAGTCAGGAATACATTTTCGCCCCGACTAAAAAGCTGCCGGGGCTGATTTTTTCTTATTTTATTGCAACAGAAACTTCTCAAGGAACTGGCGTGTGCGGGGATGCTGAGGATCGGCAAATAAGGTTTTTGCAGGGCCCTGCTCCACTATCCGCCCTTGATCCATAAAGATCGCGCGGTCAGCAACGTCACGAGCAAAGCTCATTTCGTGCGTTACAATCACCATGGTACGCTTTTCCTGTGCCAACTGGCGTATGGTATTCAGGACTTCACCCACCAGCTCCGGGTCCAGCGCCGAAGTAGGTTCGTCAAACAGAATGACTTCAGGTCGCATCGCCAGCGCACGCGCAATCGCCACACGTTGCTGTTGACCGCCGGACAAACGACGCGGATAGCTGGTCTCTTTCCCTTCCAGTCCAACTTTTGCCAGCAGCTCGCGAGCGCGCGCCGTGGCCTCTTCCTTCGGCTCGCCTTTAACGATCACCGGCCCTTCAATAATGTTTTCCAGCACTGTGCGATGCGGAAACAGATTAAAATTCTGAAAGACAAATCCGACATGCTGGCGCAACTGGCGAATCAGCGATTTTTGCTGGCTTAACGAACGCGCAGTATCAATAGTGATATCGCCAACGGTGATGCTCCCCGCCTCCGGTTGTTCCAGCAAATTTATGCTGCGTAGCAACGTGGTTTTGCCGGAGCCACTTGGGCCGATAATCGCCACCACTTCGCCGGTTTTGACCTCCAGATCGATACCGTGCAGTACCGTTTGACCGTGGAATTTTTTCACCAGGTTTTTAACTTCTATGGCACTCATTTTGGCTCTCTCTCCTGGCGGTTAAGTTGATTCTCAAAATGGTTCTGTAGCGTCGATAACACTGTCGCCATAATCCAGTAGATGAGCGAAGCCGCCAGATACATAGTGAAAACTTCCAGCGTGCGCGAGGTAATCAACTGCGCCTGACGAAACAGCTCCGGCACCTGAATCGTCGCTGCCAGCGAGGTATCTTTTACCAGGCTGATAAAGCTGTTCGACAGTGGCGGCAGTGCCACCCGAGCCGCCTGCGGCAAAATTGCGCGACGCATAGTTTGCCACGGCGTCATGCCAATACTGGCGGCTGCTTCCCACTGACCTTTATCAATAGATGAAATGGCGGCGCGCAGCGTTTCGGCAGCATAGGCAGCGGTGTTCAGTGACAGACCAATCATCGCCGACGGAATCGGATCTAATTCAATGCCAAACTGCGGTAGGCCGTAGTAGATCATAAACAGTTGCGCGATGAGCGGCGTACCGCGAAAAATGGAAATGTAAAAACGCGCCAGCCAGCGCACGGGCCAGAGCGGCGACAGGCGCATCAGCGCGAGAATAAATCCCAGCAGTAAGCCAAAAAACATGCCGCCGATACTGAGTTGCAGCGTATACCCAGCCCCTTTAAGCAGGAACGGCAAAGAATCAATAACCAGTTGTATACTTTCTTGCATGAGCGTTTCCGGGGCTAGACGTGAGGATGATAGGCGAACAGCGCAGGCGCGCCGCCAGTATGAATAAACAGAATCGGCCCTTCGTCTTTGAAGCGTTTCTGACTGATGCCATCAATCAGCCCCGCCATCGCTTTTCCGGTATACACAGGATCAAGCAGAATGCCTTCCAGCCGCGCCAACAGTTTCACCGCTTCCATGCCTTCGTCGTTCGGCACGCCGTAGCCAGGCGCAAAATAGTCATCCCAGAGTAAAATTTCCGCTGATGCGCTCAGTTCCAGTTCTTTCGCGATTGACTGTTGTAGGTTAACCACTTTTGGCAACTGGTCAGCAACGGAACGTGACACGGTCACGCCAATCAGTTCGCTTTCTGGCATTAGATGTTCCAGTCCTACTGCCAGTCCGGCGTGAGTTCCGGCGCTGCCCGACGCCACCACCACCGAAGAAATATTAACCGCCCCTTCACACTGTTGCGCGATTTCCAGCGCGCTCTCCACATAGCCCAGCGCGCCTAAAGCATTAGAACCTCCAACCGGAATGACATACGGACGGAACCCTTGCGCTTCGACTCGCGTTGCCAGCTCTTCCAGTTGGGCATTGGGATCGGTCAGCGCATCGCACATTTCAATCTGGGTATTGAAGAGATCCAACAACAAGCGATTGCCGTTGGTTAAATAGTTTTCTGCGGCTGTTCCGATAGGATTCTCCAGCAGCGCCACACAATGCAGCCCAAGTTTTGCGGCGACGGCGGCCGTCTGGCGCACGTGGTTAGACTGAATCGCTCCGGCGGTAATCAGAGTGTCGGCACCTTCACGCAGGGCATCTGCCGCGAGAAACTCCAGTTTGCGTAATTTATTGCCGCCCATCGCCATCGGAGTGACGTCATCCCGTTTAATGAAAATTTCCCGCCCAAGATAATCAGAAAGACGCGGCAGATATTCGAGCGGCGTTGGTGCGCCGATAAACTCCAGCCGTGGGAAACGAGTTAAATTATGCAGTGGCAT
The DNA here is from genome assembly GCF_002966005.1 of Escherichia sp. MOD1-EC5433. NCBI lineage: Bacteria > Pseudomonadati > Pseudomonadota > Gammaproteobacteria > Enterobacterales > Enterobacteriaceae > Escherichia > Escherichia sp. MOD1-EC5433. The sequence goes on along the minus strand of NZ_PTRL01000005.1, from coordinate 94,542 downwards.
AAAAGCCTCCGGTGTGTGTTGTTGTGATATTGTTATTATGCACGCAGAAAACGCTTAAATAAAAAAGGCGCTAATTAAAGCGCCCTTTTTTGTCATTATGCGGGTTATTTGGTCACATCAGCACCAAACCATTTTTCGGAAAGGGTTTGTAGGGTGCCGTCTTTTTGCATTTCTGCAATGGCATCGTTAACCGCTTTCAGCAGGTCTTCGTTACCTTTGCGCAGCGCCACACCTGACTCCTGGCGGGAGAAGGCTTCGCCGGTTACTGCCAGCGTATCATTGGTTTTTTTCACCAGATCCAGCGCAGCCAGACGATCAACCAGGATGGCATCAATACGACCTACACGCAGATCCTGATATTTGGTCGGATCATCATCATAGGTACGCACATCAACACCCTGGACATTCTGCCGCAGCCACTCTTCGTAGTTAGTCCCCAGACCAACGCCAACTTTTTTACCTTTCAAATCGTCGGCGGTTTTAATGGTGCCTTCATTGCCTTTTTTCACCAGCGCCTGAATACCGGAAATGGTGTACGGGGTAGAGAAATCGTATTTTTTCTTACGTTCATCAGAGATGGTGACCTGATTAATCACCACATCAATGCGCTTAGAATCCAGTGACGCCAGCATACCGTCCCACTTTGTCGGTTTTAATGCGGCTTCCACGCCCAGATGTTTTGCCAGTTGTTGCGCAAACTCCACTTCAAAACCGGTCAATTTACCGTCATCGCCCTGAAAGCTAAACGGCGGGTAAGTCCCTTCCAGTCCCACCAGCAAAGTGCCCCGCTCTTTCACTTTATTGAGCAGACCTTCATCGGCAAAACTTTTCACGCTCATACCCGCAACCAGCGCCACAGCCATAACCCCCATCAGCGCCTGACGTCCCAGATGTACTAATTTCATATTCACCCCGAATGTTGTTATGTTGGTTTGCAGTGTAGAGCCATTGTTCGAAGACACAAAAACAACTCTGCTACATCTTATTCTTATTTAATATATATCAGAAGCTGACAGGCTGGGGGATTTCTGCGTAAGGTCACCACGGGTTTGCATCTGGTAGCACTGGTACTTACGTAATGCGATGCGATAATTATTGGTGCTGGTGGTGGGCAGCCAGGGAGCCAGGTTTTCATCAAGAAAACCATCCTGAAGCAGGTCGGAGGAAATATCGTGTTCGCTTAAATAATTTCCCAAACGACGTAGGCGTACCACATATTCGCGCACGGTGCCGGGGCTCATTTCAGTATGATCAAAGAGAAACTGTTTAAAGCCGATAATATCAAAAAAATCACTCTGGGTTTTGCAATGTAAATCGCCGCAGAAACGGCATAATGCCGCCCATGATTTTTGTTCTTCATACCAGCCATTTTCATCAAGCAGTGTATCAAGGCGAGATATCGCGATTTTATTCACTATCTTGCCATCGCGAACGAGAGTAATGCGATCGAGTAATTTACGGCAATATGCGCAATGAGTCTGGCTATGTTTAAAGTCTTTAAGATAGCGACTCAATGGCCGCCTTTTCTGGTGCTGCACCATTATTAAGAACTCCTGGTATTCAAAATTAATGTGCGGCATTTACCTAAGTTATAACTTACCCAGTTTGGTGCGTAACCGTTTAATAGCCTGGCTATGTAACTGACTGACCCGAGATTCACCGACTTCCAGCACTGCGCCAATCTCTTTGAGATTAAGCTCTTCCTGGTAATAGAGCGTTAATACCAACTGTTCGCGCTCCGGTAACATTTCGATGGCTTCCATCACCCGCTGACGCAAATTACCGTCCAGTAATTGCTGTAATGGGTTATCCCGCTGATGATCGTCAGTAACCAGTTCAATGCTATCACCGTGCTCTTCGCGCCACTCATCATAAGAGAAAAGTTGGCTGTTATTCGTATCAAGCAACATTTGTCGATAGTCGGCGATTTCAATCCCTAAACGTTCTGCCACTTCAGTTTCTGTGGCATTGCGGCCAAGTTCCTGCTCCAGTTGCCCTATTGCCTGTGCCACTTCACGTGCATTGCGTCGCACGCTGCGCGGCACCCAGTCACGGCTGCGAAGTTCATCCAGCATAGCACCACGGATACGCTGCACTGCGTAAGTTGTAAATGCCGTTCCTTGCAGGGCATCATAACGTTCAACAGCATTAAGTAATCCAATGCCGCCTGCCTGTAGCAGATCGTCAAGTTCTACACTCGCGGGCAGTCGAACCTGCAGGCGCAATGCTTCGTGACGCACCAGCGGGATATAACGCTGCCACAGCGAATGTTTATCCATTACACCTTCAGCGGTATAGAGTGATTTCACGATAAACAGCCCTGCGTTATATAAATAATCGGCATAATTATCCGTTTCTGCAGGTTTTTTAATCGGACGATTAATGGGTGAAATAAGGGGTTATTTGGGGTAATCGGTAAATAACGAGCAGAATAACCCCGCCGGAGCGGGGTTAAGATAGCTGACAAGGTCCGCCTCATCTTGCCGGATGCGGCGTGAACGCCTTATTCGGCCTACGCGAATATGCAAATTTATTAATTGCGATTCACCTTGTAGGCAGATAAGCGCAGCGCATCAGGCAATTTGGCGTTTGCTGTCATTATATTACGACGATTAGCCCTGCAGCAGAGACAGAACTTGTTGCGGCACCTGGTTAGCTTTAGACAACACGGAGTTACCCGCCTGTTGGATGATCTGCGCTTTCGACATGTTAGACACTTCGGTCGCATAGTCGGCGTCCTGAATACGGGACTGCGCTTCAGACAGGTTGGTGGTGGTGTTGTTCAGGTTAGTGACCGCAGAATCCAGACGGTTTTGAACGGCACCGAGGGAGGAGCGGAAAGTATCAACCTGTGCAATGGCTTTGTCTAAAAGTGCCAGTGGATCAGAAGTGGAAGCACCCGCAAATTCAGTATCCGTATCCAGATCTATAGCCTGAGTAATATTTGCAGGTGTAGCCTGATTATCCGCCCCTTTTGTAATTTCATAATTCTTACCCTGAACGGTTGCGAAACCAACGGCCTCTCCGTCAGAATTAGCAGCAACTTTAATCAAAGTATCATTTTTGGTAGCACCGGTAATATCACCGCCAGAATAAGTAATATCCGCTTTATTAAGAGTTATGCTTCCATCAGTTGCAACCGAAGCAGCGTAATTATCACTACCATAGCTCACAACATAGTTCTTAGTTGCCGCACCATCTTTGTCTAAGATATTGTGCAACGTTAAAGAACTGGCGCTAATCTTTTGCCCCAAAGCAGTACCAATATCTGTTGCTGCTGCATCCAGATCCACTTTAACTGGCGCGGCTGAACCATCACCTACCTGTGTCACTGTATCGCTTAATTTCAGCGCCCCGCCGGCAACGCTAAAACCACTTAAACCAAGGGCAGAAGAATCAATTTTCTGCAAGTCGATAGAGATGGTCTGCCCATCATTCGCGCCAACCTGAATATTCAGAGAACCGTTTTTCGCCAGCACGTTCACGCCGTTGAACTGGGTCTGACCGGAAACGCGGTCAATCTCATCCAGACGGGATTTGATTTCGTCCTGAATAGAAGACAGGTCAGAATCAGAGTTAGTGCCGGTCGTCGCCTGAACAGTCAACTCACGCACACGTTGCAAGTTGTTGTTGATTTCAGACAGTGCGCCTTCTGCGGTCTGCGCCAGAGAAATACCATCGTTGGCGTTACGCGCGGCCTGAGTCAGACCTTTAATGTTAGAGGTGAAGCGGTTAGCAATCGCCTGACCTGCGGCGTCATCTTTCGCGCTGTTAATACGCAGACCAGAAGAGAGGCGCTCGATAGAAGTCGACAGCGCAGACTGATTTTTGTTGATGTTGTTCTGAGTGATCAGCGAGAGGCTGTTGGTGTTAATGACTTGTGCCATAATTTTTATTCCTGTTTTTTAGCTCTACGGTTTAAGTATCGGGCTTCCACCCTTCGGCTTCGTCGCCGTCAACCCTGTTATCGTCTGGTCTCTCACAACCTTTAGAATTTTTTTCTAGCGGTCGAAATACTCCCCTTCCTCGTTGCTGTTCGTGTCATTAAGCCAAAAAATAAATCGTAAACTTTACCCCGCTTACGCCGATAACCCCGGTATTCGTTCTACATGTCGCATGATTAAGGAATCAATATGGCTAGTATTTCAACGCTTGGGGTTGGGTCGGGGCTGGACTTAAGCAACATCCTCGACAGTCTGGAGGCGGCAGAAAAATCTACCCTGACGCCGATATCAAAACAGCAAAGCTCTTACACCGCGAAACTGAGCGCCTACGGGACGCTGAAAAGCGCACTGGAGAGTTTCCAGACCGCCAACACAGCACTGAATAAAGCCGATTTATTTACCGCCACCTCAACCACCAGCAGTTCATCGGCTTTCAGCGCCACTACCACGGGTAGCGCGATTGCCGGGAAATACACCATTAGCGTCAGCCAACTGGCGCAGGCTCAGACGCTGACCACCAAAAATAGTCAAAAAGACAGTAAAGCCGCCATCGCCACCAGCGATAGCGTACTGACCATCCAGCAAGGCGGCGGTAAAGATCCGGTCACGATTGATATCAGCGCGGTCAACTCGTCACTTTCCGGTATTCGTGATGCCATTAACAACGCCAAAGCTGGCGTCAGCGCCAGTATCATCAATGTGGGTAACGGCGAGTATCGTCTGTCCATCACCGCTAACGATACGGGCAGCGATAACGCGATGAAACTTAGCGTCAGCGGCGACAGCGTCCTGGAAAGTTTTATGGGTTACAACGGAACTTCAGGTGATAGCAGCAATGGCATGATTGAAAGCGTCACCGCGCAAAACGCCAAACTGACGGTCAATAACGTTGAGATTGAAAACAGCAGTAACACTATCAGTGACGCGCTGGAAGATATCACCCTCAACCTGAATGACGTCACCACCGGTAATCAGACACTGACCATCAGTAAAGACACATCCAAAGCTGAAAATGCGATTAAAGCGTGGGTGGATGCCTATAACACATTGCAGGATACGTTCAGCAGCTTAACCAAATACACCGCAGTCGATGCCGGAGCAGAAAGTCAGGACTCCAGCAATGGCGCATTACTTGGCGACTCCACACTGCGTACCATCCAGACTCAGCTTAAAACCTTGCTCGCCAATACCCACAGCAGTTCAAACTATAAAACGCTGGCACAGATTGGCATTACCAGCGATGCCAGTACCGGCAAGCTGGAAATCGCGACCGACAAGCTGCAAACGGCGCTGAAGAAAGATGCCGCTGGCGTCGGTGAAATGTTTATTGGTGACGGTAAAAGTACTGGAGTAACCACCGGCATTAGCAGCAACCTGACCAGTTGGCTCTCCTCCACAGGGATAATCCAGGCCGCAAAAGATGGCGTCAGCAAAACGCTGAACAATTTGACTGATCAGTACAACGCAGCCAGTGAACGTATCGATACCTTAATGGCGCGCTATAAAGCCCAGTTCACCCAATTAGATGTGTTAATGAACTCGCTGAACTCCACCAGTAGCTATCTGACACAGCAGTTCGACACCTCAAATAGCAGCTCGAAATAATCTTCAGGAGAGACTATGTACAGCGCAAAAGGCACCCAGGCCTATGCCCAAATTGGCGTCGAAAGCGCCGTAATGAGCGCCAGCCAACAACAACTGGTCACCATGCTGTTTGACGGCGTGTTGAGCGCACTGGTAAGAGCACGCCTGTTTATGCAGGACAACAATCAGGAAGGAAAAGGCGTCTCTTTGTCGAAAGCGATCAGCATTATTGATAACGGGCTGAGGATCGGTCTTGACGAAGAAAGCCAGGACGAATTAACCCAGAATTTGATAGCCCTGTATAGCTATATGATCAGGCGTTTGCTGCAAGCCAATTTACGCAACGATGTCTCCGCAGTTGAAGAAGTGGAAACGTTGATGCGTAACCTTGCCGATGCCTGGAAAGAGTCTTTACTCTCCCCTTCTTTGATTCAGGATCCTGTCTGATGAACCACGCACCGCACTTGTATTTTGCCTGGCAACAACTCGTCGAAAAAAGCCAACTCATGTTACGCCTGGCGACAGAAGGACGATGGGATGAACTCATCGCCAGCGAAATGGAATATGTCAATGCGGTGCAAAAGATCGCACACCTAACGGAAGAAACGGAACCCTCTGCCATGATACAGGAGCAACTCAGACCGCTGCTGCGCCTCGTTCTGGAAAACGAAAACAAAGTAAAACAGTTATTGCAGATTCGGATGGATGAACTGGCGAAACTGGTCGGTCAGTCATCAATGCAAAAATCTGTGTTAAGCGCCTACGGTGATCAGGGGGGCTATGTGCTGGCACCGCAGGAAAACCTCTTTTGAGTTCAGGCAACGCTTAAAGAGATGGTGGCTCGCGAATAATCCGATTACGGCTACGCTTCTAATGTTCCCCTTGAGTGGAGTCGAAGAATGCGTAATCCCACGCTGTTGCAATGTTTTCACTGGTATTACCCGGAAGGCGGCAAGCTCTGGCCTGAACTGGTCGAGCGCGCCGACGGTTTTAATGATATTGGTATCAATATGATCTGGCTGCCACCAGCCTATAAAGGCGCATCGGGCGGGTATTCGGTCGGCTACGACTCTTACGATTTATTTGATTTAGGCGAGTTTGATCAAAAAGGCAGCATCCCCACCAAATATGGCGATAAAGCACAACTGCTGGCCGCCATTGACGCACTCAAACGCAATGACATTGCGGTACTGCTGGACGTGGTTGTCAACCACAAAATGGGCGCAGATGAAAAAGAAGCCATTCGCGTACAGCGCGTCAATGCTGACGATCGCACGCAAATTGATGATGAAATCATTGAGTGCGAAGGCTGGACGCGTTACACCTTTCCTGCTCGCGCCGGGCAATACTCGCAGTTTATCTGGGATTTCAAATGTTTTAGCGGTATCGACCATATCGAAAACCCAAACGAAGACGGTATATTTAAAATCGTCAACGACTACACCGGCGAAGGCTGGAACGACCAGGTTGATGATGAGCTTGGTAATTTTGACTATCTGATGGGCGAAAATATCGACTTTCGCAACCATGCCGTTACGGAAGAGCTCAAGTACTGGGCGCGCTGGGTGATGGAGCAAACGCAATGCGACGGTTTTCGTCTCGACGCAGTAAAACATATTCCGGCCTGGTTTTATAAAGAGTGGATCGAACACGTGCAGGAAGTCGCGCCAAAGCCGCTATTTATTGTGGCGGAATACTGGTCGCGCGAAGTTGATAAGCTGCAAACGTATATTGATCAAGTCGAAGGCAAAACCATGCTGTTTGATGCGCCGCTACAGATGAAATTCCACGAAGCATCACGCATGGGGCGCGACTACGACATGACGCAGATTTTCACCGGTACGCTGGTGGAAGCCGATCCTTTCCATGCTGTTACGCTGGTCGCCAATCACGACACCCAACCGTTACAAGCTCTCGAAGCGCCGGTTGAACCGTGGTTTAAACCGCTGGCTTATGCCCTTATTTTGCTGCGAGAAAATGGCGTCCCTTCCGTGTTCTACCCTGATTTGTATGGTGCCCATTACGAAGATGTCGGCGGTGACGGGCAAACTTATCCCATAGATATGCCGATAATCGAACAGCTTGATGAGTTGATTCTCGCCCGTCAGCGTTTCGCCCACGGTGTACAGACGTTATTTTTCGACCATCCGAACTGTATTGCGTTTAGTCGCAGCGGTACTGACGAATATCCTGGCTGCGTGGTGGTCATGTCAAACGGCGACGATGGCGAAAAAACCATTAATCTGGGAGAGAATTACGGCAATAAAACCTGGCGCGACTTTCTGGGTAATCGACAAGAGAGCGTAGTAACCGATGAAAATGGCGAAGCGACCTTCTTTTGCAACGGCGGTAGCGTCAGTGTGTGGGTTATCGAAGAGGTGATTTAAATTCATCCCCGGTGGCAAGCCGGGGAGATTTCATTACGGCAGTGGCGTCGGCAACGGCGCTTTTTCCAGTACGGCAGCACATTCAGCCGTCGGACGATTCACGCGTTCCATCGTCATGCCGTCATATTCGATAGTGTTACCATCACGTTCAATTTCATATAGCTCACGTTTGACAGTAACGTTAGTGAGATCATCCGATATCAGCGTCAACTTACCCGGTAAAGCAATCACCCGCTGCCACTGACGACAATCCAGCGTATCACCCTCTTTAGTAACAATCAGGCTACCTATCGCTTCAGGGCTGACCAGAGCACGCTGCGGCCCTTTGGTCTGCCAGTAACCCGCCAGCCAGTCTGGCGCGGGCGCTTTCACAACATTGTTATAATTTTCAACTTCGGCACAGCCAGCCAGCAGCATAAGTGCGCCTGCAATTGCGAGTTTTTTCATCATTCATCCTGCATGAGAAGAAAAGAGGATTGTGGCATTAATGCCTTGATGCTGCCAGCCTTTCCAGGCCTAAGGTGAAATTTGATCTAACCATTATTTTTGTGAATTATTGCCACGCAAATAAATTCTCCTGGTGTATGATTCGCGACTCTTGTTTAAACCTTCTGAGTTCAGAGGCTACATACATGTCATGGCAGCAATTCAAGCAAGCCTGGTTGATTAAATTCTGGGCCCCCATCCCCGCAGTCATCGCGGCGGGTATTCTCTCCACTTATTATTTTGGCATCACCGGCACCTTTTGGGCAGTGACGGGTGAATTTACCCGCTGGGGCGGTCAGCTCCTGCAACTGTTTGGCGTCCATGCTGAAGAGTGGGGTTATTTTAAAATAATCCATCTGGAAGGATCGCCATTAACCCGCATCGACGGGATGATGATTTTGGGTATGTTTGGCGGCTGTTTTGCCGCTGCTCTGTGGGCCAACAACGTTAAATTACGTATGCCGCGCAGCCGTATCCGCATTATGCAGGCCATTATTGGCGGCATTATCGCCGGTTTCGGCGCGCGTCTGGCGATGGGCTGTAACCTGGCCGCGTTCTTCACCGGTATTCCGCAATTCTCGCTGCACGCCTGGTTCTTTGCCATCGCCACCGCCATCGGCTCATGGTTTGGTGCGCGCTTTACCCTACTGCCGATGTTCCGCATCCCGGTAAAAATGCAGAAAGTCTCTGCCGCATCACCGCTAACACAAAAACCGGATCAGGCACGGCGTCGCTTCCGCCTCGGTATGCTGGTATTTTTCGGTATGCTGGGCTGGGCGCAGCTGACAGCAATGAACCAACCGAAGCTGGGGCTGGCGATGCTGTTTGGCGTCGGCTTTGGCTTACTGATTGAACGCGCGCAAATCTGTTTTACCTCGGCGTTCCGCGATATGTGGATCACCGGACGAACCCATATGGCGAAAGCGATCATTATCGGTATGGCGGTGAGTGCCATCGGTATTTTCAGTTATGTACAGTTAGGCGTAGAACCGAAAATCATGTGGGCGGGTCCGAACGCTGTCATTGGTGGGTTACTGTTTGGTTTTGGTATTGTTCTGGCAGGCGGCTGTGAAACTGGCTGGATGTACCGCGCGGTGGAAGGCCAGGTGCACTACTGGTGGGTTGGACTGGGCAACGTTATCGGCTCGACGATTCTGGCTTATTACTGGGATGATTTCGCCCCGGCGCTGGCAACCGACTGGGACAAAATCAACCTGCTGAAAACCTTTGGCCCAATGGGCGGCCTGCTGGTGACATATTTACTGCTGTTCGCTGCGTTAATGTTGGTTATCGGCTGGGAGAAACGCTTCTTCCGCCGTGCGGCGCCGCAAACTGCTAAGGAGATCGCATGAAAAATATCGTTCCTGATTACCGTCTTGATATGGTGGGCGAACCCTGCCCTTATCCAGCGGTCGCTACTCTTGAGGCGATGCCGCAGTTAAAGAAAGGTGAGATCCTCGAAGTGGTCAGCGATTGCCCGCAGTCAATTAACAATATTCCGCTGGATGCACGTAATCACGGCTATACCGTACTGGATATCCAGCAAGATGGGCCGACCATTCGTTATTTGATTCAAAAGTAATCTTTTCTCCCGCTGTTTCAGGCAGCGGGAGTGTCTATAGTACGCGATATATCAGATAAATATTCTCAAGGATTTATGGCAATCCTGAAATGAATTAGTGATGAAGCATCTCATCCACAATTTCTTTCGTCTGTAACTGATAAGGATAATAAGTTGGCCAGTTGTCCATCTCTTCAAGTAATTGCTGTTGTGACGTATTCCCCATAAATATATGGAAATGAGAGGATTTTCGGGGGGCAATTATATGATCGCTAAACTGCACAAACTTAGGTGCTTTACTGGCAGGCTCCTGGCACTCAAACAGATAACGAACCCCTTTCTTTCCTGATTTATATGTCAATATCTTAAATCCACTATAATTATATTTACAGGAAGTCACCTCCTCTCCTCTGTGGAACTCCATAACACCATTTTCGATACCGATTGTGTCAATATCCGTCGCATATCCTTGCTGATAGTAGGACTTAATATCCGCAAATGATTTACCCGGATCTTTTTCTGCTTTCATTTTAAAAACAGGATCAAGGTCACCACTTTGAAGCAAGGGATATACCGATTGCCAAACACCCCCCCAGTCAGTAAGTTTTCTATCTTTCACGTTATTATCATCAAAAATACCCTCTGCTGCTTTTTGTTCTATTTCTGTCAGTGGTGCCCCATGTGAATGATGCCCATGAGCAAGTGCATAGTTGCCAGTCAATAGTAACCCCAGCGCAAAAGCCAATTTATTAACAACCATCATCCAGTTTATCCTCCCGCTTCAATATTCATTAAATGTTATAACATAACGTTTGGCGAGTGCAATACTGAAGAACGAATAGCAAAACCTAACCAGACACACGCATCATAACCCTATACTTAGTATGCCTTTATCACCGGCATTAAGTCATCGGATCTGATTGAAGGAATAGCACCAATCATGCAAACTACAAACTCTCACAACCAACAAGAGATTATTCCCCCTGATGGATCAGGTTGCTATTTTCCAAAAGATGTTTGAGCAAGTGAGAACGGAGCTAAACTTTTCCTGGTTTTACACAGAGTTAAAACGTCATCATATTGCGCATTACATTTACTATCTTGCTACAGATAACATTAGGATCGTCACACACGATGACAAGGTGTTGTTAATAAGAGGAAGCAGAAACCTATTAAAAGTCAGTGCCACTAAGAACCCTGAGCAAGTAATAAAAGCAGCCCGGACTCACATTTCCAGAAAGTCTACTTTTCGGGAATATTGTATAACGCTCGCGAATGCGGGTGTCTTCCGGTGGGTTACTGACGTTAATGATAATAAACGTCGTTACTATTCTATCGATAATACACTCTTATATATTGAAGATGTTGAGAACAATAAACCCTTAATTTAGATGTATTAGCTCATCTCAGATCTGACAGTTATCCGTTATTTGTACAGGTATCTGTCAGATTATCTCTTCCCTGACACCACTCACGCTCCATAGCAACTTCCAGGCGGGAGGCTCATGGAAAATACCTGTCAAAAATTGTTATATTATAACAACGAATAGTTTTTCCATGACTGAGGAGAACACACATGAAAATCAATGGTGTAAGTAAAGCCATTTTTCTTTTTGCACTGCTAACCTCAACGGCCTCTGCCGCTGGCAAGGACGTTAATGTTGAGTTCAGGAAGGGTCATAGTAGTGCGCAGTACTCAGGAGAGATAAAGGGATACGATTACGACACATATAACTTCTATGCCAAAAAAGGCCAGAAGGTGCACGTCAGTATCTCCAATGAGGGTGCTGATATTGTCCTCTTTGGGCCCGGAATCAGCGATTCGGTTGATCTCTCCAGATACTCTCCCGAACTTGATGACAATGGTCAGTACATCCTTCCCGCTTCCGGTAAATATGAGCTAAGAGTGCTTCAAACCCGCAATGACGCTCGTAAAAACAAGGCTAAAAAATACAGCGTCAACATACAGATTAAGTAAACAGAGACCGACGGGGCTATCCCCGTCATTACTTTCCTGTACCTGAAAATGACTGTCAGTAACAGACAGGAGCTGGCTGTGACACGGTTTCCCCACATCACACCTACTGGCGCGAGCGACAAACCCACGCCCTGTTTACGCGTTAAATACTTGCTGCTTTAACCGTCTGAATGGCGTGGGGATATATCGGTAAGTGTTACCTAAAAATACGATTAATTTTATGGTTTAAACCTTTTTTAGTTATTAGTAAGATACATGCGCTTCCAAAAAAGCTGGGAAATTCAACAACTCTTGGAAAATTTTTGGCCTTGTCCCGCGGCTCCAATCCGACAGCCGCGTTTCTTTTCACTGTTTAATCCATCGCTAACTTACAAACTTTACCTTCAGGCTTTCAAACACGGAATACAAAAGATCGGCTGCACGGGAGAAGAGAGTCTGGATTGTATCCAGTGCAAAGCGTTGTGGATGGCAGAAAACAATCAGGAGCAGGTATCTATTTTAAATAAGAAATTGAGTGAGTTTGCCCCATCCATGCCCCACGCTGTGGGATCGGATGTCATTAAACATGCATAGTCAACAGGTTATAAAACCTACACCTGCATGGACATCACTTCCTGGTACGCTGCCACCAGCTTATTACGCACCTGAATCCCCATTTGCATCGAAACCGACGCTTTTTGCATATCGGCCATCACATCGTTTAGCGCCACGCCGGGTTCGCCGAGGGTGAATTTTTCTGCCTGCGTGCGGGCGGCGGTTTGCGTATCGCTTATGCGATCGAGAGCGGCATGAAGCTGTCCGGCAAAACTGATAGTGGGTTGCGACAGCGGCTCCTGGGCACGCGCACTCATTGCCGTGGCCTGTAACTGGCTGATAACCCCTTCGATCCCTTGTATAGCTGACATACTCATCTCCCAAATAGTTTCTGGTAGCAGAGCCTATCAGCAAGTCAATAAGATAAAGGCGTTAAATAACGATAAAAAAACGGGTTAATTGGCGCATAGAAAAAAATAAAACCACAAATAATGAGGCCGTTAATTTTTCGAGTGTGCTGACCCGGGAGTGCGTCTTGTTCCACTTTGCCAATACCGCCGTCTATCATCTGCCGCGAGGTGCGCGATGAATACGACCGCAGCCCAGACAAAATCTCTTGAGTGGCTCAATCGCCTACGCGCGAATCCGAGAATCCCCCTGATTGTTGCTGGTTCCGCTGCGGTGGCAGTGATAGTCGCGTTAATTCTGTGGGCAAAAGCCCCTGATTACCGCACGTTATTCAGCAATCTTTCCGATCAGGATGGCGGCGCAATCGTCAGCCAGCTGACGCAAATGAACATTCCTTACCGCTTCAGCGAAGCCAGCGGCGCGATTGAAGTTCCGGCCGATAAAGTTCACGAGTTGCGTCTGCGTCTGGCGCAGCAAGGCTTGCCTAAAGGCGGTGCTGTTGGGTTTGAGCTGCTCGATCAGGAAAAATTTGGCATCAGCCAGTTCAGCGAACAGGTGAATTATCAGCGGGCGCTGGAAGGCGAGCTTTCCCGTACCATCGAAACTATCGGCCCGGTAAAAGGAGCGCGCGTGCATCTGGCGATGCCAAAGCCCTCTTTATTTGTTCGTGAACAAAAATCTCCTTCGGCATCAGTGACAGTAAATTTGTTGCCAGGCCGCGCGCTGGATGAAGGGCAAATTAGCGCCATTGTACATCTGGTTTCCAGCGCGGTTGCTGGTCTGCCTCCGGGAAATGTCACGTTGGTGGATCAGAGTGGACATCTGTTAACCCAGTCCAACACCAGCGGACGCGATCTTAATGACGTCCAGTTGAAATATGCCAGCGATGTCGAAGGACGTATTCAGCGACGTATTGAAGCGATCCTGTCGCCTGTTGTCGGCAACGGTAATATTCACGCCCAGGTGACGGCACAGCTGGACTTCGCCAGTAAAGAGCAAACAGAAGAACAGTATCGCCCTAACGGCAACCAATCACAGGCGGCGCTCCGCTCACGCCAGCTTAATGAGAGCGAGCAAAGCGGTTCCGGTTATCCGGGCGGCGTACCAGGCGCGTTGTCGAATCAACCAGCGCCTGCGAATAACGCACCAATCAGTACGCCTCCGGCAAATCAAAATAATCGCCAGCAGCAGGCGAGCACCACCAGCAATAGTGGGCCGCGTAGCACGCAGCGTAATGAAACCAGTAACTACGAAGTCGATCGCACCATTCGTCATACCAAGATGAACGTGGGCGATGTGCAGCGTCTGTCTGTCGCGGTAGTGGTGAATTACAAAACGTTGCCAGATGGCAAACCGTTGCCTCTCAGCACCGAGCAGATGAAGCAGATTGAAGATCTGACCCGCGAAGCGATGGGCTTTTCGGAAAAACGCGGCGACTCGCTCAATGTCGTCAACTCGCCATTCAATAGCACTGACGAAAGCGGTGGAGAACTGCCGTTCTGGCAACAGCAAGCGTTTATCGATCAGTTGCTGGCTGCCGGGCGCTGGTTGCTGGTGCTGCTGGTGGCGTGGCTGCTGTGGCGTAAAGCGGTACGCCCGCAGCTAACACGTCGCGCCGAGGCGGTGAAAGCTGTGCAGCAACAGGCACAGACCCGCGAGGAAGTGGAAGATGCGGTGGAAGTTCGCCTGAGCAAAGATGAACAACTGCAGCAACGCCGGGCTAACCAACGTCTGGGGGCAGAGGTAATGAGCCAGCGTATCCGTGACATGTCTGATAACGATCCGCGCGTGGTGGCGCTGGTCATTCGCCAGTGGATAAATAACGACCATGAGTAACCTGACAGGCACCGAAAAGAGCGTCATCCTGCTAATGACCATTGGCGAAGACCGGGCGGCTGAGGTATTCAAACACCTCTCCCAGCGCGAAGTGCAAACCCTGAGTGCGGCGATGGCGAACATCACGCAGATCTCCAACAAGCAGTTAACTGAAGTGCTGGCAGAGTTTGAGCAAGAAGCTGAACAGTTTGCGGCACTGAATATCAACGCCAACGATTATCTGCGTTCGGTGCTGGTCAAAGCCCTTGGTGAAGAGCGTGCCGCCAGCCTGCTGGAAGATATTCTCGAAACCCGCGATACCGCCAGCGGCATCGAAACGCTCAACTTTATGGAACCGCAGAGCGCCGCCGATCTGATTCGTGATGAGCATCCGCAGATTATCGCCACCATTCTGGTGCATCTGAAGCGCGCGCAGGCCGCCGATATTCTGGCGTTGTTCGATGAACGCCTGCGCCACGACGTGATGTTGCGTATCGCCACCTTTGGCGGCGTACAGCCTGCCGCGCTGGCGGAACTGACCGAAGTACTCAATGGCCTTCTCGACGGTCAGAATCTCAAACGCAGCAAAATGGGCGGCGTGAGAACGGCGGCCGAAATTATCAACCTGATGAAAACCCAGCAGGAAGAAGCCGTTATTACCGCCGTGCGTGAATTTGACGGCGAGCTGGCGCAGAAAATCATCGACGAGATGTTCCTGTTCGAAAATCTGGTGGATGTCGACGATCGCAGCATCCAGCGCCTGTTGCAGGAAGTGGATTCCGAATCGCTGCTGATCGCCCTGAAAGGTGCCGAGCAGCCACTGCGCGAGAAATTCCTGCGCAATATGTCGCAGCGTGCCGCCGATATTCTGCGCGACGATCTCGCCAACCGTGGTCCGGTGCGTCTGTCGCAGGTCGAGAACGAGCAGAAGGCGATTCTGCTGATTGTGCGCCGTCTTGCCGAAACCGGCGAGATGGTGATTGGCAGCGGCGAGGATACCTATGTCTGATAATCTGCCGTGGAAAACCTGGACACCGGACGATCTCGCGCCGCCGCAGGCGGAGTTTGTGCCACTGATGGAACCAGAAGAAACCATCATTGAAGAGGCCGAACCCAGCCTTGAGCAGCAACTGGCGCAACTGCAAATGCAGGCCCACGAGCAAGGTTATCAGGCGGGGATTGCCGAAGGTCGCCAGCAAGGTCACGAACAAGGCTATCAGGAGGGTCTGGCCCAGGGGCTGGAACAAGGTCTGGCAGAGGCGAAGTCTCAACAAGCGCCAATTCATGCCCGGATGCAGCAACTGGTCAGCGAATTTCAAACCACACTTGATGCGCTTGATAGTGTGATTGCTTCGCGCCTGATGCAGATGGCGCTGGAAGCGGCGCGTCAGGTGATCGGCCAGACGCCAACGGTGGACAATACGGCGTTGATTAAGCAGATCCAGCAGTTGTTACAGCAAGAACCGTTATTCAGCGGCAAACCGCAGCTGCGCGTACACCCGGACGATCTGCAACGCATCGATGAAATGCTCGGCGCAACCTTAGGTTTGCATGGCTGGCGCTTGCGGGGCGATCCGACACTCCATCCCGGCGGCTGCAAAGTCTCCGCCGATGAAGGCGATCTCGACGCCAGTGTCGCCACTCGCTGGCAAGAACTCTGCCGTCTGGCAGCGCCGGGAGTAGTGTAATGACCACGCGCCTGACACGCTGGCTAACCACACTGGACAACTTTGAAGCCAAAATGGCGCAGTTGCCTGCGGTGCGTCGCTACGGGCGATTAACCCGCGCCACCGGGCTGGTGCTGGAAGCTACCGGATTGCAATTGCCGCTCGGCGCAACCTGTGTGATTGAACGCCAGAACGGCACTGAAACTCACGAAGTAGAAAGCGAAGTGGTTGGCTTTAATGGTCAACGACTGTTTTTAATGCCACTGGAGGAAGTGGAAGGTGTCCTGCCCGGCGCACGCGTTTATGCCAAAAATATCTCCGGCGATGGCCTGCAAAGCGGCAAACAGTTGCCGCTCGGTTCGGCGTTATTAGGTCGCGTTCTGGACGGCGGCGGTAAACCGCTCGATGGCCTCCCCTCCCCCGATACGACTGAAACCGGTGCGCTGATTACCCCGCCGTTTAACCCGTTACAACGCACACCGATTGAACATGTGCTGGACACGGGCGTGCGTCCTATCAATGCCCTGCTTACCGTCGGGCGCGGGCAGCGTATGGGGCTGTTTGCCGGTTCCGGCGTCGGTAAAAGTGTGCTGCTGGGAATGATGGCACGTTACACCCGCGCCGATGTGATTGTCGTGGGTTTGATTGGCGAGCGTGGGCGCGAAGTAAAAGATTTTATTGAGAATATCCTCGGTGCTGAAGGACGTGCACGCTCAGTGGTGATTGCCGCACCGGCAGATGTTTCCCCACTTCTGCGAATGCAGGGTGCCGCCTATGCCACGCGCATTGCCGAGGATTTTCGCGATCGTGGTCAGCATGTGTTGCTGATTATGGACTCCCTCACCCGCTACGCGATGGCTCAGCGTGAGATTGCGCTGGCGATTGGCGAACCACCCGCCACTAAAGGTTATCCACCGTCGGTGTTTGCCAAATTGCCGGCACTGGTCGAGCGTGCCGGAAACGGCATTAGCGGCGGCGGTTCGATTACCGCGTTTTATACCGTGCTCACCGAAGGCGATGACCAGCAGGACCCGATTGCTGACTCCGCGCGGGCAATCCTCGACGGTCACATTGTGCTGTCTCGCCGTCTTGCGGAAGCCGGGCACTATCCGGCTATCGATATTGAAGCGTCGATCAGCCGTGCAATGACGGCGTTGATCAGCGAGCAACATTATGCGCGAGTGCGCACATTCAAACAGTTGTTATCGAGTTTTCAGCGTAATCGCGATCTGGTCAGCGTCGGCGCTTACGCCAAAGGCAGCGATCCAATGCTCGATAAAGCCATCGCCCTGTGGCCGCAGCTGGAGGGCTATTTGCAACAAGGCATTTTTGAACGCGCGGACTGGGAAGACTCTCTCCAGGGGCTGGAACGTATTTTTCCGACAGTGTGACTAAGCAGGAGATAACAGCAGATGGCAGAACATGGCGCACTGGCGACCCTGAAAGATCTGGCAGAAAAAGAGGTGGATAACGCCGCACGTCTGTTGGGTGAAATGCGTCGCGGATGTCAGCAGGCAGAAGAACAACTCAAAATGCTGATCGATTATCAGAATGAATATCGAAACAACCTGAATAGCGATATGAGTGCCGGGATGACCAGCAACCGCTGGATCAACTATCAGCAGTTTATTCAGACGCTGGAAAAAGCCATTACCCAGCATCACCAGCAACTCACGCAGTGGACACAAAAAGTTGATGTTGCCCTGAATAACTGGCGAGAGAAAAAACAACGTTTGCAGGCCTGGCAGACACTGCAGGAACGACAATCCACGGCGGCGCTGCTGGCAGAAAACCGCCTCGATCAGAAAAAGATGGATGAGTTCGCCCAGCGCGCCGCCATGAGGAAACCTGAATGATTCGCTTAGCGCCCTTGATTACCGCTGACGTTGACACCTCCGCACTGCCCGGCGGCAAAGCCAGTGATGCCGCACAAGATTTTCTCGCGTTGTTGAGCGGGGCGTTAGCAGACGCTACAACAACCGACAAAGCTGCGATCCGGTTGCAGGTGGCGACAGATAAGCCCGCGACAAAAGGCGAGTCGCTGGTCAGCGATATTCTGACCGACGCGCAACAACCGGATTTACTGATCCCTGCGAATGAAACACTGCCAGTCATCAACGACGAACAATCCACATCAACACCGTTAACCACCGCTCAGGCCATTACGCTGGCAGCGGGGTCAGACAAAAACGCAGTAAAAGACGAAAAAGCGGATGATCTGAATGAAGATGTTACCGCCAGCCTGAGTGCCCTTTTTGCGATGTTGCCAGGTTTTGACAATACGCCCAAAGTGACTGATACGCCGTCAACAGTGTTATCGACAGAGAAGCCAACGCCCTTCACAAAACTGACTCCTGCGCAACTCACCACAGCGCAGCCTGACGACGCCCCTGGCGCCCCAGCTCAGCCATTAACACCGCTGATTGCTGAAGCCCAGAGTAAAGCGGAAGTCATCAGCACGCCTTCGCCGGTGACCGCTGCCGTCAGTCCGCTAATCACTTCGCACCAGACGCAGCCACAGCCCACCGTCGCAGCGCCTGTTTTGAGTGCACCGCTGGGTTCTCACGAATGGCAACAATCCTTAAGTCAGCATATTTCGCTGTTTACCCGTCAGGGGCAACAAAGTGCCGAACTGCGTTTGCATCCGCAGGATTTAGGCGAAGTGCAAATCTCCCTTAAGGTGGATGACAACCAGGCGCAAATCCAGATGGTTTCGCCGCATCAGCACGTTCGCGCCGCACTGGAAGCGGCTCTGCCAGCACTGCGCACACAACTGGCAGAAAGCGGTATTCAGTTGGGACAGAGCAATATCAGCGGCGAGAGTTTTAACGGTCAGCAGCAGGCCGCCTCCCAGCAACAGCAAAACCCGCGCACAGCAAACCATGAACATCTGGCTGTCGAAGATGACGATGTCCTGCCGGTTCCCGCCTCTTTACAAGGGCGTGCAACAGGCAATAGCGGCGTTGATATTTTCGCCTAACGTCAGAGGTGGCACCGTAATCCACGTCTTTTCCCCGCTTTGCCGCGCTTAAGACACAGGATAATTAGCCGATAAGCAGTAGCAACACAGGAAGACCGCAACACATGACTGATTACGCGATAAGCAAGAAAAGCAAGCGATCGCTTTGGCTCCCGATCCTGGTATTCATTACTCTCGCGGCCTGTGCCAGCGCGGGTTACAGCTACTGGCATTCACGTCAGGCTGCTACTGACGACAAAGCACAGCAACGCGTCGTGCTCTCACCTGTCTTCTATGCGCTGGACACTTTTACGGTCAATCTTGGCGATGCGGATCGCGTGCTTTATATCGGCATAACGCTGCGGCTGAAAGATGAAGCCACCCGTTCGCGCCTGAGCGAGTATTTGCCGGAAGTCCGCAGTCGCTTGCTGTTACTGTTTTCGCGCCAGGATGCCGCCGTGCTGGCAACTGAAGAAGGCAAGCAAAAGTTGATTGCCGCAATTAAAGCCACACTCTCCACCCCGCTTGTTGCCGGGCAACCGAAACAGGATGTCACCGACGTGCTGTATACCGCTTTTATTCTGCGATAACGACATGGGCGATAGTATTCTTTCTCAAGCTGAAATTGATGCGCTGTTGAATGGTGACAGCGAGGTCAAAGACGAACCGACAACCAGTGCTGGCGGCGAAAGTGACATTCGTCCGTACGACCCCAATACCCAACGTCGGGTTGTGCGCGAACGTTTGCAGGCTCTGGAAATCATTAATGAACGTTTTGCCCGCCATTTCCGCATGGGGCTGTTCAACCTGCTGCGCCGTAGCCCGGACATTACCGTCGGGGCGATCCGCATACAGCCGTATCATGAATTTGCCCGCAATCTGCCGGTGCCAACCAACCTGAACCTTATCCACCTGAAACCGCTGCGCGGCACCGGGCTGGTGGTGTTCTCGCCAAGTCTGGTGTTTATCGCCGTGGATAACCTGTTTGGCGGTGATGGTCGCTTCCCGACCAAAGTAGAAGGTCGTGAGTTTACTCATACCGAACAGCGCGTCATCAATCGCATGTTGAAGCTGGCGCTTGAAGGCTATAGCGACGCCTGGAAGGCGATTAATCCGCTGGAAGTGGAGTACGTGCGTTCGGAAATGCAGGTGAAATTTACCAATATCACCACCTCGCCAAACGACATTGTGGTTAACACGCCTTTTCATGTCGAGATTGGCAACCTGACCGGCGAATTTAATATCTGCCTGCCATTCAGCATGATCGAGCCGCTACGGGAATTGTTGGTTAACCCGCCGCTGGAAAACTCGCGTAATGAAGATCAGAACTGGCGCGATAACCTGGTGCGTCAGGTGCAGCACTCACAGCTGGAACTGGTCGCCAACTTTGCCGATATATCGCTGCGCCTGTCGCAGATTTTGAAACTGAAACCCGGCGATGTCCTGCCGATAGAAAAACCCGATCGCATCATTGCCCATGTTGACGGCGTTCCGGTACTGACCAGCCAGTACGGCACCATCAACAGTCAGTATGCGTTACGGATAGAACATTTGATTAACCCGATTTTGAATTCTCTGAACGAGGAACAGCCCAAATGAGTGACTTGAATAATCCGGCCGATGACAACAACGGCGCAATGGACGATCTGTGGGCTGAAGCGTTGAGCGAACAAAAATCAACAAGCGGCAAAAGCGCGGCTGAAGCCGTGTTCCAGCAGCTTGGCGGCGGCGACGTCAGTGGAACATTGCAGGATATCGACCTGATTATGGATATTCCGGTTAAGCTGACCGTCGAGCTGGGTCGCACACGTATGACCATCAAAGAGCTGTTGCGTCTGACGCAAGGGTCAGTCGTGGCGCTGGACGGTCTGGCGGGCGAACCGTTGGATATTCTGATCAACGGCTATTTAATCGCCCAGGGCGAAGTGGTGGTGGTTGCCGATAAATATGGCGTGCGGATCACCGATATCATTACCCCGTCTGAGCGAATGCGCCGCCTGAGCCGTTAGTGATGAATAACCACGCCACTGTGCAATCTTCCGCGCCGGTTTCCACCGCACCGCTACTTCAGGTGAGCGGCGCACTAATCGCCATTATTGTCCTGATCCTCGCCGCTGCCTGGCTGGTAAAACGGCTGGGATTTGCCCCTAAACGCACAGGCGTTAACGGTCTGAAAATTAGCGCCAGCGCCTCGCTGGGCGCGCGTGAACGGGTCGTGGTGGTCGATGTGGACGATGCACGGCTGGTACTCGGCGTTACCGCAGGGCAAATCAATTTGCTGCATAAACTTCCCCCTTCAGCACCCACGGAAGAGATACCACAGGCCGATTTTCAGTCGGTCATGAAAAATTTGCTCAAGCGTAGCGGGAGATCCTGATGCGTCGTTTGTTGTCTGTCGCGCCGGTTCTTCTCTGGCTGGTTACGCCCCTCGCGTTCGCCCAACTGCCAGGCATCACCAGCCAACCGCTACCTGGCGGAGGACAAAGCTGGTCGCTCCCGGTGCAGACGCTGGTGTTCATCACCTCGTTGACGTTTATTCCGGCGATTTTACTGATGATGACCAGCTTCACCCGCATCATCATTGTTTTTGGTTTATTGCGTAACGCGCTGGGAACGCCCTCCGCACCGCCCAACCAGGTATTGCTGGGGCTGGCGCTGTTTTTGACCTTTTTTATTATGTCTCCGGTGATCGACAAAATTTATGTCGATGCATACCAGCCATTCAGCGAAGAGAAAATATCAATGCAGGAGGCGCTGGAAAAAGGGGCGCAGCCGCTGCGTGAGTTTATGCTGCGTCAGACCCGCGAAGCAGATTTAGGGTTGTTTGCCAGACTGGCGAATACTGGCCCGTTGCAGGGACCGGAAGCTGTGCCGATGCGCATTTTGCTCCCGGCCTACGTGACCAGCGAGCTGAAAACCGCATTCCAGATAGGCTTCACGATTTTCATTCCTTTTTTGATTATCGACCTGGTGATTGCCAGCGTTTTGATGGCGTTGGGGATGATGATGGTGCCTCCAGCCACCATTGCTCTGCCCTTTAAACTTATGCTGTTTGTGCTGGTGGATGGCTGGCAATTACTTGTCGGTTCGCTGGCGCAAAGCTTTTACAGCTAGAGAGGCAAAATGACACCCGAATCGGTCATGATGATGGGGACAGAAGCGATGAAAGTCGCGCTGGCGCTGGCTGCCCCGCTGCTGCTGGTGGCGCTGGTCACTGGCCTTATCATCAGCATTTTGCAGGCTGCCACGCAGATTAACGAAATGACGTTGTCGTTTATTCCGAAAATCATCGCCGTATTTATCGCCATTATTATTGCCGGACCGTGGATGCTCAATCTGTTGCTGGATTACGTCCGCACCTTGTTCACTAACCTGCCGTATATCATCGGGTAGCCGTGCTATGTTGCAGGTGACGAGCGATCAATGGCTTTCCTGGTTAAGTCTGTATTTCTGGCCGTTACTGCGCGTGCTGGCGCTCATTTCTACCGCGCCCATTTTGAGTGAACGCAGCGTGCCGAAACGGGTGAAACTGGGTCTCGCAATGATGATCACGTTCGCCATAGCTCCGGCATTACCTGCCAACGATGTTCCCATTTTTTCGTTTTATGCCCTCTGGCTGGCAATGCAGCAGATCCTGATTGGCATTGCGCTTGGCTTTACCATGCAATTTGCTTTCGCCGCTGTACGAACCGCAGGCGAAATTATCGGTCTGCAAATGGGGCTGTCATTTGCGACGTTTGTGGATCCTGGTAGCCATCTCAATATGCCCGTCTTAGCACGCATCATGGATATGCTGGCGCTACTGCTGTTCCTGACATTTAACGGTCATTTATGGTTGATTTCGCTGCTGGTCGATACCTTTCACACCCTGCCGATTGGCGGTGAGCCGCTTAACAGCAATGCGTTTCTGGCACTCACCAAAGCGGGAAGTTTGATTTTCCTCAACGGATTTATGCTGGCATTACCGCTTATTACCCTGCTGCTGACGCTGAATCTGGCGCTGGGATTACTTAATCGTATGGCTCCGCAATTATCAATATTCGTTATCGGTTTTCCATTAACTCTGACAGTCGGCATTTCATTAATGGCAGCATTAATGCCGCTAATTGCTCCATTTTGCGAACATTTATTTAGTGAAATTTTTAATTTACTGGCAGATATTATTAGCGAATTTCCAGCAATATGATTCCGTAATGTTTATCGTGTTATCCTAAGGATTATCTGAAAAATAAAATCAGACAACATCTTCCAGGATACTCCTGTAGCGAAATATTTGTTTTAAGCTCACTCACATATCGCAACATTTACTTTACTTTAAGACAATTCCAGGCAAATTATACAACACTTTACGGGATAGTAAGTCCGCCTGAAAAATCGCGAGAGTGGCGCATTAGGTGACCCATGTTGTTCCGTTTAGTCATGATGAAATATTCAGGTAAGGGGAATTATCGTTACGCATTGAGTGAGGGTATGCCATGTCAACGATTATTATGGATTTATGTAGTTACACCCGACTAGGTTTAACCGGGTATCTGTTGAGCAGAGGGGTTAAAAAAAGAGAAATCAACGACATCGAAACCGTTGATGACCTTGACATCGCTTGTGATTCACAGCGCCCTTCAGTGGTGTTTATTAATGAGGACTGTTTTATCCACGATACTTCTAACAGTCAGCGCATCAAGCACATCATTAATCAACATCCCAATACGTTATTTATCGTTTTTATGGCGATTGCCAACGTTCATTTTGATGAATATCTGTTGGTCAGAAAAAATTTATTGATCAGTTCCAAATCGATTAAACCGGAATCTCTCGATGATATCCTTGGCGATATTCTGAAAAAAGAGACAACGATGGCCACTGTTTTAAATATGCCGACGTTATCATTGAGCCGAACCGAATCGAGTATGTTGCGAATGTGGATGGCAGGTCAGGGAACCATTCAAATCTCCGACCAAATGAATATCAAAGCCAAGACTGTTTCATCTCATAAAGGCAATATTAAACGTAAGATCAAAACGCATAATAAACAGGTTATCTATCATGTCGTCCGACTGACGGATAATGTGACTAATGGTATTTTTGTCAACATGCGCTAACACATTCTGACTGGTGGTTTCCCACCAGTCAGGCTGAATGAAATTACTCTGCTTTCTCCACAAAGATACCGTCCTGATGCCCTGCCTCATTAAAGAACCAGATGCCGAGCGGGTAGTCTTCCAGCGAAACCAGGTACATTGTGCCTTCACTAAACTCCTCAACTGCCAGTACCACGCCAGGACGACGCGGACCGCCATCCGTTTTGACTGTTACCCGATCATTCACCTTCATCATTTTCCTCCTGTGGCTTTGTGCCAGTGTAGAACAATTTCGTTTTTCTGGCAGCGTCGGGCGCGCGCGGGTGCTGATTTTCTCGACGGTCTATACTTAAGAGATGCCTGGCTTACATAACGTGTCGGCAGCAACAAATGAGTAACGGTTGCGAGGAAAGATGATGAAGACCGCAAAAGAGTACAGCGATACCGCAAAACGAGAGGTCAGCGTCGATGTCGATGCCCTGCTGGCGGCGATCAATGAAATTAGCGAAAGCGAAGTTCATCGCAGCCAGAGCGATTCAGAACACGTCAGCGTTGATGGGCGTGAATATCATACATGGCGTGAATTAGCAGATGCCTTTGAGCTGGATATCCATGACTTTAGCGTCTCGGAAGTGAACCGCTAAATGTAACATAAAAAAATCCCGACCCTTGTGGGGGTCGGGATGAAACTTGCTTAAGCAAGAAGCACTTAAAAAATTCGTTACACCAGGAAATCTGATGTGTTCATCACCTTATCTGCAATTTTTTTCGCTGACAAGGAAATATTCTTCGCGTGAATGATTAATGTCATTAATGAATGGATCTGTGACCTTCGTCACCCCTTACGGGCTCTGCTACGAGCGGGATCGCTCCCGAAAAATGATTAAAGACAAATCGTGCTATTTTGAGAAACATCCTGGTAAAGGGAGTATGCGCTACCATGCTTTCAATTCAACAACCACTGCTAATTTTCACCGATCTCGATGGCACCCTGTTAGATAGTCACAGTTATGACTGGCAGCCTGCTGCTCCCTGGCTAAACCGTTTACGGGAAGCAGGCGTGCCTGTGATTCTCTGTAGCAGTAAAACGTCGGCGGAAATGCTGTACCTGCAAAAAAACGTAGGGCTACAAGGTTTGCCGCTGATTGCCGAAAACGGCGCGGTGATCCAACTGGATCATCAATGGCAAGATATCGACGGTTTTCCCCGGATCATCTCGGGCATTGCCCATAGTGAAATCAGTCTGGTGTTGAATACGCTGCGCGAGAAAGAACATTTCAAATTCACCACCTTTGATGATGTCGATGATACAACCATTGCGGAATGGACGGGATTAAGCCGCAGCCAGGCGACGCTGACGCAGTTGCATGAAGCCTCAGTCACGCTCATCTGGCGCGACAGTGACGAGCGGATGGCGCAATTTACTGCTCGTCTGAACGAGCTAGGATTACAGTTTGTACAAGGTGCGCGCTTCTGGCATGTGCTGGATGCCTCTGCCGGAAAAGATCAGGCGGCTAACTGGATCATCGCGATATATCAACAATCAGGTGGAAAACGTCCGACGACGCTCGGCTTAGGCGATGGTCCAAATGATGCCCCCTTACTGGAGGTGATGGATTACGCAGTCATTGTGAAAGGGCTAAACCGGGAAGGTGTTCATCTGCAAAATGAGAACCCTGCCCGGGTCTGGCGAACGCAACGAGAAGGACCGGAAGGCTGGCGCGAAGGGCTGGATCACTTTTTCACCGCTCGTTAAGCGTTATCGCTCGCAAAGACCCGATTACGCCCTGCCTGTTTAGCGAGATAAAGCCGACGATCGGCAAGCGACTGTAATTGTTCAAAATCATAATCACCGGTTTCCTCGCTGCTGCTCACACCCAACGAAGCACTAATGCGGATGGTTTTGCTCTTGGCAATCAACATCTCTTTTTCATTCAGCTTCAGACGAATGCGTTCGGCAACTTCTTTTGCCTGCTCCAGGTTAGCGCCCGGCAGAATCACACAAAACTCCTCGCCGCCAACTCGTCCGGCAACATCCTGGGCTCGCAATGAACGGCTAATTAATCCAGCGGCATGTGACAACACACGATCGCCCGCCTGGTGACCAAAGCGGTCATTAATCGCTTTAAAATGGTCAAGGTCGACCTGAATAACAGAAAAAGGATGCTTATGTGTCTGGCACAATTTAGCAAGCGGGCGCGCTTTTTCGAACAGTGCTCCACGGTTATACATGCGGGTTAAGGTATCGTGCCACGCCTGCCATTGCAGCGAACTTTGCAGGACAAACATATTACTTACCATCTGGCGAATCACATACCAGGAGATAAGTAGCATGGTGGTGAAAAGCGCCCACAACAGGGTTAATGCAATGCTTATGCTGCCGAAATCTCCACGTACGCCTTCACTAAGCGTATGGATACGCACTAATACGCCATCGAAATGATCCAGCCGTTCCCAGCTAACATAGCGGCTGTTCATCCGAATACCACCGCGCGTATCGTGTTCAATGTCCTGCGCAAGTGATGCCAGTTCACGAGGGTCAAAGAGATCTTCGCCAGGATGGTCCGGGTTGGACGAGGTCAATAATTTCAGTTTGCTGTCATAGAGTTGATATTCGCCATCGAGATTTTTATCGATAGCATTCTGTAAAAATTGCTGCATTGAACGCACGGGAATACTCATCCCCAATACGCCATACCAGTAATTATTGTTGTCGACCGGCACGCTTACAGTGACCTGTGGCTCTGTAGCATTGTTATGCTCATGCTGAGAGGTAAACCAACGCACCGCGCGTTGACGGTTTTCTCGTTGTGAATGACCGATAAACCAGGGTTGGGTGACAAATTCGTAGTAACGCCCAGGCACATTGCGAATAAATAGCGTCGGCTGCGTTGAAACGTAAAATCCGGCGCGCGAGACATACATCGCCTGTTCAACCATTGATGAGGAGTTGTGCGCCAGGCGTAGTAAGTAACCGACTTCCAGCGCGGCGGTAATTTCATTATCCAGGGATTCATTTTCGCGGGAAAGCAGACTCCCCTCGCTGACTAATGCATCCGAAACGCCGTTTACTGGCAAGGTGCGCCGTCTGTTGAGTTCTATCTGCCAGGCATGTTCATCGCGACGTTGTTCAAACTCGGTAACGGCATTGCGCAGAGAGGTGAAATCGAGCGGCGCAACGAGAGCTTCACGCATCCCGTTACGTAAAAACAATAATTTATCAACGTTATATTGCAGTTGTTTATCAAGCGCGTTGGCAACATTTTCCAGATGGTTACGCTGGCTTGAAATATAGGCATCTTCCAGAACCACCACTTCACGCCAGGTGAGTAACGTTGAGAAGATCAACACCACAATAAAGCAGAGATTAACGACATGACCAGGCCCCAGGCGGCGCGCGAGTTTTTTCAGCCAGCTCTGGTTTTCCATTTCTGTCTCGTGCTGCACCCTGACGACTCCCAACCTGCTTTCTTATGATTCTGGCATAACCTGGCGATAACGTACCGCCAAACAGCAATAATTTTATAATGTTGCCATGATAAGACGCATCAGGCATTCAATGCAGACGCTGGCACAACAGCCGGATGCGGCATGAATGCCTTATCCGGCCTACTTTTGATTCTACCGCCAGACATCGATTATTTTTATAACCCAGGCATGATAAGACTAGCCAGCGTCGCATCAGACATTCAATGCAGACGCTGCACAACAGCCGGATGCGGCATGAAAGCCTTATCCGGACTGGTGTTAATTATACGCTTTCAGGCTTCTTCCGGCGAACGACGCATCTCCCCCGGAACAAGCTCAGTTTCATGAAAGGCTTCCCGTTTGACACCGTAACCGTCATACCAGCGACACTCAACCATGCCGCTGGAATACCCAGTAACAATCATCTTCGGGCCGCCCTCTTTGACCGTCACTTCCTCACTAACCACAAAGCTCATACTCGCCTCCTTTTTTCGAGTGAAACTTGTTCACCTTAGTCGAGAATGGCGAATTTTGCATAATAGCCAATGAGAATATTAATGTGCCTGACCGCGCAATTTTGCTATCGTTTTCACTCCCAACACGACGATACCACCGATGATAAAACCAAGAATCAGATTTAAAACAGTCGGTAATATCATTGCGACCAGTGCACTCTGCTGCCCGGCGAAATGTTCAATCGCATGATGCAGCGGCGCGATGCCATGTATCACAATGCCGCCACCAACCAGGAACATCGCCAGTGTGCCGACGATCGATAACGCTTTCATCAGCCAGGGGGCGATAATCAATAGCCCCTTACCCAATGCTTGCATAACCGTACTGGATTTTTCCGCCAGCCAGTAGCCCAGATCATCAATCTTAACGATGATACCCACCAGACCATAAACCCCCACGGTAACCACCAGTGCGATCCCTGAAAGTACCAGCACCTGATTAAGCAGCGGCGCTTCCGCCACAATCCCCAGCGTGATGGCGACGATTTCCGCAGACAAAATAAAATCGGTACGAATCGCCCCTTTTATTTTGTCCTTTTCAAACTTCAGCGGATCTTGCGCCGCCAGCGCCTCCAGACGCTGCTGACTCTGCGCCGGATCATCTTTGTGCTTACGCGCCTCCAGCATATGCAGCACCTTCTCTACCCCTTCAAAGCAGAGAAATGCGCCGCCAATCATCAACAGTGGCGTAATCGCCCATGGGATAAAAGCACTGATGATCAGCGCCAGCGGCACCAGAATCACTTTGTTGATAAGCGATCCCTTCGCCACGCCCCAGACCACGGGCAACTCCCGATTGGCACGCACACCTGAAACTTGCTGCGCATTGAGCGACAAGTCATCCCCTAATACACCGGCGGTTTTCTTCGCCGCCAGCTTGCCCATCACGGAGATATCGTCCAGCAAAGTGGCGATATCATCGAGCAATGTCAGTAAACTACTCCCGGCCAAAAGCATTCCCTCTCATTTTTATCGTTGACGCGCTAAGTATGAAGCAAAATCAGCCCGGCTGATACTTGCTTCACAGGTCAACATTTTTTTAACAATCAAACGCAATTATATCTCTCGCCAGCGAAATGATTTTCACGTTTACTATGAACCGGCTTTTTATTTCCATCGTGAGGGATTATGCGTTTCCGCCAGTTGTTACCGCTTTTTGGCGCGCTGTTTGCGTTGTATATCATTTGGGGCTCAACCTATTTTGTCATTCGGATTGGGGTTGAAAGCTGGCCACCGTTAATGATGGCGGGCGTGCGGTTTCTGGCTGCCGGTATTTTATTAATGGCCTTTTTACTGCTGCGTGGGCACAAACTGCCGCCACTGCGTCCTCTGCTTAATGCCGCGTTGATTGGTTTATTACTGCTTGCTGTCGGTAACGGTATGGTAACGGTGGCTGAGCATCAAAATGTTCCCTCCGGCATTGCCGCCGTAGTGGTGGCAACAGTACCTCTCTTTACTCTCTGTTTCAGCCGCCTGTTTGGCATTAAAACGCGCAAGCTGGAATGGGTGGGTATCGCCATTGGGCTTGCCGGAATCATCATGCTCAATAGCGGCGGTAATTTAAGCGGCAATCCGTGGGGCGCGATTCTGATTTTGATCGGTTCTGTGAGTTGGGCGTTTGGTTCGGTTTATGGCTCGCGCATTACCCTACCAGTAGGCATGATGGCGGGCGCCATTGAGATGCTGGCGGCAGGCGTGGTGTTAATGATCGCGTCGATGATTGCAGGTGAAAAACTGACGGCGCTCCCTTCTCTTTCGGGCTTCCTTGCGGTCGGATATCTGGCGCTGTTCGGCTCGATCATCGCCATCAATGCTTATATGTATTTAATCCGCAATGTCAGCCCGGCTCTGGCTACCAGCTACGCATACGTTAATCCGGTTGTAGCGGTATTGCTGGGTACAGGGCTGGGTGGCGAAACGCTATCGCGGATTGAATGGCTGGCGCTGGGCGTAATTGTCTTCGCTGTGGTGCTGGTCACGTTGGGAAAATATCTCTTCCCTGCAAAACCCGTTGTCGCGCCAGTCATTCAGGACGCATCACGCGAGTAGATGAATCCCCAGAGTGTCGATCTGCGCGCTGGCGCCCTCGCCGCAGATCCACTCTTCCAGACGCTCGGCAAGCGCCGCATCCGTCAACTTCTCCCGTCCGCGTAACGCACACTCCCAGATAATCAATACACGCCAACCCGATTCCTGTAAGCGGCTAATGTCCCGCTTGTCACGCGTTACATTCTTGCCAATCTTCTCCAGCCAGAACTCAGTGCGTGTAGCAGGCACTTTAAACAGATAGCAGTGATGATGATGCCAGAAACAGCCATGCGTAAATATCACACAGCGATACTCATCGAGGACAAAATCCGGGCGTCCTGGCAGACTGGCATCCTGAACACGAAACGCCAGCCCCTGCTCGGTTAATAAGCTGGCGAGACGTTTCTCGATTGCCGTATCGCGCGTGGCAATCGCGCGCATATTTTTGCTACGCGTGGCCTTATCGTGAACGTCGGTCATGTTGTGCCTCTTGCTGACGCAACGCCACCGCCTGTTTGATTTTTGGCTCAAGCAATTTTGCCACTGCAGCAAATACCGGAACTACCACCGAGTTGCCGAACTGGCGATAGGCCTGAGTGTCAGAAACCGGAATGCGAAATTTTGCTTCATGGGGTGCTTCAAAGCCCATCAAACGTGCGCATTCTCGAGGCGTTAACCGACGTGGACGATGTTGCTGATTCTGCGGATCGTCAAAGTCTTTCTCACCTGTCGCCATATCCCAGCCGCGATCGATTAAAATTTCCGCACCATCTTTGTAATAACGGGCAGAAAGCGTACGCGTAACACTCTGTGGGTTGTTCGGATAAACCATTCCGTAACCGAAGCCGTTTCCGCGCGCCTGATGCTTTTTCGCATAACGATAGAGGTACTTCCACAGTACCGGCGTCAGGATATATTTCGCTTCAACAACCGGGTCCAGTAACTGCGCCAGCGTAATACGTTGTGCCGGATAGCAGCCACTGATATCCCGCAAGGTGAAATCTGCTTTCAAATTCAGATCGCGACGAAAGCCCACCAGCACGATGCGTTCACGGTGCTGCGGCAGAAAATGTTTGCCGTCGATGATTTTCGGATCGTCCGGGCCATTATCTTCGGCATCGGCTACGTCATAGCCCAGTTCATCCAGCGTCTGCATGATGATACGGAATGTTTTGCCCTGGTCGTGGCTTTTCAGGTTTTTGACGTTTTCAAGCACAAATATCGCCGGACGACGGGCATTGATGATACGCACTACATCAAAGAACAGCGTACCCTGGGTATCGCAAGCAAAACCGTGCGCACGACCAAGTGAGTTCTTTTTCGATACGCCAGCCAGTGAAAACGGCTGGCAAGGAAAACCGGCCAATAAAACATCATGTTCAGGAATGTGCTGACGAATATGTTCTGCCGCCGCTTTATCGCTCACGCCCTCTTTATGGCTCAGAGTGATGTCGCGGATATCTTCATTAAAGTGATGCGTCGCCGAGTCGCAATAATGGTTAGCTTTGTAGGTGCGCACCGCATGTTTATTCCACTCGCTGGTAAACACGCACTGACCGCCTATCGATTCAAAACCGCGACGGATGCCACCAATACCGGCAAAGAGATCGATAAAGCGAAACGCATAATGCGGATGATGTGCTGGCGGTTTGGGTAACAACGTTTGCAAATGGGCGAACTCTTTTTCACTCAAACGATGCCACACCGAGTCGTTAGCCAGCGCACGTTTTAAAATCGCCGGACTCCAGTGGTTTTCTCCCACGCCATTAAGTTGCGCTACCAGCGTTTTTACATCATAAATTTGCAGCAGTTTCTCCAGCATTGCCTGTGCGGCATTCCCGGTGCTGTATGAATCGGTTACTGATATATTTTCCTGCATAGATTTAACCGGCCATCTGAGATGGTCGACAGGTTAACATAATTACTTCTGTTTAGGGCTACGCGGTCAGTCAGCCGGCGAAAATGCATCAATCACCGCATGATCCACACCTTCATTCTCGCCCGCCAGTTCGGCACTGAGCTTAGCCATAAACTCCACCAGAAAACGGGCATTATGTTGTGCCAGCAGTTTACCTTTTGCCGTTTGCATAGTTTGTGGTAGTTTCAGCAACTTCGTCTGGAAATGATCCAGCGCGTAGCGTTTATCATCGAGCGGGCGACGTTGCGCGAACGGATCTTCACCGTCAAACAGCGCCACCCCCAATGAGCCTGAAACTGCAAACACGCGCGCCAGACCTATCGCACCTAATGCTTCCAGCCGGTCTGCATCCTGCACGATTTTGGCTTCCACCGTTAAAGGCGTAATTTGCGCGCTGAAACTGTGTGCCGCGATGGCATGGCAAATGGCGTCTATTTTCTCTGGCGGAAAATCAGCAAATTCCGCACTTAAAATGCGACGCGTCTCTTCTGCTGCCAATAATGAGGAACGCTGCCGTTGCGGATGATTTTTCGCCAGAGTCACGACATCATGAAAATAACAGGCGGTTAAAATGACCAGCATATCGACGTCTTCATCTGCCGCCAGTTTCTGCGCTGTCGCCCAGACGCGACGAAAATGACACAGGTCATGAGCCGCGTCCTGGTGTGTGTGATGGTTTTTCAACCAACGTTCAAATTGTGCCTGCCAGTGTTGTAAGTTCATACGCGCTCCGCTGCCAAAGGGTCGCAACCTTAGCAGTTTTTACTCATAGCGTCTGCTTCGCGCAGGCCGTGGTCGGGTGTACCAGGCAATACCACCTAACAATGCCCCTACCATGGCCATAAATAAAAATCCCACTAACGCACCTAACCACTTTCCCGCAGTTGAACCTAAATCACTTTCAAATCCTGACACGGGGGCATCGGGGATCCGACTCATTACCCAGATGTAACGCGCCATCGCCCAGACAAAATAGCCACACCATGTATAGAAAGCCCATAAAGCCAGTTTGCCGCCAGGGCTGCGAGAGAGTCTTTCTTCCATTGTTGTCGAACCATGCTCCATATTAAGTTAAACCGGAAAATTCAGACTTCATGTTGTTATGTGATAAAGGTCACATTTTTCCACATTAGATGAGCCAGTCAAGACTCACTCATTTTTTGAACAAATAGATGATTTTTGTTCAATGGCAATAATTACTGGAAAAACAGTCATAAAAAATTTTATTTAACTTTGATCGTGGTTTTATTAATTCACTAATTCAATATATTAGCGAGGAATACAATTATACCTTTTTTGTTTTCTGTGTCATGATAACTCCGTTATTAGCCTTTTATCGTCTTGTTTATATTTTTGAGCCGGCATGAAGCCGGCTTTTTTTTATGCCATTTTATAATGTGCGCAAGATCACACTCGAGTTTTAGCGAAACAATCATTGACTCAATCCATTCTTATAAAAAACCAATAACTATTTGATATAAACCCATAAACCCTATGAATGTTTGTATTTACAATTCATAATCTTGAATTATATTAAATAGATTAGAAACATTTTGAAATCTTTTAAATACATTTGTTACATGTAATCTTTAAAATAAAATGAACTTCATAGAATAGTATCCAAATGTGCTTTTTTTTGGATAACGGCACTTATTGTTATATTCATGAAGATTATAATCACAAGGGAATACATAATGAAAAGAAAAGTTCTGGCAATGCTGGTCCCGGCGTTATTAGTTGCTGGCGCAGCAAATGCGGCTGAAATTTATAATAAAAATGGCAATAAAGTTGATTTCTACGGCAAGATGGTCGGCGAGCGCATCTGGTCGAACACTGATGATAATAACAGCGAAAACGAAGATACTTCCTATGCTCGTTTCGGTGTTAAAGGTGAAACTCAAATCACCAGCGAACTGACTGGTTTTGGTCAGTTTGAATACAACCTCGACGCCAGCAAACCTGAAGGTTCTAACCAGGAAAAAACCCGTTTAACCTTCGCTGGTTTGAAATATAACGAACTCGGATCTTTCGACTATGGTCGTAACTACGGTGTCGCCTACGACGCTGCAGCTTATACCGATATGTTAGTTGAATGGGGTGGTGATTCCTGGGCTTCCGCTGATAACTTTATGAACGGTCGTACCAACGGTGTTGCAACCTATCGTAACTCCGATTTCTTTGGTCTGGTCGATGGTCTGAATTTTGCAGTTCAGTATCAAGGGAAGAACAGCAACCGTAGCGTTACAAAACAAAACGGTGATGGCTATGCGTTGTCTGTAGACTACAACATCGAAGGTTTTGGTTTTGTAGGTGCATATAGCAAATCTGACCGTACTAATGAGCAAGTTGCTGATGGAAACGGTTCTAATGCAGAATTATGGTCTCTGGCAGCAAAATATGATGCTAACAATGTCTACGCTGCTGTGATGTATGGTGAAACTCGTAATATGACACCGACATCAGTTAATACAGGTGGCTTCGACAACGACGGCAACTCGATAATGCATGATCAACTGATCAACGAAACTCAGAACTTTGAAGCCGTTGTTCAGTATCAGTTCGACTTTGGTCTGCGTCCTTCCTTGGGTTATGTTTACTCCAAAGGTAAGGATATCAAAGGCGTCCCAGGCCATAGATATGTTGACGCCGACCGCGTGAACTACATCGAAGTAGGCACCTGGTACTTCTTTAATAAGAATATGAACGTTTATACAGCGTACAAATTCAATATGCTGGATAAAGATGACGCGGCAATTACTGGCGCAGCAACTGATGACCAGTTTGCAGTTGGTATCGTTTACCAGTTCTAATCAGCCAACGCGCCTCGGCGTGTTACTGTAAAACCTAATACCCGCCTGAGTTCGTCACTCATCGAACTCAGGCTTTTTTATCGTCATCAAATCAGCAACAGCGGCACGCTAAACTGCCGTAGCATATCGACAAAACCCAATTCCTGAGTAGCTCCCAGCACAATAACATCTTCCAGTTGCTGTTCAGCCAGCTCTTTCACTCCTTCCGGAAGAGTACCAAAATAAACATAGGTATGGATAAACCCTTCAGGCAAAACCAACTGTTCTGCCAGTGTAGCTAAACGGCGCAAAGCCTGGTCACGTAGCACATATTCCAGACGATGCATGTCAGAAACATATCCCCGCTCCAGTATCCTTACATACTCCGGTATAAAGCCAAGCAAATGAACATGCCCTGATGAAACATTGGCGAAAAATTGCGCATGACAAAACGCTTGCTCTCTATCATCCCGGGAAAAGACATTCACCGGAATAACAATATTTCGGTACATAGAAAATCCCTGAAAACATCTGAATATAAAAAGAATTTACATTATTATTAATTTATCTGTTAAATTTTATACTTACGCCATAAATACAGCATCATTGGGCACATTAAATCAGCTGCGCCTTAGCCACTCCTGGCAGAGCAGCTCCAGGCAGCTCCTGTAATTATCACATCTGATGACATGTAATTAATCATATCTGTCATCAGTTAAACCTTAATCTGGATCATCATTTTTTCGCGACTAACGGCCTTACAGGGCAGTTTCATCATTATTTTTTTGCTAAAAATCTTATCGACGAATCTTGCAATCCCCCACTATGATGAGGGTATGCAATCTCATCTTTTCTGAAAAATGAACTAAAATACATTGCTACACTTTGAGTTTTTTATTGCAAATAAGGTGGAATCGGTGAGATCACTATTCGATAATAGCTGTGTGTTTACCCAACCGTATTTAACATCCTCCCCTACCGCTTTCGGTATATTGACTCATTTTACGCTCCTGGTTAAATATAGCACCCAGCTCAGTCGCGAATATAGTGACTAACCTACCTAAGTAACAATAAGGAATACACTATGACTGTTCAAACAAGTAAGAATCCGCAGATCGATATTGCTGAAGATAATGCGTTCTTCCCTTCAGAATTTTCGCTTAGCCAATATACCAGTCCGGTATCTGACCTTGATGGTGTGGACTATCCAAAACCGTATAGCGGCAAGCACAAAATTCTGGTGATCGCCGCTGACGAACGCTATTTGCCGACCGATAACGGTAAACTGTTCTCAACGGGCAACCATCCGATTGAAACGTTGCTGCCGCTGTATCACCTGTATGCAGCAGGTTTCGAGTTTGAAGTTGCGACCATTTCCGGCCTGATGACGAAGTTTGAATACTGGGCTATGCCGCACAAAGATGAAAAAGTGATGCCATTCTTTGAGCAACATAAATCTTTGTTCCGCAATCCGAAGAAATTAGCAGATGTTGTCGCCAGCTTGAACGCAGACAGCGAGTACGCAGCAATTTTTGTTCCCGGCGGTCATGGCGCTCTCATTGGCTTACCGGAAAGCAAAGAAGTTGCAAGCGCTTTAAAATGGGCAGTTGAAAATGACCGTTTTGTTATCTCCCTCTGCCATGGTCCGGCTGCGTTTCTGGCGCTTCGCCATGGCGATAACCCACTAAACGGTTATTCCATTTGTGCGTTCCCTGACGCCGCAGATAAACAAACGCCAGATATTGGCTATATGCCTGGTCATCTGACCTGGTACTTTGGTGAAGAACTGAAAAAAATGGGAATGAATATCATCAATGATGATATTACTGGCCGGGTACATAAGGATCGTAAACTTCTCACCGGAGACAGTCCTTTTGCGGCAAATGCACTGGGTAAACTCGCAGCACAGGAAATGTTGGCTGCGTACCAGGGTTAATCGGACATCACTTACGGTATAGTAAAAAAGTGGGGGTAT
Source organism: Escherichia sp. MOD1-EC5433 (assembly GCF_002966005.1). Classification (NCBI taxonomy): domain Bacteria; kingdom Pseudomonadati; phylum Pseudomonadota; class Gammaproteobacteria; order Enterobacterales; family Enterobacteriaceae; genus Escherichia; species Escherichia sp. MOD1-EC5433. The sequence goes on along the minus strand of NZ_PTRL01000005.1, from coordinate 57,448 downwards.
TTCCCCCACTTAGATAATCACTCTGATTGCTGACGTTTTATCTCTTCTCTTACCTTCACTTAGCATCGACTTCAGATTGAAATGTACATTGAAGCTATGCAATACAAGTATTTTTGCGATACAAACATAATTTAATTGAATAATTAAAAATTAATAATAGAAATAAATTATGTATTATCTCGCTATTTAGCGATTTTAGAAAACGACTATCTCTGATAAACTCCATCACGTTTTAACCAGTAGGGAAGCGAGGTTGGAAATGTCGTTAGTGTCAATTTTTAGACGCATTGCATTCAGTTATTATGATTATTCATGTAAAAATATCAATATTGCAAATACTGAATTTGTGGTCATTCACATCCCCGACCAAATTGGTGATGCAATGGCTATTTACCCCATAATTAGATCGCTGGAATCACATAAAATAAAACATTTATTAATTGTCACATCTACAATTAATAAAGCCGTTTTTGATTCGCTTTGTCTTAAGGAGACTAAATTAACATTAGTCAGTATGACAATGCAGGATCATGCCAGCTTTAGCGAAATAAAAATTCTGGCGCAAAGTATAAGAGAGCAATACGGTACACCGGATCTCTGCATTGAAGCTATGCGCAAGAAAAACCTGAAGACAATGTTGTTCATAAGTCATTTAAAAGCCAAAACCAATTTACAAGTTGTGGGTTTAACAATGAAATGTTATTCCTCCTTATGTAAATCGGCGTCGAAAATGGACCAGTCTCTTCGGGCGCCAGTACCAATGACATGGGCATTCATGATGCGAGAAGCTGGTTTTCCGCCTGTCCGTCCCTTATTTGAACTGCCGATCAACAAAGAGGTAATAAACGAGGTACGTTATGAGCTTACCTCATTGGGTGCATATATTGCTCTTAATCTTGATGGTAGTATTCAGGAGAGAACTTTTTCAGGCTCAATAGCTCAAAAACTAATAGCTATAATTAAAAATGAAATAAATATGCCAATTGTCATTGTTCATGGCCCGAATGGTACTGAAAAAGCAATAGAACTAACGCAGTGTTTTGACAATGTCTATCATTTATCATTGTCACCTTCAATACCACGTTCTGCCGCTGTCATAAAAGATGCTTTTCTCGCAATAACACCTGATACTTCTATTTTACATATGACAAGTGCTTATAATATTCCTGTCATCGCAGTATATGCCGATTATAAAACACGCTGGCCTGCTATGGCAGATATTTCAGAGACGATTGTGGTAGGGAAAAATATTGATCACATCAATCTGAATGAGTTCAGAAATACGATAAAAAGAATTATCGCAAAAATTCAGCCCTGATGTAGTTATCAGATTTAAGGGAGGTTAGATACGAGCCCGGTTATGGCTAACATTGAAAAGCAAAAAGCCTGCTCGAAAGCAGGCTTTTCAAAATTTGGCTCCTCTGACTGGACTCGAACCAGTGACATACGGATTAACAGTCCGCCGTTCTACCGACTGAACTACAGAGGAATCGTGAGAACGAGGCGAATATTACTGAGTGGCACTGCGAGTGTCAACACTAAAATTCACACGTTATTTCAATCGGTTAATTAAGCAACAAAATTGATATTTAATGAGCATCTGGTGCTGAATATGTGCCTCGTTCATTCGCATTTCGCAGTCTTTGCAGCGGTTCCTGCTGATAAAATTGGCAGAAACGTTGCCACAGCGAGGGGAAGCGAGGAGCAAAAAGCTCCGGGGCGCTAAAAAAGTATTCGGAAAGCACGGCAAAACATTCTGCAGGGTCACTGGCGGCATAAGCATCAATGCTGGAGGCATTTTCGCCCACTAATTCAATTTCGTCCTGAATGTTATTCATCGCCGCGTGAAGATCGTGTTCCCAGCCCGCGACTTCACGTAAAGGAATAAAGGGGACACCACTGGCGCGATCGCCGTTCCGGGTGTCCAGTTTATGTGCAACTTCGTGGATAATCAGATTAAACCCAGAGGCATCGAAAGAATCCTGTATATCGAGCCAATTCAGTACGATGGGGCCTTGCTGCCAGCTTTGACCTGACTGAACGATGCGTTGATTATGTACCAGTCCTATATCGTCTTCCCATTCATCATCTACCACAAATGGCGCTGGGTAAATTAACACTTCATGGAAACCATCCAGCCATTCCAGCCCCAGCTCCATAACAGGTAAACAAAACAGCAAGGCGATACGACCGCTTTTCAAAGCGTCAAGTTCAACCCCTTGTAAAGGAACCAACCGTTTTTGTTGCAAAAAACGTCCAGCAAGAGTGACTAATTTGTTTTGCTCCTGCTCAGTCAAACTTGTCAAAAGAGGTATCGACAAAGCTTCCTTCCACGGAATTGCATCATCATGAACGGTTTCTTGTACTTTCCAGGGCCACTTAATCATCGTTTTGCTCGCAAACTCGTCACTTGAACAAAATTGCACGGACAGGGACTGTTAAAATGCCAAATTTCCTGGCATCATTGCAACAATCTGAACGGAGAGATGCCGGAGCGGCTGAACGGACCGGTCTCGAAAACCGGAGTAGGGGCAACTCTACCGGGGGTTCAAATCCCCCTCTCTCCGCCAATCATTCAAACAATTAGCCCATCCCGTGTCAGTGACACAAATCTCATTGAGAAAATTCGAAAAATTCATCTGCGAAAATAACGCCAGCAAGTAGCCAGTGCTACCTTAGCGATCACATTTTTCTGTCTTTTGATTTCTAATACGCACCTGAATCCACAATTTTCTTCGTTTCCAGCACATTACAGTAGCCCCTATCCGTCCTCCATGCTCATTTTCGGGTATAAAAATATTTGCAGATGCTCTCTGTCGCGGTAGTCTCATAAGGTTCGTTTATAGATCGACGGCAATGTGAGTTACCTTTTTCCATACTAATTATAAAAAGACAGTACAGACAGGAACACTATGGACTCCACGCTCATCTCCACGCGTCCCGATGAAGGAACGCTTTCGTTAAGTCGCGCCCGACGAGCTGCGCTAGGCAGTTTTGCCGGTGCCGTCGTCGACTGGTACGATTTTTTACTCTATGGCATTACTGCCGCACTGGTATTTAATCGAGAGTTTTTCCCGCAAGTGAGTCCGGCAATGGGAACTCTCGCAGCGTTTGCCACTTTTGGTGTCGGATTCCTTTTCCGTCCGCTTGGAGGTGTCATTTTCGGTCATTTTGGCGACCGCCTGGGGCGTAAACGCATGTTGATGCTGACTGTCTGGATGATGGGGATCGCAACAGCATTGATTGGTATTCTTCCTTCATTCTCGACTATTGGCTGGTGGGCACCGATTTTACTGGTGACGCTGCGTGCTATTCAGGGATTTGCCGTCGGCGGCGAATGGGGAGGCGCAGCATTGCTGTCCGTTGAAAGCGCGCCGAAAAATAAAAAAGCCTTTTACAGTAGCGGTGTACAAGTTGGCTACGGTGTAGGGTTACTGCTTTCAACTGGACTGGTTTCTCTGATTAGTATGATGACGACTGACGAGCAGTTTTTGAGCTGGGGCTGGCGCATTCCTTTCCTGTTTAGCACCGTACTGGTGCTGGGGGCATTGTGGGTGCGTAATGGCATGGAGGAATCCGCTGAATTTGAGCAACAGCAACACAATCAAGCGGCAGTGAAAAAGCGCATCCCTGTTATCCAGGCACTGTTACGACATCCAGGGGCTTTTCTGAAGATTATTGCGCTGCGACTGTGCGAGTTGCTGACGATGTATATCGTTACCGCCTTTGCGCTTAACTACTCAACCCAGAATATGGGGCTGCCACGCGAATTATTCCTGAATATTGGTTTGCTTGTGGGAGGGTTAAGCTGCCTGACAATTCCCTGTTTTGCCTGGCTTGCCGATCGTTTTGGTCGCCGCAGGGTTTATATCACTGGCGCAGTTATCGGAACCTTAAGCGCGTTTCCTTTCTTCATGGCGCTCGAGGCTCAATCCATTTTCTGGATAGTCTTCTTCTCCATTATGCTGGCGAATATTGCGCATGACATGGTGGTTTGTGTGCAACAACCGATGTTCACAGAAATGTTTGGTGCCAGTTATCGCTACAGCGGCGCTGGGGTCGGATATCAAGTTGCCAGTGTGGTTGGTGGTGGGTTTACCCCTTTTATTGCCGCCGCCCTCATTACTTATTTTTCCGGGGACTGGCATAGCGTCGCAATTTATTTGCTGGCTGGATGCCTGATTTCCGCAATGACCGCTTTGTTGATGAAAGACAATCAACGCATCTGATGGTCTGGCGAAGATCATTCGATCTTCGCCTTACACTTTTGTTTCACATTCCTGTGACATACTATCGGATAGTGCGGTAATTGTATGGAACAGGAGACACACATGAATAATAAGGGCTCCGGTCTGACCCCAGCTCAGGCACTGGATAAACTTGACGCGCTGTATGAGCAATCTGTAGTCGCTTTACGCAATGCCATTGGAAAATATATTAAAAGTGGTGAATTGCCTGATGAAAACGCCCGCAAGCAAGGTCTTTTTGTCTATCCATCACTGACCGTGACCTGGGACGGCTGCGCCACAAACCCTCCCAAAACACGCGCATTTGGACGTTTTACTCACGCTGGCAGCTATACCACCACTATTACCCGCCCTGCTCTCTTTCGTTCGTATCTCAATGAACAACTAACGTTGCTGTATCAAGATTATGGTGCGCACATCTCCGTGCAACCCTCGCAGCATGAAATCCCCTATCCCTATGTCATTGATGGCTCTGAACTGACACTTGATCGATCGATGAGCGCCGGGTTAACACGTTACTTCCCGACAACAGAACTGGCGCAAATTGGCGATGAAACTGCAGACGGCATTTATCATCCAACGGAATTTTCTCCGCTATCGCATTTTGATGCGCGCCGGGTAGATTTTTCCCTCGCGCGGTTACGCCATTATACCGGCACGCCCGTCGAACATTTTCAGCCATTCGTTTTGTTTACCAACTACACACGTTATGTGGATGAATTCGTTCGTTGGGGGTGCAGCCAGATCCTCGATCCTGATAGTCCCTACATTGCTCTTTCCTGTGCTGGAGGGATATGGATCACCGCCGAAACAGAAGCCCCTGAAGAGGCGATTTCTGACCTCGCATGGAAAAAACACCAGATGCCAGCATGGCATTTAATCACTGCCGATGGTCAGGGTATTACTCTGGTGAATATTGGCGTGGGTCCGTCAAATGCTAAAACCATCTGCGATCATCTGGCGGTGCTACGCCCGGATGTCTGGCTGATGATTGGTCACTGCGGTGGATTACGTGAAAGCCAGTCCATTGGTGATTATGTACTTGCACATGCTTATTTACGTGATGACCACGTTCTTGATGCAGTTTTGCCGCCCGATATCCCTATTCCCAGCATTGCTGAAGTGCAACGCGCGCTTTATGACGCCACCAAATTGGTCAGTGGCAGGCCGGGTGAGGAAGTTAAACAGCGGCTACGTACTGGCACTGTAGTAACTACTGATGACAGGAACTGGGAATTGCGTTACTCGGCTTCTGCGCTTCGTTTTAACTTAAGTCGGGCCGTAGCGATTGACATGGAAAGTGCAACCATTGCAGCACAAGGATACCGTTTCCGCGTGCCATACGGGACGCTACTGTGTGTTTCAGATAAACCATTGCATGGTGAGATTAAACTTCCCGGCCAGGCTAACCGTTTTTATGAAGGTGCAATTTCCGAACACTTGCAGATTGGCATCCGGGCAATTGATTTACTGCGCGCTGAAGGCGATCGACTGCATTCCCGTAAACTACGAACCTTTAATGAGCCGCCGTTCCGATAATGAGTTCAGATCCTTTGCGTCAGGAAAAGATGTGAAGGATTTTAAAAGCAAAAAGCCCGCTATCAAAGCGGGCTTTTCAAAATTTGGCTCCTCTGACTGGACTCGAACCAGTGACATACGGATTAACAGTCCGCCGTTCTACCGACTGAACTACAGAGGAATCGTGAGAACGGGGCGAATATTAACGATGCCTATCCGCATTGTCAAAGCCTGTTTTTTAATTTTGAAATCGTTTGCTGAAATATTCTGCGTTTTGTCGTTTATTCCGACACGGCTGGCTTTTTTTCACACTTTTCATGTTCAGTGCGAGGATATTTCCATAGCCAGCGCCCGGTCACCATCCGCCAGTAAAACAACACAGCACGCACGGCCCAATCGGCAAACATCCCCATCCAAACGCCAACCACGCCCCAGCCAAGCATAATTCCCAGCGCATAACCTACTACCACTCGGCATCCCCACATGCTCAACATAGAAACCCACATGGCATAGCGGGCATCACGAGCACCTTTAAAACCCGCAGGTAATACCCATGAGGCGGACCAAATAGGCATAAACAACGCGTTTAGCCAAATAAGAATCACAACCACGTGTTTAACCTGGGGATCCTGGGTATAAAACGACGCCATAACCCCCGCAAAAGGAGCCGTTAACCAGGCTATCGCTGTTAACCCAAGGGTGGACAACCAGAAAACATGCCTCAACTGTATTTCTGCTTGCGCTATCTGCCCTACTCCCAGCCTTCGACCAGTAATTATCGTAGAAGCAGAACCGAGCGCACTCCCAGGTAAATTGATAAGAGCCGCAATCGAAAAAGCGATAAAATTCCCGGCAATAACGCTGGTTCCCATACCGGCAACAAACATTTGTGTTAATAACCGGCCACTGGTAAATAATACTGATTCAACACTCGCTGGAATACCAATTCCCATAACTTCCCAGATAATGCTGAAATTCAATGGCTTAAAATAGCTCTTTAACGAGATTCGTAGCGCAGGATTAAAGCCAATCGCCAGTACCCACAAAATTGCAATTGCGCCAATATAACGGGAAATAGTTAATCCCAGCCCAGCCCCAACAAACCCCAACCCCTGCCAGGAGAAAAGCCCGTAAATCAATATACCGCTAATAATAATATTAAAAATATTCATGCTACCGTTTATAAGTAACGGTATTTTCGTATTCCCGGCACCACGAAGTGCCCCACTGCCAATCAAGGTGATGGCAGCGGCTGGATAACTGAGCACCGTCAGTTCCAGATAAGTCAACGCCAGTGCTTTAACCTCTGTCGTGGCATCACCTGCAACAAAATCGATAATTTGCTCACCAAAATGATGAATGAGAATTGCCAACAGCACGGCAAATAACGTCATGATCACCAGTGATTGCCGTGTTGCTACTCTGGCTCGCCGTCGATCACGTTTACCGAGACTAAATGCCACAACGACAGTAGTACCAAGATCGATAGCAGCGAAAAAGGCCATAATGACCATATTGAAGCTGTCCGCCAACCCAACGCCCGCCATCGCATCTTTTCCCAGCCAACTGACCAGAAAAGTGCTCAGCACGCCCATCAACAGGACACAGGCATTCTCCATAAAGATAGGAACAGCAAGCGGAGTTATTTCGCGCCAGAACAACACTTTGTAACTCTTACGTTTTGAGTGCCAGCGAGTGTGGCGAACAACCTGGCGTAAAGCTGAGGGGATATTCAAAGCCGACCTTAATTGCAGAAAGTGAAACCACATTTCAAATAATGAGGGAGAATCAGAAAAGCTGCAAAGATTTTCGCCGACAAATTGTCTGCAAATGCAACAAACTGTTGATAGAAACGGCAAACGGTTGAGGAATTTAAAAAACGGGTTTGACAAAAGATTTTTCGCCGTTAAGATGTGCCTCAACAGCGATTCCTCTGTAGTTCAGTCGGTAGAACGGCGGACTGTTAATCCGTATGTCACTGGTTCGAGTCCAGTCAGAGGAGCCAGATTCTGAAAAGCCCGCTTTGATAGCGGGCTTTTTGCTATATCTGATAATCAATTTCCTCTTCACTATTTTCCATCACCTGCCGCTTAATATCCTCAACCGACAATCCAGCATTGCACAGTTCCAGAAAGCGCCAGACGTAGTTACGCTGCAGTTGTCCTCGCTTCAGACCCAACCAGACGGTACTGGCATCGAAAAGATGGCGAGTATCCAGACGAATTAAATTCTCTTCCTCTTGCTCACCGCTGGATTGTTCGGCAACTAATCCTATCCCCAAACCGAGGGCGACATAGGTTTTGATGACATCAGAATCCTGAGCACTCAATACAATATCTGCCAGTAAACCTTTGCGGACAAATGCATCATCAATACGCGAGCGGCCTGTAATTCCCTGTCGGTAAGTGATCAACGGCCACTTCGCTATTGATTCCAGCGTCAATGGCGTAATTTGTGTTAAAGGATGATCGACAGGAACGAGCAAACTATGATGCCAACGAAACCAGGGGAAAGCGACGAGTTGGGGATCATTGCTCAAACGCTCACTGGCTATACCAATATCAGCTCCGCCGTTTTGTAGCAGGCTAGCAATTTCCTGCGGCGTCCCCTGGATAAGCTCGAGTCGCACTTCGGGGAATAGTTCGCGGAAGGCTTTAATGACCCCAGGCAAGCTGTAACGAGCCTGAGTGTGCGTCGTTGCAATAGTGAGTACGCCAGATGTGTCGTTGGTAAACAGGTCTGCAAGCCGACGAACATTACTGGCTTCATTCAGAATACGTTCTGCAATGACCAGTAATGCTTTACCCGGTTCAGTCATACCAAGCAGCCGCTTGCCACGACGAACGAATATTTCGATACCAAGTTCATCCTCCAGCTCTCGAATATGACGGCTGACACCTGACTGTGAGGTAAAGAGCATATTCGCGACCTCTGTCAGATTGTAATCCTGACGGGCAGCTTCGCGGACTATCTTTAGTTGTTGGAAATTCACGGTAAACTCCGGGCATATAAGACATCCATTATTGTTAGAGTCTAATGCCCGGCATAACAAATAATAAAAACCCGCATCTTATTCCATCCAGGTATAACGTTTAGCTCACCAATTGCCATTGTCTTTTTTCCATGGCTGGAGAACTAATCACTGACAATAACAGCTCTTTCACTGCCTGCGCCTGTGGCGATAAACCTGATCTGGCGGGTAAGTTTAATGACAACGAGAGACTCATTGAAGGTGTGGTAATACGTGACATCCAACCGTTAACTGCGGCACATAACGAACGTGCGGCCGATTCAGGTAATACTGCAACGCCCATACCACTCGCAATTGCAGCGGTAAGCGTGGCGATAGACTCAATTTCACCGATGACTTTCGCTGTAAGCCGGCGTAGGGAAAAAGCTTCATCAACACGAAGTCTTACTACACTGTAATCGCTGGGAAGGAAGAGGTTCATTTGCGCTATCGCATTAACATCAACGCTTTGCCCTGGGCAATCCTGAGTTCCGACAAGAAACAGATCTTCTTTTAACAAAGCCTGACTGGATACGCCAGACACAGGGGAATGCTCATAAATCACCGCCATATCAAGCTGGTTGTTTATAAGTTTTTCGTTAAGCACAGCACCGCTATTTTCATGGAGATAGATAACGACCTCTGGAAATTCAGCGCGTACCGCCTGTAATAAAGGCATGGTGATAGATGACGCGGCGGTTCCAGGCGCAAAGCCAATCGAGACTTGACCTGACAATGTCTGACCTACATTATGCACCGCCAGTTGGGCCTGTTCACACTGACGTAAAATTGCCCGCGCATGGGTATAGAGAATTTTGCCGGCGTCTGTCGGCGTAACGCCACGTTTTGTGCGAATCAACAGTTGCTGATTTAGCTCACCTTCCAGCGTGGCAACCTGCTGACTGAGCGCAGGCTGTGCTATATGCAATACTTCAGCAGCCTGAGTCAGGCTACCAATATCTACAATTTTGACGAAGTATTTCAGGCGTCTAAAGTTCATGGTGCCTCCGGTTTTTTTAAGCGTCAGCCCGAGTGCCGACATTACTAACAACCAGATTGCAAGATACTTGCCAGTTTCGTTTTGGCGTTGATACGAAAGCTAATCGCCCGTCAAATAAGAGATTATGATTGTTTCGTCATTGGCTCTTTAAGCCAGGAGAAGCATTTCCTGCCCCATGAAAGGATGTCATGCACCACGATGGAACATGATTAAAAAGATTGAAAGTTCATCGTTTTGTTGAAATTGGCAGCAAACGAACAAAAAAATGCATTTCCCCCTTTGACATCGCCAGATACTGCCATTAATATGCGCCCCGTTCTCACGATTCCTCTGTAGTTCAGTCGGTAGAACGGCGGACTGTTAATCCGTATGTCACTGGTTCGAGTCCAGTCAGAGGAGCCAAATTCAAAAAAGCCTGCTTTCGAGCAGGCTTTTTGCTTTTTATACAACAGCTATTTTAAAACATCTGCTTTGAACCAGAGCTAATTTGCACTGGCATTCCCGATCGACGTTGCAACGCAGCATTCGCGCGATTCACATCGACCTCTTGTCCGTTGATAAACGCCCGCAAGGAAGGCGTCACCGGCAATGGCACTTTTCGGTCGGACTCATATTCTGCACGATTGCGCGACAGCGGCTCATGAACTTCCAGCCACTTTGAACCATCCGGCTCCGTTGTGTATTTCACTGGCTGATCAATAATTTGCACGCGCGTCCCTACCGGAACATTATCAAACAGATATTTGATATCGTCATTGCGCAGACGAATACAGCCCTGGCTTACCCGTAGGCCAATCCCAAAATTGGCATTAGTACCGTGAATGGCATATAACCTGCCGATATAAATAGCGTACAGCCCCATAGGATTATCGGGTCCGGCTGGGACAAATGCAGGCAGACTCTCCCCACGCTTTGCATATTCACGACGAGTGTTAGGGGTTGGCGTCCAGGTTGGTGCTTCTTGTTTACGCTCAACGGCTGTCACCCAATTACGCGGGGTTTCTCGTCCAGCCTGACCAATACCAATAGGAAACACTTCCACAGTATTACTGTCTGGTGGGTAGTAATACAGACGCATCTCGGCGACGTTAACCACAATCCCTTTTCGCACAGTGGCGGGCAAAATCAGTTGCTGCGGAATGGTGAGCTGCGAACCAGACTTCGGCAAGAAAACATCAGCCCCCGGATTCGCTTCCAGCATATTGCTCAGCCCTTGTCCGTACTGCGCGGCAAAAGTTTCCAGCGGCTGGGAATTGTGATCGGGAACCGTTACTGTAAGTGGCTGCCCCACTAAACGACTCCCCTCTGGGGGTAATGGATAAGTTACCGCCAGGCTATTATGGCTGGCAAAAAGCAGAGCAAATGAACAAAGAATATTTACACGACGCATCATATCCCTTTCCTAAGTCGCGAAAGCCATCCGATAAGTATAGCTTTTATCAGACTTTTCGTTTTTAACTGTTCAATTCTGAAGTTGTATTCCCCGGTAGAATAATATTACTGGCAGCAAGTTCGCCCATGTTGTTGTATATCGCGCAAGCAGCTTCGATGATGGGCATCGCCAGAGCTGCGCCACTCCCCTCACCTAAACGCATTTCCATATTGAGATAAGGCTCCAGCTCCAAATGCGACAACGCAATACGCGCCCCTTTTTCTGCCGACAAATGGGAAGGAATAAGATACGGTTTGATTGCAGGCGACATCTGACACGCAGCAAGCGCGGCGGCATAAGAAAGAAAGCCATCCAGCAACACGGGTAAACCGCAGGAAGCGGCTCCTGAGATCACGCCAGCCATTCCGACCAGATCAAATCCACCGACTTTTGCCAGTACATCAACACCATCCAGCGGATTCGGTTGATTCAACATAATTGCCCGACGAACAACATCAACTTTGTTTGCCAGTTTATCTGTCGGCAGGTTTGCGCCAATACCAACCACCTCTTCGGGATCGCGTCCCGCAATTGTGCTGACTATCGCCGCAGCCGGCGTCGTGTTTGCCATTCCCAGCTCACCCACGCCAAACAGCGTGACGCCATTTTTCGCCAGTTCACGCGTATAACGAATGACTTCCAGAAGCAACTCTTCAGCCTGACAGCGGCTCATTGCAGAACCTGAAGCTATATTGCCGCTACCTCGAGCGACACGCATATTGATAAGTCCGGGTATTGGCTCCGCAGTATCTATCCCTACATCAATTACATGAACTTTAGCCCCCGCATGTGCTGCCAGAACACACACGCCGGTTGTTCCGCGTAGCATATTTTCGGCCTGAATGGCTGTCACCGCTTTCGGGGAAATAGTGACACCTTCATCCCAGACGCCGTGATCGGCGCACATAACAACTACCGCTTTTTTACCCACATGAGGAACACCATTCAACCCCGGCATTCCTGCCAGTTGTACGGCAAGCGCCTCCAGCCTTCCCAGACTACCAACGGGTTTGAGTAACCCGTCAATATGCCGTTGTGCGAGTGACATAGCAGCATGATCGATGGCCGGGATCGTATTCAGTAAATCGGCAAGTGTTTGCATGTTGCTTCTCTTTATAGCAGCGCCAGCAGAAAGACCAGCTCACCAAGCTCTATGGCAGCTCCCAGCGTATCGCCGGTTTGCCCGCCCAGAGTACGTTTGAGAAGCTGACCGAGGACGAAAATTGCCACCATCGTCACCACCATAGCAGCCACACCATGCATACCTGGCAGTAATACAGCAGCAAAAATCACGGCTAAGCCGAGGGTTACACAGGTTTGTCGCCCATCAATTTTGCCAATGAACACATTGCCAAGCCCTTCTTCCCGGGCATAACGATGACGATACATCAATAATGCGGCAGTCCCACGGCTGACAGCACATGCTGCTGCCAGCGATGCCAGGATAGGCTCACCACGCAGAGCCAGCTCGCTCAAAATCAAAATCTTTCCCAGCACAACAAAAATCAATGCCAGACCGCCGTGGGTGCCTAAACGGCTATCACGCATGATTTCCAACATACGATCTCGGCTACGTGCAGAAAATACACCATCACAGGTATCTGCAAGACCATCCAGATGGAATCCTCCGGTCATCAGCGCCAGAACCAGCACGCTAAACAGTGCCGCCAGCGGTACGCCACACCATGCCTGCAACACCATGAATACCAGCCCACTAATCGCGCCAAGCAATAAACCAATTAAGGGAAAAGTAATGATACCGCGAGAATAATGTTCGAAATCCAGTCCCTGGGACCAACGACGCGGTACAGGCAGACGCGTAATGAAAGAGAGCATCGCCCAAAATAATTTACTCATTTGATTTTTACTCCAATACCCGAAACCACCAGCCATACTTCATCTGCCGCAGCGGCCAGTTGCTGATTCACTCGCCCGGCAATATCACGAAAATGTCGCGCCAGACGATTCTCCGGCACAATACCCATTCCCACTTCATTGGTCACTAATACGACCTTTGCAGGGCAACGTTGACAGGCAGCAATCAGCGACTGAATCTCGCCATTTATCGCTTGCTCCATCGCCACATAATCCCATTCTTCAGGGTCTTTATTGCCGCCATAATCAAACAACAGATTAGTCACCATTGTCGTAATGCATTCCAGCAACACTGCATTCTGCGGATTAATGTCGGCATTAATTAACTCATCAAGCTGTTGCCAGCGTTCCACCGTGCGCCAGTGCACCGGACGCCCCTGCCGATGATGCTCAATCCGTGCTGCCATCTCATCATCAAGGATTTGCGAAGTGGCGATATACAGAACCTGTGGTGTATCCCCGATAAGCCTCTCGGCGTGCCGACTCTTCCCACTCCGTGCACCACCCGTCACCAAAATCATCATACGGACTCCTGGCTCAATTGTATGATGGTATTCATTGACCAGAACCATGGTTGCGCCATCGTTGCTGATCGTAATAACATTTCCGCAATTAATACTGCGCGTAATGAAAATAAAAATCCAGCGTTCTCAATCCATTACGAATGAAGGCGGTGTTGTGAAATAGTCCGCTTTCCCTGTGTAAACGTCTGACAGAATGCCTCATTGGCAACATTTTCTCTGTGTTGACACATTTCATTCAGATAATGGATTAATGCTACTGCCCCACCAGCCGGACCAGCCAGCAAACGGGCATTATGCTGTGTGATTAAAATTACCGTCGCGCCATCAGGATGAGAGAAGCTTTCTGGTATGGATGCCCCGTTTTCAGCAATCAATAACAGCACTGAATAATCTGTATACGCGTCTGATAACGATTGAACTGCTCCACCTTTAAAAGGTAAGAACCCTTGCTGCCAGTCCTCACCCACAAAACAGATCATTGGCACCATTTCGGCCAGATATTTCGCCAGATTAATATCGCCAGAGTAGAGGCAAAAAAGGGCTATCGATTCGGGTTTTATCGTTTTCATATCCCCCGTCCTCCGCTTCGTTTCCTGTAATGACGGTCAGGCTGATATACCATGAAAAACGATTGCCGCGCATTGAGAGCAGCCCAGGTGCCTGTCGGCACTACAATGAATGAACTAAATGATGCCGCCATACCCTGATCCTCTCAGGGTGGTAGGGGTATAAAGACGCGCCAGTACTCAACCGGGCGCTTCCGGACAACCCACTTCCCACCGAAGTTGTTGGTATTGACTGACAGGCTGGTCTTCTGGCTTCGCATCATCCTTCCCCGGCCTTCCCAATCTCGCGATCAGTGGTATTTTCGGGGTTGTCAGCATTACAGCAGCGGGGGCTGCGAGGGATTTTCACCCTCTTCCCAGGCACAAATGTGCCGAACCTGTCAGCGTATGTTATGAGCTGATCTCACTTATCCCATAACACGCAAATAACGTTAATTAATATTGCCAGAGTCTATTTAATCATCCCTCATTTTCCACATTAAATTTATGCTGTTTCCGCTGCTACATTTTCACTAATTTGCTGACGATATACCTGCGGAGTCACCTGATACGTCTGGCGAAAAACTTTGCAGAAATAGCTGGTTTGTGAGAAGCCTAAATTACGCGCGATACTGGCGATACTCCAGTCACTATGGCACAGCAGCTCACGGGCGCTGGCCATTCGTTGTTGGTTTACCCACGCATTAAAACCAATCCCATGATATTTCTTAAACAACTTACTGAAGTAATAAGGGCTTAGATAAACATGCGAGGCAACATCTTCCAGACGCAAATCGTCTGATAAATGCGCATCGATATAGCGCAATGCTTTTTTCATTTTATTATCATGGGGATTAGGCGCACGGGTCTGACGAACTGACCCCGAATGAGGTTTATTCTCTTTAATAACGACAAAATTGAGTTGCTTTTTGAGGCAATTTTCCACAATCAACTTCAACAAATCAGCAGAGGCCATAACCCGCGAGTAATCCATTTCAGGAACTTTGCGAAACTCATTAAGTAATTCTGGGTCGGCTTGCCAACAATCATCGACATTCAGAATATCGATCAAGTCAACATCATCATTACGCAGGCGAACTTGTCCACACAACACAAAGCCGACTAAATGCCCGGCAATCACCAGAGGAATAGAGAAATCGGTTAACCCTGCATGACAGCGATAAATACAAGGCTGATCGGATTTAGAGGCTTCCAGACCACCACAACGATCGCTCATGCGACAGCGAGTGCTAAGCTGAGGGTGTTGGCGCATCATCTGACAAAATGGGGTGAAGTTAAACAGCTCGGAGATTTCATCACCGTGGATATTGACCACGACAACCGCAAGACTAGTCGCCTGCGCAAAATCCTGTGCGATTTTATTAATGAGTTCTGAATTAAGTGTCGCCGCAGAAATCATGATAAAACCTCCCAGTTAATTTATTGTTATAGCAAAACAATTGTTTTACATTTAATCTTCACATCATCCTTAATGATTTACTGACGAGAAGCACAACGGACAATAACAAAAGCCTCCATGAAGCGGGAGACTTTTTAATAAGTTCGGAAAGCAGATCACAAACACTAAAAAAATAAACGTTTATAACCGCCAGGTTATTTCACTATTCGCTGACATCTTTAGGCGTAACACTATTGACAGGTAAATTTTGTGCAATAAGAAAGCGATAAATCGCCGCCCCCACACAGGCTCCAATGACCGGAGCAATAATGGGTACAATAAAATAAGGAATATTGCGTCCGCCAGTCATTGCAATTTCCCCCCAACCAGCAAGCCAGGTGAAAATTTTTGGCCCAAAATCACGCGCTGGATTCATGGCAAAACCGGTTAATGGTCCGGTAGAAGCACCAATAACTGCAACCAGAATACCAATAAGTAAAGGCGCAAGCGGTCCTTTGGGTACGCCATTACCGTCATCGGTCAACGCCATAATCACCCCCATTAACATGGACGTTATGACCACTTCAACCAATGCAGCCTGCCATACATTTATCGCCGCTGCCGGGTAAGTACTGAAGATACTGGCGAGTTGTAAACTTTCTGCACTACCACGAACCATATTGTGAGCAGATTCAAAATCGGCAAACAAATTGCTGTATAAAAAATATGCCAGAACCGCACCACCAAAGGCTCCCGCTAATTGTGCCACACAAAATGGCAGCACTTTACGACCAGGAAAAGCGGCAAACAACCACAGAGCAATAGTAACCGCCGGGTTAAGATGAGCACCGGAAATGCCTGCCGTAAGGTAAACAGCAAGTGAAATACCTAACCCCCAAATAATACAAATTTCCCACAGTCCCAGACTTGCACCGGCAAGTTTTAGGGCGCACAAACAACCAATGCCAAAAAAGAGGAACAGTCCGGTGCCCAAAAACTCGGCAACGCATTGCGCCTTGAGTGAATCATTCATAGTGACACCTTTTTCACAGAGTTTTTTCTTTATCAGCCAACAATGCGCTGATTGTTGTGTATATCGAACGCAACTATAAAAATTGCGCTGAAAAAAATATTGCCAACATGCATACCAGATTCATGGAAAAATCGTGTTGCTATAGCAAATTATTGTCATCGCCATAGCATTCACCACAGCAATCATCACTATTGGAGTTATGAATATCGCCAAACTGACACAATAAAAAATTGTCATGCCTGCATAATAAAATTTAAACAAATATCACAGTTAATTTCAGCAAACCAAACTCGACGAAATATTATTTCAAATTAAAGCCACCGTCTCAATGCAATTAATTCACATCAAACCACGCCAAAAACAACCAATAAATGAATAACATATATTCTCTGAAAGCAATTTTATAACATTTGCCCTCTATTAATTTTTCTCATTAGCGATTAAGTCAGCCATTCTTTTTCCTCGCTTTTTTTTATAGTCATATCGTCAAAAAATCCAGGCGAGGTCTTTATGCAACAAGAAGCGTTAGGAATGGTAGAAACCAAAGGATTAACTGCCGCCATAGAGGCCGCAGACGCCATGGTGAAGTCGGCAAATGTATTGCTGGTCGGCTACGAAAAAATTGGTTCCGGGCTGGTGACCGTCATCGTTCGTGGTGATGTCGGGGCGGTTAAAGCGGCAACAGATGCAGGTGCCGCCGCTGCGCGTAATGTCGGCGAAGTGAAAGCCGTACACGTTATCCCCCGCCCACATACCGATGTCGAGAAAATCTTACCAAAGGGAATTAACCCATGAGCAGCAATGAACTGGTCGAACAGATCATGGCGCAGGTCATCGCACGCGTAGCGACACCGGAGCATGAGGTTCTCCCGGAAACCAATCATCAAACACGAGAGACGGCTATGGCAGAAAAAAGCTGCACATTAACGGAATTTGTTGGCACCGCTATTGGCGACACGGTAGGCCTGGTCATTGCGAACGTTGATAGCGCCCTATTGGACGCGATGAAACTTGAAAAACGCTATCGCTCCATTGGCATTCTGGGCGCACGTATTGGTGCAGGGCCACACATTATGGCCGCTGATGAAGCAGTAAAAGCCACCAACACCGAAGTTATTAGCATTGAACTTCCTCGCGATACCAAAGGCGGTGCCGGACACGGCTCATTAATCCTCTTAGGTGGCAATGATGTTTCCGACGTGAAACGCGGTATTGAAGTTGCGCTGAAAGAGCTTGACCGGACTTTTGGCGACGTCTACGCCAACGAAGCCGGGCATCTTGAACTGCAATACACCGCCCGCGCCAGCTATGCACTGGAAAAAGCCTTTGGCGCTCCATTGGGACGGGCTTGTGGCGTTATTGTCGGCGCTCCGGCTGCTGTGGGTGTTCTGATGGCCGACACCGCGCTGAAGTCCGCCAATGTGGATGTCGTGGCATACAGCTCCCCTGCTCATGGCACCAGCTACAGCAATGAAGTCATTCTGATTATCTCGGGTGACTCCGGCGCAGTCCGCCAGGCGGTCATCTCCGCACGCGAAATCGGTAAAACCGTACTTTCGACTCTCGGCGATACACCGAAAAACGATCGCCCTTCCTACATCTGAATTCCCTGAGGCAGATTCATGAGATCGAAAAGATTTGAAGCACTGGCAAAACGCCCGGTCAACCAGGACGGTTTCGTTAAAGAGTGGATTGAAGAAGGCTTCATTGCGATGGAAAGCCCGAACGATCCTAAACCGTCAATCAAAATTGTTAACGGCGTCGTTACCGAACTGGATGGAAAACCCGCCAGCCAGTTTGACCTGATCGACCACTTTATCGCTCGCTACGGTATCAATCTCGCGCGCGCTGAAGAAGTCATCGCGATGGATTCGGTCAAACTTGCCAATATGTTGTGCGATCCAAATGTCAAACGTAGCGATATTGTTCCCCTGACCACCGCGATGACGCCCGCCAAAATCGTCGAAGTGGTTTCACAGATGAACGTGGTAGAGATGATGATGGCGATGCAGAAAATGCGCGCTCGTCGAACACCATCGCAACAGGCTCACGTCACCAACATCAAAGATAATCCGGTACAAATTGCTGCCGATGCGGCTGAAGGCGCATGGCGCGGATTTGACGAACAGGAAACCACCGTTGCCGTTGCTCGCTATGCACCGTTCAACGCCATCGCTCTGCTGGTCGGTTCACAGGTGGGACGCCCGGGCGTGTTGACCCAGTGTTCACTGGAGGAAGCCACCGAACTGAAACTCGGTATGTTAGGCCATACCTGCTACGCCGAAACGATTTCTGTCTACGGCACGGAACCCGTTTTCACCGACGGCGACGATACACCGTGGTCAAAAGGATTTCTCGCGTCATCTTATGCTTCTCGCGGCTTAAAAATGCGCTTTACTTCCGGCTCCGGCTCTGAAGTGCAGATGGGCTACGCTGAAGGCAAATCAATGCTTTATCTCGAGGCTCGTTGCATTTACATCACCAAAGCTGCTGGCGTTCAGGGTCTACAGAATGGTTCCGTAAGCTGCATCGGCGTTCCATCGGCAGTGCCGTCAGGCATCCGCGCAGTACTGGCGGAAAACTTAATTTGTTCATCGCTGGATCTGGAATGCGCCTCCAGTAATGACCAGACCTTTACCCACTCAGATATGCGCCGTACCGCACGTTTTCTGATGCAGTTTCTGCCGGGCACCGACTTTATCTCTTCCGGTTTTTCCGCTGTGCCGAACTACGACAACATGTTTGCCGGTTCAAACGAAGATGCCGAAGACTTCGATGATTACAACGTCATTCAACGTGACCTGAAGGTTGATGGTGGCCTGCGACCGGTGCGCGAAGAAGATGTTATCGCTATCCGCAATAAAGCCGCACGTGCTTTACAGGCTGTCTTTGCCGGTATGGGATTACCGCCTATCACCGATGAAGAGGTCGAAGCGGCAACCTATGCCCACGGTTCGATAGATATGCCAGAGCGCAACATCGTGGAAGACATCAAGTTCGCCCAGGAAATTATCAATAAAAACCGTAACAGCCTGGAAGTGGTGAAAGCCCTGGCACAAGGCGGTTTCACCGATGTCGCCCAGGACATGCTCAACATGCAAAAAGCGAAACTGACCGGCGACTATCTCCATACCTCAGCCATTATCGTCGATGACGGACAAGTGCTCTCTGCGGTCAATGACGTCAATGATTACGCCGGACCGGCTACGGGTTATCGCCTGCAAGGGGAACGCTGGGAAGAGATCAAAAATATTCCCGGTGCACTTGATCCCAACGAAATTGACTAAGGGTGAGAAATGGAAATTAACGAAAAATTACTACGTCAGATAATCGAAGACGTGCTGGCAGAAATGCAAACCAGCGATAAGTCCGTTTCATTTCGCGCACCGGTCTCTTCCGCGCCGGATAACGAAAGTTTTCTGACCGAAATTGGCGAAGCCCAACAAGGCACTCAGCAAGATGAAGTCATTATCGCTGTAGGTCCGGCGTTTGGTCTGGCGCAGACCGTCAATATTATCGGCATTCCGCATAAAAACATATTGCGCGAGGTGATTGCCGGTATCGAAGAAGAAGGTATTAAAGCCCGTGTGATTCGCTGCTTTAAATCGTCTGATGTCGCCTTCGTGGCGGTTGAAGGCGATCGTCTTAGCGGTTCCGGCATTGCTATTGGTATTCAGTCGAAAGGCACCACGGTTATCCACCAGCAAGGTCTTCCTCCTTTGTCTAACCTGGAACTTTTCCCACAAGCACCTTTGTTGACGCTGGAAACGTATCGCCAGATTGGCAAAAACGCCGCGCGTTATGCGAAGCGCGAGTCTCCACAACCTGTTCCGACCCTCAATGATCAAATGGCACGACCGAAATACCAGGCCAAATCTGCCATTTTGCATATTAAAGAGACTAAGTACGTGGTCACTGGCAAAAAACCGCAAGAACTGCGCGTGACGTTTTAACAAAGGAAACCTTCATGAATACCGATGCAATTGAGTCGATGGTCAGGGACGTGTTGAACCGAATGAACAGTCTCCAGGATACAGCCCCTGTCTCTGCGCCATCCCACTCATCAACACTGAACGCCAAAGTGAGTGATTACCCGCTGGCAAATAAACATCCAGAATGGGTCAAAACGGCGACTAATAAAACGCTCGACGATTTCACTCTGGAAAATGTACTCAGCGATAAAGTCACCGCCCAGGACATGCGCATAACCCCGGAAACGTTACGTATTCAGGCCGCGATTGCCAGAGATGCTGGACGCGATCGCCTGGCAATGAATTTTGAACGCGCCGCCGAGCTTACCTCTGTGCCGGATGATCGCATCCTCGAAATCTACAATGCGTTACGCCCTTATCGTTCGACTAAGCAAGAGCTTATTGCCATTGCCGACGATCTTGAACGTCGTTATCAGGCCAAAATCTGTGCCGCATTTGTCCGTGAAGCTGCGGAACTCTATGTCGAGCGTAAAAAACTGAAAGGCAACGATTAAGGACGAACTATGCGATATATAGCAGGCATTGATATCGGCAACTCATCCACAGAGGTTGCGCTGGCAACGCTCAATGCGTCTGGCGAAATGTCGTTCGTGAGCAGCGCCCTGGCAGAAACCACCGGAATCAAAGGTACGTTGCGTAACGTACATGGCATTCAGGAGGCGCTCGCCCAGGCAACGAGAAAAGTCGGCATCAATGTCAGCGATATTTCGCTTATTCGTATCAACGAAGCAACCCCGGTCATTGGCGATGTGGCGATGGAAACCATTACGGAAACCATTATCACTGAATCAACCATGATCGGTCACAACCCGAAAACTCCAGGCGGAGTGGGGCTGGGTGTAGGGCTCACAATCACTCCGCAAGAGTTATTAACACGCCCGGCGGACACACCTTACATTCTGGTGGTGTCATCGGCATTTGATTTTGCCGATATCGCGAAGATGATAAACGCCTCCGTGCGTGCCGGATATCAGCTGACTGGCGTTATTCTGCAACGCGACGATGGCGTACTGGTCAGTAACCGACTGGAAATCCCTTTACCCATTGTTGATGAAGTCCTCTACATCGATCGTATTCCGCTCGGCATGTTAGCTGCTATTGAAGTCGCCGTTCCCGGGAAAGTTATCGAAACCCTGTCTAACCCATATGGGATTGCCACCGTTTTCGCCCTCAATGCTGAAGAGACTAAAAATATTGTTCCAGTCGCACGGGCGCTAATCGGCAACCGTTCAGCAGTGGTCGTGAAAACACCTTCTGGCGACGTTAAAGCCCGTTCGATACCCGCCGGAAATATCGAATTGCTTTCTGCCGGGCGCACAATTCGGGTTGATGTTGCTGCCGGGGCCGATGCCATTATGAAAGCGGTCGGTGAATGCCCAAAACTGGAAAATGTGACGGGCGAACCGGGCACCAACATCGGCGGAATGCTGGAACATGTTCGCCAGACCATGGCGGAGCTGACCAATAAACCCAGCAACGAAATTTTTATTCAGGATTTATTGGCGATAGATACATCAGTTCCCGTCAGCGTAACCGGTGGTCTGGCAGGCGAATTTTCACTGGAACAGGCAGTGGGTATCGCCTCTATGGTGAAATCCGACCGTCTGCAAATGGCGATGATTGCCAGTGAAATTAAGCAAAAACTGCACGTTGATGTTCAGGTCGGAGGCGCAGAAGCAGAGGCAGCCATTCAGGGAGCCTTAACTACCCCAGGAACCATGCGTCCCTTAGCCATTCTGGACTTAGGCGCAGGTTCTACCGATGCCTCCATCATCAATCAAAAAGGGGAAATGATTGCCACTCACCTTGCGGGAGCGGGCGACATGGTGACGATGATTATTGCCAGGGAACTGGGCTTAAATGATCG
Source organism: Escherichia sp. MOD1-EC5433 (assembly GCF_002966005.1). NCBI lineage: Bacteria > Pseudomonadati > Pseudomonadota > Gammaproteobacteria > Enterobacterales > Enterobacteriaceae > Escherichia > Escherichia sp. MOD1-EC5433. Next base: position 35,006 of record NZ_PTRL01000005.1, on the reverse strand, counting down.
CTATCTGGCAGAAGAGATCAAAAAACACCCACTAGCAAAAGTTGAAAGTCTGTTCCACTTACGCCACGAAGACGGCAACGTTCAGTTCTTCCCTACCCCACTATCCCCCCAGGTATTTGCCCGTGTTTGTGTGGTGAAACCAGACGAACTGGTGCCCATTCCCGGTGATATAACGCTGGAAAAAGTGCGAACCATTCGTCGCAGTGCAAAAGAGCGGGTCTTCGTAACAAATGCCCTGCGCGCACTACGTCAGGTAAGTCCTGGTGGAAATATTCGCGACATTCCGTTCGTCGTACTGGTGGGCGGCTCTTCACTGGATTTCGAAGTCCCGCAGTTAGTCACCGATGCGTTGGCACATTATCGACTGGTCGCCGGGCGGGGGAATATCCGTGGTAGCGAGGGGCCGCGCAATGCGGTAGCTACCGGGCTACTCATCTCCTGGCACAAGGAGTCGGTTCATGGAAAGTAAAGAACGTGCACCAGCCATTGTCGTCATAGTAATCGGTGACTGTATCAGTACATGGAATGAGGTGCTTCTTGGCATTGAAGAGGAAGGTATTCCCTTTCGCATTCAACACATTCCATCAGGTGAAATCATCGATAGCGCCTGGCAGGCTGCTCGCCAGTCTCCCCTGTTGGTTGGCATAGCCTGTGACCGGGAAAAACTGATTGTGCATTACAAAAACTTACCGGCATCAGCGCCACTGTTTACGCTGATGCATCAACAAGATAACCATACCCGGCGCAGCACCGGCAATAACGCAGCCCGGCTGGTCAAAGGGATTCCCTTCAAGGAATACCACTCATAATCCACAGGAGAAACACCGTATGAATAACGCACTGGGACTGGTTGAAACAAAAGGGTTAGTCGGCGCGATTGAAGCCGCAGACGCCATGGTTAAATCCGCCAACGTACAACTGGTCGGCTATGAAAAGATTGGTTCAGGTCTGATCACAGTGATGGTGCGCGGCGATGTTGGCGCAGTAAAAGCCGCCGTTGACGCGGGGAGCGCCGCCGCAAGCGCCGTTGGCGAAGTGAAGTCCTGCCATGTCATCCCTCGGCCGCACAGCGATGTTGAGGCCATTTTACCAAAATCTGCATAACCCCATTCGCTAAGGAGCACAGCGTGAAGCAATCACTGGGATTACTTGAAGTCAGTGGTCTGGCACTCGCCATCAGTTGCGCGGATGTTATGGCAAAAGCCGCGTCCATCACGCTGGTTGGCCTTGAGAAGACCAATGGCTCAGGCTGGACGGTTATCAAAATCACCGGTGACGTCGCCTCGGTTAATGCTGCGATCGAGACGGGTGCCAGTTTCGCAGGGCAGAGAAATGGCCTTGTCGCGCACAAAGTGATTGCCCGTCCAGGCGAGGGAATACTGTCCCGCACAACAGAAGCACTGAATGTAAGGGTTGAAGCAAGCGAAACACCAGCAGCAACAGTCACCTCAGAAAGTATCAGTTGTAATTTGTGTCTTGATCCGGCGTGTCAACGGCAAAAAGGTGAGCCACGTTCACTTTGCCTCCACTCCGATAAGCGAGAGGAGTAACAATGGACAAACAAACCTTGCAAGAAACAGTGAGCCAGGTTCTGGATGAGATGCGCGAACGCCCTATCCCTCTGGGCGTCTCCAGTCGTCATATTCACCTTTCAACTGCGGATTATGTACGCCTTTTTCCTGAACAACCGATCAGCGAGAAAAAGCCGTTATTGCAACCAGGTCAGTTCGCTGCTGAACAAGTTGTTACGCTGGTGGGACCAAAAGGCAAATTGCACAACGTTCGCTTGTTGGGACCACTACGCAATGCAAGCCAGGTGGAAATTTCCCGGACTGATGCCAGAACGTTGGGGATCACCGCTCCGCTACGCATGTCAGGCGATCTCAACGGCACACCGGGGATTCGTCTGATAAGTCCGTTTGCAGAGCTGGAAATCGCTTCTGGCGTTATTGTCGCGCAACGGCATATTCATATGTCTCCGCTCGATGCCCTGATTTATGGCGTTACGCAAGGCGATAAAGTGGCGGTCGCCATTGAAGGTGATGAGCGACGACTGATATTTGATAACGTCGCTGTTCGCGTCTCACCGGATATGCGTCTTGAAATGCATATTGATACCGACGAAGCCAACGCTGCAGGCGCTGATAATCCTGACGTTTTTGCCATGCTGGTGTCGCTGCCATGAATCATGTGCTGATGCAACGCATTGTTGACGAAGTGATTTTTCGCCTGAAACAACGTGCGGAAAAGACACTCACGCTCACCGTTTCGCAACTGCGAGAAGCCAGCGTTCACAAGATAGTTCATCAGTATGCATCGTTACAAATTCGATATGTCGATCTGCCGTTGTTGCGACAGCTTGCGGAGAACAATACGTCAGACGAGGCAGTAATCCACCTTCACGAGGCGTTAGCATGGGGAATGCACATTCAATTATCGTTGCAGCATCATTTCCTGAACGCCATCAAGTTGAAAACTCTCGCCCGTCTACCGCTAACCTGGTGCGACGAACAAGGAAAACCAATCCACCTTCATCGTGGTCGACTTTTAAGTTATGCCGACGTAGCACCGTTATGCGCGGGGATACTGGTACTACAGCGGAAATGTTGTGTGACCGCACTTGCGCGTGACGCGGCAATTACCCGAAACATTCAGTTAATCAGGCAGGAGTAACTCATGCATCTGGCTCGAGTCACCGGCACGGTGGTATCCACGCAAAAATCACCTTCTCTTATCGGGAAAAAACTGCTGTTGGTTCGCCGGGTCAGTGCTGACGGCGAATTGCCTCTCACACCGTTAACCGGCGACGAAGTTGCCGTTGATTCAGTCGGCGCAGGCGTTGGTGAACTGGTACTCCTCAGCAGCGGCTCCAGCGCCAGACATGTTTTTTCCGGCCCCAACGAAGCCATTGATCTGGCAGTGGTCGGCATTGTCGATACGCTTTCACGCTAAGGACTTTAACGATGGCGATTTATACCCGAACAGGTGATTCAGGAAGTACATCTCTATTTACCGGACAGCGTGTCAGTAAAACTCATCGACGTGTCGAAGCCTATGGCACGCTGGATGAACTGAACGCGACGCTCAGTCTGTGTTATTGCGCCACCTCCATCGAAAGCCATCGCATCTTACTGGAAGCCATTCAGCAACAAATATTTTGGTTTAGCGCCGAACTCGCCAGTGAAAGCGAACAGCCGTCAGCGCAGCAGCGTTACATCGGTACAGAAGAAATTGCCACGCTGGAAAAAGCGATCGATAGCGCAATGAACGCTGTCCCTCCAGTTCACAGCTTCATTTTGCCTGGTCGTTGTGAAGCCGCGAGCCGTATGCATGTCGCCCGCACGGTGACCCGGCGGGCTGAAAGACGTCTGGTTGAACTGACAACGGAAACCACCGTCCGCCATGTTTTGTTGCACTATATCAACCGACTTTCCGATTGCCTGTATGCCCTCGCCCGCGTGGAAGACAACGTTGCTCATCAAAACCTGATGATTCAGGAAATCACAAAACGTTATCACGAAGCCAACCACACTCCAGCATTAAAGGAACGCACGATGTCGCTCACTTGTCAGGATCTTCACCAGCTCATTCGTAGTGCGGCAATACGCGCGGATGAACTACATATTCCCGTTGTCATCAGCATTGTTGATGCCAACGGGACAGAAAGTGTTACCTGGCGGATGCCCGATGCCCTGCTGGTCAGCAGTGAACTGGCACCGAAAAAAGCCTGGACCGCCGTGGCGATGAAAACGGCAACACACAAACTTGCTGACGCCGTACAACCCGGAGCGCCGCTTTACGGACTCGAAAGCCATATGCAAGGCAAAGTCGTCACTTTTGGTGGCGGTTTTCCCCTCTGGCGTGACGGAATATTGCTCGGGGGGCTTGGCATCAGCGGTGGTAGCGTTGAACAAGACATGGATATTGCCCAAACCGCAATGGCAGCAATTAACGCAGGAGCAAACCTATGAATCCCACTGAATTAGAAGCGATTATCCGCAATATCCTGCGCGAACAACTGATGCCCAGTGCGTCGCAAATGCAAAGAAATGGGATTTTCCAGACTGTCGATGAGGCCGTCTGCGCGGCACACCTGGCCTTTTTGCGCTTTCAACAGTGTCCGCTTAAAACCCGCAGCGCCATTATCAGCGCCATTCGCGAAGAATTAACGCCCCGCCTTACCGAACTGGCAGAAGAAAGCGCCAGCGAAACGGGAATGGGAAATAAAGAAGATAAGTATCTGAAAAACAAAGCGGCACTTGGTAACACGCCAGGAATTGAAGATTTAACCACCACTGCACTAACCGGTGATGGAGGCATGGTTTTATTTGAATACTCTCCATTTGGTGTTATTGGCTCGGTCACGCCGAGTACCAATCCCACGGAAACCGTCATTAATAACAGCATCAGCATGTTGGCAGCAGGCAATAGCGTCTACTTCAGTCCTCATCCGGGAGCCAAAAACGTATCGCTGAAACTCATTGCCATAATCGAAGACATCGCGTTTCGCTGTAGTGGCATTCATAACCTGATCGTTACCGTATCTGAACCGACCTTTGCAGCCACCGAACAGATGATGGCGCACCCTAAAATCAGCGTTCTGGCGATTACCGGCGGTCCGGGTATCGTCGCAATGGGGATGAAAAGTGGCAAGAAAGTGATTGGTGCCGGTGCGGGTAACCCGCCGTGTATTGTCGATGAAACGGCGGATATTGTGAAAGCCGCCGAAGACATCATCAACGGCGCGTCTTTTGATTACAACCTGCCGTGTATCGCTGAAAAAAGCCTGATTGTCGTGGCGTCAGTGGCAGAGTATTTAATTCAACAGATGCAAAGTTTTGGCGCCCTTCTTCTTAACCAGGAGCAAACTGAAAAATTGCGCGCCGTTTGTCTGCCCGACGGCGTCGCCAATAAAAAACTGGTTGGCAAAAGTCCATGCCATCTTCTGGAAGCGGCTGGAATTCCTCTACCGCAGAAAACGCCACGATTACTGATTGCCGTTGTTGACGCCGATGATAACTGGGTTACCTGTGAACAACTGATGCCGATGCTACCCATTGTGAAAGTCAACGATTTTGACAGCGCCCTCACCCTGGCGCTGAAAGTCGAAGACGGTTTGCACCACACGGCAATTATGCACTCGCAGAACGTCTCACGACTCAACCTTGCTGCGCGCGTTATGCAAACCTCAATCTTTGTCAAAAACGGTCCCTCCTGGGCTGGTATTGGCGTTGGCGGCGAAGGCTTTACGACCTTCACCATTGCTACACCGACCGGAGAAGGGACAACGTCAGCACGGACTTTTGCCCGCTCACGACGCTGCGTGTTAACCAGTGGCTTTTCCATTCGCTAGAGAAACGGAAATGAATACTTTTTCACTGCAGACGCGTTTATACAGTGGTTTGGGAAGTCTCAAAGTCCTTAGCCGTTTCACCAATAAGCACATCTGGATTATTTGCGATGCCTTCCTGGCAAGTTCGCCATTGATTGACACGTTGCGTCAGTCGCTGCCTGATAGCAACCGCATCAGTATTTTTAGCGAAATAACGCCCGATCCAACGATCCAGACCGTGGTAAAAGGCATTGCACAAATGCAGACTTTACGCCCGGATGTAGTTATCGGTTTTGGCGGCGGCTCTGCACTGGACGCCGCAAAAGCGATTGTCTGGTTTAGTCGCCAGTGTGCTATTGAGATTGAAACCTGCGTTGCTATTCCCACCACCAGCGGCACCGGTTCGGAAGTGACCAGCGCCTGTGTCATCAGCGATCCCGATAAAGGGATTAAATATCCTCTTTTCGATAATGCGCTTTATCCGGATATAGCGGTCCTCGATCCCTCGCTGGTCGTCAGTGTGCCAGCCGCGATAACTGCCAATACCGGAATGGATGTTTTAACCCATGCCCTTGAAGCTTATGTTTCTCCCCGTGCCAGTGACTTCACGGATGCACTGGCCGAAAAAGCAGTGCAAATTGTTTTTCAATACCTGCCCACGGCAGTGAATAAAGGCGATTGTCTTGCCACTCGCGGCAAAATGCACAATGCCTCGACGCTTGCAGGAATGGCCTTTAGCCAGGCCGGACTGGGGTTAAATCATGCAATTGCCCATCAACTCGGCGGGCAGTTTCATCTGCCACACGGCCTGGCGAATGCACTCCTGCTCACGACGGTTATTCGTTTTAATGCTGGCGATCCGCGTGCTGCCAAACGCTATGCCCGGCTGGCGAAAACGTGTCATTTATGCCCGGACAATGCCAATGACACTGCCAGCCTGAATGCACTTATTCAACATATTGAACAGCTAAAAAAAGCCTGTTCAATGCCGACTCTCGCCAAGGCACTGAAAGAAAAAAAAGCAGAATGGTCATCACGTATTCCAGATATGGTTCGGGCTACGCTGGCGGATGCCACACTGCGTACCAATCCACGAGCGGCTGATGCCATCGTTATAGCAGAACTGCTTGAGGAGTTGTTATGAACGGCGAGTTAATGTCCTTTGACGAACAGACGATCCGCGAGCGAGTACAGGCAGCAGGCGTCGTGGGTGCTGGTGGCGCAGGCTTTCCAACACATATTAAGCTGCAGGCGCAGGTTGACACTTTCCTGGTGAATGCGGCGGAATGCGAACCAATGTTGAAAGTAGATCAACAGTTAATGGCACAGCAAGCCAGCCGCCTGCTTCGCGGTGTTCACTATGCGATGAAAGCCACCGGAGCCAGTAGCGGAATTATCGCGCTGAAAGAGAAGTATCAACCAGCAATAAACGCACTCACATCATTGCTTCCGACGGATATCCGCCTGCATATTTTGCCCGACGTTTACCCCGCAGGAGACGAAGTGCTGACCATCTGGATGGCAACAGGTCGCCGCGTTCCTCCCGCTGCGTTACCCGTTAGCGTCGGTGTGGTGGTCAATAATGTGCAAACCGTACTGAATATTGCCAGAGCCGTTGAACAACAGTATCCGGTGACGCGACGCACGCTTACTGTTAATGGTGCAGTGGCTAAACCAATAACAGTGACCGTTCCCATCGGGATGTCTTTACGCGAAGTACTGGCGCTGGCAGGCGGCGCAACAGTGGATAATCCTGGTTTTATCAATGGCGGTCCGATGATGGGTAGTTTGATCACATCGCTCGACACGCCAGTCAGCAAAACCACTGGCGGCTTGCTGGTTTTACCCAATTCTCATTCACTCATCCAACGTCGAATGCAGGATGACCGTAGCGTACTTGCCGTCGCGAAAACCGTTTGTGAGCAATGCCGCTTATGTACCGATCTCTGCCCACGTCATTTAATTGGTCACGAACTGTCGCCACATTTGTTAGTACGTGCGGTTAACTATCAACAGCTCGCTACGCCGCAACTGTTACTGACAGCTCTCACCTGTTCGGAATGCAACGTCTGTGCCAGCGTCGCCTGTCCGGTAGGTATTTCGCCGATGCGCATAAACCGCCTGCTTAAGCAGGAATTACGCGCCAAAAATCTCCGCTACGAAGGCGCCTTAAATCCTGAGGATGTCATGGCAAATTATCGGCTGATCCCAGTAAAACGGCTGGTAACCAGACTGGGATTAACCCCGTGGTATCAGGATGCGCCATTGTCTGAACAGGTGCCTCAGCCTGAAAAAGTGACACTATTGTTACGCCAGCATATCGGTGCCAGCGCAATTGCGTGTGTACAAAAAGGCGATCGCGTCGTTCGTGGGCAATGTGTAGGCCAAATTCCACACGGCACATTAGGTGCCCCCATTCATGCCAGTATTGATGGCACGATCAGTGATGTCACAGAAAACGCTATTACGGTTGTGAGAGGTTAACCATGTCGAAAGCGGTAGGTATTTTAGAACTTAGCAGTATCGCGAAAGGGATGGAAACCGGCGATGCCATGCTGAAAAGCGCCAATGTTGAGTTACTGGTCGGCAAAACGCTATGCCCCGGAAAATTTCTGCTGATGCTCGGTGGCGATGTCGGTGCGGTGCAACAGGCTATCAACAGCGGCGCTTCCCTTGCAGGTGAAATGCTGGTCGACAGTCTGATCCTCCCTAATATTCATCCCAGTATACTTCCCGCAATCAGCGGACTGAACCATGTTGAACAGCGTCAGGCTGTCGGTGTGGTCGAAACCTGGAGTGTGGCAGCCTGCATTGATGCTGCCGATTGCGCTGTTAAAGCTGCGAATGTCACTCTCGTTCGCGTGCATATGGCTTTTGGCATTGGGGGTAAATGCTACATGGTGGTTGCTGGCGATATTTCAGATGTTAATAACGCGGTCTCTGTCGCCAGCGAGCGCGCAGGTGAAAAAGGGTTGCTGGTCTATCGCTCGGTGATTGCCCGTCCGCATGAAGCCATGTGGCGTCAGATGGTGGAGGGATAATGACAACTCTGCACACGACTGAACGGATGATTCAGGAATATGTCCCTGGTAAGCAGGTCACGCTGGCACATGTCATTGCTAATCCAGGGAAGGATCTGTTTAAGAAATTAGGTTTACCAGATACCGTTTCCGCCATTGGCATTCTGACGATTACCCCCAGCGAAGCGTCTATTATCGCGTGCGATATCGCTACAAAGTCAGGAGCAGTAGAAATTGGTTTTCTTGATCGTTTCACTGGTGCCGTAGTACTGACTGGCGATGTTTCAGCTATCGAATATGCACTTAATCAGGTTACCCGCACGCTGGGTGAAATGATGCACTTTACCGCCTGCCCCATTACACGGACCTGACGTAATGCAACGTATGATGCTTATCGGTCCCAGTCAGTGCGGAAAAACGTCACTCACGCAATGTCTGCGCGGAGAAGATCTTCAGTATCAGAAAACGCAGGCAATCGTCTGGTCACCGGCCACTATTGACACACCAGGTGAATACCTCGAAAACCGCAGCCTTTACAGCGCACTGCTGGTCAGCACCTGCGAAGCGGACATTATCGCGCTGGTGCTAAATGCGGACGCACCGTGGTCACCTTTTTCGCCAGGTTTTACCATGTCAATGAATCGCCCGGTCATTGGGATAGTAACCAAAGCGGATTTAGCCAGCGTGGCACAACTATCTTTGGTGAAATGTTGGTTACGGGAAGCTGGAGCGCGCAACGTGTTAGTGACCAGTGCGGTTAATAACATCGGTGTTGCAGAACTTTTTGCCTTGCTGCATACAGAAGAAGGCTGTCGCTAATTTCGATATGTTATCAGATGGGAATGATGACTTTTGATACACAGAAAAGAGTCAATGAATAATGAGGGTTGCCGGGCAACCCTCATCAAATAAAGCTGAAATTACTTTGCTTCGCCGTTTTTCATTTCACCCATAGCTTTCAGCTTTTTAGAGATATCGCGGCGTTCTTTGGAAAGCTCTGCATTTTTGATGATGTAATCGTCAACGCGATCTTCATAGTCACCTTTCATGCTGGCGATGATGCCCTGGATTGCTTCTACGCTCATACCAGGCTTAATGTAATCGCTCAGGTTGTCCAGCAGCAGGACACGCTTCTGGTTGTCACGGATCTTTTTCTCAACGTCCTGGATTTCACGTTGCAGTTTGTTCTTACGGCGGAACAGACGAACAAATTCCAGTACGTCCTGGAATGAAGGCTTGGTAGTTTCCATTTTTATACCCCTGATAATGTGAGAGTCGGATTCGTTTAAGCAACCGCTATTCGTTAGGGCCAACATTACTCATAGCTGCCGCAGATGACAATGCTTTTATCCCTTTTCATTATCATACCCTTTATCCTTGCTGAATCGAAGCAGCTGCAAGATGATTCTGAAGTTCAGGAATTATTTGCGCAAGGCCCGACAAATCAGATTCGATAGCAACTCAAGTTGATGTGCCGTTTCCATGTTCAGCCACACATAGCCATAAATCGGTGTTTCCACGACCTTCAGCTCATGGTGGTTATCGAGCAACTGGCGCAACTCTTCCACAGCATCGTTCAATTTTTCCGTATTGGCAAAAACCGGCTGAGGATTACCTTCGTACAGCGCATGAACAAGGCTCAGCACTATTTGCTGCATCATATGCTGTGTATCACGCAGTTTTTGCGCGTTCAATAACACGAAATGGCTGGGGCGCGTGGCCCAGTAAGCATTGATTTGCAGCTCCAGCATACAAACCAGATTACGGTTAATAGTCTGGATACCTTCATATATCGATTTTGGAATACGGGTTTCTTTGCTGGCAGGCGCAATCAGCCCACGCATTTTCACGGCATCGGTCAGGAGTTTTTGCAGATGGCTTTCCAGACGTGGGCGTTCAAGTAAGTTCGGTGAGAATGCAGATTGATAGACCCGATTATACTCGGTCAGACTTTTCGCCAGTTGAATGCGCCAGTGGATGAACGCCCGTTGCGGCCAGATACCGGTAAACAGCATTGCCAGTAAAGAGCCGAGGATCACATCGCCACTTCGCCATAACGCCGTATCAATTTCACCTGTTGGGGAACCAACAACAATTGCCAGCGTCACACCAATCAATAAGCCTTGATACGGTTTCTTGCCGAGTGCCAGCCAGCCACAAAGAAACATGGCAGCCGCGCACCAGACTAACATCAGCGGTAAAGAGATTAACTCCAGTCGCAGAGCAATAAGACCTAAAATTGAGCCAAACACCGTACCGCCAATACGTTCAAACGCACGAGGGACGACGTTACCCCAGAAAGAAATTGGTCCCATGATCACTACCATAGTGACCAACGGCCAGGTGCTTTCCGGGATAGTAAACAGGCGAATGATGAGAAAGGTGAGCAAGAACGCCAGCGCAACCCGAGTACCATGAACAATGCGGTAATGACGGTAGACTTGAATTTCGAACGGGCTTAAGGACTTATCGGCACGCACGCGGGCACTCCGTGAAAGAGGGAAAAAACGATCATAATGCAATCTGACAAACCAGGTGCAATAACGCCATGTAACAACTCTGTCCGGCAAACCGGGAATAGCGGACGTTCCCGGTTTGGTTGTCAGAAAACTGAAGACGGATCTTACTCTTTTACATAACGAAAAACAGCGTGGCAATCAGGTTAACCTCTGACCCGACGTCATTTATCAGCGCCGTTTTGGCTGCACCGCGACATACATTTCGATATCCCAATAACCATCTTGCGCGCCATTGTTCAGATAAACCTCAAAGCAGGGCTTTGGTAACATTTCGTAAGCACTGTCCTGCAAGAGGCTGTTAAAGAACTGATACCAGGGTTTCGCAAAATCATCACCCACTACGCGAGCTACCGCCACCGCATACTGACCACCCGAAATTTCTGTCAGGATGACGCCCTCACTGTTTTCGGGAAGTGTGAAATTATCTGCCACCGAAACTACGGTGTCACAACGTAACTTTTCGGCAGGTGTTTCATCTGGATTATCGTAATAGACCGCCACCCACTCCTTCGGAACAATATTTTTGTTATCAACCCACATCATCAACTGCTCAAAACCTTGCTTTACTGTTTGTTCCCACGGGCCAACGAGATGGAAACCTGCAACGGTACGTTTATCTTCCTGCTTAATCTCGTAGTTCATGACGCCTCCACTTATACTGGTTTTATATACAGTATGCTTTGTAATATAAAAACCACAAGGAATGAGTGTTGATTATGCGAGCAGACTCGCACTCCTGCCAGTCTGCGGCGTAAGAAAGGTCAGGCTTTATGCTCGAAATAATCACTCAGCCGGGAAAACACACCGCCTTTCCCGACAGATTCCAGGGTGACCAACGGCCAGTGCGCCACCTGTTTATCGCGGTCATAAAGTTCAATTTCCCCTACCCGCTTATGGGCGCTAATTGGCGCGGTCAGTTCTTTACCATCAAGGGTATATTTTGCTTTGATATTAGGAATCTCCGCTTTTGGCAGCACCATCCAGAACTCTTGTTCCGTTCCCAGAGCGATGTTTTCTTTATCGCCATACCAGATTCGTTCTGTGCCAACCTTTTTCCCCCTGTGCAAAATTTGCACCGTAGTAAAGTTCTGTTGCCCCCAACGCAGCAGCTTCCTTGCTTCTTCTTCGCGACCTTTTGCACTGTCAGCCCCCATCACCACCGCAATGAGACGACGCTGACCATCCACCGCCGAAGCAATGAGATTAAACCCGGCACCGGAAGTATGTCCGGTTTTCAGGCCGTCAACATTCATGGTTTTATCCCACAATAATCCGTTACGGTTTTGCTGGGTGATACCGTTCCAGGTGAGGCTTTTTTCGCTGTACATATGATAAAACTCAGGCTCGCCGTGGATGATAGCGCGAGAAAGCACGGCTAAATCATAGGCCGAACTGTGCTGACCGGGTGCATCCAGACCATGCACTGTTTCAAAATGCGTATCCTGAAGATGCAACTTCTCAGCATAATTGTTCATCATATCGACAAACTGCCGTTGCCCACCGGCAATATAATCAGCCAGTGCAACACAAGCGTCATTTCCGGAGTCCACAATTAAACCACGGCTTAAATCACGTACCGATACGCGATCGCCCTCTTTCAAAAACATCAGTGAAGACCCGACAAATACCGGATTATCTTTCGCCCACGCATCGCGTCCTACAGTGACAATATCGTCTGGCGTAATGCGATGGCTATCGATTGCACGATCAACAACATAGCCAGTCATCAGCTTAGTCAGGCTGGCAGGATTGCGTTGTTGATGCTCATTACCCGCCGTGAGGATCTGACCGGTTGTGTAATCCATCAAGACCCATGACCCTGCATGAATCTCTGGAGGCTGGGGTGAAAAGGGAATATTTTCCGCCGCAAAACCAGACGATAAATTAAAAACGAACAAAGAAGCAGCAATAATAAGACGGCGTTTCAACAGCAAATCCTCAGGAGTTTCAAATAGCAGTTCTTTTTACGGAAATCCTGATGAACTGGCTGGAATAAAGTGCAAGAAAATGTGACAGTTATCTCATTTTTAATCTGACATTATCAGTTGCCACTCTCTGCCAAATTGTCGCTCTAAAGCTGATTAGCACGGTGATATTTGATACTCTGACACACAGCAGAAATAACGGATTTAACCTAATGATGAATGACGGTAAGCAACAATCTACCTTTTTGTTTCACGATTATGAAACCTTTGGCACGCACCCTGCGTTAGATCGCCCTGCGCAGTTCGCTGCCATTCGCACCGATAGCGAATTCAATATCATCAGCGAACCAGAGGTTTTTTATTGCAAGCCTGCGGATGATTATTTACCCCAGCCAGGAGCAGTATTAATCACTGGTATTACCCCGCAGGAAGCGCGGGCGAAAGGAGAAAACGAAGCCGCGTTTGCCGCTCGCATTCATTCGCTTTTTACCGTCCCGAAGACCTGTATTCTGGGCTACAACAATGTACGTTTCGATGACGAAGTCACACGCAACGTTTTTTATCGTAATTTCTACGATCCCTACGCCTGGAGTTGGCAGCATGATAACTCTCGCTGGGATCTGCTGGACGTCATGCGTGCCTGTTATGCCCTGCGTCCTGAGGGGATTAACTGGCCTGAAAATGATGACGGTCTACCGAGTTTTCGCCTTGAACATTTAACCAAAGCGAATGGTATTGAACATAGCAACGCCCACGATGCGATGGCCGATGTGTACGCCACTATTGCGATGGCGAAACTGGTGAAAACGCGTCAGCCACGCCTGTTTGATTATCTCTACAGCCATCGCAACAAGCACAAATTGATGGCGTTGATTGATGTGCCACAGATGAAACCACTGGTACACGTTTCCGGTATGTTTGGTGCATGGCGCGGCAATACCAGTTGGGTTGCGCCGCTGGCATGGCATCCTGAAAATCGTAATGCCGTGATTATGGTGGATTTAGCAGGAGATATTTCGCCATTACTGGAACTGGATAGCGACACGCTGCGCGAGCGCCTGTATACCGCGAAAGCCGATCTGGGCGATAACGCCGCCGTTCCGGTTAAGCTGGTGCATATTAATAAATGTCCGGTATTAGCACAGGCGAATACGCTTCGCCCGGAAGATGCCGATCGGCTGGGCATTAATCGCCAGCATTGTCTCGATAACCTGAAAATTCTGCGTGAAAATCCGCAAGTGCGTGAAAAAGTGGTGGCGATCTTTGCTGAAGCCGAACCATTTACGCCTTCAGATAACGTGGATGCCCAGCTTTATAACGGCTTTTTCAGCGACGCCGATCGTGCAGCAATGAAAATTGTACTGGAAACCAAGCCGCGTAATTTACCAGCACTGGATATCACCTTTGTCGATAAACGCATTGAGAAACTGTTGTTCAATTATCGTGCGCGTAACTTCCCAGGAACGCTGGACTACGCCGAACAGCAACGCTGGCTGGAGCACCGTCGCCAGGTCTTCACGCCAGAGTTTTTGCAAGATTATGCTGATGAATTGCAAATGCTGGCACAACAATATGCCGATGATAAAGAGAAAGTGTCGCTGTTAAAGGCGCTTTGGCAGTACGCGGAAGAGATCGTCTGAAAAGAAAAAACCGGAGCGATAAACTCCGGTTTTTTGTAACTAACCGGATGATTATGTCATCCGGCTTGTAAGATTATGCAACGTCTTCGTACTGCGGAACCGGGTTGCGGAAGCTCTTCGTCACGCAAGCCAGGTAAATCAGACCGATTGCCGCCCAGATCAGCCCCAGAACCATTGAGCTTTCTTCCAGGTTAACCCACAGCGCACCTACAGTCAGAGCACCACACATCGGCAGGAACAGATACTGGAAGTGATCTTTCAGCGTTTTGTTACGCTTCTCACGGATCCAGAACTGCGAAATGACCGACAGGTTAACGAAGGTAAATGCTACCAGCGCACCAAAGTTAATCAGCGCCGTTGCCATTACCAGGTCAAAGTTGATTGCCAGCAGAGCAATCGCGCCAACCAGGATAATGTTCATCGCCGGGGTACGCCATTTCGGGTGTACATAACCGAAGAAGCTTTTCGGGAACACGCCGTCACGACCCATTACGTACATCAGACGCGCTACGCCTGCGTGCGCCGCCATACCGGACGCCAGTACGGTAATGGTGGAGAAGATCAGCGCGCCAACCTGGAACGCTTTACCCGCAACGTACAGCATGATTTCAGGCTGTGACGCATCCGGATCTTTAAAGCGAGAGATATCCGGGAAGTACAGCTGCAGGAAGTAAGTTGCAAAGATGAAGATCATGCCGCCGATCAGCGCGGTCAGGAAAATCGCTCGCGGGATCACGCGCTCTGCATCTTTGGTTTCTTCCGACAGATTGCTGATGCCGTCAAAACCTGTAAAGGAGAAGCACAGGATCGTCGCACCGGTAATCATTGGGATAACATGCGCATCGCCAGACCAGAACGGACGGGTGCTCGCCAGCGTACCAGCGCCTTCACCTTCAAATACGCCGTAAACTACCATGCCCAGAATCACCGCGATCAGCACAACCTGCAACACTACGATTACCGTGTTGAAGTTCGCTACGGATTTCAGACTACGCAGGTTAAAGGCGGTCATAAAGGCCACCAGCGCCACCACAAACATCCACGATGGGATGGAAGGCACCAGGGCTTCAAAATAGATTTTCGCCAACAGAATGTTGATCATCGGCGCGAACAAATAGTCGAGCAGAGAAGACCAACCCACCATAAAGCCAACGGTCGGGCTAATGGATTTCTGGGCGTAAGTGTATGCAGAGCCAGCAGAAGGATAGCGGCGAACCAGCTTCCCGTAGCTCAGAGCCGTAAACAGGATCGCAATTAATGCGAACGCATAGGCTGTCGGCACATGACCATCCGTGAGGCCTGAAACGATACCAAAAGTATCAAACAGCGTCATCGGCTGCATATAGGCAAGACCCATCATTACAACCGGAACTAACGTAAGCGTTTTACGCAATTCCACGCGAGAGGTGTTTGGAGTAACGTTATGCGACATGGTCATTCTCCTTTACGGTGATAACCGTCGCGTAAGCAAAAAATTGCCCCATTTTTTTGGATTCCTCAGCGACAACAACTGTCGATTTTTAGTAAATATCTATCCGGTACGAAGCCCGGCCTCTTGGTATGAATGATTGGTTTGAAGCAAAAAATAACCGACGCGGATAAAACGTCGGTTTTTAGTCATTTTTTGACAGCGGCGCATTGTGCCTAAATGGGGGGTAAATGACAAGAGAATGAGAGGCTTGTCATAAAATTTTTTATTTAAATGGCTGATTTTCCGTCATCAGATTTTGCATAAACTCCAGCAATCGCACTATTTGCTAAAATCTCATCCCGCCACCATGCGCTGGCAAGCCCTGCGGTCTGTTCGTTCCAGCCAATCCAGACCGGTTCAAAAAGAGTCTGGGCGACCACTTTCTTTTCAATTAACGCGCCACTATCGAGAAAACGTTGCGCCAGATAGCGGGGTAAATAGCCACAACCAAGACCGCTGATTTGTAGCTCCAGCTTGGTTTTAAAATCGAATACGGTTATGGCTTCTTGTTCGTCGAGTATTTGCGAGGCTGTGGACGCGGCTGCCTGTGCCGTGTCGCCTACCACTATTGCCCGGTATCGTTTAATAATTCGTCGGTTTAACGGTTCTTCTTCCAGTGCTAAAGGATGATGCGGTGCCACAGCGAAAACTTGCTCCAGATCACCCAGACGAGAAAAGCCAAACTCACTGGAAGACGGTGGTTCATGCATCGCGCCGACAATAATATCCGCCCTCCCCTGGGTCAGCGCCTCCCAGGAACCACCGAGCACGCCATTGATAAACTTCAGGCGCGTCACGCTGTGATGTTGATAAAAGATTTCAATGAGCGGCGCAAGCAGAGAAAAAGGGAAAGTGTCGTCTACTCCAATCACCAGCTCGTTTTCCCAGCCTTCATGAAGTTTGATCGCCTGTTTTTCCAGTTCATGAACAGTGTGGAGTATTTCTCGCCCTTTCTCTAATAGCATTTTTCCGGTACGGGTGAATTTAGCGCGGTGTCCGCTACGATCGAGTAATTGAATATTAAGGTCGCTTTCCAGCTTGTGAACGGTATAACTCAGAGCGGACGGCGTCTTATAGAGTTTGGCCGACGCCGCCGCAAAACTGCCTTCCTTTTCTAAGGCATCAAGGATCATCAACACATCCAGCAGTGGTTTCATACACGCCCCCTTGCAGTGTATGCGGCGTCCTGCTGGCGTGATCGTTTACTCCAGCGGCATTACCAGCGGATCGGGATACTGGTATTCAAATCCCAGTTCATTGCAAATCCGACTGCCATCAATAATTTTACCCTTACCGCTGTCCAGACTATTTCTGAACTGCGGGGGTTCCAGCCCCAGTAAACGAGCCATCTGTGGATAGAAAACATTGCGCGCAGGGTGAGCTGGCGCACATATATTATAGATGTGTCCGCCTTTAGGTGCCTGTAACAACAGGGTGATAGCGCCAATAACATCTTCCTGGTGGACTAAATTAACACCGTGCTCACCGTCAGGCGCGGTTTTTCCGGCAAAGAAGCATCCGGGATGGCGCCCTGGTCCGACCAGACCCGCAAGACGCAGAATATCGACCGAAGTACCGGGTAAATTGTGCAGCCAGTCTTCGAGTTCTTCTAATACTCGTCCACTATTGGTCACCGGATTACGCGGGGTAGTTTCTTTCACAGTGCCTTGTGCATCGCCATAGACAGACGTTGAGCTGGTAAAAATAATGCGGGGAATACGATGAGCCAGTGCGCTATCCACCAGCTCTTGCACAGCTTGTAAATAGAACTCATCGCCGGGGCCACTGCGACGTGCAGGAAGCGTAATGACCAGCGCATCGGCATCCATCAGGGCATCCAGATCGTCAGAATCACAAACTAACTCAGGCTCCATGCGAAGCAGATAGCTATCAATCCCGCTCATTCGGGCCGCTTCGACGCCATCTTGTGTGGTTTTACTCCCGGTGACCTGCCAGCCGCGCGCTGAAAGTGACATCGCCAGCGGCATACCTAACCACCCTAACCCGACAATTGCGACCTTTTTCATCCGTTTTCTCCTGATACACCTTAGATCTATAAGGCTACGCCAGCGTATCAAAACTGACAATTCATTCTATGAATGAATCTCTTCAATAATGATAACGACAGGCTGCAATGAGCAGTGAATCGTCAGTAACCGCGTATACCAGACGATGCTCCTCTGTAATGCGTCGGGACCAGAAGTCTGACAAATTATGTTTCAGGGGTTCTGGCTTCCCCTTTCCTTCAAATGGCGTTCTGCGGGTATCTTTGATAAGTTCAGTGATCTTTTTAACAATTCGCTTATCTGTTTCCTGCCAGTACAGATAATCATCCCATGATTCCACAGACCAGATGAGTTTCACTCAATAATGTCCTTTTCCGTTCCTTTGCCTGATTTCAGGCTATCGATTGAGTCCATCAATCTCCGGGCGTTAGCGGGGGAGCGCAGTAGATAAGCTGTCTCTTCCAGGGAGTTATATTCTTCGAGTGACATCAGAACACAAGCCTCGCCATTCTGACGAGTAATAAGGATTGGGGCATGATCTTCAACAGCTTTCATCATTGTTGCCGACAAATTCTGACGCGCTTCGCTGTAGCTAATTGTACGCATATCAACCTCCTCTTTTGTACAGGTCGTTGTACAATGATGAGTGGCAATTAACTATTTATTAATTAGTCTGTAGATCAAGGCATTGGTCAGTGAAAAGAAAAATCCCAGGCTTCGCTATTTTTGGTGTCGCCGGGTTAGAGGACAGCCCTCTTAGCCCCCTCCTTTCCCCGCTCATTCATTAAACAAATCTATCGTCACAAAATATATAAAAAAGCCCTTGCTTTCTAACGTGAAAGTGGTTTAGGTTAAAAGGCATCAGTTGAATAAACATTCACAGAGAATTTTATGACACGCGTTCAATTTAAACACCACCATCATCACCATCATCCTGACTAGTCTTTCAGGCGATGTGTGCTGGAAGACATTCAGATCTTCCAGTGGTGCATGAACGCATGAGAAAGCCCCCGGAAGATCATCTTCCGGGGGCTTTTTTATTGCGCGGTTGATAACGATTCAGACAGGTTTAAAGAGGAAGAAGAAAATGACAGACAACACTCGTTTACGCATAGCTATGCAGAAATCAGGGCGTTTAAGTGATGATTCACGCGAATTGCTGGCGCGCTGTGGCATTAAAATTAATCTTCACACCCAGCGCCTTATCGCAATGGCTGAAAACATGCCGATTGATATTCTGCGGGTGCGTGACGACGACATTCCAGGTCTGGTGATGGACGGCGTAGTTGACCTCGGGATTATTGGCGAAAACGTGCTGGAAGAAGAGCTGCTTAACCGCCGCGCCCAGGGTGAAGATCCGCGCTACTTTACCCTGCGTCGTCTCGATTTCGGCGGCTGCCGCCTTTCGCTGGCAACGCCAGTTGATGAAGCCTGGGACGGCCCGCTCTCCTTAAACGGTAAACGTATTGCCACCTCTTATCCTCACCTGCTCAAACGTTATCTCGACCAGAAAGGTATCTCTTTTAAATCCTGCTTACTGAACGGTTCTGTCGAAGTCGCCCCGCGCGCCGGACTGGCGGATGCGATTTGCGATCTGGTTTCCACCGGTGCCACGCTGGAAGCTAACGGCCTGCGCGAAGTCGAAGTTATCTACCGCTCGAAAGCCTGCCTGATCCAGCGCGATGGCGAAATGGAAGAATCCAAACAGCAACTGATCGACAAACTGCTGACCCGTATTCAGGGAGTGATCCAGGCGCGCGAATCAAAATACATCATGATGCACGCACCGACCGAACGTCTGGATGATGTCATCGCCCTGCTGCCAGGTGCAGAACGCCCGACTATTCTGCCGCTGGCGGGTGACCAACAGCGCGTAGCGATGCACATGGTCAGCAGCGAAACCCTGTTCTGGGAAACCATGGAAAAATTGAAGGAGCTGGGCGCCAGCTCGATTCTGGTTCTGCCAATTGAGAAGATGATGGAGTAATAGCCATGAGCTTTAACACAATCATTGACTGGAATAGCTGTACTGCGGAACAACAACGCCAGCTCTTAATGCGCCCGGCGATCTCCGCCTCTGAAAGCATCACCCGTACCGTCCGTGAAATTTTAGATAACGTGAAAGCACGCGGCGATGATGCCCTGCGGGAATACAGCGCGAAGTTTGATAAAACCACGGTTACCGCACTGAAAGTAACTGCTAAGGAAATTGCCGACGCCTGCGAACGCCTGAGCGACGAGCTGAAACAGGCAATGGCGGTGGCAGTAAAGAATATTGAAACCTTCCACACTGCGCAAAAACTGCCTCCGGTAGATGTCGAAACTCAACCAGGCGTGCGTTGCCAGCAGGTCACGCGCCCGGTGGCTTCGGTTGGTTTGTATATTCCTGGCGGCTCCGCCCCGCTCTTCTCAACCGTATTAATGCTGGCGACTCCGGCGCGTATTGCAGGCTGTAATAAAGTTGTGCTGTGCTCACCGCCGCCGATTGCCGATGAGATCCTTTACGCGGCGCAACTGTGTGGCGTGCAGGACGTGTTTAACGTCGGCGGCGCTCAGGCCATTGCCGCGCTGGCGTTCGGTACGGAATCTGTACCGAAAGTGGACAAAATTTTCGGGCCTGGTAACTCCTTTGTGACAGAAGCAAAACGCCAGGTGAGCCAGCGTCTGGACGGTGCGGCGATCGATATGCCCGCAGGCCCGTCGGAAGTGCTGGTGATTGCTGACAGCGGCGCAACACCGGATTTTGTCGCCTCTGATTTGCTCTCCCAGGCAGAACACGGCCCGGACTCGCAGGTGATTTTACTGACGCCCGATGTTGATATGGCGCGTCGCGTTGCCGAAGCCGTCGAACGCCAGTTGGCAGAACTGCCGCGTGCCGAAACCGCCCGCCAGGCACTGAGCGCCAGTCGCCTGATCGTGACCAACGATTTAGCGCAGTGCGTAGAGATCTCCAACCAGTACGGCCCGGAGCACCTGATCATTCAGACCCGCAACGCCCGTGAACTGGTCGATGGCATCACCAGTGCCGGTTCGGTATTTCTTGGTGACTGGTCACCGGAATCGGCGGGCGACTACGCCTCCGGCACCAATCACGTGCTGCCGACTTACGGTTACACCGCCACCTGTTCCAGTCTCGGCCTGGCGGATTTCCAGAAGCGCATGACCGTGCAAGAACTGTCAAAAGAAGGGTTTTCCGCGCTAGCTTCGACCATTGAAACGCTGGCCGCCGCCGAGCGCCTGACCGCCCACAAAAATGCCGTTACTTTGCGTGTTAACGCCCTTAAGGAGCAAGCATGAGCACCGTGACTATTACCGATTTAGCGCGTGAAAACGTCCGCAACCTGACGCCGTATCAGTCGGCGCGTCGTCTGGGCGGTAACGGCGATGTCTGGCTGAACGCCAACGAATATCCCACAGCCGTGGAGTTTCAGCTTACTCAGCAAACGCTCAACCGTTACCCGGAATGTCAGCCGAAAGCGGTCATTGAAAATTATGCACAGTATGCAGGCGTGAAACCGGAACAGGTGCTGGTGAGCCGTGGCGCGGACGAAGGTATTGAACTGCTGATTCGCGCTTTTTGCGAACCGGGCAAAGACGCCATCCTCTACTGCCCGCCAACGTACGGCATGTACAGCGTCAGCGCCGAAACCATTGGCGTCGAGTGCCGCACGGTGCCGACGCTGGAAAACTGGCAACTGGACTTGCAGGGGATTTCCGATAAGCTGGACGGCGTAAAAGTGGTCTACGTTTGCAGCCCCAACAACCCAACCGGGCAACTGATCAACCCGCAGGATTTTCGCACGTTGCTGGAGTTAACTCGCGGTAAGGCAATTGTGGTTGCTGATGAAGCCTATATTGAATTTTGTCCGCAGGCATCGCTGGCGGGCTGGCTGGCGGAATATCCACATCTGGCTATTTTGCGTACCCTTTCGAAAGCTTTCGCTCTGGCGGGGCTTCGTTGCGGGTTTACGCTGGCAAATGAAGAAGTCATCAACCTGTTAATGAAAGTGATCGCCCCCTACCCGCTCTCGACGCCGGTTGCCGACATTGCCGCACAGGCGTTAAGCCCGCAGGGAATCGTCGCCATGCGCGAACGAGTGGAGCAAATCATCGCAGAACGTGACTACCTGATTGCCGCACTGAAAGAAATTCCCTGCGTGGAGCAGGTTTTTGACTCCGAAACCAACTACATTCTGGCGCGCTTTAAAGCCTCCAGTGCGGTGTTTAAATCTTTGTGGGATCAGGGCATTATCTTACGTGATCAGAATAAACAACCCTCTTTAAGCGGCTGCCTGCGAATTACCGTCGGAACCCGTGAAGAAAGCCAGCGCGTCATTGACGCCTTACGTGCGGAGCAAGTTTGATGAGTCAGAAGTATCTTTTTATCGATCGCGATGGAACCCTGATTAGCGAGCCGCCGAGTGATTTTCAGGTGGATCGTTTTGACAAACTCGCCTTTGAACCAGGCGTGATCCCGGAACTGCTGAAGCTGCAAAAAGCGGGCTACAAGCTGGTGATGATCACTAATCAGGATGGTCTGGGGACGCAAAGTTTCCCGCAGGCAGATTTCGATGGTCCGCACAACCTGATGATGCAGATCTTCACCTCGCAAGGCGTACAGTTTGATGAAGTGCTGATTTGCCCGCACCTGCCCGCAGATGAGTGCGACTGCCGCAAACCGAAAGTAAAACTGGTGGAGCGTTACCTGGCTGAACAAGCAATGGATCGTGCCAACAGTTATGTGATTGGCGATCGCGCGACCGATATTCAACTCGCAGAAAACATGGGTATTAATGGCTTACGCTACGATCGCGAAACCCTGAACTGGCCGATGATTGGCGAACAACTCACCAGACGTGATCGTTACGCTCACGTGGTACGCAACACCAAAGAGACGCAGATTGACGTTCAGGTATGGCTGGATCGCGAAGGCGGCAGCAAGATTAACACCGGCGTTGGCTTCTTTGATCACATGCTGGATCAGATTGCCACCCACGGCGGCTTCCGTATGGAAATCAACGTTAAAGGCGACCTCTATATCGACGATCACCACACCGTCGAAGATACCGGTCTGGCGCTGGGCGAAGCGTTAAAAATTGCCCTTGGTGACAAACGCGGTATTTGCCGCTTTGGTTTTGTCCTGCCGATGGATGAATGCCTTGCGCGCTGCGCGCTGGATATCTCAGGTCGCCCGCATCTGGAATATAAAGCCGAGTTTACCTACCAGCGCGTGGGCGATCTCAGCACTGAAATGATCGAACACTTCTTCCGTTCGCTCTCATACACCATGGGCGTGACGCTGCACCTGAAAACCAAAGGTAAAAACGATCACCACCGTGTAGAGAGCCTGTTCAAAGCCTTCGGTCGCACCCTGCGCCAGGCCATCCGCGTGGAAGGCGACACCCTGCCCTCGTCGAAAGGAGTGCTGTAATGAACGTGGTGATCCTTGATACTGGCTGCGCCAATCTGAACTCCGTGAAGTCAGCCATCGCGCGTCACGGCTATGAACCGAAAGTCAGCCGTGACCCGGATGTGGTGTTGCTGGCCGATAAACTTTTTTTACCCGGCGTTGGCACTGCGCAAGCGGCGATGGATCAGGTACGTGAGCGCGAACTGTTTGATCTCATCAAGGCCTGTACCCAACCGGTGCTGGGCATCTGCTTAGGGATGCAACTACTGGGACGACGCAGCGAAGAGAGCAACGGCGTCGATTTGCTGGGCATCATCGACGAAGATGTACCGAAAATGACCGACTTTGGTCTGCCGCTGCCGCATATGGGCTGGAATCGCGTTTACCCGCAGGCGGGCAACCGTCTTTTTCAGGGAATTGAAGACGGCGCGTACTTTTACTTTGTTCACAGCTACGCAATGCCGGTCAATCCGTGGACCATCGCCCAGTGCAACTACGGCGAACCGTTCACCGCTGCGGTGCAAAAAGATAACTTCTACGGCGTGCAGTTCCACCCGGAGCGTTCTGGTGCCGCTGGCGCTAAGTTGCTGAAAAACTTCCTGGAGATGTAATGATTATTCCGGCATTAGATTTAATCGACGGCACCGTGGTGCGTCTCCATCAGGGCGATTACGGCAAACAGCGTGATTACGGTAACGACCCGCTGCTGCGCTTACAGGATTACGCCGCACAGGGTGCCGAAGTGCTGCACCTGGTGGATCTGACCGGGGCAAAAGATCCGGCTAAACGCCAAATCCCCCTGATTAAAACGCTGGTCGCAGGCGTTAACGTTCCTGTGCAGGTTGGCGGCGGCGTGCGTAGCGAAGAAGACGTGGCAGCATTACTGGAAGCAGGCGTTGCGCGCGTCGTAGTCGGCTCCACCGCAGTGAAATCACCCGACATGGTGAAAGGCTGGTTTGAACGCTTCGGTGCCGATGCGCTGGTGCTGGCGCTGGATGTACGCATTGACGAGCAAGGCAACAAACAGGTGGCAGTGAGCGGCTGGCAAGAAAACTCGGGCGTTTCACTGGAACAACTGGTGGAAACCTATCTGCCAGTCGGCCTGAAACATGTGCTGTGTACCGATATCTCGCGCGACGGCACGCTGGCAGGTTCTAACGTCTCTTTATATGAAGAAGTGTGCGCCAGATATCCGCAGGTGGCGTTTCAGTCCTCCGGCGGCATTGGCGACATTGATGATGTCGCTGCCCTGCGTGGTACTGGTGTGCGCGGCGTAATAGTTGGTCGGGCATTACTGGAAGGTAAATTCACCGTGAAGGAGGCCATCGCATGTTGGCAAAACGCATAATTCCATGTCTCGACGTTCGTGATGGTCAGGTGGTGAAAGGCGTACAGTTTCGCAACCATGAAATCATTGGCGATATTGTGCCGCTGGCAAAACGCTACGCCGAAGAAGGCGCTGACGAGCTGGTGTTCTACGATATCACCGCTTCCAGCGATGGGCGTGTGGTAGATAAAAGCTGGGTATCTCGCGTGGCGGAAGTGATCGATATTCCCTTCTGCGTAGCTGGCGGGATTAAGTCCCTGGATGACGCTGCCAAAATTCTTTCTTTTGGTGCGGATAAAATATCCATCAACTCCCCTGCGCTGGCAGATCCGACATTGATCACCCGTCTGGCAGATCGTTTTGGCGTGCAGTGTATTGTGGTAGGCATTGATACCTGGTACGACGCAGAAACCGGCAAGTATCACGTTAATCAATATACCGGCGATGAAAACCGCACCCGCGTCACTCAATGGGAAACGCTCGACTGGGTACAGGAAGTACAAAAACGCGGTGCCGGAGAAATCGTTCTTAATATGATGAATCAGGACGGCGTGCGTAACGGTTACGACCTCGAACAACTGAAAAAAGTGCGTGAAGTTTGCCACGTCCCGCTGATTGCCTCCGGTGGCGCGGGCACTATGGAACACTTCCTCGAAGCCTTCCGCGATGCCGACGTTGACGGCGCGCTGGCAGCGTCCGTATTCCACAAACAAATAATCAATATTGGTGAATTAAAAGCGTACCTGGCAACACAGGGCGTGGAGATCAGGATATGTTAACAGAACAACAACGCCGCGAACTAGACTGGGAAAAAACCGACGGACTAATGCCGGTGATTGTGCAACACGCGGTATCCGGCGAAGTGTTAATGCTGGGCTACATGAACCCGGAAGCTCTGGATAAAACCATCGAAAGCGGCAAGGTCACTTTCTTCTCGCGCACTAAACAGCGACTGTGGACCAAAGGCGAAACGTCGGGCAATTTCCTCAACGTAGTGAGCATTGCGCCGGACTGCGACAACGACACACTACTGGTGCTGGCGAATCCCATCGGCCCAACCTGCCATAAAGGCACAAGTAGTTGCTTCGGCGATACCGCTCACCAGTGGCTGTTCCTGTATCAACTGGAACAACTGCTCGCCGAGCGCAAATCTGCCGATCCGGAAACCTCCTACACCGCCAAACTGTATGCCAGCGGCACCAAGCGTATCGCACAAAAAGTTGGTGAAGAAGGCGTGGAAACCGCACTGGCCGCGACGGTACATGACCGCTTTGAACTGACCAACGAAGCATCTGATTTGATGTATCACCTGCTGGTATTGTTGCAGGATCAGGATCTGGATTTAACGACGGTGATTGAGAACTTACGCAAGCGGCATCAGTGAATTGGGGCTGACTGGATGTGATGTTTTTGTCGCATCCAGCAACAAAAAACGGGCACGGTGTCACCACCCTGCCCGTTTTCATTAAAGCTAAAAAGATTATTTCGCGTTGTAATTGCGCAGCGCATTACGCCCCAGCACAATCCCCGCGCCAACCATACCGCCCAGCAGCACAGCCAGAATCAGTGTGATGGCCTTTTTCGGGCTATCGCGACGAATTGGCAGTGTGGGTTTCATAACGTAACGGTAGGCATTTATATCAAGATCATCAACCTTCAGGCTTTCGATATCCAAAAGGTTTTGACGAGTCTGGTAGTAGCCAGGAGAGAAAACCAGCGGACGGGTCGCTTCATGCTTGATCATCGATTCCAGTGCATCACTCCCCAGAAGGAACAACGTATCCTGCGTTACGTCTTCGGTCTGTTGAATATGTGGCTTTGCCAACTGCGCCTGATTCGCATATTGCAACGCTTCCTGAATCTGGCGGATACGCAGATCTTTTTGCTCCTGTGCCACCACTTCCTGCGTTTTCAAAGAGTCTTTCAGGGTTTTCATACCCAAAGCAATATTATCTTTCAGGTCCTTTTCCAGCTCTTTATTCACCTGGTCATCAACCTGTTGAATATATTCAGCCAGCTTCTTCTGTGCGTCAGCCGCAGTTTGCCCGACATAAGAAACAGCTAATGGCAACGGCTGATTTTTAACAGAAGGTTCAATGGTCAGTTTTTCTGGTTCTTCCTGATTATCCAGCGTTTCGGCTAATGCAGAGAAGGCAGAACTGAAGCGACCAATTAACGCCTCCTGTAAATCCGACACTTTCGGTGCTGCCGGACCATAGATAACATTCATGGCATTGTTATAGCCAGCAATTTGCCCCACATCTGGCTGAGTAACAATGGCTGTCGACGTCCATTTCTCTTTCGCGACCGCCAGATATCCGATAGCCAGAGCGATTGCCACAATAACAGTGATGAAGATTGTCACCTTCCCACGCCACAACTGCATCAGTAAATCAATTAAATCAATCTGTTCCGGGTCATGGTTATGCCCAGGAATATTATTATTTTCAACTCTCATCATTACCCTAACAGACGGAAAATTTCAGGTCGCCATAGTTTAGCGATAATCTGTATGAATGCCATAGGAGTAACAATAAAAATACTGAATTACTCCACGAGCATTAAATGGCGTGCGTACAGAAAACCATCATGGTAACAATAGGTTAGTCACTACCGAAAAGATCACGGGTGTAGACCTTATTTGCTACATCCTTAAGCTCTTCAGACATACGATTAGAAATGATGACATCAGCCTGTTGCTTAAACGTTGTGAGGTCACGTTCCAGTCGCGAGTTGAAGAACGATTCTTCCTTCATCACTGGTTCATAAATGATAACTTCAACACCCTTAGCTTTGATCCGTTTCATAATCCCCTGAATGGACGAAGCGCGGAAGTTATCCGAACCACTCTTCATTATCAGACGATATATTCCAACTACTTTAGGTTTGCGCGACAAGATAGCATCGGCGATGAAGTCTTTCCGGGTACGATTAGCCTCAACGATGGCAGAGATAATATTATTGGGAACAGACTGATAGTTTGCCAACAGCTGCTTAGTATCTTTCGGTAGACAGTAGCCACCGTAACCAAATGATGGATTGTTGTAGTGGTTGCCGATGCGTGGATCAAGACAAACGCCTTCAATAATTTGACGGGTGTTCAATCCTAAACTTTCTGCATAGCTATCCAGTTCGTTAAAGTACGCCACACGCATCGCGAGATAGGTATTAGCAAAAAGTTTAATTGCTTCAGCTTCTGTTGAATCAGTAAACAGGGTTGGAATATTTTGTTTGATTGCCCCTTCCTGTAATAACGCGGCAAAACGCTCTGCACGTTCAGAACGTTCGCCGATCACGATACGAGAAGGATGAAGATTATCGTAAAGGGCTTTACCTTCGCGAAGGAATTCGGGGGAGAAAATAATATTTTCGGTGTGGTATTTCTTATGCATAGCGGCGGTAAAACCTACCGGAACCGTGGATTTGATAACCATTACCGCCTGGGGATTTATCTCTGTTACATCTTTAATTACTGATTCTACGCTGGATGTATTGAAATAATTAGTTTTAGGATCATAGTCAGTCGGAGTTGCGATAATCACATAATCTGTATTCCGGTAAGCTTCATTTTTATCTAAAGTGGCATTAAAGCATATTTTATCTGATTGCAAATACTGCTGAATCTCTTTGTCAACAATAGGAGATATCCTATCATTCAGCATTGCGACTCGTGACGGTAAAATATCTAATGCGACAACTTCATGATTTTGTGCGATTAAAAGCCCATTTGAAAGGCCTACATAGCCGGTACCGGAAATGGTGATTTTCATTTCATGCTCTCAGAATTAACTTAACTATGAATCATGATGTTTTTAGCATCCTGATAAGAGTTAAAAG
This sequence comes from Escherichia sp. MOD1-EC5433, assembly GCF_002966005.1. NCBI lineage: Bacteria > Pseudomonadati > Pseudomonadota > Gammaproteobacteria > Enterobacterales > Enterobacteriaceae > Escherichia > Escherichia sp. MOD1-EC5433. The sequence continues at coordinate 6,519 of NZ_PTRL01000005.1, read as the reverse complement.
TTTTAACGCTACGGTGATGAGTGGTCAACGCAACGAAAAACAATTCAGATTTTCTTTATAAGAATAGCTAATATTTATTAAGTTAATATTAAGCAATGAAATTTAGTCTATAAGATTTATGGCAAAAAAAAGCCCAGCGATAAATGCCGGGCCTTAGTTTATTACTGATTAAATCAGATTAATCCAACCATTCGGTGTGGAATACACCTTCTTTATCAATGCGTTTATAAGTATGCGCACCGAAATAGTCACGCTGTGCCTGGATCAGATTCGCAGGCAGTACCGCAGCACGATAGCTATCATAATAAGCAACCGCAGCGGCAAAGGTTGGAACCGGAATACCGTTTTGCACCGCATAAGCTACAACATCACGCAGAGCTTGCTGGTAATCGTCGGCGATTTGCTTGAAGTACGGCGCTAACAACAAGTTAGCGATCTTCGGATTTTCAGCGTAAGCATCAGTGATTTTCTGCAGGAACTGAGCGCGGATGATACAGCCAGCACGGAAGATCTTCGCGATTTCACCATAGTTCAGATCCCAGTTGTACTCTTCAGATGCGGCACGTAGCTGTGAGAAGCCCTGAGCGTAAGAAACAATCTTACCCAGATAAAGCGCACGACGAACTTTCTCAATGAATTCAGCTTTGTCGCCTGCAGGTTGTGCTTGCGGACCGGACAGTACTTTAGACGCCGCAACACGCTGCTCTTTGAGAGAAGAGATGTAACGTGCAAACACTGATTCAGTGATCAGTGACAGAGGCTCACCGAGATCCAGCGCACTCTGGCTGGTCCACTTACCAGTACCTTTGTTAGCTGCCTCATCCAGAATCACATCGACCAGGTAGTTACCGTCTTCATCTTTTTTGGTGAAGATATCTTTAGTGATGTCGATCAGATAGCTGCTCAGCTCACCGTTATTCCACTCGGTGAAAGTCTGAGCCAGCTCTTCATTGGAGAGATTCAGGCCACCTTTAAGCAGAGAATAGGCTTCCGCAATCAGCTGCATATCGCCGTATTCAATACCGTTGTGAACCATTTTTACGTAGTGACCTGCACCGTCGGCACCAATATAGGTAACACACGGTTCACCATCTTCAGCTACGGCAGCAATTTTGGTGAGGATTGGCGCAACCAGTTCATAGGCTTCTTTCTGACCACCAGGCATGATGGAAGGCCCTTTCAGCGCGCCCTCTTCACCACCGGAAACACCAGTACCGATGAAATTAAAACCTTCTGCGGAAAGCTCACGGTTGCGACGAATGGTGTCCTGGAAGAAAGTATTACCACCATCAATGATGATGTCGCCTTTATCGAGGTATGGTTTCAAGGAATCAATAGCAGCATCCGTGCCTGCACCTGCTTTCACCATTAACAGGATGCGACGAGGCGTTTCAAGAGATTCAACAAACTCTTTCACCGTATAGTAAGGAACCAGTTTTTTGCCTGGATTTTCAGCAATAACTTCTTCCGTCTTTTCACGGGAACGGTTGAAAATAGAGACGGTATAACCACGGCTTTCGATGTTGAGCGCAAGGTTGCGCCCCATCACTGCCATACCGACGACGCCAATCTGTTGCTTTGACATTGTTTACTCCTGTCAGGGGTGGTCACCGCGGGGTTGCGGCTTATTTAAGATAAATAATAGCTTAATTTATATCTTATTTTACAGTCATATTTTTCATAATTAAGGGATCGATTGTTTCTTACCCAATTATCTACTTATCCACTGATATTATAAAAACGTTCAGCAAGTTTTATTAATTCACTATCACTATTATTTGGTATTAGTTCAACATGATTTTCTTTGCTTGTAATGAAATAGTCACTACCAATAGCAGAAAGATGTGAAAACGGCGATGTGCATTCCTTATCAAAAAGAGAACATCCCAAAAAATAGTTCATTGAATACTGAATCCCTAACATGTGCAATATTGTTGGCGCAAAGCTTAATGAATTTTTACCGTCTGCATCCAAAATTTCAGGAGTGATATCTCCTCCAATAACCAGAAATGGTATTTCGCCTACAAAGTAACGAGAATCGCTATTAAATGCTTTTTTATATTCTGTCGAAGGAAATGTTGAATGATCTGACGTTATTATTAATAATGTATTATTATAAAATGAACTACGCCGAAAGAAGTCAACAAATTTCCCTAACTGAAAATCATAGTTATAGAATTTATTGTAGAGCGGGTTGTTACCATCAAAATATTTTTCATTTGGACTATCTTGACCATGATGAGTACCAGATGGATAGACACCAATAAAGAAGTGTTCTTTTTTATTTTCCTGAGAACGTAAAAAATATTGCAGTGCATTAAATGTTTGCTTATCCGTCATTCTGTCTCGTTGGTAACCAATAAAATCACCCATACCAAGAACTTTATCAAAATTGAGTGTCTTCAACATTGTATTGAGTGGGCTATTTTTTTCGGTGGAAGCTATAAAATAACTTTTATAGCCATACTCTTTTAATATATCCGGTAAAGATGTTTGACGGTGAAGGTAAATATTATTAATTTCTGTGTTAGATAATTGTGCAATACCTGTACCAGCGTCAGTTAAACCATCCCGAAATTGATAACCCGAAGTTAACTGACCTCTCAATCCTCGAAATGTTGCAGCTGTATGGTTATAATAATTTTTAAAACTTAGTGCTTCAGTAGATAACTTATTTAAATTAGGTGTAACTGAAAATGCTCCTGGTTTGGCGTTGCCCATAATTTCAGATGAAAATCCCTCAGTAAATATTACAATAACGTTACGACCTTTGAAACTGTAGTTATTTTTTATAGGGTTAATAAAAACACTTGTTTTTAAAAAATATTTCCCCGCATCTCCGATCTTCTTACTAGGCTTAAAGGTTTGCTGTAAATAGAACAATTTTGCCGTTTCATAAAAAGCATATACTGGTCCCGCACTTATGAAAGAACACACAAGCAATAATACTATACAGAGAAGGTTAAATTTATAATATTTAATACGCTCGATTAGAGCACCTGAAGGCATTGTAATGAATGAAACTATAACAAATAAAATAAAAACAAAAAAAACTTTAATTACCTCGCCAATGCCAAGGGATTCAATTTCTGCAGCATTCGACAAGGCAAGAGGCATCAAATATTGTCCTGAACTAAATAGCGACGCTGCCTGCACACCTAAAATGCAAAGATAAATTCCCCATAAAACATTACTTACAAACTTTCTCTTTATCAGAAAGATTGCCACACTTGTAAATGTGTATTCAATAGTAAATAAAAAAGCACAATCCGCCCTTCCAGAGTAAAGTAAAACACTCAAAAAAATACAGAAAGGTAAAATTATTCTAATAATACTCATAAAGTTCATGTTGGGTTAAACCATATTATTTGAAATTTTTAATGTTATTTAATCAGCATTGTATCACCAGCGCAAGATTACGAAAACCGGCTCCCCGCAAAGACTGACGCGAGGTAGTCTCTGTCCATAGCTGTTTTTCTCATCTTACGTCTTAACCCTGCCTTGAATACTTTATCTTTCGTCAAAATATTAATGGCGATATGCCTTATCCCCGAAAATAATTCAGCTGCATTTCCCCTTCTTATTTTGCAGTCGTCTTCATTCATTACCACGTCCAGACGCCAGTGCAGCTTATTCTCTACGTGCCAGTGATTTCGAATCGCTGTCGCAAACTTCTCTGCTGTTAAATCAGCAGAACTGATATAATATCTGACCGTCATTTCTGGCTCATTCTTTTGTTCTGCTATTATTGACCGAAAGGAGACTACACTCATCATTTTTCAGTCCCTTCCATTAAAACGTTAAATCAATAAGTTCATCAGGGACATCGCAAACAATATGCAGACGGATTTCCTCTCTGCCTTGACTCTTTTCACTAATTGCGTAACTGTCATGCTCTGGATTATTTAATTCTTTCAGCGGGAATTTTTCCTCAAAGGATTGATGAAACCGCCCCTTATTTCCTTTTACAGCGAATAAATAATCACCTCCCTGTTTTTGTATCTTCTCTGCAATATCTTTCTGGCACCCCATCGCATCAGTTGTGATAACTATTCCTTTAATATTCAACATGTTAATAAGTTCAGGGATAGCTGTGATCTCATTAGATTTCTCATCCGTCTTGATCTGTCCGATGACGAGACTGTGCATTGTTGAGAACGCACTAATGGCATGAATCGCTCCCTTGCGACGACTCTTATCATAAGAGTGCCGGAGCGTTTTTCCATCAATTGCAATGACGTCTTTATCATTTGAGGAATGGCAGTCACGCATCCAGTTAATAAAGCACTCGTGAAATTTTGCAGGACTGATACAGGATACAACTCTGGCAATGGTATCGTGAACAGGAATACCACTTTCAAAATTACCATATTGCTTCAAAAAATCGAGATGTCTTTTACCAAAATCCTCTATATCTTCCCGCCTTCTGCACCAGAAATGACGGCACAAATAGTCAACAGTAGAATATCTGACAATTTATGTTCTACTTTCCAAGATTGTCTGTAATCGGGGATAATAGAAATATGTTACATCAATGTTTTAAGTTCCATTTTGTTCTCCTTATTTATGAAAGGAGTATATGATCATATATAAGCTATGAAAAACAGTTTTAGGTAATAAGGAATATTTCAATTATTGAACATAAAATGCAAATTATTTAGTGCAACAAGTGTACGCCTGATGATCTTTCCTGGCTCCCTAGTACATACAAGAAACAGCATTACGTAACTCTTCTCGGAACCAATAACTAAACAGAAAAATCTAAAATATTGTACAGAGCTACTAACTTGCTTTCATTTATTTTCTTTATGAAAGAGTTGTTCAAGCTCCAGCAGATCTTTTTTTCTTTCCTTTATTCTCTTTGCAGGAATCCCGAAATAACACCCCCAAGCTTTTGTAGACTTTGTAACCATTGTCATAGCTCCGATTGAGCATCCTTCTTCAATTGTTACGCCGGGAAAAATTAATGAATTTGTACCAACAATCACATGTTTGCCAATTACAACTTGCTTAATTATTTCTTTTTTATATTTTTTAGGAATCGTTGGGTTGGTCAGAGTACGTCCAGTATAATCATCAGATTGAGAAAAGACATGGCAACCATATGCCAGTCCAGAGAAGTCATCAAATGTAATGCCTTCTATTCCCCCTGCAACATTACAGTATGCGGCAATATGAACATTATTTCCTATAGATATTTTTCCAGACAACAGACAAAAATCATCTATTCGAGAATTATCCCCAATCTCAATTTTTTCAGGGTTATAAATTGATGCTTTTTCACTTATTTTGACATTTTTTCCAAGTTTTTTAAAACCTATTTTTCTGAGTTCTGAATCTGATAAGAATGACATTTTTATCCTCTTTTATATTAAAATCATAATCAAAATATTTTTTAGTCTCAACTACTGAGTTGAATTTCCACTGCGAGTTCAAAAAACCATGATATCATAAAAATTTCACTTTAACCCAAAGCACATCTTTTTAAGCTATAGATACACATGACATGAGGTAAATTTTTTAAGCAAAAAATTTAACATATATCCAACAGATCAAGGATACATTTCTATCTAGTGGATTTTTTAAATAAAACTTTCAACACACTTTAAGACATATATTTTGTTAATGTATCATGGTATATTTTTATTATTTTCCTTTCATCAAAATTTTTAATGATATAGTCCCGCCCTTTTTTTCCCATAGTTTCTCTTTCTTGTGGAGTGAGTTCAATAAGTTTACGCATTACATTAGCTAACCCAATATAATCACGTACATTGCAAAGGTATCCCGTTTCACCATCGACTACAACATCCTTGCAACCTACATTGTTTGTGGTAATTATTGGCTTACACATTGATGAAGCTTCCATCAACACACGAGGTACCCCCTCTCTATAGAATGAAGGCAAAACAATACAATCTGCGCTAATTATGTGCGGTCTAACATCACTTTCAACACCTAAATACTCGATAATACCTTTAATTTGCCAATTTTCAATTTCCTGTCTTGTAATCGCTCCGGGGTTTTGACTATCGCAAGCACCCAGCAGCTGGAATCTAATGCCAGGAAACTCAGACTTCAGAATATTAGCAGCATCAATATATACACCAATTCCCTTTTCCCATAGCATCCGAGCTATAAGAAGAAATGTAATATTATCATTATATTTAGTCTTGCACGAAACCTGGCTGGGGGTGAAATAACTGGTATCAACGCCTTCACTTGCCAGAATAAATGATTTACTCTCATTGATTATTCTTTTTCTCAGAAATACATTTCTATCATCCTCATTCAGAAACCAAACCTCTTTTGCAAAGCGAAAAGAAAAAGCATACAATTGAGTTATGAATTTAGTCAGAAGTGTTTCTTTATTAAATACAAACCCTAATCCTGTAGTTACCGCTATAGATTTACAATTCGTAATACCAGCAGCTATAGATCCATAGATATTTAGTTTAATTGTGTAATGAAAAATAAAATGAGGTTTTATTTTCTTATATATTTTTATTAGCTTTAATA
>NZ_PTRL01000020.1:0-791 GCF_002966005.1 Escherichia sp. MOD1-EC5433 | reverse complement strand
ATGGTACCAGTCACGTCAGTAGTACGGAAGTAGAACTGCGGACGGTAGCCTTTGAAGAACGGAGTATGACGGCCGCCTTCATCTTTGGACAGAATGTACACTTCAGATTCGAACTTGGTGTGCGGCTTGATGGTGCCCGGCTTAGCCAGTACCTGACCACGTTCGATTTCTTCACGTTTGATACCACGCAGCAGAACACCTACGTTCTCACCAGCACGGCCTTCGTCCAGCAGTTTGCGGAACATTTCAACGCCAGTACAGGTAGACTTCTGAGTCTCTTTGATACCAACGATTTCAACTTCTTCACCAACTTTGATGATACCGCGTTCTACACGACCGGTAACAACGGTACCACGACCGGAGATGGAGAATACGTCTTCGATCGGCAGCAGGAACGGCTTGTCAATCGCACGCTCTGGTTCCGGAATGTAAGAATCCAGGAAGCCAGCCAGTTCCAGGATTTTCGCTTCCCACTCTGCGTCGCCTTCCAGCGCTTTCAGAGCAGAACCACGAACGATCGGAGTGTCGTCGCCCGGGAAGTCGTACTGAGACAGAAGTTCACGAACTTCCATTTCAACCAGTTCCAGCAGCTCTTCGTCATCAACCATGTCGCATTTGTTCAGGAACACGATGATGTACGGAACGCCTACCTGACGCCCCAGCAGGATGTGCTCACGAGTCTGCGGCATCGGGCCGTCAGTCGCAGCAACAACCAGGATCGCGCCGTCCATCTGCGCAGCACCGGTGATCATGTTTTTAACATAGTCGGCGTGCCCCGGGCAGTCTACGTG
>NZ_PTRL01000029.1:0-249 GCF_002966005.1 Escherichia sp. MOD1-EC5433 | reverse complement strand
TAGGCCTGAGTGGACTTGAACCACCGACCTCACCCTTATCAGGGGTGCGCTCTAACCACCTGAGCTACAAGCCTGTAGAGGTTTTACTGCTCATTTTCATCAGACAATCTGTGTGAGCACTGCAAAGAACGCTTCTTTAAGGTAAGGAGGTGATCCAACCGCAGGTTCCCCTACGGTTACCTTGTTACGACTTCACCCCAGTCATGAATCACAAAGTGGTAAGCGCCCTCCCGAAGGTTAAGCTACCTA
>NZ_PTRL01000028.1:0-255 GCF_002966005.1 Escherichia sp. MOD1-EC5433 | reverse complement strand
ACGGTTCATATCACCTTACCGACGCTTATCGCAGATTAGCACGTCCTTCATCGCCTCTGACTGCCAGGGCATCCACCGTGTACGCTTAGTCGCTTAACCTCACAACCCGAAGATGTTTCTTGCGATTTATCATCGTGTTGCGAAAATTTGAGAGACTCACGAACAACTTTCGTTGTTCAGTGTTTCAATTTTCAGCTTGATCCAGATTTTTAAAGAGCAAAACTTCGCAGTGAACCCTTGCAGGTACACTCTGAA
>NZ_PTRL01000004.1:0-440408 GCF_002966005.1 Escherichia sp. MOD1-EC5433 | reverse complement strand
CAGCTATATATAATATAACAGATTGGTTTAATAATTTGTCTTTGTGAGTTAAATACATAATTTTATACTTGTGATGCAATGAGATTTTCCTTATTGTTGAACTGGCGAATATTGATTTTCCACCTATACTTACCTGGTGTAACCCCAATGATATCAGGTGGATAATATGCCATACATATGTTCTATCATTTTGGTGTTGAACTCGTTTGATGTCCGAATTGGTAAAGAAGATATTTTGTTTAAAAAAGGAAGTGCTGTTCTCATTGATTACAATTTAAAAGATTTTTTTTTCATCAAATATAGATCATGTAATGATCGTAGATGTTGAAGAGAAAACAGTTAATGATTTCTTTAAAAGCAACACACTCTCACCTTTTTCTGTAAGAAGGTTTTATCCGGCATACTTGATGGTGGAATGTGAAGATTTTTCATTGTTAAAGAACTTGATTGCATGCTTGAATTGTGATGGCAGAACTGTGGATTTTGTTAGAAATCAAATATCACTTGCATGTCTTGCTATCTTATCTTCAGAGAAAATAGTGCAAAGTTTTTTATTTGGATGTCTTAATAGTTTAGGAAGTAAAGTTAAGGCTATTATTCACACGGATATATCTGCAACATGGAGACTTTGTGATATATCTTCAAGACTGTATCTGAGTGAAAGTCTGTTAAAAAGAAAATTAAAGCACGAAGGCTTATCATTTAGTAAATTAATTCTTGAAGAGCGAATGGTGATGGCGGAAAGGTTATTAAGCTACAATTTATATTCTGTTGGAAAAGTTGCTGAGATATGCGGTTATGAAAACACGTCATATTTTGTAAGTGTTTTCAGAAGATATTTTGGTGTTCCTCCCCATCAATATTCATCAAGATTTTTTTTAGAAAAAGACATGATGTAACGTGATGCGTTTTAATGATTTTGTAATTTTCGTATTTGATAATTGTATGATGCTTTCAGCTACGCCAGAATAATCGCTGGCGTTTTTCTTTTTGAATAGATGTTCAAGCCTTACGCTAATGTAACTTCTATACCTTTCCTCTTCGTTCCGAACCGTGTACACCATCCGTTATTTGCGGAGGTGAGGCTATGAAATCCATGGATAAGTTAACAACGGGCATTGCCTACGGCACCTCCGCAGGCAGTGCTGGCTACTGGTTTTTACAGCTGCTCGATAAAGTCACGCCCTCACAGTGGGCAGCAATAGGTGTGCTGGGTAGCCTGGTATTTGGCCTGCTGACGTACCTGACAAACCTTTATTTCAAGATTAAAGAAGATAAGCGCAAGGCTGCGAGAGGTGAATAATGCCTCCATCATTACGAAAAGCCGTTGCTGCTGCTATTGGTGGCGGAGCAATTGCTATAGCATCAGTGTTAATCACTGGCCCAAGTGGTAACGATGGTCTGGAAGGTGTCAGCTACATACCATACAAAGATATTGTTGGTGTATGGACTGTATGTCACGGGCATACAGGAAAAGACATCATGCTCGGTAAAACGTATACCAAAGCAGAATGCAAAGCCCTCCTGAATAAAGACCTTGCCACGGTCGCCAGACAAATTAACCCGTACATAAAAGTTGATATACCGGAAACAATGCGCGGCGCTCTTTACTCGTTCGTTTACAACGTGGGCGCTGGCAATTTCAGAACATCGACGCTTCTTCGCAAAATAAACCAGGGCGATATCAAAGGCGCATGTGATCAGCTACGTCGCTGGACATATGCTGGCGGTAAGCAATGGAAAGGTCTCATGACTCGTCGTGAGATTGAGCGTGAAATCTGTTTGTGGGGTCAGCAATGAACAGAGTAACCGCGATTATCTCCGCTCTGGTTATCTGCATCATCGTCTGCCTGTCATTGGCTGTTAATCATTACCGTGATAACGCAATCGCCTACAAAGAGCAGCGCGATAACAAGGCCAGTGAACTGGAGAAGGCGAACGCCACCATCGCTGACATGCGGAAGCGTCAACGTGATGTAGCAGAACTCGACGCAAGATACACAAAGGAGCTTGCTGATGCTAACGCGACTATCGAAAGTCTCCGTGCTGATGTTTCTGCTGGGCGTAAGCGCCTGCAAGTCGCCGCCACCTGTGCAAAGTCAACGACCGGAGCCAGCGGCATGGGCGATGGAGAAAGCCCAGGACTTACAGCAGATGCTGAACTCAATTATTACCGTCTCCGAAGTGGAATCGACAAGATAACCGCGCAGGTTAACTACCTGCAGGAATACATCAGGACGCAATGCCTGAAATAATTTTTTTGCAAATCACAAAGTCCATTTAATGAGCCTCGCGATGCGGGGCTTTTTGCAATAAATGCGTACCGCAACGCATGTTTTTTACACCGAACCTGCCCCTTTGGAATGGGCCTTTGAGGATACCAGTTAGTGCTGGCGAGCCTCGGTGGGCTGGTTTCCTGTGCGGCAAAGGTTCATTTCAAAGAGTAGGTACACGCTATGAAATCATTAACCCTCTTCAATCAACCAATTCGTATCGGTGAAGATGGCATGATCTGCCTCACTGATATGTGGAAAGCCAGTGGTAAAAGTGAATCTGAATCGCCTTACCACTACCTGCGAAACAAGCAGACCAAAGAGTTCTTAGCCGAGCTGGAGAAAAACCACGAATCTGTGGTTTTTACTGAGCGCGGTGTACACGGTGGAACATATGGCGGGAAGTTTGTTGCTTACGATTATGCGGCTTGGTTAAACCCCGGGTTCAAGTACGCGGCCTATAAAGTCCTCGATGACTACTTCACCGGAGAACTTCAGCATCGCAACAGCTTAAGTGCGCAGCTCAACATGAAATGTCATGAGTTTGACCAGAAGAAAGACATGGCGAGCTTCTGCGGACAAGGGCTGGCAGCATGGCGCTATACGAAGCCAGTGTTGGTCGCTGAGATTAACTCCCTGGCTAACCAGCTGCAGATTACGATCCCCGGGCTTCCGGGATGAGTGATCGGGTTATTGAATGCGCCTCCAGAGCGGGGCGCGACTTCTCAGAGTTCATGAAAGGCGAGAAGGGCATGATGGAAGCATTGGCCTCGGTGGATGAGTTTGGCGAGCAGCTGCGCCTCAACGGCTGTGTCAATCATCACTTTGTTAGCTACATGATGCGGAACTCGATCATGCAGGCATTCATGGACATGGCAAAAGCCGAGAGGAAAGAAGAGCGCCGGCGTAAGCGAGCGGAAGCAAAAGCAAAAGCAAAAGCAAAAGTGAAGTAGCCATTACAAAGCCCATTTACGGGTGGGCTTGATAATGAAACCGGAATTTATTCTGGGCCACCAGTTAACGGCAGTACCACGAAACAACCCAAGCCAGTAAGTGGGGAAATAACACCGGCAGCCACTGAAAGATGAACCTCCTGCCTTATGGCAAAAAAGATTCTTTGTGGTGGCGGACTGATGGAAAGACATCCTAATTTCAGCCAAACATTGAAGGAGTTGTTATGTCAACAGAAGGTTTCAATAACCCATCAAAATTCCGGGATGAGTGGGATAGCAGCGTAAAGAGTAAGTGATGCCATCACAAAAGCCATTCCCTACAGAGTGGCTTTGATAATGGCTTATACCCTACACGGGATAACTTAACTGATATCCCTTTTAAAGGATAAAGGTATTCAAGCCTGACACATCATGCGCTGTATCGTCGCCGTATTCCCGTATTAACAGAGACCGTAGCCTGACGGGGAACTCCTTCTGCGCGAGTGTGCGGGAATAATCAAAAACGATGCACACCGGGGTTACCGGGTACACATATTTCATCATGCCAGCGAGTCCGGTTCTGGCACGGAAGAAACCGGACGTTATGATTTAGTGCGGAAATATTTGTGTAGTGTTCTGAATGTTCTCAGTAAAGAGTAATGAATTATCAAAGGTATAGTAATATCTTTTGTTTTCGTGGATATTTGTAATCCATCTGAAAACCCCTGCTGTAGCAAGATTTTTCCTGTATTCGTAAAATGATAACTCTCCTGATTTGAATCCTTTTAAGGTGGCTTCTATAAGGCATTTATTTTTTGAAAATCTTACATTTACAACCTTACCCTGTCCTTTTATTAAAACCGTATTATCGTTTTCAAGAACAAGATGAATATTCTCTGTGGCTAAATAGTAAATGTAATGTGAGACATTGTGACGTTTTAGTTCAGAATAAAACCAGTGATAGTTTAAATTATTTCGCACTTTATCGAATATTTGTTTAAAAATGGCAACCTGAGCCATTGTAGTACCTTCCATGTGATATGATGGGGCGTAGTCTGCACGATTATCTAAATTGCTTCAATCTGGTCTGACCTGTTTTCTGAGCAATTCAGTAATGTCACTCTTTTCTTTGTTTGCTTCAGGCGAAACTCTTTTTTCTGAGCACAGTCTCCGGCGGCAGGCTTCAATGACCCAGGCTGAGAAATTCCCGGACCCTTTTTGAACAAGAGCGATGTTAATTTGTTCAATCATTTGGTTAGGAAAGCGGATGTTGCGGGTTGTTGTTCTGCGGGTTCTGTTCTTCGTTGACATGAGGTTGCCCTGTATTCAGTGTCGCTGATTTGTATTGTCTGAAGTTGTTTTTACGTTAAGTTGATGCAGATCAATTAATACGATACCTGCGTCATAATTGATTATTTGACGTGGTTTGATGGCGTAGATGCACGTTGTGACATGTAGATGATAATTATTATCATTTTGCGGGTCCTTTCCGGCGATCCGACAGGTTACGGGGCGGCGACCTCGCGGGTTTTCGCTATTTATGAAAATTTTCCGGTTTAAGGCGTTTCCGTTCTTCTTCGTCGTAACTTAATGTTTTTATTTAAAATACCCCCTGAAAAGAAAGGAAACGACAGGTGCTGAAAACGAACTTTTGGGCCTCTGTCGTTTCCTTTCTCTGTTTTTGTCCGTGGAATGAACAATGGAAGTCAACAAAAAGCAGCTGGCTGACATTTTCGGTGCGAGCATCCGTACCATTCAGAACTGGCAGGAGCAGGGAATGCCCGTTCTGCGAGGTGGCGGGAAGGGTAATGAGGTGCTTTATGACTCTGCCGCCGTCATAAAATGGTATGCCGAAAGGGATGCTGAAATTGAGAACGAAAAGCTGCGCCGGGAGGTTGAAGAACTGCGGCAGGCCAGCGAGACAGATCTGCAGCCAGGGACTATTGAGTACGAACGCCATCGACTTACGCGTGCGCAGGCCGACGCACAGGAGCTGAAAAATGCCAGAGACTCCGCTGAAGTGGTGGAAACCGCATTCTGTACTTTCGTGCTGTCGCGGATCGCAGGTGAAATTGCCAGTATTCTCGACGGGATCCCCCTGTCGGTGCAGCGGCGTTTTCCGGAACTGGAAAACCGACATGTTGATTTCCTGAAACGGGATATCATCAAAGCCATGAACAAAGCAGCCGCGCTGGATGAACTGATACCGGGGTTGCTGAGTGAATATATCGAACAGTCAGGTTAACAGGCTGCGGCATTTTGTCCGCGCCGGGCTTCGCTCACTGTTCCGGCCGGAGCCACAGACCGCCGTTGAATGGGCGGATGCCAATTACTATCTCCCGAAAGAATCCGCATACCAGGAAGGGCGCTGGGAAACACTGCCCTTTCAGCGGGCCATCATGAATGCGATGGGCAGCGACTACATCCGTGAGGTGAATGTGGTGAAGTCTGCCCGTGTTGGTTATTCCAAAATGCTGCTGGGTGTTTATGCCTACTTCATAGAGCATAAGCAGCGCAACACCCTTATCTGGTTGCCGACGGATGGTGATGCCGAGAACTTTATGAAAACCCACGTTGAGCCGACCATCCGCGATATTCCGTCGCTGCTGGCGCTGGCCCCGTGGTATGGCAAAAAGCACCGGGATAACACGCTCACCATGAAGCGTTTCACCAATGGGCGTGGCTTCTGGTGCCTGGGCGGTAAAGCGGCAAAAAACTACCGTGAAAAGTCGGTGGATGTGGCGGGTTATGATGAACTTGCTGCTTTTGATGATGATATTGAACAGGAAGGCTCTCCGACGTTCCTGGGTGACAAGCGTATTGAAGGCTCGGTCTGGCCAAAGTCCATCCGTGGCTCCACGCCCAAAGTGAGAGGCACCTGCCAGATTGAGCGTGCAGCCAGTGAATCCCCGCATTTTATGCGTTTTCATGTTGCCTGCCCGCACTGCGGGGAGGAGCAGTACCTTAAATTTGGCGATAAAGAGACGCCGTTTGGCCTCAAATGGACGCCGGATGATCCCTCCAGCGTGTTTTATCTCTGCGAGCATAATGCCTGCGTCATCCGCCAGCAGGAGCTGGACTTTACTGATGCCCGTTATATCTGCGAAAAGACCGGGATCTGGACCCGTGATGGCATTCTCTGGTTTTCGTCATCCGGTGAAGAGATTGAGCCGCCGGACAGTGTGACCTTTCACATCTGGACGGCGTACAGCCCGTTCACCACCTGGGTGCAGATTGTCAAAGACTGGATGAAAACGAAAGGGGATACGGGAAAACGTAAAACCTTCGTGAACACCACGCTCGGTGAGAGGTGGGAAGCGAAAATCGGCGAACGTCCGGATGCTGAAGTGATGGCAGAGCGGAAAGAGCATTATTCAGCGCCCGTTCCTGACCGTGTGGCTTACCTGACTGCCGGTATCGATTCCCAGCTGGATCGCTACGAAATGCGCGTATGGGGATGGGGGCCGGGTGAGGAAAGCTGGCTGATTGACCGGCAGATTATTATGGGCCGCCACGACGATGAACAGACGCTGCTGCGTGTGGATGAGGCCATCAATAAAACCTATACACGCCGGAATGGTGCAGAAATGTCGATATCCCGTATCTGCTGGGATATTGGGGGCATTGACCCGACCATTGTGTATGAACGCTCGAAAAAGCATGGGCTGTTCCGGGTGATCCCCATTAAAGGGGCATCCGTCTACGGTAAGCCGGTGGCCAGCATGCCACGTAAGCGAAACAAAAACGGGGTTTACCTTACCGAAATCGGTACGGATACCGCGAAAGAGCAGATTTATAACCGCTTCACACTGACGCCGGAAGGGGATGAACCGCTTCCCGGTGCCGTTCACTTCCCGAATAACCCGGATATTTTTGATCTGACCGAAGCGCAGCAGCTGACTGCTGAAGAGCAGGTCGAAAAATGGGTGGATGGCAGGAAAAAAATACTGTGGGACAGCAAAAAGCGACGCAATGAGGCACTCGACTGCTTCGTTTATGCGCTGGCGGCGCTGCGCATCAGTATTTCCCGCTGGCAGCTGGATCTCAGCGCACTGCTGGCGAGCCTGCAGGAAGAGGATGGTGCTGCAACCAACAAGAAAACACTGGCAGATTACGCCCGTGCCTTATCCGGAGAGGATGAATGACGCAACAGGAAGAACTTGCCGCTGCCCGTGCGGCACTGCATGACCTGATGACAGGTAAACGGGTGGCAACAGTACAGAAAGACGGACGGCGAGTGGAGTTTACGGCCACTTCCGTGTCTGACCTGAAAAAATACATTGCGGAGCTGGAAGTGCAGACCGGCATGACACAGCGACGCAGGGGACCTGCAGGATTTTATGTATGAAAACGCCCACCATTCCCACCCTTCTGGGGCCGGACGGCATGACATCGCTGCGTGAATATGCCGGTTATCACGGCGGTGGCAGCGGATTTGGTGGGCAGTTGCGGGCGTGGAACCCACCGAGTGAAAGTGTGGATGCAGCCCTGCTGCCCAACTTTACCCGTGGCAATGCCCGCGCAGACGATCTGGTACGCAATAACGGCTATGCCGCCAACGCCATCCAGCTGCATCAGGATCATATCGTCGGGTCTTTTTTCCGGCTCAGTCATCGCCCAAGCTGGCGCTATCTGGGCATCGGGGAGGAAGAAGCCCGTGCCTTTTCCCGCGAGGTTGAAGCGGCATGGAAAGAGTTTGCCGAGGATGACTGCTGCTGCATTGACGTTGAGCGAAAACGCACGTTTACCATGATGATTCGGGAAGGTGTGGCCATGCACGCCTTTAACGGTGAACTGTTCGTTCAGGCCACCTGGGATACCAGTCCGTCGCGGCTTTTCCGGACACAGTTCCGGATGGTCAGCCCGAAGCGCATCAGCAACCCGAACAATACCGGCGACAGCCGGAACTGCCGTGCCGGTGTGCAGATTAATGACAGCGGTGCGGCGCTGGGATATTACGTCAGCGAGGACGGCTATCCTGGCTGGATGCCGCAGAAATGGACATGGATACCCCGTGAGTTACCCGGCGGGCGCGCCTCGTTCATTCACGTTTTTGAACCCGTGGAGGACGGGCAGACTCGCGGTGCAAATGTGTTTTACAGCGTGATGGAGCAGATGAAGATGCTCGACACGCTGCAGAACACGCAGCTGCAGAGCGCCATTGTGAAGGCGATGTATGCCGCCACCATTGAAAGTGAGCTGGATACGCAGTCAGCGATGGATTTTATTCTGGGCGCGAACAGTCAGGAGCAGCGGGAAAGGCTGACCGGCTGGATTGGTGAAATTGCCGCGTATTACGCCGCAGCACCGGTCCGGCTGGGAGGCGCAAAAGTGCCGCACCTGATGCCGGGTGACTCACTGAACCTGCAGACGGCTCAGGACACGGATAACGGCTACTCCGTGTTTGAGCAGTCACTGCTGCGGTATATCGCTGCCGGCCTGGGTGTCTCATATGAGCAGCTTTCCCGGAATTACGCCCAGATGAGCTACTCCACGGCACGGGCCAGCGCGAACGAGTCGTGGGCGCACTTTATGGGACGGCGAAAATTCGTCGCATCCCGTCAGGCGAGCCAGATGTTTCTGTGCTGGCTGGAAGAGGCCATCGTTCGCCGCGTGGTGACGTTACCTTCAAAAGCGCGCTTCAGTTTTCAGGAAGCCCGAAGTGCCTGGGGGAACTGTGACTGGATAGGCTCCGGTCGTATGGCCATCGATGGTCTGAAAGAAGTTCAGGAAGCGGTGATGCTGATAGAAGCCGGACTGAGCACCTACGAGAAAGAGTGCGCGAAACGCGGTGACGACTATCAGGAAATTTTTGCCCAGCAGGTCCGTGAAACGATGGAGCGCCGCGCGGCTGGTCTTAAACCGCCCGCCTGGGCGGCTGCAGCATTTGAATCCGGGCTGCGACAATCAACAGAGGAGGAGAAGAGTGACAGCAGAGCTGCGTAATCTCCCGCATATTGCCAGTATGGCCTTTAATGAGCCGCTGATGCTTGAACCCGCTTATGCGCGGGTTTTCTTTTGTGCGCTTGCAGGCCAGCTTGGGATCAGCCGCCTGACGGATGCGGTGTCCGGCGACAGCCTGACTGCCCAGGAGGCACTCGCGACGCTGGCATTATCCGGTGATGATGACGGACCACGACAGGCCCGCAGTTATCAGGTCATGAACGGCATCGCCGTGCTGCCGGTGTCCGGCACGCTGGTCAGCCGGACGCGGGCGCTGCAGCCGTATTCGGGGATGACCGGTTACAACGGCATTATCGCCCGTCTGCAACAGGCTGCCAGCGACCCGATGGTGGACGGCATTCTGCTCGATATGGACACGCCAGGCGGAATGGTGGCGGGAGCATTTGACTGCGCTGACATCATTGCCCGTGTGCGTGACATAAAACCGGTATGGGCGCTGGCCAACGATATGAACTGCAGTGCAGGTCAGCTGCTTGCCAGTGCCGCCTCCCGGCGTCTGGTCACGCAGACCGCCCGGACAGGCTCCATCGGCGTCATGATGGCTCACAGTAATTACGGTGCTGCGCTGGAGAAACAGGGTGTGGAAATCACGCTGATTTACAGCGGCAGCCATAAGGTGGATGGCAACCCCTACAGCCATCTTCCGGATGACGTCCGGGAGACACTGCAGTCCCGGATGGATGCAACCCGCCGGATGTTTGCGCAGAAGGTGTCGGCATATACCGGCCTGTCTGTGCAGGCTGTGCTGGATACAGAGGCTGCAGTGTACAGCGGTCAGGAGGCCATTGATGCCGGACTGGCTGATGAACTTGTCAACAGCACCGATGCGATCACCGTTATGCGTGATGCACTGGATGCACGTAAATCCCGTCTCTCAGGAGGGCGAATGACCAAAGAGACTCAATCAACAACTGTTTCAGCCACCGCTTCGCAGGCTGACGTTACTGACGTGGTGCCAGCTACGGAGGGCGAAAACGCCAGCGCGGCGCAGCCGGACGTGAACGCGCAGATCACCGCAGCGGTTGCGGCAGAAAACAGCCGCATTATGGGGATCCTCAACTGTGAGGAGGCTCACGGACGCGAAGAACAGGCGCGCGTTCTGGCAGAAACCCCCGGAATGACCGTGGAAACGGCCCGCCGCATTCTGGCCGCAGCACCACAGAGTGCACAGGCGCGCAGTGACACTGCGCTGGATCGTCTGATGCAGGGTGCACCGGCACCGCTGGCTGCAGGTAACCTGGCATCTGATACCAATAAAGAATTACTTAATACACCTGAAGCTTTACCGGTATAAGAGGCAGTTATGGCGTCAAAAGAAGAGTTTAACCATTACCAGCCGCTGGGTAACAGTGATCCGGCTCATACAGCAATTGCGCCTGGCGGATTGAGTGCGAAAACGCCTGCAATGACCCCGCTGATGCTGGATGGCACTACCCGTAAGCTGGTTGTGTGGGATGGCACCACCGACGGTGCAGCCGTTGGCATTCTGGCGGTTGCTGCTGACCAGACCAGCACCACACTGACGTTCTACAAGTCCGGCTCGTTCCGTTATGAGGATGTGCTCTGGCCGGAGGCTGCCAGCGACGAGACTAAAAAACGGACCGCGTTTGCCGGAACGGCAATCAGCATCGTTTAATCTTCCCCTTCATCAACAAAGGCCGCCTGTGCGGCTTTTTTTATGGAAATAATTTATGTCTGTATATACAACTGCAGAATTACTGGCATCGACCCAGCATCACTTTAAGTTCGATCCGCTGTTTCTGCGTCTCTTTTTCCGTGAAACCTATCCTTTCACCACGGAAAAAGTCTATCTCTCACAAATTCCGGGACTGGTAAACATGGCGCTGTACGTTTCGCCGATTGTTTCCGGTGAGGTTATCCGATCCCGTGGCGGCTCCACCTCTGAATTTACGCCGGGTTATGTCAAGCCGAAGCATGAGGTGAATCCGCAGATGACCCTGCGTCGCCTGCCGGATGAAGATCCGCAGAACCTGGCTGACCCGGCTTACCGTCGTCGCCGTATTATTCGGCAGAATATGCTGGATGAAAATCTGGCGATTGCCCAGGTCGAAGAGATGCAGGCAGTTTCTGCCGTGCTTAAGGGCAAATACACCATGACCGGTGAAGCCTTCGATCCGGTTGAGGTGGATATGGGCCGCAGTGCGGCGAATAACATCACGCAGTCCGGCGGCACGGAGTGGAGCAAGCGTGACAAGTCCACGTATGACCCGACCGACGATATCGAAGCCTACGCGCTGAACGCCAGCGGTGTGGTGAATATCATCGTGTTTGATCCGAAAGGCTGGGCGCTGTTCCGTTCCTTCAAGGCCGTCAAGGAGAAGCTGGATACCCGTCGCGGCTCTCATTCCGAGCTGGAGACAGCGGTAAAAGACCTGGGCAAAGCGGTGTCTTATAAGGGAATGTATGGCGATGTGGCCATCGTCGTGTATTCCGGACAGTACGTGGAAAACGGCGTCAAAAAGAACTTCCTGCCGGACAACACGATGGTGCTGGGGAACACTCAGGCACGCGGTCTGCGCACCTATGGTTGCATTCAGGATGCGGACGCACAGCGCGAAGGCATTAACGCCTCTGCCCGTTACCCGAAAAACTGGGTGACCACCGGCGACCCGGCGCGTGAGTTCACCATGATTCAGTCAGCACCGCTGATGCTGCTGGCTGACCCTGATGAGTTCGTGTCCGTACAACTGGCGTAATCATGGCCCTTCGGGGCCATTTTCTCTCTGTGGAGGAGTCCATGACGAAAGATGAACTGATTGCCCGTCTCCGCTCGCTGGGTGAACAACTGAACCGTGATATCAGCCTGACGGGGACGAAAGAAGAACTGGCGCTCCGTGTGGCAGAGCTGGAAGAAGAGCTTGATGACACGGGCGACACTGCCGGTCAGGATACCCCTCTCAGCCCGGAAAATGTGCTGACCGGACATGAAAATGAGGTTGTATCAGCGCAGCCGGATACCGTGACTGATACGGCTGATCTGGTCACGGTTGTGGCACTGGTGACGCTGCATACTGATGCACTTCACGCCACGCGGGATGAGGCTGTGGCATTTGTGCTGCCGGGAACGGCGTTTCGTGTCTCTGCCGGTGTGGCAGCCGAAATGACAGAGCGCGGCCTGGCCAGAATGCAATAACGGGAGGCGCTGTGGCTGATTTCGATAACCTGTTCGATGCTGCCATTGCCCGCGCCGATGAAACGATACGCGGGTACATGGGAACGTCAGCCACCATGACATCCGGTGAGCAGTCCGGCGCAGTAATACGTGGTGTTTTTGATGACCCTGAAAATATCAGCTATGCCGGACAGGGCGTGCGCGTTGAAGGCTCCAGCCCGTCCCTGTTTGTCCGGACTGATGAGGTGCGGCAGCTGCGGCGTGGAGACACGCTGACCATCGGTGAGGAAAATTTCTGGGTAGATCGGGTTTCGCCGGATGATGGCGGAAGTTGTCATCTCTGGCTTGGACGGGGCGTACCGCCTGCCGTTAACCGTCGCCGCTGAAAGGGGGATGTATGGCCATAAAAGGTCTTGAGCAGGCCGTTGAAAACCTCAGCCGTATCAGCAAAACGGCGGTGCCTGGTGCCGCCGCAATGGCCATTAACCGCGTTGCTTCATCCGCGATATCGCAGTCTGCGTCACAGGTTGCCCGTGAGACAAAGGTACGCCGGAAACTGGTAAAGGAAAGGGCCAGGCTGAAAAGGGCCACGGTCAAAAATCCGCAGGCCAGAATCAAAGTTAACCGGGGGGATTTGCCCGTAATCAGGCTGGGTAATGCGCGGGTTGTCCTGTCCCGCCGCAGGCGTCGTAAAAAGGGGCAGCGTTCATCCCTGAAAGGTGGCGGCAGCGTGCTTGTGGTGGGTAACCGTCGTATTCCCGGCGCGTTTATTCAGCAACTGAAAAATGGCCGGTGGCATGTTATGCAGCGTGTGGCCGGGAAAAACCGTTACCCCATTGATGTGGTGAAAATCCCGATGGCGGTGCCGCTGACCACGGCGTTTAAACAGAATATTGAACGGATACGGCGTGAACGTCTTCCGAAAGAGCTGGGCTATGCGCTGCAGCATCAACTGAGAATGGTAATAAAGCGATGAAACATACTGAACTCCGTGCAGCCGTACTGGATGCACTGGAGAAGCATGACACCGGGGCGACGCTTTTTGATGGTCGCCCCGCTGTTTTTGATGAGGAAGATTTTCCGGCAATTGCCGTTTATCTCACCGGCGCTGAATACACGGGCGAAGAGCTGGACAGCGATACCTGGCAGGCGGAGCTGCATATTGAAGTTTTCCTGCCTGCTCAGGTGCCGGATTCAGAGCTGGATTCGTGGATGGAGTCCCGGATTTATCCGGTGATGAGCGATATCCCGGCACTGTCAGATTTGATCACCAGTATGGTGGCCAGTGGCTATGACTACCGGCGCGACGATGATGCGGGCCTGTGGAGTTCAGCCGATCTGACTTATGTCATTACCTATGAAATGTGAGGACGATATGCCTGTACCAAATCCAGCAATACCGGTGAAAGGTGCCGGAACCACCCTGTGGGTTTATAACGGGAGCGGCGACCCTTATGCAAACCCGCTTTCAGACGTTGACTGGTCGCGTCTGGCTAAAGTTAAAGACCTGACGCCCGGCGAACTGACCGCTGAGTCCTATGACGACAGCTATCTCGATGATGAAGATGCAGACTGGACTGCGACCGGACAGGGGCAGAAATCTGCCGGAGATACCAGCTTCACGCTGGCGTGGATGCCCGGAGAGCAGGGGCAGCAGGCGCTGCTGGCGTGGTTTAATGAAGGCGATACCCGTGCCTATAAAATCCGCTTCCCGAACGGCACGGTCGATGTGTTCCGTGGCTGGGTCAGCAGTATCGGTAAGGCGGTGACGGCGAAGGAAGTGATCACCCGCACGGTGAAAGTCACCAATGTGGGACGTCCGTCGATGGCAGAAGATCGCAGCACGGTAACAGCGGCAACCGGCATGACCGTGACGCCTGCCAGCACCTCGGTGGTGAAAGGGCAGAGCACCACGCTGACCGTGGCATTCCAGCCGGAAGGCGCAACCGACAAGAGCTTCCGTGCGGTGTCTGCGGATAAAACAAAAGCCACCGTGTCGGTCAGTGGTATGACCATCACCGTGAAAGGTGTTGCTGCAGGCAAGGTCAACATTCTGGTCGTATCCGGTAATGGTGAACTTGCTGCGGTTGCAGAAATCAACGTCACCGCCAGTTAATCCGGAGAGTCAGCGATGTTCCTGAAAACCGAATCATTTGAACATAACGGTGTGACCGTCACGCTTTCTGAACTGTCAGCCCTGCAGCGTATTGAGCATCTCGCCCTGATGAAACGACAGGCAGAACAGGCGGAGTCAGACAGCAACCGGAAGTTTACTGTGGAAGACGCCATCAGAACCGGCGCTTTTGTGGTGGCGATGTCCCTGTGGCATAACCATCCGCAGAAGACAAAGCTGCCTTCCATGAATGAAGCCGTTAAACAGATTGAGCAGGAAGTGCTTACCACCTGGCCCACGGAGGCAATTTCTCATGCTGAAAACGTGGTGTACCGGCTGTCCGGTATGTATGAGTTTGTGGTGAATGATGCTCCTGAACAGGCAGATGACGCCGGGCCTGCAGAGCCTGTTTCTGCGGGAAAGTGTTCGACGGTGAGCTGAGTTTTGCCCTGAAACTGGCGCGTGAGATGGGGCGACCCGACTGGCGTGCCATGCTTGCTGGGATGTCATCCACGGAGTATGCCGACTGGCACCGCTTTTACAGTACCCATTATTTTCATGATGTTCTGCTGGATATGCACTTTTCCGGGCTGACATATACCGTGCTCAGCCTGTTTTTCAGCGATCCGGATATGCATCCGCTGGATTTCAGTCTGCTTAACCGGCGTGAGGCTGACGAAGAGCCTGAAGATGATGTGCTGATGCAGAAAGCGGTAGGGCTTGCCGGAGGCGTTCGTTTTGGCCCGGACGGGAAAGAAGTTATCCCCGCTTCCCCGGATGTAGCGGACATGACGGAGGATGACGTAATGCTGATGACAGTATCAGAAGGGATCGCAGGAGGAGTCCGGTATGGCTGAACCGGTAGGCGATCTGGTCGTTGATTTAAGTCTGGATGCGGCCAGATTTGACGAGCAGATGGCCAGAGTCAGGCGTCATTTTTCCGGTACGGAAAGTGATGCGAAAAAAACAGCGGCAGTCGTTGAACAGTCGATGAACCGGCAGGCGCTGGCTGCACAGAAAGCGGGGATTTCCGTCGGGCAGTATAAAGCCGCCATGCGTATGCTGCCTGCACAGTTCACCGACGTGGCCACGCAGCTTGCAGGCGGGCAAAGTCCGTGGCTGATCCTGCTGCAACAGGGGGGTCAGGTGAAGGACTCCTTCGGCGGGATGATCCCCATGTTCCGGGGGCTTGCCGGTGCGATCACCCTGCCGATGGTCGGGGCCACCTCGCTGGCGGTGGCGACCGGTGCGCTGGCGTATGCCTGGTATCAGGGCAACTCAACCCTGTCCGATTTCAACAAAACGCTGGTCCTTTCCGGCAATCAGTCGGGGCTGACGGCAGATCGTATGCTGGTCCTGTCCAGAGCCGGGCAGGCGGCAGGGCTGACGTTTAACCAGACCAGCGAGTCACTCAGCGCACTGGTTAAGGCGGGGGTAAGCGGTGAGGCTCAGATTGCGTCCATCAGCCAGAGTGTGGCGCGTTTCTCTTCTGCATCCGGCGTGGAGGTGGACAAGGTCGCTGAAGCCTTCGGGAAGCTGACCACTGACCCGACGTCGGGGCTGACGGCGATGGCGCGCCAGTTCCATAACGTGACGGCGGAGCAGATTGCGTATGTTGCTCAGTTGCAGCGTTCCGGCGATGAAGCCGGGGCATTGCAGGCGGCGAACGAGGCCGCAACGAAAGGGTTTGATGACCAGACCCGACGCCTGAAAGAGAACATGGGCACGCTGGAAACCTGGGCAGACAGGACAGCACGGGCATTCAAATCCATGTGGGATGCGGTGCTGGATATTGGTCGTCCTGATACCGCTCAGGAGATGCTGATTAAGGCAGAGGCTGCGTTTAAGAAAGCGGACGACATCTGGAATCTGCGCAAGGATGATTATTTTGTTAACGATGAAGCGCGGGCGCGTTACTGGGATGACCGTGAAAAGGCCCGTCTTGCGCTTAAAGCCGCCCGAAAGAAGGCTGAACAGCAGAGTCAACAGGACAAAAATGCGCAGCAGCAGAGCGATACCGAAGCGTCACGGCTGAAATATACCGAAGAGGCGCAGAAGGCTTACGAACGGCTGCAGACACCGCTGGAGAAATATACCGCCCGTCAGGAAGAACTGAACAAGGCACTGAAAGACGGGAAAATCCTGCAGGCAGATTACAACACGCTGATGGCGGCGGCGAAAAAGGATTATGAAGCGACGCTGAAAAAGCCGAAACAGTCCGGCGTGAAGGTGTCTGCGGGCGATCGTCAGGAAGACAGTGCTCATGCTGCCCTGCTGACGCTTCAGGCAGAACTCCGGACGCTGGAGAAGCATGCCGGAGCGAATGAGAAAATCAGCCAGCAGCGCCGGGATTTGTGGAAGGCGGAAAATCAGTTCGCGGTACTGGAGGAGGCGGCACAACGTCGCCAGCTATCCGCACAGGAGAAATCCCTGCTGGCGCATAAAGATGAGACGCTGGAGTACAAACGCCAGCTGGCTGTACTTGGCGATAAGGTCACGTATCAGGAGCACCTGAATGCGCTGGCGCAGCAGGCGGATAAGTTCGCACAGCAACAACGGGCAAAACGGGCAGCCATTGAGGCGAAAAACCGGGGGCTTACTGACCGGCAGGCAGCGCGGGAAGCCACAGAACAGCGCCTGAAGGAACAGTATGGCGATAATTCGCTGGCGCTGAATAACGTCATGTCAGAGCAGAAAAAGACCTGGGCGGCTGAAGACCAGCTTCGCGGGAGCTGGATGGCAGGCCTCAAGTCCGGCTGGAGTGAGTGGGAAGAGAGCGCCACGGACAGTATGTCGCAGGTTAAAAGTGCAGCCACGCAGACCTTTGATGGTATTGCGCAGAATATGGCGGCGATGCTGACCGGCAGTGAACAGAACTGGCGCAGCTTCACCCGCTCCGTGCTGTCCATGATGACAGAAATTCTGCTTAAGCAGGCAATGGTGGGGATTGTCGGGAGTATCGGCAGCGCCATTGGCGGGGCTGTTGGTGGCGGCGCATCAGCGTCAGGCGGTACAGCCATTCAGGCAGCTGCGGCGAAATTCCATTTTGCGACCGGAGGATTTACGGGAACCGGCGGCAAATATGAGCCAGCGGGGATTGTTCACCGTGGTGAATTTGTCTTCACTAAGGAGGCAACCAGCCGGATTGGCGTGGGGAATCTCTACCGGCTGATGCGCGGCTATGCCACCGGCGGTTATGTCGGTACACCGGGCAGCATGGCGGACAGCCGCTCGCAGGCGTCCGGGAAGTTTGAGCAGAATAACCATGTGGTGATTAACAACGACGGCACGAACGGTCAGATAGGGCCACAGGCGCTGAAGGCGGTTTATGACGTAGCCCGTAAGGCGGCAATGGATGTTGTGACCGGGCAGATGCGCGATGGTGGTCTGTTCTCCGGAGGTGGACGATGAAAACCTTCCGCTGGAAAGTGAAACCCGGTATGGATGTGGCTTCGGCCCCTTCCGTAAGAAAGGTGCGCTTTGGTGATGGCTATTCTCAGCGAGCGCCTGCCGGGCTGAATGCCGACCTGAAAACGTACAGCGTGACGCTTTCTGTTCCCCGTTGGGAGGCCACGGCGCTTGAGTCGTTTCTGGCTGAGCACGGGGGCTGGAAATCCTTTCTGTGGACGCCGCCTTATGAGTGGCGGCAGATAAAGGTGACCTGCGCAAAATGGTCGTCGCGGGTCAGTATGCTGCGTGTTGAGTTCAGCGCAGAGTTTGAACAGGTGGTGAACTGATGCAGGATATCCGGCAGGAAACACTGAATGAATGCACCCGTGCGGAGCAGTCGGCCAGCGTGGTGCTCTGGGAAATCGATCTGACAGAGGTCGGTGGAGAACGTTATTTTTTCTGTAATGAGCAGAACGAAAAAGGTGAGCCGGTCACCTGGCAGGGGCGACAGTATCAGCCGTATCCCATTCAGGGGAGCGGTTTTGAACTGAATGGCAAAGGCACCAGTACGCGCCCCACGCTGACGGTCTCTAACCTGCACGGCATGGTCACCGGTATGGCGGAAGACCTGCAGAGTCTGGTCGGCGGAACGGTGGTCCGGCGTAAGGTTTACGCCCGTTTTCTGGATGCGGTGAACTTCGTTAACGGAAACAGCGACGCCGATCCGGAGCAGGAGGTGATCAGCCGCTGGCGCATCGAACAGTGCAGCGAACTGAGCGCGGTGAGTGCCTCTTTTGTACTGTCCACGCCGACTGAAACGGATGGTGCTGTTTTTCCGGGGCGCATCATGCTGGCTAATACCTGCACCTGGACCTATCGCGGTGATGAGTGCGGTTATCACGGTCCGGCTGTCGCGGATGAATATGACCAGCCGACGTCCGATATCACGAAGGATAAATGCAGCAAATGCCTGAGTGGCTGTAAGTTTCGCAATAACGTCGGCAACTTTGGCGGCTTCCTTTCCATTAACAAACTTTCGCAGTAAATCCCATGACAGAGACAGAATCAGCGATTCTGGCGCACGCCCGACGATGTGCGCCAGCGGAGTCGTGCGGCTTCGTGGTGAGAACGCCGGAGGGGGAAAGATATTTTCCCTGCGTGAATATCTCCGGTGAGCCGGAGGAGTATTTCCGGATGTCGCCGGAGGACTGGCTGCAGGCAGAGATGCAGGGTGAGATTGTGGCGCTGGTCCACAGCCATCCCGGTGGTCTGCCCTGGCTGAGTGAAGCCGACCGGCGGCTGCAGGTGCAGAGTGATTTACCGTGGTGGCTGGTCTGCCGCGGGGAGATTCATAAATTCCGCTGTGTGCCGTATCTCATCGGGCGGCGCTTTGAGCACGGGGTGACGGACTGTTACACGCTGTTCCGGGACGCTTACCATCTGGCGGGGATTGAGATGCCGGATTTTCACCGCGAGGATGACTGGTGGCGTAACGGTCAGAATCTCTATCTGGATAATCTGGAGGCCACAGGGCTGTATCAGGTGCCGTTGTCAGCGGCGCAGCCGGGCGATGTGCTGCTGTGCTGTTTTGGTTCATCGGTGCCGAATCATGCCGCCATTTACTGCGGCGACGGCGAGCTGTTGCACCATATTCCTGAACAACTGAGCAAACGAGAGAGGTATACCGACAAATGGCAGCGACGCACACACTCCCTCTGGCGTCACCGGGCATGGCACGCATCTGCCTTTACGGGGATTTACAACGATTTGGCCGCCGCATCGACCTTCGTGTGAAAACGGGGGCTGAAGCCATCCGCGCACTGGCCACACAGCTCCCGGTGTTTCGTCAGAAACTGAGCGACGGCTGGTATCAGGTACGGATTGCCGGGCGGGACGTCAGCACGTCCGGGTTAACGGCGCAGTTACATGAGACTCTGCCTGATGGCGCTGTGATTCATATTGTTCCCAGAGTCGCAGGGGCCAAGTCAGGTGGCGTATTCCAGATTGTCCTGGGGGCTGCCGCCATTGCCGGATCATTCTTTACCGCCGGAGCCACCCTTGCAGCATGGGGGGCAGCCATTGGGGCCGGTGGTATGACCGGCATCTTGTTTTCTCTCGGTGCCAGTATGGTGCTCGGTGGTGTGGCGCAGATGCTGGCACCGAAAGCCAGAACTCCCCGTACACAGACAACGGATAACGGCAAACAGAACACCTATTTCTCCTCACTGGATAACATGGTTGCCCTGGGCAATGTTCTGCCGGTTCTGTACGGTGAAATGAGCGTGGGGTCACGCGTGGTTTCTCAGGAGATCAGCACGGCAGACGAAGGGGATGGTGGTCAGATTGTGGTGATTGGTCGCTGATGCAAAATGTTTTATGTGAAACCGCCTCCGGGCGGTTTTATCGTTTATGGAGCATGACGAATGGGTAAAGGCAGCAGTAAGGGGCATATCCCGCGCGAAGCGAAGGACAACCTGAAGTCCACGCAGCTGCTGAGTGTGATCGATGCCATCAGCGAAGGGCCGGTTGAAGGTCCGGTGGATGGATTAAAAAGCGTGCTGCTGAACAGTACGCCGGTGCTGGACAGTGAGGGGAATACCAATATATCCGGCGTCACGGTGGTGTTCCGGGCCGGTGAGCAGGAGCAGACACCGCCGGAGGGATTTGAATCCTCCGGCTCCGAGACGGTGCTCGGTACAGAAGTGAAATATGACACGCCGATCACCCGGACCATCACGTCGGCAAACATTGACCGTCTGCGTTTTACTTTCGGCGTGCAGGCACTGGTGGAAACCACCTCAAAGGGGGACAGGAATCCATCGGAAGTCCGCCTGCTGGTTCAGATACAACGTAACGGTGGCTGGGTGACGGAAAAAGACATCACCATTAAGGGTAAAACCACTTCACAGTATCTGGCCTCGGTGGTGGTGGATAACCTGCCGCCGCGCCCGTTCAGTATCCGGATGCGCAGGATGACGCCGGACAGCACCACAGACCAGCTGCAGAACAAAACGCTCTGGTCGTCATACACCGAAATTATCGATGTGAAACAGTGCTACCCGAACACGGCACTGGTCGGCGTGCAGGTGGACTCGGAGCAGTTCGGCAGTCAGCAGGTGAGCCGTAATTATCATCTGCGCGGGCGTATTCTGCAGGTGCCGTCGAATTATAACCCGCAGACGCGGCAATACAGCGGTATCTGGGACGGAACGTTTAAACCGGCATACAGCAACAACATGGCCTGGTGTCTGTGGGATATGCTGACCCATCCGCGCTACGGCATGGGGAAACGTCTTGGTGCGGCGGATGTGGATAAATGGGCGCTGTATGTCATCGGCCAGTACTGCGACCAGTCAGTGCCGGACGGCTTTGGCGGCACGGAGCCGCGCATCACCTGTAATGCGTACCTGACCACACAGCGCAAGGCGTGGGATGTGCTCAGTGATTTCTGCTCGGCGATGCGCTGTATGCCGGTATGGAACGGGCAGACGCTGACGTTCGTGCAGGACCGACCATCAGATAAGGTGTGGACCTATAACCGCAGTAATGTGGTGATGCCGGATGATGGCGCGCCGTTCCGCTACAGCTTCAGCGCCCTGAAGGACCGCCATAATGCCGTTGAGGTGAACTGGATTGACCCGAACAACGGCTGGGAGACGGCGACAGAGCTCGTGGAGGATACGCAGGCCATTGCCCGTTACGGCCGTAACGTCACGAAGATGGATGCCTTTGGCTGTACCAGTCGGGGGCAGGCACACCGCGCCGGGCTGTGGCTGATTAAAACGGAGCTGCTGGAAACGCAGACCGTGGACTTCAGCGTGGGTGCTGAAGGGCTTCGCCATGTACCGGGGGATGTCATTGAAATCTGCGATGATGACTATGCCGGTATCAGCATCGGTGGGCGTGTGCTGGCGGTGAACAGCCAGACCCGGACGCTGACGCTCGACCGTGAAATCACGCTGCCATCCTCCGGCACCACGCTGATAAGCCTGGTTGACGGGCAGGGGAATCCGGTCAGCGTGGAGGTCCAGTCCGTCACCGACGGTGTGAAGGTGAAAGTGAGCCGTGTTCCTGACGGCGTTGCCGGATACAGCGTGTGGGGGCTGAAGCTGCCGATGCTGCGCCAGCGCCTGTTCCGCTGTGTGAGTATCCGTGAGAACGATGACGGCACGTATGCCATCACTGCCGTGCAGCATGTACCGGAGAAAGAAGCCATCGTGGATAACGGGGCGTACTTTGACGGCGACCAGAGCGGAACGGTGAACGGTGTCACGCCGCCCGCGGTGCAGCACCTGACTGCAGAAGTCACCGCAGACAGCGGGGAATACCAGGTGCTGGCGCGCTGGGACACGCCGAAGGTGGTGAAGGGGGGGAGCTTTATGCTTCGCCTGACCGTGGCAGCGGATGACGGCAGTGAGCGGCTGGTCAGCACGGCCAGGACGACGGAAACCACATACCGCTTCAGGCAACTGGCGCTGGGGAACTACAGGCTGACAGTCCGGGCGGTAAATGCGTGGGGGCAGCAGGGGGATCCGGCGTCGGTATCGTTCCGGATTGCCGCACCGGCAGCGCCATCGCGGATTGAGCTGACGCCGGGCTATTTTCAGATAACCGCAACGCCGCATCTTGCCGTTTATGATCCGACGGTACAGTTTGAGTTCTGGTTCTCGGAAAAGCGGATTGCGGATATCAGGCAGGTTGAAGCCAGCGCGCGTTATCTTGGTACGGCGCTGTACTGGATAGCCGCTAGTATCAATATCAAACCGGGCCATGATTATTATTTTTACATTCGCAGTGTGAACACCGTTGGCAAATCGGCATTTGTGGAGGCTGTTGGCCAGCCGAGTGATGATGCATCCGGCTATCTGGATTTTTTCAAAGGAGAGATAGGGAAAACCCATCTGGCTCAGGAGTTGTGGACGCAGATTGATAACGGTCAGCTTGCGCCTGACCTGGCTGAAATCAGGACGTCCATTACGGATGTCAGCAATGAAATCACGCAGACCGTCAATAAGAAACTGGAAGACCAGAGTGCAGCGATCCAGCAGATACAGAAGGTTCAGGTTGATACAAATAATAACCTGAACAGCATGTGGGCTGTGAAGCTGCAGCAGATGCAGGACGGACGCCTTTATATCGCGGGTATTGGTGCCGGTATTGAGAATACCCCTGACGGTATGCAGAGTCAGGTGCTGCTGGCGGCGGACAGGATTGCGATGATTAATCCTGCGAATGGCAATACAAAGCCGATGTTTGTTGGTCAGGGCGATCAGATATTTATGAATGAAGTGTTCCTGAAATATCTGACGGCTCCCACCATTACCAGCGGCGGTAATCCTCCGGCATTTTCCCTGACACCGGACGGGCGGCTGACGGCGAAAAATGCGGATATCAGCGGTAACGTGAACGCGAACTCCGGGACGCTCAACAATGTCACGATTAATCAGAACTGCCGGATTCTGGGAAAACTGTCAGCCAACCAGATTGAAGGCGATATTGTTAAAACGGTGGGAAAAGCCTTTCCGAGAAATAGCAGTTATGCCAGCGGTACAATAACGGTCACGGTGTACGATGACCAGGCTTTTGACCGTCAGATAGTAATCCCCCCCGTTCTGTTTCGCGGTGGTAAGCATGAAAACTTCAACAGCAACAACCAACAGTCATACTGGTATTCAACCTGTAAGCTGCAGGTGCTGAAGAACGGACAGGAAATCTTTCAGCAACCCGCGACGGATGTCAGCAGGGTATTTTCATCAGTCATTGATATGCCTGCCGGACACGGCCATGTCACCCTGACTTTCAATGTTTCTTCATATGGTGCAAATAACTGGACGCCAACGACCAGTATCAGCGACCTTCTTGTTGTCGTGATGAAGAAATCAACAGCCGGCATCAGTATCAGTTGAATTTTAAAACCCAAATTCGGGCACCAGAAATGGTGCCTTTTTTATTTGTGGAGTGAATATGGCAGTACAGATTTCAGGTGTGCTGAAAGACGGTGCAGGAAAACCGATACAGAACTGCACCATTCAGCTCAAAGCAAAACGTAACAGCACCACAGTTGTGGTGAACACGGTGGCCTCAGAAAATCCGGATGAAGCCGGACGTTACAGCATGGATGTTGAGTATGGCCAGTACAGCGTCGCCCTGCTGGTTGAAGGTTTTCCGCCTTCACATGCCGGGACCATCACCGTGTATGAGGATTCTAAGCCGGGGACATTGAATGATTTTCTGGGCGCTGCAACAGAAGATGATGTTCGTCCGGAGGCACTGTATCGTTTTGAAAAGATGGTGGAAGAGGCGGCACGCAACGCTGAAGCCGCCTCTCAGAGCGCAGCGGCAGCAAAGAAATCAGAAACAGCAGCGGCATCGTCCAGGAACGCGGCGAAAACATCAGAGACGAATGCAGGTAACAGCGCGAAAGCGGCAGCTTCTTCAAAAACAGCCGCACAAAATGCAGCAACAGCGGCAGAACATTCAGAGACAAATGCCCGTGCGTCAGAGGAAGCCTCCGCAGACAGTGAAGAGGCTTCCCGCCGTAATGCAGAGTCAGCCGCTGAAAATGCCGGAATCGCCACCACAAAAGCGCGGGAGGCCGCAGCAGACGCAACAAAGGCCGGGCAGAAAAAGGATGAGGCTCTGTCGGCAGCGACACGAGCAGAAAAGGCGGCAGATCGCGCAGAAGCCGCAGCGGAAGTGACTGCAGAGCCCTATGCGAATATAGTGCCGCCGCTGCCTGATGTATGGATACCGTTTAACGATACACTGGATATGATTACGGGGTTTTCGCCATCATATAAAAAGATTGTTATTGGTGACGATGAAATAACAATGCCAGGCGACAAGATTGTTAAGTTTAAACGTGCTTCAACAGCAACGTATATTAATAAGTCCGGCCAACTCAAGCTTGCTGAAGTTGATGAACCGCGATTTGAGCGCGATGGCTTATTGATTGAAGGACAGAGGACAAATTATCTGAGGAACTCAAATAAACCAGACTCATGGACTGTTCATTCCGCACTGAATAAAACATTTGGCACTGATAAACAGGGGTTCAATTATGCCACGGTGACACCCACGGAAAGTATAGTGGGAACAACAGGTGGCTATACTGTGCATGGTGTGGTTGCAGCAGACAGATTCCCGCTGGCAAGTGGTGAATGTTTCACTTTTTCGTGCCGGGTTAAAGGCGCTAAAGCACGATGCAGGTTAAGAGTTTCAGTTATTATTGGTGGAACAGATACCTTCTCTGCTGACTCTTATCTTGATCTGGATACCCGGATCGCAACAGTAAGCGGTAATACATCCCTTATAACAGCCAAAGCTGAACAACAGGGCGAGTGGACCTACTATGAGGCCACTTATACAGCTAATACGGACATTGATACCGTTAACTGTGCTTTTTATATGACAAATAAAATAAGTAATGAGCCATTCTATGATGACTCAACATTAACCATGACGACGCCGCAAATTGAACTGGGCAATACGGCATCGTCATTTATTGTAACTACAATGCCAACAACACGCGCAAGTGATGTGGTTACTATCCCATCGCAGAATAACCTGTCAACACGGCCTTTTACGGTATTGTGCGAAGTAAGCAGGAACTGGAGTACACCGCCCAATGTTGCGCCAAGGATATTTGATGTTGGAGGGCACAGTATTGATGATAATTATTTATCGCTGGGGTTTGTTTCAACAGGAAAGATAAGCGCCAACGTAGGAATGGTTCAGCCACAAATTGCCTCAGATGGAGAAAGGTTCATTGTGGGTGTGAGAGCTAAATCTGATTTATCAGTAAATGCAATATGCAATGGTAATTATACAACAAACCTTAATGGTAAAATATTTGGAGTTACAGCAACATCGTACCGGTTTGGTGGGCAGACCGCAGCAGGAACGCGTCATTTGTTTGGACACATCAGAAATTTCAGAGTCTGGTTTAAAGAATTAAATGACAGGCAAATCAAGGAGGCAGTATGAAAGATTTAACTTTGAAATTTCCTGGAAACAGAGAGTTTAAATCCTTCCTGTCATCTCTTGACTGGGAGGAAGATGAAGACCTCCAGAATAAACTGTTAGTCGATGAAATTGGTTTCACCTACACAGAAACAGGGGTAACTGAAGAGGGAGAACCTGTCTGTATCCGGAATGACGGTTATTTTGTCAACATTCGCATTCTTGATGACTTGTTTGATGTTTCTGTATTCTCTGATTATGTCGTGGAGCTGGAAACACCGCTTCGGGAATGGAGCTGAAAGGAGGAAATAATGGATATAAGCCCCTTACTTCATGCACTTTGTGCTGTGGCTGCGCAGATACTGGTTGGTCTTTTTACCGGAAACTGGGCTTACGGAGCGATAGCTGGTTGTACGTTCTTCATTGCGCGTGAACACACCCAGGCAGAATATCGCTGGATTGAAATGTTCGGACATGGCAAGCGTATGAATATGCCGTGGTGGGGCGGTTTTGATCCGCGAGCTTGGGATGTGGCAAGCCTGATGGATTTTGCTGTGCCGGTGGTGGCGTGTCTGCTGGTCTGGCTGTTGGTTAATCGTGGGTGAAAAAAGGTGAGCTGTATATGCAACGGAGGAAGAAACCCCGTTGCTGGAAGCCAGGAAAAAGTATCGGGTGTTGCTAAACCGTGTGGACACTTCCGTAGCACCAGATATCGAGTGGCTTATTCAACCATAATAAACAGTATGTATATCATAGGTTATTAATTGTGAGTTTTTTCGGTGTGTTATTTGTTTGTTTGATGTTATGCTTTTGCGCCCCAAAAGGTTGTTTAGATGTATTTTATCAATTGATTTTCAATATCGTTTAATAAAGAAAAATTAAGCAAGCTGGATGTTGGTTTTTTGTTAATTGAATGGTTCTAATAATGTTTTTTTACTGTTGTTGAATGTGACTTGATAAGAAATGCAAGTAAAAATGATACTCTTTTTATTTTAAATTCAAACGGTTGACATATATATAGCAAGAGGTTTCAGGTGCGTTGTAGTGAGTTTATGTTAATAAAAAGCATAGTAATCGTTGAAAAAATGTAACTTTGAAATACGTTAGAATAAAAAACAATATACATATAATAATTTAATCTTAAATGAAATTTATTAAAATTTGCAAACTATAATTTTGTGTATAAAAATATAAATGCACATCATCCTGATTATGATTGTGTATTTAATTGGTTGTTATTTGACTACTATCAACTTGTTTTAATTTTATGATAGGTGCAAGATGGATTATGTTTGCTCCGTAGTTTTCATCTGTCAATCATTTGATTTAATTATAAACAGGAGAGTTATCTCGTTCAAAAAAAATTCATTGTTTATTGTAAGCGACAAAATTAGAAGAGAGTTACCAGTATGCCCCTCTAAACTAAGAATTGTTGATATAGATAAGAAAACATGTTTATCCTTTTTTATCGACGTGAATAATGAGTTGCCTGGCAAATTTACTCTTGATAAGAATGGCTATATTGCTGAAGAGGAACCTCCATTATCGCTTGTTTTTTCTCTGTTTGAAGGGATTAAAATAGCAGACTCACACTCCCTTTGGTTAAAAGAAAGACTATGTATATCCTTACTTGCCATGTTCAAAAAACGCGAAAGTGTAAATTCATTTATACTAACAAATATAAATACATTTACCTGTAAAATTACTGGAATAATCAGTTTTAATATTGAGCGGCAATGGCATTTAAAAGATATTGCGGAATTGATTTATACGAGTGAAAGTTTAATAAAAAAAAGATTAAGGGATGAAGGAACGTCATTTACTGAAATATTGAGAGATACTAGGATGAGGTATGCAAAAAAACTCATAACTTCAAACTCTTATTCTATCAATGTCGTAGCCCAGAAATGTGGCTATAACAGTACTTCATATTTCATATGTGCATTTAAAGATTATTATGGTGTCACGCCATCTCATTATTTTGAGAAAATAATCGGCGTCACAGATGGAATAAACAAAACAATTGACTGATAATATTTATTACAAGTTGTCTACATGTTAATTATAATATTATACAGCGTGTTTTTTGATGTGATATTCTGGAACCATTAATTTGTAATTGGGTTGCTGTCGCCTATTTTATACACACTATAATTGATGGTTTTCTATGTGATTTAGTTAATAACCTTCTGGGTTTATTTTAAGGGTTAATTGTTACATTGAAATGGCTAGTTATTCCCCGGGGCGATTTTCACCTCGGGGAAATTTTAGTTGGCGTTCTTAAAATGTGTACTTAAGACCAGCAGTAGTGATGAAGTTATAGTTTTCTATGCCTGCTCCATTTTTGCTGTAGTCTGAAGTGTTATTATTGTGATCATAAAGTGAAGTATTACCTTTTTTATTCGTAACCCGATTCCATGCGCCTTCAACATAAACTTTTGCGTTAGGTGTGACGTAATAACCTGCATTGACTGCAACAGAATAGTAATTTTGGTCTTTGACCTTACTGCGATAAGTGATTCTTTTTCCCGGGTCATAGTGTTCATCGTTATCAGATGATTCCACCCAGCCGCTGTATTTAAATGTGCCACCTAGCTCAAAATCTTCATAACGATAACTTCCAGTCAAGCCAATGTAGGGCATTTTAAAACGTTGTTTGTAGCCGATTGCTCTTTCTCCATTCGGGAAGGAGCCGATATCATCTCTGAATCCCTCCTCAGAACTGTAGATATAGGAACCACCTCTGGCTGTAAAGCTATAACGGCTTTCCTGATATCCGGCCATGAGTCCCAGGCGGTAATTGGGTTCGTTGAGGAGCCAGCCTTTGATATTCAGATCAAATTCGTTGGCATAATTGAGTTGTGTATCAGGATGTCTACTTTCATCCGTCCAGGTTCCGGGGTTACTGGAATCCATCCAGTCCTGATCGACCATATTGCCACCTCGGCTGCCGAGTGTTGTCCAACCAGCAGCCCCGATAGATATCTGAGGCATCAAATCCCAATTAATTGCACCTTTAATAATTGCAGCGTTATTGAATTTCCAGTCAAGTTGACTGACTTTTCGGCTTCCTTCTTCGGCTAGATAAACACGCTCTTTTGTTTTTCCGCTCAGAGTTCCAAGACTAATGTCCGCATTTATGTTGTCAGGAGTAAACGATAAAGTCTCGGTAGAAGCAAAAGAGTTGATCGCAATAGGGGTTGTCAGGACTATTCCCAGAAGTTTCGCCCGCATAAAAGTTCTCCATTCAATCGTTTTAATGATTGAATATGTATTTTTTATATCTAACTTAATGAGTCAATTACATATTGCTCCACTGTTTATATTTTGTTTAGTATTGAATGATTATCACAATGCGCTATCTGTTTTTGGTTTAATTATCTGTTATTGTTTCATATTGCGGTTTTACTGTGTGGTTTTTTTATGATTTTGTGGTGCTTTTATCTATTTAAGTGCCATGCCTTTAGAGGCATATAAGCGAAAATAGCATGAGGTTTATCCTCAATTACTATGTTTTTTAGTACAAAAAAGAGGGACAAAACTGAGACACATAAGGCCTCACAAAGGTCTGCAAGGCCTCACATGTATTGAGATGTTAATAAAATGTAGGCTTGTAATTTTGATATAAATGGTAGATAAAACCTTTCCCCAAAATAAAAACGAACGTCAATGAAATCAAACGGTTGAATAAAGTTGATTTTGGCTAATAAAAAGACAATAAAATAATTTTTATCATTAAATATCAATGAATTGAACTTAATGTTTTTATATACTGCTGCGCCATATGGGCTGGACTGAAGCGGCTGACCTGATTGTTAAAGGTATGGAAGGCGCAATCAACGCGAAGACCGTAACCTATGACTTCGAACGTCTGATGGAAGGCGCTAAGCTGCTGAAATGTTCAGAGTTTGGTGATGCGATCATCAAGAATATGTAATCACTACATGTGTTAAATATTATAACGGGCGTATAACACGCCCGTTTTTTTGTTAGCTTGCTAAGGGTTATCAAAACCCTCTGATAGTTTGGTGGGCAGATAGCAGTTCTACTCATTGTGGAGATGCTTTTTTCTCCGGCCGAACTGTGGCTGATGGCATGTAGCTCAAGTACCTGACTGCGTAATACGGCACGTCTGCCGTCTGGTTAGTATTTGTAGCTACTGCGATGAACCCTGAACACGTGGCAGAGAGTGACTACAGGATAACACGCCCTGAGTTTCCCGATTATCGAGAACTGTTCAAGGGAGCCGCATCAAGAGCACGGTAGCCTTTTTAAATATCTCGTTTTCCATTTCAATTCGTTGTCGCTTTTTCTTTAGCTTACTTTTCCCGTATCTGTGATAAGTTAAGCGCAATGATAGACTTTTTATGTCTGTGTTAGGATATTAATACAAACCCGCAGATATACAGTTTTTTGCATCGATAATTCACAGGTAAATCCGAAAAAATCTTCGCCAGCGGACTGTCGGAGATGAAATGTTCAGCCTTGATTTATGCTCAGCAATTTCGGAAAACTGACTAGTTGATATATATAGTGTGGTCTGTAAACACATTGATTGTGAACGTCAATATCTTGTCAGGGTCTCACTACATAGTCGCAATGCATCATTCAGAACCTTATAACTCTCCTGTGTAGCATCTTTTATACCAGTCTCCCTTATTGGTCTTCCTTCTGTTGAATATTCGATCCAGAATGAACCAGAGAAGTTTGACATTTTGTATGTTGCGAATTCTTTTGCATTAATAGGCAGCCTGGTGCCATTGAGATCCATTATATAACCACTTTCATGGATGGACCTGGAAAGGCAATTGATTATTTCGTTTATTGGGACACTACTGTCTAAGTGAGGATGCTCCACAACGGCTCCTGTACAGAGAATGCTTAGAAATATTATAAAAACATTTTTTTTCATAGTTAAGATATTTTATAATGTTTTTGATATGTGGTCTATCGTGGTGATAGATATATCTGTTGAATCCTTTTGTTTCAAAATATGATGAAATTTTTGTTTTGATAATTGTTAAAGCCTTACTTGTTTTTATAAGGTGATATAAATCATCAAAATATACAATACGATTAATACCTTTATTTGATAAGAAAATATCAACTTTTATTTTTCTTTTATTTATAATGCGATAATGTAGACTGTATATATATGTTTCTAAGGGAGTAAATTCGTTTTTCTGGCCCTTTAGCTCAGTGGTGAGAGCGAGCGACTCATAATCGCCAGGTCGCTGGTTCAAATCCAGCAAGGGCCACCAACCATACAGTCATTAGCTCAGCAGGCAGAGTCACTGACTTGTAACCAATGGGGCACCAGTTCAATTCAGGTAGTCGGTACCATGCGTTGATGTTAAAAAATCATCGCATGGTGAATCCTCTGTGCGAAGGGGAGAACAGCAGATCGCTATCACTCCTTTTTCTTTATTTGAGCAAATTTTGATATTGTGCCGAAATAGTATAAACCTGCCGTTGAGTGGATTTTGTTGTTTCGGATGCAGGAAAATCCGTAATTATCATATTCCGATAACAAATTAATTGTATTTGATAAAATTATGTATTTTCGAGATTATGGTATTGATACCATTTTTCTTATTTGTTAAAAAATCCCTGCATGGTGAATCCCCCTGTGCGGAGGGGCATATCAGCAAGGTTGCAAATATCCTTCGGCTTTAGCGGCAATATTGCGGGTTCGGATGCTGATGCCGGACTCACCGGGAGGCACCCGGCACCATGCAGATGATGGAACATTGCGCATACAAAAACCTGCCCTTCTCCGGAAGGGCTTTTTTATGGGCAAGTATCATGAGTTATATATCGGATATTTTTATTGCCTTTCGATATTAGTTACAAGGTACAGGACTGTGCAATACCTGAACCTATATGTAATGTGTTGAATTCATAAGATTGCCAGTAGGCGCCCTTTTTATTTGCTGACGTTAGCCTCGTTGCTCACTGCAATCTGATTTATTCAATAGCCCTTCTTCAGGGTGATATCGATAATCAGAGGTATCAGAAGCTGAGGACATTTCCTTTACTGATATGCAGCTGTGCCAGTGCGATGTTGCTGTACTCGATGCGAAATACATAAAGGAGTTAGCCGATGCGAAAGCAGAATGCTGTGTATGTGGAGATCCCGTCGAAAATGAGCGTATCGAGGTTAATGGGCTGTCTGAAGGGTAAACGCAGTCTGATGCTCTATGAGCATTTAGAGATCTAAAATTCAAATACAGGAACAGGGAATTTTGGTGTAGAAGTTATTATTTAGATACGCTGGGTAAGAACACAGCGAGGATACAAGAATATATAAAGCACCAGCTCGAAGAAGATAAAATTGGCGAACAATTATTGAACCCATATCCAGGCAGCTTGTTTACGGGTCGTAAGTAACGAAGTTGAATGCAAATGTTAGATCATATGCACCAGTTAGGGCGCGGCTGGAAACAGAGCCTTATAGGCGCATCTGAAAAACCTCCGGCATAGCCGGAGGATATTTATAATTAGAGATTGGCAACGTTATGATAAACTTTTTGGACATCATCATCATCTTCGAGGGCATCAACAAGCCCTTCAAAGATTTCTAAATCTTCTGGTGAAAGTTCAACTTCTGATTGAGCAATCAATTCTAATTCTGTTGTTGAAAACTCAGTAATGCCGGCAGCTTTCAGAGCTGCAATTCCTTTGTGAAGATCTGTAGGTTCAGTATAAATAACGATGCTTCCTTCTTCTTCAGTTACATCACGAACATCTACTTCGGCATCGAGCAAGATTTCAAAAATATGGTCAGGATTTGTTCCTTTAAATACAATCACACCAGTATTGTCAAACATATAGCTGACAGAACCTGCTGCTCCAATATTTCCGCCTTTTTTATTGAAAATTGTGCGAATATTAGCAATTGTACGATTAACATTTGAAGTCAACGTTTCAGCGATAATCATTGAACCATTTGGTCCAAAGCCTTCATAACGTCCTTGTACGAACGTTTCATCTCCGCCACCTTTGGCTTTATCAATGGCTTTATCAATAACGTGTTTTGGAACTTGTGCCTGCTTCGCACGTTCAATAACGAATTTTAAAGATGTGTTTAATTCTGGGTCTGGTTCACCTTGTTTAGCGGCAGCATAGATTTCCACACCGAATTTTGCATATATTTTAGACGTTGCACCGTCTTTAGCCGTTTTTTTAGCAACAATATTGGCCCATTTACGTCCCACTGGAATGATCTCCTCGAAATTTATTTACATTACTGACAAGTTGATAACCTGTGTTTATTCGCCATATTATAGCATAACACGGAAAAAATCGTCTATGAAAAATAAAATATGATAATGTTACAGATGTACTTTAATTTCATCAATGTTTAATAATTATTGATGAGCTGTTTTATAATTTATTTTGGTTTTCTTCTGTGTTTATTATTAATGGTTTGACCGCGACAGTAATGTCGCGGCATATTTGGTTTTACTACCTGGATATATTGTTGAGGATGACGATCGTACAGGGCTAATTAAATTTAAATTGGAGGTAGTCCATATTTAGCTCGGGCGCGATTACATGCCTCATTAATTTCACCATGCTCGCCTGACATGGCGAATTCTCTACATGTGGATGAGCGGTTTTTATATATTGTGCAGCAGGCGTTTTTTCCAGGCGTTCCTGCCAGGGCAATACAGCGTGGGTTCTTCTGGTTAGTACCGCGCATACATCGGTGGTAAGGGGATATCTGCTCAGTAAGATGAGCCGGTATGGTTCCGCCTGCATCATCAGCTTCGGCCCAGTAAAAAGAGACGCGGAAAAATGCACAACAGGCACCACACGCCATGCATGGATTCAGATTGCTCATAATTCACCAGTACTTCTATATAAATATCACAACAAAACCGCAGACACGACGTATAAAGGCGCGTGCCTGCGGCAGGCTGGCGAACTTTCTATAGTGCGAGTATTGAATGATTACCAGCCGTTATCAATTTTACATATCTATTTAGATATGACCAGACAAGTTGAATGCAATCAGGAAGAGTTAATCTTTACAATTTGTAACATGGGGGGGAAGAAAATGTCTTACGTAACCAGAGTTCGCATTATATGGTTTCTATAGCCTGACTTGCTAAATAAGAATCTATCGCGCTCTTTCTAATTCTAACTGGTTATAGATGTTATCAGAAAAAGTTATTTTTCTGGTTTTCAAAAATGTAAAAAATACACGTTTTGACTTGTACAATTTATATCACTGCTCTCGGTTTTTCACATTCATTCCAGTGACATTGCTGTATGTAATGGATCTGATTTTGGATGCCGCTATTGATGGATACAGTCTGTTATGAGCAGGTGCCGTGTGCTATTGAAGAAAAAGCTGGGTCGCGTAGAGTAACAATTTACACTGCCTTACCTCGGTATCACCTTTACTGTCCCCATCGACGTTGTACCAGTTCAGCATATCCTTACTCATTGATATAGTTAAGTATTAAAGGATGAGTACACAGAGAACGTTGCCTACCCAATATTCTTGTTCTGGTTTGTTGCTCAATACGTCTTCTCTGCCTTAGGGGCAATCAATTAACGCGCACTTGAGATTTTTATCCAACATTGAAGGTATTGCGGCATAGTGGGGTAAAATTTCATCAAGAACGTGGATATTTCTGATTCTCTCTACCATGCTCTCTGTAGACGCCAGATTGAGCGAATGAACAGAGAATAATGGTCCTGGGACACGCGAATGCGCAATACACTTATCCCCATCCTCGTTGCGGTGTGCCTGTTTATTACTGGCGTCTCTATTTTGAATATTCAGCTCTGGTATTCCGCAAAAGCAGAGAGTCTTGCAGGGGCGAGGTACGCCGCCAACAACATTAATCATATTCTTGAGGAAGCGTCACAGGCGACTCAAACGGCAATGGAAATTGCAGGGAAGAGGTGCGATCTGGATGAACAATATCAGCTAGGTACAGAAGCCGCGCTGAAACCCCATCTGCGGACGATCATCATTCTCAAACAAGGTGCGGTCTGGTGTACATCGCTGCCGGGTAATCGAGTACTGCTATCTCGTATTCCTGTGATACCTGACAGTAATTTGCTGTTGGCTCCGGCGCTTGACACTGTAAATAGATTACCCATTCTGCTCTATCAGATTCAGTTCGCTGAGACGCGTATTCTGGTGACTATTAGCGACCAGCATATCCGTGGGGCGCTCCATGTGCCGTTGAAGGGGGTGAAATATAGTTTGCGCGTGGGGGATAATATTATTGGGCCGTCGGGAGATGTGACAACTCTCAATGGCAGACATCAACTTTCTGGACGGGTTAACTCCACTGAATATCATTTCAGTATTATCTATAACCAGCCGCCACTATTTAGCTTTACCAGAATGATAGACAAAGGTTTGGGTATTTTGATATTCAGCTTGTTAATATCCTGTTCCGCTGCCTTTTTACTTGATAAATATTTCAATAAAATAGACACACCTGAAGAGATTCTGCGTAGAGCGATAAGTAATGGTGAGATTGTGCCTTTTTACCAACCGGTAGTTAATGGTCGGGAAGGGACGTTACGCGGCGTAGAAGTCCTTGCCCGATGGAAACACCCACGTGGAGGATATATTTCACCTGCAGCGTTTATTCCACTTGCTGAAAAATCAGGGTTGATAGTTCCGCTCACTCAAAGTTTGATGAGTCAGGTCGCCACACAAATGAACGCGATCGCCAGTAAACTGCCGGAAGGATTTCATGTTGGGATCAATTTTAGCGCCTCGCATATTATTTCGCCGACATTTGTTGAAGAATGTCTGACATACCGCGACAGCTTCACTCGCCATGATTTGAATCTCGTTCTTGAAGTTACCGAGCGTGAAGCGTTGCATGTTGATGAAAATTTGGTTCAGCGATTGAACATTCTGCATGAAAATGGTTTTGTAATCGCGCTGGATGATTTTGGTACGGGCTACTCAGGACTTTCTTATCTCCATGATCTGCACATCGATTATATTAAGATTGATCACAGTTTCGTCGGTCGGGTCAATGCAGATCCTGATTCCACCCGGATTCTGGACTGTGTGCTGGATCTGGCGCGCAAACTTTCTATCAGTATTGTCGCCGAAGGCGTCGAGACGAAGGAGCAGCTCGACTATTTGAACCAGAATAATATTACGTTCCAGCAAGGGTACTATTTCTATAAACCGGTGACGTATATTGAACTCGTCAAAATTATTCTGTCAAAACCGAAGGTGAAAGTGGTTGTTGAGTGAATATTGTACTAATTGATATAGCATGATGATATTTGGCTGAAAATTGATCAGCAAGGCGATGAAATGGTGCAATTGTAGACAGGTAATTAGCTCGTTGCTTCTTGTTACTATTGTTCATTATTTTGTTTGCTATAATTGTCTGAAGATTTTGTCAGGATCACCGTAAGTAGCATGAACAAAAGTAATAGCCTGGATTATTTCTCTTTGTATATCATCTTTTCCATTGCGTTTATGCTGATCTCCATCCTGATTATCCTGGTCGCCAAACCCAGCATCTGGCTAGGAGAAGTGCTTGTTACCATAAATTTAATCAATGCACTGGTTTGGTTGGTAATCAATTTGCTTAACCGGTTAAGAGAGAAGCTGGTAAGCCAAAAGGATCAGCATTAATCCTTCTTTTCAATAAGTTTTGACACTCTGGGCTTACAGGATATTTAGTCTGGAATGCTTATAAATCCAATCAGTAGATGATTCATCTTTGAAACTGGAAAAACTGGTCAGGTTTAGTTTTGGGGAAATTACTCTGCGGTGAGGAGTGTGTATACGTATATGATTGCAGTAAAATAGTTTTTGATACAGTGAAAACTGACGGAATAAACCAAAGCCAAATACTAACACTTCATTTTTGTTTATAAGCATATCCATCCGCTAA
Source organism: Escherichia sp. MOD1-EC5433 (assembly GCF_002966005.1). Taxonomy (NCBI): domain Bacteria; kingdom Pseudomonadati; phylum Pseudomonadota; class Gammaproteobacteria; order Enterobacterales; family Enterobacteriaceae; genus Escherichia; species Escherichia sp. MOD1-EC5433. Next base: position 403,743 of record NZ_PTRL01000004.1, on the reverse strand, counting down.
AAATATACCGCGTCGAATAAATCGGCGCGGTACTACATTAACTATTATTTTTTGCCGATGGCACGCATGGTGTCATCAATTGCGGTAATTAACAGCATTTGCGGATCTTTAGCACAAACCTGATTCAGTTTTTCTACCACTTTGGCACTCAGTTCTGGAGATTGCTCAATTTTTAAATCACGGCTAGTAACGCTGGCATTACCCATTACCGCGACGATATCTGCAACCTGTGCGCTGTCAGTTTTTGCCATTTCGTTGGCTTCTGCGCAAGTAATGTAGGTTTCTGCCGGCAGGCCGTTCTTAATATTATAATCCTGCGCCCAGGTCATTGGTGCGAAAACAAACAGTCCAGCCAGTAAAGCAAATTTTTTCATCGTCATACCTTATTTCATTTTACCCAGAATGGCACCACCTGTACCACCAATCACAGCACCTTTAATCGCGCCTTCCAGACCATTGCCGGTCAGGACGCCTGTAACTGCGCCAACGGCCGCGCCTACTTTTGCGCCTTTACGGGCATTTTTACCATCGCGACCTTTTTCAGTTACTGCGCCAACACCTGCACCTACAGCAGCACCTTTCAGTACGCCATTTACACCATTGCCAGTCAGTAAGCCTACGCCTGCGCCTAACAATGCGCCTTTAGTGGTGCGATTCATATCCGCCATGGCTGGCGTGGAGCAGAGTAATATTGAGATGAGCCCGAAGGCGAGTGTTTTTTTCTTCAACTTAGATGTCCGGTATTAAGTAAGTTGCACACACAATAATTTCGTCTTCAATTAAGAGCAGCTTAACTAAAGAACGCTCGATATTATTCAGATCATTCAAAATGAGCGCGGTTTGTATAATAAGAGTTATGTTTTTTGCTTGAATGGGAATAATCTTAAATAAGAATTAACTCATTGATTTTGAATATTTTATTCAAGAAATGTCATCAAATGTTAACATTGCATTGCAAAGGTAAGGCAATCTGAAATATCAATATTATTGTGTAATTTATATGTGAACAATATTTGTCAGAAAACGTAATGTCAGTGATTTTATTGTGGTGGCGATAATGTGAATTAGTTGCGACTTAATTTGACGCTAAAGCTTGAAGGGGGAGTGTTACCGTTTATACAAAACAGGAGGTAATTCCCATTTCCTGTACTAACAACGCAGCAACCAAATGAGCGAACTCAACAGAGGGAAGGGGGCTGTGCCTGGACGCCGATGACAACATTACTTAATAGCGAACCAGGGAAGAGAAAAATTTAACCAGGGTGTAATCTGACAGATACCTGTATAAATAACCGGTAACTGTCAGATCGGACCTGAGCTAATACAGCTTATTTCAGCTCTTCTGCTTCCGGCAGGGTCACGTTCAACTCAAGAATGGAAATATCACCATCTTTTTGCTCAAGCTGTACGGTCACCATCTCGGGATCGATTTGTACGTATTTACAAATGACCTCAAGAATATCTTTACGCAACTGGGGCAGATAGTGTGGTTCTGCATCGCTGCGACGGCGTTCAGCAACAATAATTTGCAACCGTTCTTTTGCAATGTTGGCCGTGTTTTTCTTCCGTGAGAGAAAGAAATCGAGTAATGCCATAACTTATCCTCCGAACAAGCGTTTGAGGAAGCCTTTCTTCTCTTCTTCAATGAAGCGGAAAGGACGTTCTTCTCCCAACAGACGTTCTACGGTATCAGCGTAGGCTTTACCCGCATCGGCGTTGATATCGAGAATAACCGGTTCCCCCTGGTTAGAGGCGCGCAATACTGATTGATCCTCTGGGATCACGCCGACGAGCTTGATGCGCAGGATCTCCAGCACGTCTTCCATGCTCAACATGTCTCCTTTGTGCACGCGACCAGGGTTATAGCGCGTTAACAGCAGGTGCTCTTTAATGGGTTCTTCGCCGTTTTCTGCGCGACGTGATTTCGACGCCAGAATACCTAAAATACGGTCAGAGTCACGAACTGATGAGACTTCCGGGTTGGTGGTAATAATGGCCTCATCAGCGAAATAAAGAGCCATTAATGCACCGGTTTCAATACCCGCCGGTGAGTCACAAACGATAAACTCAAAGTCCATCGCTTTCAGGTCATCAAGAACTTTGGCCACCCCTTCGCGGGTGAGGGCGTCTTTATCGCGAGTTTGCGATGCCGGGAGAATATAGAGATTATCAGTACGCTTATCCTTAATTAACGCCTGATTTAGCGTTGCATCGCCCTGAATGACGTTGACGAAATCGTAAACGACCCGGCGCTCGCAACCCATAATCAGGTCGAGATTACGCAAGCCGATATCAAAATCGATCACGACAGTTTTCTTTCCCTTCTGGGCCAAACCAGTGGCGATGGCCGCGCTGGAGGTTGTCTTTCCAACGCCCCCTTTCCCCGAAGTAACAACAATAATGCGTGCCATAAAAATTCCTTGTTAAAAAGGGATCAATTTAACGATTGAACGGTCAAAGCGTTTTCGACTAATTGCAGTCGTGCCGCTTTGCCATAAAATTCTGCTGGGATTTTATCGCTCAGCCAGTATTCACCGGCGATAGATACCAGTTCTGCCATCAGACTCGTACAAAATATTTGTGCTTCCCGGTCACCACTTGCCCCGGCTAGCGCACGACCGCGCATCATGCCATAGACATGAATGTTACCATCTGCGATCAATTCTGCCCCTGCGCTAACATGGCTTGTAACAATCAGATCACATTGTGGCGCATAAATGCGCTGACCGGAACGTACAGGGGTATCTATTAAGCGCGTTTTTGTGTCCGGTGTTGTATTTTTCGCAGGAACCTGGGGGGCCGGTGCTGGACGTGGCGCTTTTTCCTTTCCTTCAGTCAGGATTGGCAACCCCATCTTTTCGATTTCAGCTTTCAGCTTCGCATTTTTGCAGCCACTGACACCAATGATCCGCAAGCCTGTTGCTGAGATAGCTTTGTGCATTGCTGGCCAGTTGACCTGTTCTTCGAGGCCACTGACATTGAGTACGATGGGAGCATGATTTAAAAATGCCGGAGCCTGAGCGATTTTGTCTTCCAGCGCCTGATGAATAACCTTAGGTTCTGCCTCATGCAGATGAACCACAGATAAGGTGAAGCTGCTACCTTTAAGCTCGATTGGCGTGTTTGACATCCTGGCCTTACTCAATTAGCTAATTACCATCATCATCAGCGTGCGATGATATTACGAAGACTATAAGGCATGTTATAGTCTGGATTATATTGAGGCAAGTCACCCCCCCATTTATTCAGAGTAAAATTATGTTTTGTGTGATCTATCGAAGTAGTAAACGTGACCAGACCTATTTATATGTTGAAAAAAAAGACGACTTTTCACGTGTTCCAGAGGAGCTGATGAAAGGTTTTGGTCAACCGCAACTTGCGATGATTCTTCCATTGGATGGGAGAAAGAAACTGGTAAATGCCGATATTGAGAAAGTTAAACAGGCCTTAGCTGAGCATGGCTATTATCTTCAATTGCCACCACCTCCTGAGGATTTGCTGAAGCAACATCTTTCTGTGATGGCGAAAAATACAGACGGCACTAAAAAATAACCAATATCCGGCGGTGGCATCATATTTGTCGGAGCGGGTTTTAAGATCCACGATGAAGTGAGAGGAGCGTTATGTATCAACATCACAACTGGCAAGGTGCGCTGCTGGATTATCCGGTGAGTAAAGTAGTTTGTGTTGGCAGTAATTATGCCAGGCATATTAAAGAGATGGGGAGTGAAGTGCCTGAAGAGCCCGTGTTGTTCATTAAACCTGAAACGGCACTGTGCGATCTGCGCCAGCCATTGGCTATCCCCTCAGATTTCGGTGCGGTTCATCATGAAGTGGAACTGGCTGTGTTGATTGGGGCGACGCTACGTCAGGCCACGGAAGAGCATGTGCGAAAAGCTATTGTGGGTTACGGCGTGGCGCTCGATCTGACATTACGTGATATTCAGGCAAAAATGAAGAAAGCCGGGCAGCCGTGGGAAAAGGCCAAAGCGTTTGATAACTCTTGTCCACTTTCCGGGTTTATTCCCGCCGCAGAGTTCACTGGCGATCCGCAAAATATATCGCTGGGGCTGAGCGTAAACGGCGAACAACGCCAACAAGGTACGACTGCGGACATGATCCATAAAATCGTTCCGCTGATTGCTTATATGAGCAAGTTTTTTACCCTCAAGGCAGGTGACGTTGTGTTAACAGGCACGCCTGATGGTGTCGGCCCGCTACACAGTGGCGATGAACTGACTGTTACTTTCGATGGTCATTCTTTGACAACTCGCGTTTTGTAATACTTTTTTGCCGCCTGAATGAGGCGGCAAAACTTGCATCGCTGTGCCAGACTGGTTATAAGGTGCGTTTTAACGTAATGGCGGAACACCTGATGAGCGATATACCTTTCTGGCAAAGTAAAACCCTTGATGAAATGAGCGATGCAGAATGGGAGTCGTTGTGTGATGGTTGTGGTCAGTGCTGCCTGCATAAACTGATGGATGAAGACACCGACGAAATCTACTTCACTAACGTCGCTTGCCGTCAGCTTAATATTAAAACCTGTCAATGTCGGAACTACGAACGCCGCTTCGAGTTTGAACCCGACTGCATTAAATTAACCCGCGAAAACCTGCCAACATTCGAATGGCTACCGATGACCTGTGCTTATCGGTTGCTGGCGGAAGGGAAGACATTGCCAGAGTGGCATCCGCTGATGACTGGTTCGAAAGCGGCAATGCACGGTGAGCGAATCTCTGTACGTCATATTGCAGTGAAAGAATCAGAAGTGATCGACTGGCAGGATCATATACTCAATAAACCGGACTGGGCGCAGTGAGTAGTTGAAACAGAAGGGGTTACTTTCTCGTTTTGAACGGGGCACTGTTGGTGCATCAGAACTGAAATTTACATCCAGAATTGCCAGGGGATTGTCATTATTATTTGCCCCCAATGCGAACAGAAAAATGCCCCTCTGTGCAGTAATGAAGATTGGATTTACTCCTGCACTTAATGCCCGGCGAGCAAATGTGCTGCAATTCATACACCTTACGAACTTATACTGATACTCCTATTTCTCGGTGCTACATTCCTGTATTTATTGCCAGTTTCCAGAGACTGCTTATCTGCTCACTCACGTTTTTTCGAGAGAACGATGATATTTTTCGCGGGTTAGTGGATCTGGTTTCGCTTTTTCGTGGAGAAATAACTGCAAAGGAAAATTCTTAATATCGTCGTTTAATTTGTCGAATGCGGACATGGATTTTATGCAGACCATATAAACATTCTCTGGTCGCTCGTTCTTACAGAATGGTTTTTTGGTGATACTCGTAATGCGGTGACCTGGTCGATGAAACTGGCACTGTATAGTGCCAGTCGCAATTTAGTTGGCTTGCTTTTTCATCATACTGATAATAAACAACAGCGCCGCACACAGCACCACCGACGGGCCTGCTGGCGTATCGTAAAACGCGGAAAAGGTTAAACCACCAGTTACGGCAATCATCCCCACCAAAACCGCGACACCAGCCATCTGCTCCGGCGTGCGGGCAAAACGACGTGCAGTAGCCGCAGGAATAATCAGCAGCGAGGTAATAATCAACGCGCCGACAAATTTCATTGCCACGCCAATCGTCAATGCCGTCACCAGCATCAACAATAATTTTACGCGCTGTAATTTTACGCCATCGACAAACGCCAGATCCGGGCTAATCGTCATCGACAGTAAATTGCGCCATTGCCAGAACAGAATTGCCACCACGATGACCACGCCAATCGCAATGGAGATAAGATCTTCCGGCGTCACTGCCAGCAAATCACCGAACAGATATGCCATCAAGTCAACGCGAATGTTAGACATCAGGCTGACGACGACCAGACCCAGCGACAAAGCACTGTGCGCCATAATTCCCAATAATGTATCGATCGCCAGTTGTGGGCGCTTTTCCAGCCATACCAGACCGCCCGCCAGCAGCAGCGTAACCGCAATCACTGCATAGAAAGGATTCACATCCAGTAGCAGGCCAAACGCGACGCCAAGTAAAGATGCATGCGCCAGCGTGTCGCCGAAATAAGACATACGGCGCCAGACAACAAACGAACCCAGCGGACCAGCAGCACAGGCCAGCATGATCCCGGCTAACCAACCAGGAAATAATAATTCAATCATGAGCGATCATTTCCCCGACGCAGAATAATCCGCCCCTGTAAATCATGGCGGTGATTATGATGATGGCGATATATACCCAGCTGCTCAGCGCCGCGAGGTCCAAACATCGAAATAAATTCTGGATGCAGGGAAACGACTTCCGGTGTGCCGGAACAACAGATGTGGTGATTGAGGCAAAGTACTTCATCGGTTTTTGCCATCACCAGATGCAGATCGTGAGAAACCATTAATACGCCACAATCCAGTTCGCGACGCAGTTGATCAATCAGGTCGTACAACGCAACCTGACCATTTACATCCACGCCTTGAGTGGGTTCATCCAGCACTAATAATTGCGGTTGATTTAACAACGCGCGCGCCAGCAGTACACGCTGCGTTTCGCCGCCAGAGAGCTTTTGCATTGGCGCGTCAATCAGATGCCCGGCCTGAACGCGTTTCAGTGCGGGCAGAATGTCTTCTTTATATGTACCGGGGCGTAAGCGTAAAAAACGGTTTACGGTCAGTGGCAACGTGGTGTCGAGATAGAGCTTTTGCGGCACGTAGCCGATACGCAGTTTTCCGTGGCGCTTGATAACACCTTCATCTGGTGTTACCAGCCCGAGCACAACCCGCACCAGCGTCGACTTACCTGCGCCGTTCGGCCCAAGTAAGGTCAAAATTTTTCCAGGTTTAAGTTCCAGCGACACATCAGAGAGGACGCGGCGTTGGCCAAAAGAAACCGAGACATTTTCCAGGGAAACCAGACTTGTCATGTTAATTTTAGTCTTGCAGTAGTCATGAAATGTTATAATATCACACTTCTTGTATTCATTACGATGATTGGTCGCATTATGTTACATAAAAAAACGCTTCTTTTCGCAGCATTATCCGCCGCTCTCTGGGGTGGTGCAACACAGGCGGCAGATGCCGCCGTTGTTGCTTCGCTTAAACCTATTGGATTCATCGCTTCCGCCATTGCTGATGGGGTAACAGAGACTGAAGTATTACTGCCTGATGGTGCTTCTGAACACGATTATTCACTGCGTCCATCGGATGTAAAACGCTTACAGAACGCGGACTTAGTCGTCTGGGTTGGCCCGGAGATGGAAGCGTTTATGCAAAAGCCGGTGAGCAAATTACCTGAGGCGAAACAGGTAACGATTGCGCAGCTAGATGATGTGAAACCGATGCTGATGAAAAGTATTCACGGCGATGATGATGATCATAACCACGCGGAAAAAAGTGACGAAGATCACCATCACGGCGATTTCAACATGCATCTTTGGCTCTCCCCAGAGATAGCGCGGGCTACAGCGGTTGCAATCCATGAAAAATTAGTGGAACTTATGCCGCAAAGTCGAGCCAAACTTGACGCCAACCTGAAGGATTTTGAGGCACAATTAGTTGCAACCGATAAACAGGTTGGTAATGAGCTCGCGCCGCTCAAGGGAAAAGGTTATTTCGTTTTTCATGATGCTTACGGCTACTTCGAAAAACAATTCGGACTGACACCGCTTGGTCATTTTACCGTTAACCCAGAGATTCAACCGGGCGCGCAGCGTTTACATGAAATAAGAACACAGTTGGTTGAGCAAAAAGCAACCTGCGTTTTTGCTGAACCACAGTTCAGGCCAGCGGTCGTTGAAAGCGTCGCACGAGGGACATCCGTTCGTATGGGAACGTTGGATCCCCTTGGGACGAATATCAAACTGGGTAAAACAAGCTATTCAGAATTTCTGAATCAATTAGCCAACCAGTACGCGAGCTGCCTGAAAGGAGATTAATGAGGAAGTGATTACGTGCAACAGATAGCCCGCTCTGTCGCCCTGGCGTTTAATAATTTACCGCGACCACACCGCGTTATGTTGGGGTCGCTCACCGTTCTTACTCTGGCCGTCGCTGTCTGGCGGCCCTATGTTTACCACCGCGACGCCACGCCAATTGTTAAAACCATTGAGCTGGAACAAAACGAAATCCGTTCACTCTTACCTGAAGCCAGTGAACCGATTGATCAAGCCGCACAAGAAGATGAAGCCATTCCGCAAGATGAACTGGACGACAAGATCGCCGGAGAAGCGGGTGTGCATGAATATGTTGTTTCCACAGGCGATACGCTAAGTAGCATCCTCAATCAATATGGTATTGATATGGGTGATATCACCCAACTGGCTGCTGCGGATAAAGATCTGCGTAACCTGAAAATTGGTCAACAACTCACCTGGACATTAACCGCAGAGGGCGATTTACAACGTCTGACCTGGGAAGTTTCTCGTCGGGAAACGCGTACCTATGACCGCACTGCAGCAAACGGTTTTAAAATGACCAGCGAAATGCAGCAAGGGGAGTGGGTTAATAATCTACTGAAAGGCACTGTAGGGTCGAGCTTTGTTGCCAGCGCCAGAAGTGCTGGTTTAACCAGTGCTGAAGTGAGCGCAGTGATTAAAGCGTTACAGTGGCAGATGGACTTTCGGAAGGTTAAAAAAGGCGATGAATTTGCGGTATTAATGTCACGTGAAATGCTTGATGGCAAACGTGAACAAAGCCAGTTACTGGGCGTACGTTTGCGTTCTGAAGGTAAAGATTACTACGCTATCCGTGCCGAAGATGGCAAGTTCTATGATCGTAACGGTACTGGTCTGGCGAAAGGATTCTTGCGATTCCCGACGGCGAAGCAGTTCCGTATCTCGTCTAACTTTAACCCGCGTCGTCTGAACCCGGTAACAGGCCGCGTTGCGCCGCACAGGGGCGTTGATTTCGCGATGCCACAGGGTACGCCGGTACTTTCGGTGGGTGACGGTGAAGTGGTTGTAGCCAAACGCAGTGGCGCCGCAGGTTATTATGTTGCGATCCGTCATGGCCGCACCTATACCACGCGTTATATGCACCTGCGCAAGATTCTGGTGAAACCGGGGCAGAAGGTAAAACGTGGCGATCGTATCGCGCTTTCTGGTAATACCGGGCGTTCAACCGGGCCGCATTTGCACTATGAAGTATGGATCAACCAGCAGGCCGTAAACCCGCTGACGGCGAAACTGCCGCGTACCGAAGGGCTGACTGGCTCCGATCGCAGTGAGTTCCTGGCGCAGGCCAAAGAGATTGTGCCGCAGCTACAGTTTGATTAATTAACACCCATTCGCAGCCGGTACGCAGTCAGTACCGGCTTTTTTATTTGGTGCGGGGCAAGTTGCGCCGCTACACTATCAGCAGATTGATATTTGCCTTATCCGAAACTGGAAAAGCATGGAAACGAAAAAAAATAATAGTGAATACATTCCTGAGTTTGATAAATCCTTTCGCCATCCGCGTTACTGGGGAGCCTGGTTGGGTGTGGCGGCGATGGCCGGCATTGCCTTAACCCCTCCGAAATTCCGCGATCCCATTCTGGCGCGGCTGGGACGTTTTGCCGGACGATTGGGTAAAAGCTCACGTCGTCGTGCGTTAATCAATCTGTCTCTTTGCTTTCCAGAACGTAGCGAAGCTGAACGCGAAGCGATTGTGGATGAGATGTTTGCCACAGCGCCGCAGGCGATGGCGATGATGGCAGAACTGGCGATACGCGGGCCGGAAAAAATTCAGCCGCGCGTAGACTGGCAGGGACTGGAAATCATCGAAGAGATGCGGCGTAACGACGAGAAAGTGATCTTTCTGGTGCCGCACGGCTGGGCGGTAGATATCCCCGCGATGCTGATGGCCTCGCAAGGGCAGAAAATGGCGGCGATGTTCCATAATCAGGGCAATCCGGTTTTTGATTATGTCTGGAACACCGTGCGTCGTCGTTTTGGCGGTCGTCTACATGCGAGGAATGACGGCATAAAACCGTTCATCCAGTCGGTTCGTCAGGGGTACTGGGGCTATTATTTGCCCGATCAGGATCATGGCCCGGAGCACAGTGAATTTGTTGATTTCTTTGCAACCTATAAAGCGACGCTGCCCGCGATTGGTCGTCTGATGAAAGTGTGTCGTGCGCGTGTCGTACCGTTGTTTCCGATTTATGACGGCAAGACGCATCGTTTGACGATTCAGGTGCGCCCGCCGATGGATGACTTGTCAGAGGCTGATGACCATACCATTGCGCGGCGGATGAATGAAGAAGTCGAGATTTTTGTTGGTCCGCGACCAGAGCAATACACCTGGATTTTAAAATTGCTCAAGACTCGCAAACCGGGCGAAATCCAGCCTTATAAACGTAAAGATCTTTATCCTATCAAATAGAAAAAGCCTCTCACGAAGAGAGGCTTTCGTCTGATGATAAGTTCAAGTTTGCTTCAAATCTGTTGAATTATCATTGAATTGCAGGCCGGGCAAGGCGTTTTCACCGTATCCGGCAATGTACTTACTCTACGGTTAAAATACGCGTGGTATTGGTAGAACCCACGGTACTCATCACATCGCCCTGGGTGACAATTACCAGGTCACCAGACATCAGGTAGCCTTTATCGCGCAGCAGATTTACCGCTTCGCTGGCAGCAACCACGCCATCATTCGCGCTGTCAAAATAGACCGGCGTTACACCACGATAAAGCGCAGTCAGATTCAGGGTGCGCTCATGGCGAGACATCGCAAAAATCGGCAGTCCGGAGCTGATACGGGAAGTCATCAGCGCGGTACGACCTGATTCGGTCATGGTGATGATAGCGGTAACACCTTTCAGGTGGTTAGCCGCATACATCGCGGACATGGCGATAGCTTCTTCCACATTGTCGAATTGAACGTCCAGACGATGTTTAGACACGTTGATGCTTGGGATTTTTTCCGCACCCAGGCAAACGCGCGCCATGGCTGCAACGGTTTCTGACGGATACTGACCCGCAGCGGTTTCTGCAGACAACATTACTGCGTCAGTACCATCCAGCACGGCGTTTGCCACGTCCATAACTTCTGCTCGAGTCGGCATTGGGTTGGTAATCATTGACTCCATCATCTGGGTCGCAGTGATTACCGCACGGTTCAGCTGACGCGCGCGACGAATCAACGCTTTCTGAATGCCGACCAGTTCAGGATCGCCAATTTCTACGCCGAGGTCGCCACGTGCAACCATCACCACGTCAGAGGCGAGAATAATGTCGTCCATCGCGTCCTGGCTGCAAACTGCTTCTGCACGTTCAACCTTGGCGACAATTTTCGCATCACAACCTGCGTCGCGCGCCAGACGGCGAGCATAGTTCAGATCTTCGCCGCAGCGAGGGAAGGAGACAGCCAGGTAATCCACGCCAATCAGCGCCGCAGTCTGGATATCTGCTTTATCTTTCTCGGTCAGTGCTTCAGCCGACAGGCCGCCGCCGAGTTTGTTGATCCCTTTATTGTTGGAGAGAGGGCCGCCGACGGTCACTTCGGTGAACACTTTCATGCCCTGGACTTCCAGCACTTTTAACTGAACGCGACCGTCGTCGAGCAGCAAAATATCGCCAGGCACGACGTCAGCAGGCAATCCTTTATAGTCGATACCGACTTTTTCTTTATCGCCTTCACCTTTCCCCAGGTTGGCGTCCAGCAGGAATTTATCCCCAATATTGAGGAATACCTTACCTTCTTTAAAGGTAGATACACGAATCTTTGGCCCCTGAAGGTCACCCAGAATAGCCACATGACGCCCCAGTTTTGCGGCAATTTCACGAACTTTATCCGCGCGCATTTTGTGATCTTCAGGCGAGCCGTGAGAAAAGTTCATACGTACAACGTTTGCGCCGGCAGCGATAACTTTTTCAAGGTTATTATCGCGATCAGTAGCAGGGCCTAACGTGGTAACGATTTTGGTTCTGCGAAGCCTTCTGGACATGTAATACTCCGTTGACTGAAACTACAAGGTGTTGCTTGAACATGAAATCCGAATGAAATAAAGCCATTTTGGCGATAAATTAATCTCATTCGGATGTCGTATAAGATTAGAACAGTGGCAATCGTTTTAACGATCGTCACTTAAATTAAGTAACTGCTTATCAAAACGCGATTCCTTGAGAGCTTCCTTGACCCGCTTCAAGTTATCTCTGAATTTTGCGCCGCGTCGCAAAGTAAATCCTGTTGCCAGCACATCTATCACGGTCAACTGGGCAAGTCGAGAGACCATGGGCATATAAATGTCAGTATCTTCCGGTACGTCGAGGGTAATTGCCAGCGTTGCTTCCCGGGCGAGTGGTGTACCAGCAGAGGTGAGGGCAATCACCATTGCGTCGTTTTCCCGCGCCAGTTGTGCCAGTTCAACCAGATTTTTGGTCCTGCCGGTGTGGGAAATCAACACAACGACGTCTCCATCGCTACAGTTCATACAACTCATTCGCTGCAGTACGATATCGTCCGAGTAGATCACCGGAACATTGAAGCGAAAAAACTTATTCATTGCATCGTGAGCAACAGCGGCAGAAGAACCTAACCCGAAAAAGGCAATTTTCTTCGCCTGGGTGAGGAGATCAACAGCACGATTGACGGCGGACTTATCCAGCGAGTGGCGGACGTGATCGAGAGTAGCCATTGCCGACTCAAATATTTTCCCTGTGTATGATTCAACGCTGTCATCTTCACTGACGTTGCGATTAACATAGGGTGTGCCATTAGCCAGACTTTGCGCCAGATGCAGTTTAAAATCAGGAAAACCGCGAGTGTCCATGCTGCGACAGAATCGATTGACTGTCGGTTCGCTAACATTGGCTTCCAGTGCCAGCGCAGCAATACTCGAATGGATCGCGTTGTCGGGCGAGACAAGAATGACCTCGGCAACTTTGCGTTCTGATTTGCTCAAATGTTCCAGCTGAGACTGGATTTTTTCCAGCATATTCATGATGTAAAGAGACTCACGGGTAATGACGATTTCCACACTGAAAGAAATCGAAATGCAGTTTTGTCAGATATTACGCCTGTGTGCTGTGTTAATGACAAAAGCAGATAAAAAAGTTGTTATTTTTTTTCATAACATGATCAGTGTCAGATTTTTACCCAAAGGAAAACGATGGTTTTTTTATCAGTTTTGCCGCACTTTACGCGCTTTTGCCGTAATCGCACGGGTGGATAAGCGTTTACAGTTTTCGCAAGCTCGTAAAAGCAGTACAGTGCACCGTAAGAAAATTACAATTATACCCAGGCTTAAGTACCGGGTTAGTTAACCTAAGGAGAATGACATGGCGGTAACGCAAACAGCCCAGGCCTGTGACCTGGTCATTTTCGGCGCGAAAGGCGACCTTGCGCGTCGTAAATTGCTGCCTTCCCTGTATCAACTGGAAAAAGCCGGTCAGCTCAACCCAGACACCCGGATTATCGGCGTAGGGCGTGCTGACTGGGATAAAGCGGCATATACCAAAGTTGTCCGCGAGGCGCTCGAAACTTTCATGAAAGAAACCATTGATGAAGGTTTATGGGACACCCTGAGTGCGCGTCTGGATTTTTGTAATCTCGACGTCAATGATACGGCTGCATTCAGTCGTCTCGGTGCGATGCTGGATCAAAAAAATCGTATCACCATTAACTACTTTGCCATGCCTCCTGGCACCTTTGGTGCAATCTGCAAAGGGCTGGGTGAGGCGAAACTGAACGGCAAACCGGCACGCGTGGTGATGGAAAAACCGCTGGGTACGTCGCTGGCGACCTCGCGTGAAATCAACGATCAGGTAGGCGAATACTTCGAGGAGTGTCAGGTTTACCGTATCGACCACTATCTGGGTAAAGAAACGGTACTGAACCTGCTGGCGCTGCGTTTTGCTAACTCACTGTTTGTGAACAACTGGGACAATCGCACCATTGATCATGTTGAGATCACGGTGGCAGAAGAGGTTGGGATCGAAGGGCGCTGGGGCTATTTCGATAAAGCCGGTCAGATGCGCGATATGATCCAGAACCACCTGCTACAAATTCTCTGCATGATTGCGATGTCTCCGCCGTCTGACCTGAGTGCCGATAGCATCCGGGATGAAAAAGTGAAAGTACTTAAGTCGCTGCGCCGCATTGATCGCTCTAACGTGCGTGAAAAGACGGTGCGTGGGCAGTACACCGCAGGTTTTGCGCAGGGCAAAAAAGTACCGGGTTATCTGGAAGAAGAGGGCGCGAACAAAAGCAGTAACACGGAAACCTTCGTGGCGATCCGCGTCGACATCGATAACTGGCGCTGGGCTGGCGTACCGTTCTACCTGCGTACCGGTAAACGTCTGCCGACTAAATGCTCTGAAGTGGTGGTCTATTTCAAAACGCCAGAACTGAATCTGTTTAAAGAATCCTGGCAGGATCTGCCGCAGAACAAATTAACCATCCGTCTGCAACCTGATGAGGGCGTGGATATCCAGGTACTGAATAAAGTTCCTGGTCTTGACCATAAACATAACCTGCAAATCACTAAGCTGGATCTGAGCTATTCAGAAACCTTTAATCAGACACATCTGGCTGATGCTTACGAACGTCTGTTGCTGGAAACGATGCGCGGTATTCAGGCGTTGTTTGTGCGTCGCGATGAAGTAGAAGAAGCGTGGAAATGGGTGGATTCTATTACTGAAGCCTGGGCGATGGACAACGATGCACCGAAACCGTATCAGGCCGGAACCTGGGGACCTGTTGCCTCGGTGGCGATGATTACTCGTGACGGTCGTTCCTGGAATGAGTTTGAGTAATATCTCGACTTATCCTTACGGGTTATTTTACCGGTAACATGATCTTGCACAGATTGTAGAGTAATTTTTACACTTTTGAGCCTCGTGTGGATTCACCCACGAGGCTTTTTTTATTACACTGACTGAAACGTTTCTGCCCTATGAGCTCCGGTTACAGGCGTTTCAGTCATAATTTTCCTGAATGAAACGCGTTGTGAATCATCCTGCTCTGACAACTCAATTTCAGGAGCCTTTATGAATCCACAATTGTTACGCGTAACAAATCGAATCATTGAACGTTCGCGCGAGACTCGCTCTGCATACCTCGCCCGGATCGAACAAGCGAAAACTTCGACCGTTCATCGTTCGCAGTTGGCATGTGGTAACCTGGCACACGGTTTCGCTGCCTGCCAGCCAGAAGACAAAGCCTCTCTGAAAAGCATGTTGCGTAACAATATTGCTATCATCACCTCCTACAACGACATGCTCTCTGCCCACCAGCCTTATGAACACTACCCGGAGATTATTCGTAAAGCACTGCATGAAGCCAACGCGGTCGGTCAGGTTGCAGGTGGTGTTCCGGCTATGTGCGATGGTGTAACCCAGGGGCAGGACGGCATGGAACTGTCGCTGCTAAGCCGCGAAGTGATTGCAATGTCTGCGGCGGTGGGGCTGTCCCATAATATGTTTGATGGCGCGCTGTTTCTCGGCGTGTGCGACAAGATTGTCCCGGGTCTGACGATGGCAGCCCTGTCGTTTGGTCATTTGCCTGCGGTGTTTGTGCCGTCTGGACCGATGGCAAGCGGTTTGCCAAATAAAGAAAAAGTGCGTATTCGCCAGCTTTATGCCGAAGGTAAAGTGGACCGCATGGCACTACTGGAGTCAGAAGCCGCGTCTTATCATGCGCCGGGAACATGTACTTTCTACGGTACTGCCAACACCAACCAGATGGTGGTGGAGTTTATGGGGATGCAGTTGCCAGGCTCTTCTTTTGTTCATCCGGATTCTCCGCTGCGCGATGCTTTGACCGCTGCCGCTGCGCGTCAGGTTACACGCATGACCGGTAATGGTAATGAATGGATGCCGATCGGTAAGATGATCGATGAGAAAGTGGTGGTGAACGGTATTGTTGCACTGCTGGCGACCGGCGGCTCCACTAACCACACAATGCACCTGGTGGCGATGGCGCGTGCGGCGGGTATTCAGATTAACTGGGATGACTTCTCTGATCTTTCTGATGTCGTACCGCTGATGGCGCGTCTCTACCCGAACGGCCCGGCTGATATTAACCACTTCCAGGCGGCGGGTGGTGTACCGGTGCTGGTACGTGAACTGCTCAAGGCGGGTCTGCTGCATGAAGATGTCAACACGGTAGCGGGTTTTGGCCTTTCGCGTTATACCCTCGAACCGTGGCTGAATAACGGTGAGCTGGACTGGCGCGAAGGCGCAGAAAAATCGCTCGACAGCAATGTGATTGCTTCCTTCGAGCAGCCTTTCTCTCATCATGGCGGGACAAAAGTGTTAAGCGGTAACCTGGGCCGTGCGGTTATGAAGACCTCTGCCGTACCGGTAGAAAACCAAGTGATTGAAGCGCCTGCGGTTGTTTTTGAAAGCCAGCATGACGTTATGCCGGCCTTTGAAGCGGGTTTGCTGGACCGCGATTGTGTGGTCGTTGTCCGTCATCAGGGGCCAAAAGCGAACGGAATGCCAGAATTACATAAACTCATGCCGCCACTTGGTGTATTATTGGACCGGTGTTTCAAAATTGCGTTAGTTACTGATGGACGACTCTCTGGTGCTTCAGGTAAAGTGCCGTCAGCTATCCACGTAACACCAGAAGCCTACGATGGCGGGCTGCTGGCAAAAGTGCGCGACGGGGACATCATTCGTGTGAATGGACAGACAGGCGAACTGACGCTGCTGGTAGACGAAGCGGAACTGGCTGCTCGCGAACCGCACATTCCTGACCTGAGCGCGTCGCGCGTGGGAACAGGACGTGAATTATTCAGCGCCTTGCGTGAAAAACTGTCCGGTGCCGAACAGGGCGCAACCTGTATCACTTTTTAAGACGACAAATTTGTAATCAGGCGAGAGAAAACTCTGATGAAAAACTGGAAAACAAGTGCAGAATCAATCCTGACCACCGGCCCGGTTGTACCGGTTATCGTGGTAAAAAAACTGGAACACGCGGTGCCGATGGCAAAAGCGTTGGTTGCTGGTGGGGTTCGCGTTCTGGAAGTGACTCTGCGTACCGAGTGTGCAGTTGATGCTATCCGTGCTATCGCCAAAGAAGTGCCTGAAGCGATTGTGGGTGCCGGTACGGTGCTGAATCCACAGCAACTGGCAGAAGTGACCGAAGCGGGTGCACAGTTCGCAATCAGCCCGGGTCTGACTGAGCCACTGCTGAAAGCGGCGACTGAAGGTACAATTCCTCTGATCCCAGGGATCAGCACTGTTTCCGAACTGATGCTGGGTATGGACTACGGCCTGAAAGAGTTCAAATTCTTCCCGGCTGAAGCTAATGGCGGCGTGAAAGCCCTGCAGGCGATCGCAGGTCCGTTCTCCCAGGTGCGTTTCTGCCCGACTGGTGGTATTTCTCCGGCTAACTACCGTGATTACCTGGCGCTGAAAAGCGTACTGTGCATCGGTGGTTCCTGGCTGGTTCCGGCGGATGCGCTGGAAGCGGGCGATTACGACCGTATTACTCAACTGGCGCGTGAAGCAGTAGAAGGCGCTAAGCTGTAAAAATTAAAAATGCCCGATTGTGAATCGGGCATTTTTGTCGCTTGCTTTTAACAGATTTAACCTTGCACTTTCACCTGACCGGCGGCGTGCTTCGCGCGTTCAATCGCCTCATCAACACTCTCTGCGGTCGCCAGAGCCACACCCAGACGACGGCTGCCATCAATTTCCGGCTTACCAAATAATCTAATCTGTAGACCTGCGCCTACGGCATTCTGCACATTATCAAACGTGACATTCTGACTGGTCAGTTGCGGCAGGATAACGGCTGAAGCGGCTGGACCATACTGGCGGATCCCACCAACAGGCAGTCCAAGGAACGCGCGTACATGCAGGGCAAACTCTGAGAGATCCTGAGAAATTAACGTCACCATCCCGGTGTCATGCGGGCGAGGGGAGACTTCACTGAAAATCACCTCATCACCACAGACAAACAACTCGACACCAAACAGCCCATAACCGCCCAGTGCCAGCACTACTTTACGGGCAATCTCCTGCGCACGTTCAAGGGCAAGTGGGCTCATTTGCTGCGGTTGCCATGATTCACGGTAGTCTCCATCTTCCTGACGATGACCTACTGGCGCACAGAAATGGACACCATCCACGGCGCTGACGGTCAGTAGTGTAATTTCGAAGTCAAACTTAACCACGCCTTCAACAATCACACGACCCGCTCCGGCGCGACCACCTTGCTGGGCGTACTCCCACGCCTGAGCAAGTTGTTCGGCAGAGCGAATAAATGTCTGCCCCTTGCCGGAAGAACTCATCACCGGTTTAACAATACAGGGATAGCCAATGGCGGCAACCGCCTCGCGAAAAAGGTTTTCGCTGTCGGCAAAACGATACGTTGAAGTGGGAATATGAAGCTCTTCTGCCGCCAGACGGCGGATGCCCTCGCGATTCATGGTTAATTTTGTCGCGCGCGCGCAGGGGACAACATTCAGTCCTTCCTCTTCAAGCTGGATCAGCATATCGGTGGCAATAGCTTCAATCTCTGGCACGATATAGTGCGGCTTTTCCAGTTCAACCACGCGGCGCAATGCATCACCATCCAGCATATTAATGACATGGGAGCGGTGCGCGACATGCATGGCTGGCGCGTCGGCATAGCGATCAACCGCAATCACCTCTACGCCGAGGCGCTGGCACTCGATTGCCACTTCTTTACCCAGTTCACCGGAACCTAATAACATCACGCGAGTTGCTGCCGGACGCAGCGCAGTGCCTAATAACGTCATAACGAATATCCCCTGATTAATTCCGCGTGAAGTATAAACGAAAACGTTTGCGTGTGTCTTTATTGCTTGATTGCTTGCGTTGATTTCTCAACTGAAAAGAAATATACTGTATAAAATTACAGTTATGATGAGAGGCTGCAAATGGCGGTTGAAATTAAATACGTAGTCATTCGTGAGGGCGAAGAGAAGATGTCGTTTACCAGCAAAAAGGAAGCCGATGCTTATGACAAAATGCTTGATACGGCGGATCTGCTCGACACCTGGCTGGCAAATTCCCCGGTCAAAATGGAAGACGAGCAACGTGAAGCTCTTTCACTGTGGCTGGCAGAACAGAAAGATGTCCTGAGTACCATTCTGAAAACAGGCAAATTACCGTCTCCGCAGGTGGTCGATAATAGCAACGATGCGGAAGATGAGACCCACGCCGCCTGAAGCAACTTGCGCTCCTGACAATTTGTACCATGCTTTCTCCTGAATCATTGTGCTATGGAGAAAAACATGAAAAAAAGAGGAGCGTTGTTGGGGCTGTTACTGCTTTCTGCCTGCGCATCAGTTTTCGCTGCAAATAACAAAACCAGCAAGTCGGTAACTTTCCCAAAGTGTGAAGGTCTGGATGCAGCCGGAATTGCCGCGAGTGTAAAACGCGATTATCAACAAAACCGCGTAGCGCGCTGGGCAGACGATCAAAAAATCGTTGGTCAGGCAGATCCGGTAGCGTGGGTCAGTTTGCAGGATATTCAGGGTAAAGATGATAAATGGTCAGTTCCGCTGACTGTGCGCGGTAAAAGTGCCGATATTCATTATCAGGTAAGCGTGGACTGTAAAGCGGGAATGGCCGAGTATCAGCGTCGTTAATGGCTAGTAGTCATTGCGCATCATTCCTGGCGGATGCGGCGTAAAAGCTTGTCCGCCTTACAATACTTCAGACCCGTAGGCATGATAAGGCGCGACCGCATCGCAGCAGGCAATCAGCAACAGATAATCCCAATCAATCCTTCCCCCAAATTTCCAACATAGCATTTCCAACATAGCAGCTCCACAGCAAGCACCTTATCTGACGCGAATTTCCGTCGCTGACTTCCTTTTCGGTCCGCTTATTTGCGCATCTTTTGCCGCAATATACACTTTCTGACATCCTCATCCGCTATGCTACAGGCACTAAAAATGGTTATTGAGGAGCAAATATGGCTAACTGGTTAAATCAACTGCAATCCCTTCTTGGGCAAAACAGTTCTTCTACCTCCTCGTCTACGGATCAGGGATTGGGCAAACTTTTAGTGCCGGGCGCATTAGGCGGGCTGGCAGGGCTGCTGGTCGCAAATAAATCAGCACGTAAACTTCTCACGAAATATGGCACCAATGCGTTGCTGGTTGGCGGCGGAGCGGTAGCGGGTACGGTGCTGTGGAACAAATACAAAGATAAAATTCGTGCGGCGCATCAGGATGAACCGCAGTTCGGTACTCAAAGCACGCCGCTGGATGAGCGTACGGAACGTTTGATCCTTGCACTGGTCTTTGCCGCTAAAAGTGATGGTCATATTGATGCCAAAGAACGTGCGGCTATCGACCAGCAATTGCGTGAAGCCGGCGTGGAAGAGCAGGGGCGTGTACTCATTGAGCAGGCAATTGAACAACCGCTGGATCCGCAGCGCCTGGCGAACGGGGTTCGTAATGAAGAAGAGGCGCTGGAAATCTATTTCTTGAGCTGTGCAGCTATTGATATTGATCATTTCATGGAGCGTAGCTACCTGAATGCATTGGGCGACGCGCTGAAAATTCCCCAGGATGTTCGTGAAGGGATCGAACGCGATCTCGAACAGCAAAAGCGCACTTTGGCGGAATAATTCCGCTCTCTGGATAGCCCGATAGTTGAGTTTATCTGGCTATCCAAAACCGCACAGCCATTTGAACGGACTGATTTTCTCTGTCAGCATATCATTCGATATCCACGCCATTACCTGTCATCATCTGAGCAATGACAACCCTGTTTCGCTTGCATCCCGGGTGAGTTTTGCCACCCTTATAAGATGTTTCAACCAGAAAGAACAATAACATGCTACCAAAAGCTGCCCGCATTCCCCACGCCATGACGCTTCATGACGATACGCGCATCGATAATTACTACTGGCTGCGGGACGACACACGCTCGCAGCCGGAAGTACTGGACTACCTGCAACAAGAAAATAGCTACGGTCATCGGGTGATGGCCTCGCAACAAGCCTTGCAGGATCGCATATTAAAGGAAATTATCGACCGTATTCCGCAAAGAGAAGTTTCTGCGCCCTACATCAAAAATGGCTACCGCTACCGGCATATTTATGAACCTGGCTGTGAATATGCCATCTACCAGCGTCAGTCGGCGTTCAGTGAAGAGTGGGATGAGTGGGAAACATTGCTCGATGCCAACAAGCGCGCGGCGCACAGTGAGTTTTATTCGATGGGCGGAATGGCAATTACCCCCGATAACACCATTATGGCGCTGGCAGAAGATTTCCTTTCGCGACGCCAGTACGGCATCCGTTTTCGCAATCTTGAAACGGGCAACTGGTATCCCGAATTGCTGGATAATGTCGATCCCAGCTTTGTCTGGGCGAATGACTCGTGGACTTTCTATTATGTGCGTAAGCATCCGGTGACGCTGCTGCCTTATCAGGTTTGGCGCCACGCCATCGGGACTCCGGCATCGCAAGATAAACTGATCTACGAAGAAAAAGACGATACCTATTACGTCAGTTTGCATAAAACGACATCGAAGCACTATGTAGTCATTCACCTGGCCAGCGCCACCACCAGTGAAGTTCGCTTGCTGGACGCGGAAATGGCCGATGCCGAGCCGTTTGTTTTTCTGCCGCGCCGCAAAGATCACGAATACAGTCTTGATCACTACCAGCATCGGTTTTATGTGCGTTCCAACCGCAACGGCAAAAACTTTGGCTTATACCGTACCCGTATGCGTGATGAGCAACAGTGGGAAGAGTTAATTCCGCCACGCGATAACATCATGCTGGAAGGATTTACGCTGTTTACCGACTGGCTGGTGGTTGAAGAGCGTCAGCGCGGGTTAACCAGTTTGCGCCAAATTAACCGCAAGACACGGGAAGTCATCGGCATTGCCTTTGATGATCCGGCCTACGTGACCTGGATTGCCTACAATCCAGAACCTGAAACCGCGCGATTGCGTTACGGTTATTCCTCCATGACCACGCCAGATACTTTGTTTGAACTGGATATGGATACCGGCGAGCGCCGCGTGCTGAAACAAACTGAAGTACCCGGTTTTGATGCGGCGAATTACCGCAGTGAACACTTGTGGATCACTGCCCGGGATGGCGTCGAAGTTCCGGTTTCGCTGGTCTATCATCGTAAGCACTTCCAGAAAGGCAACAATCCGCTGTTGGTATACGGTTATGGTTCTTACGGCGCAAGCATTGATGCCGATTTCAGTTTTAGCCGCCTGAGTTTGTTGGATCGTGGATTTGTCTACGCCATTGTGCATGTTCGTGGTGGCGGCGAACTGGGGCAACAATGGTACGAAGACGGTAAATTCCTGAAGAAGAAAAATACGTTTAATGATTACCTTGATGCCTGCGATGCATTGTTAAAACTGGGCTATGGCTCTCCTTCGCTCTGTTATGCAATGGGAGGCAGTGCGGGGGGAATGCTGATGGGGGTCGCGATTAACGAACGCCCCGAGCTGTTCCACGGCGTTATCGCCCAGGTGCCGTTTGTTGATGTTGTAACAACGATGCTTGATGAATCAATACCTCTTACCACTGGCGAATTTGAAGAGTGGGGGAATCCGCAGGATCCGCAATATTATGAGTATATGAAAAGCTACAGCCCGTATGACAACGTCACCGCGCAGCCTTATCCGCATTTGCTGGTAACGACCGGTTTACACGATTCACAGGTGCAATACTGGGAACCGGCAAAATGGGTGGCTAAATTGCGCGAGCTTAAAACCGATGACCATCTGTTATTGCTGTGTACCGACATGGACTCAGGGCACGGCGGTAAATCGGGGCGCTTCAAATCTTACGAAGGTGTGGCGATGGAATATGCTTTTCTGGTTGCGCTGGCGCAGGGGACATTACCCGGTCAGCCAGCGGCTTAAGCATTCTCCAGATAATGCTTCAACGTTAAACGCAATTCCGGGCTCATACTGTCGAGGTTATTAAACAACCAGCGCAGGTAGCCCGGATCGCGCTCTGCAACTTCTGATACTGCTTTACCGCGATACTTGCCAAACGTGAACGTCGTTAACAATGATGGACGTCCAGTGATATCCGCCATTTGTTCCACCGTCCAGCCGGATGTGTTCATAATATCGATAAGCAAGGCTGCGGTGATGTAACAGTCATACAGCGCACGGTGGTGATGCAAGCCTGGCGGCGTTTGTACACTGAGTTTACGTGTTTTATACAACGCCATATTGCTGTACTTGATTCCTGGCCACAAACGACGAGCCAGTTTCATCGTGCAGATCCACTCGCCAGGCATTTCAGGCAGTACGCGGCGGTCAAAGCTGGCGTTGTGTGCGACATACCATTCACTACCATAGTAGTGCGGGATCACCTCCTCAATCCACGGTTTGTCGGCGACCATGGCTTCGGTAATTCGGTGAATTGCCATAGCCTGTGGGCTGATGGGACGGTCGGGGCGCACCAGGTGGCTCATGGGGTTGACGATTTTCCCGTCAACCACATCAACTGAGGCAATCTCGACGATCCCTCCCTGTAAACCGCAGGTTTCTGTATCGATAATACGCAGCATGGCAAAACTCCGGGCCGAAAACGCCTAGCGTAATGGAATGATATCGCCTTGCCAACCCTGCGGTGTGCGTTGACCAACTAACAATAACGAACCGCGATCGGCGCGAACAATAAGGCTGCCATGCTCATCCCATAGCGCGCTGTTGCCCCGGGCATTAGCCATCAGTACGGCGATGGAGAACTGATGTGAGAAAAATTGTAAGTGGCGAGTAGAAGCTAACAGGTCGGGCTCACTGATGCACTGACCGGTGGTAAACAGCGAACAGGTTGGGGGCATATCAATGCCTTCAGGTTGTCCATCCACCACAGTGATGGTTTTCGAATGTCGATCCAGACATGCGCCGTGGCTTTGATGATAAATTCCGGGCGCGTTCATCCCTGGGGCGAATACTGCAATACCACGAATAAAACGTTCATTATGTTCAACGGGGAGGCCGGTAATAATGGTCATTCGCCATGTTGTCGCGGCATAACAAAGCGGGGCTAACAGCGAAAGGTCGGGCGGGGCAGGCAGAGATCGTCGTTTATAATCACAGCCCAATAGAGAAAGCGAGGGAAAAACTAAAAGTTCGCACTGCTGTCTGGCGGCAGCCCTCACGAACTCCAGATGATGGGCTACCTGCTCAGTGAGTGAGGCATTACGAGGCTCATATTGTGCTGCTGCGACTTTCCTGTATGTCATGATGACTTCCTTTTCACAGTGTCCGCAAATATTGGTGCGTATAAGAAAATACTCACAATTTAGCAGGCATCATGTAAGAAAGTGTAACTTAATATAAGGTTTATTTAAGTTTAGGCTCGTAAGGTAAACGTGACAGATTTACAGAGGCGAGACGGTGGGTGATAAGGCGCTCACGAAACCAGCTTCGCAGGTGTTCCGGTTGTTCACGTTCAACCGCCTCAGCAATTACCGGCATATTGTAACGTTCTTTAAATGCCACCCCGGCAGCCGCCAGATCGACATTAACTTTATCCATTTCAGTTTGATCCAGTTTAGCCAGATTCTTCAGCATATTGTGTCTCCTCGTTAATTGCGGGCAAAAGTTACTAAGAGTCAGCCAGGATGGCAAGCCGGAATTGATGATCCTCGACTCTATCATTAGACAAGGTTATGCTCTGTAAAAAAGTTATTACAAAAAGGAATAGATAATATGGTTTCAACTGCACGTTCTCTTCGTTACGCACTCGTATTTTTTGCCGCTTCGCTGGCGCCTTCTGTCTGGGCACATGCGCATCTGACGCATCAGTATCCTGCGGCGAATGCGGAGGTTACTGCTGCCCCACAGGCCATTACTTTAAACTTCTCTGAAAGTATTGAACCCGGATTCAGCGGCGCCAAAATCATCGGTTCAAAGAATGAAGATATTAAAACATTACCCGCGAAGCGTAATGAACAAGACAAAAACCAATTGATTGTTCCGCTTGCCGACGCCCTGAAGCCCGGAAGTTATACCGTCAACTGGCATGTTGTCTCGGTGGACGGGCATAAAACCAAAGGGCATTACACCTTTACAGTGAAATAAAACATGCTGGCGTTTACCTGGGTCGCACTGCGATTTATCCATTTTACCTCCCTGATGCTGGTCTTTGGCTTCGCGATGTATGGCGCATGGCTGGCTCCAATGGCACTTCGTCGCTTGCTGACGAAACGTTTTCTGCGTTTACAACAACATGCTGCCGTCTTGAGTTTGAGCAGCGCCGCTGCGATGTTCGCCGTTCAGGGCGGGTTGATGGGCGCGGGATGGTCGGATGTGGTTTCGTTGAACATTTGGCAATCGGTGTTACAAACGCAGTTTGGTGGTGTCTGGATTTGGCAAATCGTTCTCGCCCTCGTTACGCTAACTGTAGCTCTGATGCAACCAGGGAACATGCCACGTTTGTTGTTTGTGCTAACTACCGCGCAATTTATCCTGATGGCGGGAGTAGGACATGCGACGTTAAACGAAGGATTAACGGCGAAAATCCATCAGACGAATCACGCTGTACATCTGATTTGCGCGGCTGCATGGTTTGGTGGCTTGCTGCCGGTTGTCTGGTGTATGCGGTTGGTGAAAGGGCGCTGGCGACGTCAGGCCATTCATGCACTGGTGCGATTCTCCTGGTGTGGGCATTTTGCGGTGATTGGCGTGCTGGCAAGCGGCGTGCTTAATGCATTATTCATTACCGGATTTCCCCCAACACTTGCGACTTACTGGGGGCAACTTTTATTGCTCAAAGCCATACTGGTGATGATTATGGTAGCCATTGCACTGGCAAATCGTTATGTTCTGGTGCCACGGATGGGGCAAGATGAAGACCGTGCGGCTCCGTGGTTTGTGTGGATGACAAAACTCGAATGGGCGATAGGTGCGGTAGTGCTGGTGATTATCAGCCTGCTGGCAACTCTCGAACCTTTTTGATGGATTACGAAAATGATGAAAAAAAGTATTCTGGCATTTGTATTGCTTACCAGTTCGGCAGCGGCGCTGGCGGCGCCACAAGTGATCACCGTTAGTCGCTTTGAAATTGGCAAAGACAAATGGGCATTTAATCGTGAAGAAGTGATGCTGACATGCCGACCGGGCAATGCGCTGTATGTCATTAACCCCAGCACTCTGGTGCAGTACCCTTTGAACGATGTCGCGCAAAAAGAAGTTACCAGCGGAAAGACCAACGCCCAGTCTATCTCAGTGATCCAGATTGATGATCCTAACAAACCAGGTGAAAAAATGAGTCTGGCACCGTTTATTGAAAGAGCTGAGAAACTCTGTTAATTATCTATAGTAGTCTTTTGATTTCCAATAAAAAACCGCCCGTATGCTTTCACCAGAACGGGCGGTTTTTAACATTTAAGAGGATGATAAACGCGCTTTTTTTCTGACCACTTTACGCGCGGACTGGAAAACCTGGCGTCGTCATCTATTCTTAAAGGGCAAGGCAACTAAGCCTGCATTAATGCCAACTTTTAGCGCACGGCTCTCTCCCAAGAGCCATTTCCCTGGACCGAATACAGGAATCGTGTTCGGTCTCTTTTTATCTATAAAGCCAGTTTGATGATTACATCACAGTTTTTACTGCACTGACTTCACCATCAACCATAACACACACTCTACTGCTTCAGTCCAGGCTTTTTTAACATTCTTGTTAAGATAATGTGATCTTCTGCGCGGGAGTAAGGAATTGATGAAACAGGCGAGACACATCTATCAGAAGATTGATGGCAGTCAGTGGCGACATATCTGGCTGGTGGGGGATATTCATGGCTGCCTGGCGCAACTGCGTAAGAAATTGTGGCACTGCCGGTTTGACCCGTGGCAAGACTTGCTGATCTCGGTTGGTGACGTTATCGATCGTGGCCCGGAGAGTTTGCGTTGCCTGCAATTACTGGATCAACGCTGGGTCAGAGCGGTAAGGGGCAATCATGAGCAGATGGCGATAGATGCGCTGGATTCACAGCAGATGTCTTTGTGGTTTATGAATGGCGGTGACTGGTTTGCCACACTGACCGGGCGCCAATGTGAGCAGGCGAGAATGGCGCTGGAAAAGTGCTGGTCTTTGCCGTGGATAATTGAATTAAGCTGTAGTAGCGGATTGCATGTCATCGCCCATGCGGATTACCCCAACGATATTTATGAGTGGCATAAGGAAGTCGATCTGCATCAGGTGTTGTGGAGTCGATCGCGATTGCGTGGGAGTCAAAAAGGGCAGGGAATTACAGGTGCCGATCATTTCTGGTTTGGGCATACGCCATTACGGCATCGCGTGGATATCGGTAACTTGCATTATATTGATACCGGCGCCGTCTTCGGAGGTGAGTTGACTCTTGTGCAACTGCAATAATTAAAAGTCACTGTGCTCGTGTGCAGGTCGCCAGAAACCATCAATAAAATCCTCAATCGGAAAACAGCCGCCGTGACGGATCCGTTGATCGTCCATTGAATAGAGGCACTGCTGTTCCGTATTGTAGACATCAACCACAATATCGTCACAACCAGCGTCCAGATAGCAAACAAAAAGTACCAGCGCGAACATTTCATCCTCGAAGTGCGGTGCCGTACCGTTAAGTTTAGGGGAGATTTTACAACGGGGGAAATAACCAGGATAAATAACCCGTCATGCCGACGGGTTCTTTTTGGATCAGGCAAGACGCATAATCCAGGCATCAGACTTTTGATCGTAGCGGGTACGGTAAAGGACAGAGTGTTCGCCGTTTAGCAGGGCTGGAATGCTGGTTTCGGCGTCCCAGGCATCAAGTTGCATACATAAATCCGGGTCAGATTTACAGGGGATGGTTAACGTTCGGTCACCAGGCGATTCGCCGGTTAACTCGCCGTCGTCGATTTCAAAAGCGCCTATGCGTACACTGGTTTTCATCTTCATGCTCTCCATTTAAGTGCCGGTTGTGGTACGACCAGTCCGATCGCACCATTTTTCAGCGTAGTTGAGGCAGCCGAATGCGCCAGTCAAAACGTGCGCTTTTTTTGTGCGTTGTCAGGCGTTACCGGTAAACAGTTTTCCGTCACGTACCAGCTCCCGTGGGTAACTGTTTTTCAGCCGTGAGCCAATACGTTTGGCTAAACCGATTGGCTGATGCTGGAAGGTGACCAGCACATCATCCGTAACTGGTGCGGTTTGCGGGTAGACGTCGCGCCCGCGATACCACTCTTCCGCTTCCTGTGGTGTCAGTTCAAACGCGTTAGTGTGGTCGGGGGAGGCAAGGGCAATGACGGCTTCATGCTGCCAGCGATAACCTTTGTTATGCGTTTCAGCAAGTTTAATCCCCAGACGGGAAAACCGGACCTTACCGATCAACGCTTCAATGCCCACCGGGAATAACCAGATTTCTTTATCGCGCTGCCAGAGGCGCAGGTTTTCATCCCAGTTTAAGCCGACACTTGCAGCTGCCTGCCGAATTTGTGCGGTTTCGCGATCTTTCACCGGGGTAAACGGAAAATTGCCCACTTTATATTTCGGCGCAGGCAACGCGGGAATCGCCTGAGTTTTACGCAGACGAGCAACGAAAAAGCCTTCGCAATCATAAATTTGTGGGAAGACGTGCAAAAAGCCTTCCTCGGTCAGCGCCTTGTCCGCGCCAGAGAAGAGATCGCCCAGCGGTAAAAACTCTACAGCATCAGGGTAAGTCTCTTTCAGCCACAGGCAAACGGCTTCGTTCTCTTCCCGGTTTAAAGTACAGGTCGAGTAAACCAGCGTGCCGCCAGGACGTAACGCATGAAAGGCACTGTCGATCAGTTCCCGCTGGGTGGCTGCGATCTCCTGATTGCTTTCTGGTGACCAGTTTTTCAGCGCATCGGGATCTTTACGCACCACACCTTCGCCGGAGCAGGGAGCATCCAGCAAAATAGCATCGAACATTTCTGGCAACGCTGCACCAAACACGCGACCATCAAAATGAGTCAGAGCCACGTTACTGATACCGCAGCGGCTGATATTGGCATGTAACACTTTAACCCGGCTGGCGGAAAACTCATTGGCAAGGATAGCCCCTTCGTTATTCATCCGTGCGGCAATCTGCGTCGTTTTTGAGCCTGGTGCAGCAGCGACATCCATCACCCGCTGTGGGGCGTTACCGTCGGCAAACAATGCGGCAACGGGCAACATTGAACTGGCTTCCTGAATATAAAACAGGCCACTCAAATGCTCAGCGGTACTGCCCAGCGGTAATGCATCTTCATCGTCGCGTTCAATCCAGAAACCTTCTTCACACCACGGAATTGGCGTAAGCGTCCAGTCATAAGGAGCGGTTAATTGCAGGAAATCAGCAACGGAGATTTTCAGCGTATTAACGCGAATGCTGCGGCGCAACGGGCGCTGACAGGCGGCAAGAAAATCATCAAATGAGAGCGTCGAAGGCATTGCTTCACGCATTTGCGTCAGAAAGGCGTCCGGGAAATAAACGGTGTGTTGGGCCACGAGCATGTACCACTGGCAAAAAAACAGGCGCGCAGTTTAGCATAAACGCTCCGGCGCAGGTACGCCGGAGCAGTGTGCATTATTTGGGTAGCGCGGTTCCCCACTCACGCCACTCTTTCGGTTCGCTTTCCAGCAACAAGAAGTGTTTGCCTTCCTGGGCTTTCGGTGCCAGCGGAGTACCAGGCGGAGTGGCAAAAGCGATCCCACCACGGATAAACTGGTTAAACGTACCGGTTTTCACTACGCCACCCGTAAGACCAAAGTCCAGACTGTAGCCCGATGCCAGCCAGAAGACGGAATTGTTACGCACCAGGTGTTGATAACGTTTACTAATGCGCATCGCAATCATCACCCGATCCGATAGTGTGCCCAGCGTCATTCCAGTGACCGTACCCACTTCCAGACCACGGAACAGTACCGGTGTACCGATGCCTAACGATCCGGCCTCTGGCGCTTCAACAATAATGCTTAAGCCATCCAGGTAACGAGAATCGGTAATGGTAGCCTCCTGTAATTCAAAGTCGCGGCGAGGATTTCCACGACCGGGTTCGACATTGATATACGGCTGGAGGA
This sequence comes from Escherichia sp. MOD1-EC5433, assembly GCF_002966005.1. Lineage (NCBI taxonomy): Bacteria > Pseudomonadati > Pseudomonadota > Gammaproteobacteria > Enterobacterales > Enterobacteriaceae > Escherichia > Escherichia sp. MOD1-EC5433. The sequence goes on along the minus strand of NZ_PTRL01000004.1, from coordinate 373,814 downwards.
TGGTATCAAGGTGCTCAACGCCGGCTGCCGAAATCTGCGGTGTGACCACCGAAAAGCGTGTACCACCGCGAGCGAAAGTCTGGACATATTCCGGATAGAGCACCGCTTTTGCCTGTACTTCATTACGTGCGGTTATCAGATCCAGCGTCTGGATTTGCCCGATATCAATACCGAGGTAGCGAATTGGCATACCGACTGCCAGTTTTCCGGCATCAAAAGCGTGGAGCGTAATCTGCCCGCCGACGGCACGAGCCGCCGTTTCTGACGCATACAGAATACGCTTATCGCCTTTACGCTGGCTGGCGCTGGCGCCGCTGAGGTTATCGAAGCTGATAGCCCCCTTTAACGCCCGTGAAAGTGGCGAAGCCTGTACGGTCAGGCCGCTACCATTAAGCTGAACTTTCGCCCCGCCTTCTGCCCAGAACACGCTGTTGCTGGTCAGAAGGTTGCGATATTCCGGCTTAATATGCAGGTCGATATCAAAGGCGTTAGCCCGTGGGCGCACGGTGATGACTTCGCCAACCTCAAACTTACGGTACAGCACTACCGATCCCGCCTGCACGTCTGGTAATGTTTCTGCACTCAAACTCACGGTCGTGGTGGGCAAATCGCTAAGGCTGTTTTCCAGGGCTTTTTCCAGATTGGCATAAAGCGGATAGCTGGCTTTCATTTCGCCTGTATCGCCCGGCAGAATACGTATTCCTCCGTTGATCCATTCAGAGGCGCTGGCACCGAGAAACTCAACGCCGTCCAGTCCCACTTTCACATCGACACGGCTGTTGACGACAAATTTGCTGTCGCCTTTTACCAGCTCGCGATGCTGTGGTTCAATGGCGACGGTAAAGGTGACGCCTTTGCTGGTGAGTTTACGTTCAATTACCTGACCGACCTGCACGCCATGCAGAATGAGCGGCTGGCCTGCATCAATACCGTAACTTTCTGGCGCGGTCAGGGTCAGCGTCAGAACATCAGGTTCATGCAGCAGGGCTTTCTCCCCAGGCACAACGACAAACTCCTTGCGCGGCTCACCATCGCCTGGCACCAGCTCGAAGGTTTTGCCCGTGAGCAGGGCGCTGAGGTTGGCATCGCTGAGGGATAATTTCGGGTTGCGTAATTCGATGCGGGTATTTTCCCGTAACAGCGTTACGACGCTGGGATCAACGGTCATTTCTCCGGTGACTTTGCCGCCTGGGTTTAAATCCAGTTTCGTCAGTTGTCCGACTTCCAGCCCCTGATACATTAACGGCGTTGAGTCGGCGGTTAATCCGGCACCGCTCGGCAGTTCCAGTTTTATGATTACCCCACGCTGGCTGTGGGCGAGATCTTCATACAAACCAAAGGTATCTTCCGCTTCAGCAGGTTTCGACTCTTCCGGCGAATCGAAGGCAATCGCACCGTTAACCAGCGCAGCCAGACTTTCCAGTTTCACTTTCGCACCACTGATACTGACATTGGCATCAACGCCAGAAACGTTCCAGAAGCGACTCCCTTTTTTCACCAGATCGGTAAAACGCCGCTCAATCAGGACATCAATCACCACGCCCTGGTTATTGGGGTTGATCGCATAGTCGTAGACACGTCCCACCGGGATCTTGCGAAAATAGACCAGCGAACCACTATTCAGCGAACCAAGATCGGGAGCCTGTAGGTGGATCATCAGATCACCATTATCCAGTCGATATTTCGGTTGGGTATCGAGGGCGACAAAGTGATCCTGCTCTTTGCCTTTGCCTGGCATCATGCCGATATAGTTACCCCCAACCAGCGCATCCAGCCCGGAGACACCTGCCAGAGAGGCTTTTGGTGTCACCAGCCAGAACTGCGTCTCTTCGCGCAGCGCATCTTTCATATCGGACTTGATGCTGACCCTGACTTCAATCTTACGAAGATCATCGCTGAGGCTGACATCCTGAACTGTTCCGACTTCAACACCCTGATAACGAACAGGTGTGCGGCCAGGGACAATGCCGTCCGCCGACATAAAGTCGATGGTGACGGTGTTCCCCCGATCCTGATAACTGTCCCAAATCAGCCAGCCGGCAATCATTAGCGCAATGAACGGCAGTAGCCAGAAAGGTGAGATACGGCGTTTAGTTTTAATCTGCGCTTCAGTCGTCGAAGCGGGCGTTTCCTGACTCATGTGCATCCCAAAGTAAGCGGCTGTCCAGCCATTCCACTGCAAGAATAGTTAAAATAACCGCTGCGCCGAAATAAAACGCAGCCGGTCCCATAGTAAAAGCGAGGATCTGATCGCGATTGATCAGCGACATAGTTAAAGAAATGACAAACAGATCGAGCATCGACCAGCGACCAATCCAGGTCACCATTCGCAGTAACAGTATTCGCGTGCGTAGCCCTTGCTGGCATTTAAAATGAATGCTCAATAATAAAGTGAACATAACAATCACTTTGGTAAACGGCACCAGAATACTGGCGATAAACACAATTCCGGCGACCGCAATATTGCTATTTGCCAGCGACATAATGCCGGAAAGAATCGTATCTTCTTGTCGTCCACCGTTCAGATAAATGATCGAGATAGGCAACAGGTTGGCTGGTAACAACAAGACGACTGAAGCCAACAGCGCCGCCCAACATTTTTGAAGACTATGATGACGACGCAGGCGAAGCGGGATATGGCAGCGGGGGCAGCGACCGCGCGGATCAGGGTAGCCGGTAAAGTGACACCCCAGGCAAACGCGTAGTTTCGCGTCCCTGCGCGTGGCAGGGCGTTCAGGATAAAATCGCTCCCACAGCTGTTCAACATTAAGATGTGACAACGTCACCGTCGTTAAAATCACCAACGCCACAAAAGAGAATAAGCCGACACCAGCCTGGATATGGGCATAATCCTGTACCTTTATAGAAGCAACACCAATGCCGACCAGGTAGATATCCAGCATCACCCACTCTTTCAGTCGCTCAAGCATCAGCAGTACCGGGCGTAAGTTCATCCCCAGTCGGTTGCCAAACCACAAATAAGCAATAGATGTGACGAGGATAAGTGGGGCGCCGATAACGCAGAAAAACACCATCGCGCCCGTTACAGGATCACCTTGTTTAGTCATTTGCCAGATGCCTTGCATGACATTGGCGTCAATACGAATACCTAACAGCCAGATATGCAACAGTGGTTCGCCCCAGGCAAACGGCATCAGCAACAGCATGGTGAACGCCATTGCCGCCAGGCGCGTTAGCGACCAGTCACGCCCGTCACGAATTTTGGCCTGACAGCGCGGACAATAGGCACTTTGATGCGAATTTATCTCGGGCAGGCTAAACAGCATGTCACATTGCGGGCAACGTTGGTAATCACCACGCGGCAGTTCCTCGCCGATTGAGCTCACTGTTATCTTTTTTGTTGGCGTAATTTGCGGGGTGTTAAGTGCCATGACGAGCCAAATATAGTAAGAATTAGCATTAATCTTAACCCATGATGGGAATGATCTTGAGCATTAACGCATTTAATGCTTATTTTAATAGGCTGGCAGTTTCAGGTAAGACAACTAAGTGATTATATAATGAACAAAACAGAATTTTACGCGGACTTAAACCGCGACTTTAATGCGCTGATGGCGGGAGAAACCAGTTTTCTGGCAACGCTGGCAAACACCAGCGCGTTGTTATACGAACGTCTGACAGACGTAAACTGGGCCGGTTTTTATTTACTTGAGGACGATACGCTGGTGCTCGGACCATTTCAGGGCAAAATTGCCTGTGTACGGATCCCCGTCGGGCGCGGCGTGTGTGGCACTGCGGTTGCCCGCAATCAAGTACAACGAATCGAGGATGTTCACGCTTTTGACGGGCATATTGCTTGTGATGCGGCGAGTAATTCTGAAATTGTCCTGCCGCTGGTGGTGAATAATCAGATTATTGGTGTTCTCGACATCGACAGTACCGTCTTCGGTCGCTTTACAGACGAGGACGAGCAAGGCTTACGTCAGCTTGTGGCACAGCTTGAAAAGGTGCTTGCAACGACGGATTACAAAAAATTCTTTGCGAGCGTCGCAGGATAATCAACGGATAACGTAGCATTTACTGATGGCGTCATTATAATGACGCCTGTTCATGCCTGCGCTTGTTGGCTACGTCCGTTGTAATCAGGAAATTTCATGGAAAATCAACCTAAGTTGAATAGCAGTAAAGAAGTAATCGCGTTTCTGGCCGAACGTTTTCCCCACTGTTTCAGTGCGGAAGGTGAAGCGCGTCCGCTGAAAATCGGTATTTTTCAGGATTTGGTCGATCGTGTTGCCGGGGAAATGAACCTGAGCAAAACGCAACTGCGATCTGCTTTACGTCTCTACACTTCGAGCTGGCGTTACCTTTACGGTGTTAAACCCGGCGCAACGCGTGTCGATCTTGACGGCAACCCATGCGGTGAGCTGGACGAGCAGCATGTAGAACATGCTCGCAAACAGCTTGAAGAAGCGAAAGCACGCGTTCAGGCTCAGCGTGCTGAACAGCAAGCGAAAAAACGCGAAGCTGCCGCAGCTTCTGGTGAGAAAGAAGATGCACCACGCCGCGAACGTAAACCACGTCCTGCCGCGCAACGCCGTAAAGAAGGCGCCGAGCGCAAACCTCGCGCGCAAAAACCGGCTGAGAAAGCGCCAAAAACAGTAAAAGCACCTCGCGAAGAACAGCATACCCCGGTTTCTGACATTTCAGCTCTGACTGTCGGACAAGCCCTGAAGGTGAAAGCTGGTCAAAACGCGGTGGATGCCACCGTATTAGAAATCACCAAAGACGGCGTCCGCGTCCAACTGAATTCGGGTATGTCTTTGATTGTGCGCGCAGAACACCTGGTGTTCTGAAACGGAGGCCGGGCCAGGCATGAACATGTTTTTTAGGCTTACCGCGTTAGCTGGCCTGCTTGCAATAGCAGGCCAGACCTTCGCTGTAGAAGATATTACGCGTGCTGATCAAATTCCGGTATTAAAGGAAGAGACGCAGCATGCGACTGTGAGTGAGCGCGTAACGTCGCGCTTCACCCGTTCCCATTACCGTCAGTTCGATCTCGATCAGGCGTTCTCGGCCAAAATCTTTGACCGCTACCTGAATTTGCTTGATTACAGCCACAATGTGCTGTTGGCAAGCGATGTTGAACAGTTCGCGAAAAAGAAAACCGAGTTGGGCGATGAACTGCGTTCAGGCAAACTCGACGTTTTCTACGATCTCTACAATCTGGCGCAAAAACGCCGTTTTGAACGTTACCAGTATGCGTTGTCTGTACTGGAAAAGCCGATGGATTTCACCGGCAACGACACTTATAACCTTGACCGCAGCAAAGCGCCCTGGCCGAAAAACGAGGCCGAGTTGAACGCGCTGTGGGACAGCAAAGTCAAATTCGACGAGTTAAGTCTGAAGCTAACGGGAAAGACGGATAAAGAAATTCGTGAAACCCTGACTCGCCGCTACAAATTTGCTATTCGTCGTCTGGCGCAAACCAACAGCGAAGATGTTTTCTCGCTGGCAATGACGGCGTTTGCACGCGAAATTGATCCGCATACCAACTACCTTTCTCCGCGCAATACCGAACAGTTCAATACTGAAATGAGTTTGTCGCTGGAAGGTATTGGCGCAGTGCTGCAAATGGATGATGACTACACCGTTATCAATTCAATGGTGGCGGGTGGGCCGGCAGCGAAGAGTAAAGCTATCAGCGTTGGTGACAAAATTGTCGGTGTCGGACAAACCGGTAAACCGATGGTTGATGTGATTGGCTGGCGTCTTGATGATGTCGTTGCCTTAATCAAAGGGCCGAAAGGCAGTAAGGTTCGTCTGGAAATTTTACCTGCGGGTAAAGGAACCAAGACCCGGACAGTAACGCTGACGCGTGAGCGCATTCGTCTGGAAGACCGTGCAGTTAAAATGTCTGTGAAGACTGTCGGCAAAGAAAAAGTCGGTGTACTGGATATTCCGGGCTTCTATGTTGGCTTGACGGACGATGTCAAAGTTCAACTGCAGAAACTGGAAAAACAAAATGTCAGCAGTGTCATTATCGACCTGCGTAGTAACGGTGGTGGGGCGCTGACTGAAGCTGTATCGCTCTCAGGGCTGTTTATTCCTTCCGGTCCGATTGTGCAGGTTCGTGATAACAACGGCAAGGTTCGCGAAGATAGCGATAACGACGGTCAGGTTTTCTATAAAGGCCCGTTGGTGGTGCTGGTTGACCGTTTCAGTGCTTCGGCTTCGGAAATCTTTGCTGCTGCCATGCAGGATTACGGTCGTGCGCTGGTTGTGGGTGAGCCGACATTCGGTAAAGGCACAGTCCAGCAGTATCGTTCTCTGAACCGCATCTACGATCAGATGTTACGTCCTGAATGGCCGGCGCTGGGTTCAGTACAGTACACAATCCAGAAATTCTATCGCGTTAACGGCGGCAGTACGCAACGTAAAGGCGTAACGCCAGATATCATCATGCCTACGGGCAATGAAGAGACGGAAACCGGTGAGAAATTCGAAGATAACGCGCTGCCGTGGGATAGCATTGATGCTGCAACCTATGTGAAATCAGGAGACTTAACGGCGTTTGAACCGGAGTTGCTGAAGGAACATAATGCGCGTATTGCGAAGGATCCTGAGTTCCAGAACATCATGAAGGATATCGCTCGCTTCAACGCCATGAAGGACAAACGCAACATCGTTTCTCTGAATTACGCTGTGCGTGAAAAAGAGAATAACGAAGACGATGCGACGCGTCTGGCGCGGTTGAACGATCGCTTTAAACGCGAAGGAAAACCGGAGTTGAAGAAACTGGACGATCTGCCAAAAGATTACAAGGAGCCAGATCCGTATCTGGATGAAACAGTAAACATCGCGCTTGATTTAGCGCGTCTGGAAAAAGCCAGACCTGCGGAACAGCCCGCTCCCGTCAAGTAACATCAATCAGGCACAAGAAATTGTGCCTGATTTTTTAACAGTGGCAAGATGCCGTAAATCAGATGCTACAAAATGTAAAGTTGTGTCTTTCTGGTGACTTACGCGCTATCCGGACTTGAAAATAGTCACGTAGCCCATACGATGTGGGTATCGCATATTGCGTTTTGTTAAACTGAGGTAAAAAGAAAATTATGATGCGAATCGCGCTCTTCCTGCTAACGAACCTGGCCGTGATGGTCGTTTTCGGGCTGGTACTGAGCCTGACAGGGATACAGTCGAGCAGCGTTCAGGGGCTGATGATTATGGCCTTGCTGTTCGGTTTTGGTGGTTCCTTCGTTTCGCTTCTGATGTCCAAATGGATGGCATTACGATCTGTTGGCGGGGAAGTGATCGAGCAACCGCGTAACGAAAGGGAACGTTGGCTGATCAATACTGTTGCAACCCAGGCACGTCAGGCTGGGATTGCTATGCCGCAAGTGGCTATCTACCATGCGCCGGATATCAACGCCTTTGCAACCGGTGCGCGCCGTGATGCTTCTCTGGTTGCTGTCAGCACCGGTTTGTTGCAAAACATGAGCCCGGATGAAGCCGAGGCAGTAATCGCTCACGAAATCAGCCACATTGCCAATGGTGATATGGTCACGATGACGCTGATTCAGGGCGTGGTGAACACCTTCGTTATCTTTATTTCTCGTATTCTCGCGCAACTGGCTGCTGGCTTTATGGGCGGTAACCGTGACGAAGGTGAAGAGAGCAACGGCAACCCTCTGATCTACTTTGCTGTCGCGACGGTGCTGGAGCTGGTATTTGGTATTCTGGCGAGCATTATTACCATGTGGTTCTCGCGTCATCGTGAATTCCACGCCGATGCGGGGTCTGCCAAACTGGTTGGGCGTGAAAAAATGATTGCCGCGCTGCAGCGCCTGAAAACCAGCTATGAGCCGCAAGAAGCAACCAGCATGATGGCTTTCTGCATTAATGGTAAATCGAAATCGCTGAGTGAGCTGTTCATGACTCACCCGCCGCTGGATAAACGTATTGAAGCTCTGCGCACGGGTGAATATCTGAAGTAATATGAAGTAAATGCTAAAAAGCGCGTCCTGGTCGACGCGCTTTTTTTATGGCTGAGATCGTGGTTGGGTAATCCGTAACCCACTGACGCAAGCAGCAATCACGGCCAGAATAGCCGCAGTCATCAGCGAGACGTGCGTACCATTATCGCCAAACTGATTTAACATCAGAGCCACCAGAGCCGCGCCGCTACTCTGACCAAGCAGACGAGCTGTACCTAACATGCCACTGGCACCACCGCTACGTTCTCGAGGAGCGGAGGTGATGATGGTGTGGTTATTGGGTGACTGGAATAAGCCAAATCCGGCGCCGCATAAGACCATTGGCCAGATAATGTTGATATCCGCAGGAGAAGCGGGCAGCAGAACCAGTGAAAACAGACCCGCAGCCATAATGAACAATCCCAAAGCACCAAGTAACCCTGCATGTACGCGTTCTATCAGATAGCCTGCCAGCGGTGCCATCACCATGGTAGCTAACGGCCACGGCGTCAGGAGTAAACCCGTTTCTACTTCACTGCGCCCAAGCACGGTTTGCAGGTAAAAGGGCAGGGAAACCATTGCCAACATCTGTGCGCAGAAAGAGCAAATAGATGTGCAAATAGAAAGTGAAAACAGCGGAATGCGCAGTAAATCCACCGGTAGCAGCGGTACGGGAAGAGCGAGCTGGCGGCGAATAAAGAAAATACCCACGACAACCATTACCGCCAGTTCCGCAGCAATCAACGTCAGCGATTGCCCCTGAGCGAAACCACTCAACGCAGTAATAAGCAGGCCGAAGGTTAACGCGTTCATCACGGCGCTGGGCAGGTCAAAACGCGGCTTACTGGAGCGAGAACCATTAGGTGGCAGAAAACGCATCGCCAGAAGCAGAGCGATAATACCCAACGGCACGTTGATTAAAAATAACCATTTCCAGGAAGCAAAGGAAAGAATTGCCGCTGCAATTGTCGGACCGGCAGCCGAGGAGACGGCGACAATAAACGAGTTAATTCCCATCCCCCTACCCAGAAAACGCTGCGGGTAGATCAGGCGGATAAGTGCAGTATTGACGCTCATCAGTGCTGCGCCGCCGAAACCTTGTATTACGCGCGCCAGGGTGAGCATTTGCAGCGAATCAGAAAGGGCGCAGAACAGCGAAGACAACAGAAAAACCACCAGACCGCATTTGTAAATGCGTCGGTAGCCAAACATATCTCCCAGAAACGAGAATGAGAGCAAAGAGACGACAATGGCGATTTGATAGGCGTTCACTACCCAGATGGAGCTGGCTGGCGTGGCATGAAGGTCTGTGGCGATTGTTGGTAAGACGACGTTGGCGATAGCGCCGTCGAGGACCGCCATCGAAATACCAATAATAATGGTCAAAATCGCGCCGTATCGCTGAGGCAACGGCAGACCATCGGCCTGAACTTTTGGCATAGGAATTTTATATCTTTTGGTAATAATCAACAGGGTTATGATTCTAGCACTGATATTCACTGCGGATGTCGCAGAATTGTAACTAACCGGCAAAAGATGGATTGCGACCACCCAGGCACGAAATTATAATAAAAAACAGTTCTGATTTTTATAAAACACTCGCAATGAGGTGATAAATGGCTAACGCAGATCTGGATAAACAGCCTGATTCTGTATCTTCTGTACTGAAAGTTTTTGGCATTCTGCAGGCGCTGGGCGAAGAGCGCGAAATAGGGATAACCGAGCTGTCACAGCGCGTCATGATGTCAAAAAGCACCGTTTATCGCTTTTTACAGACCATGAAAACCCTGGGCTATGTGGCGCAGGAAGGGGAGTCGGAGAAATATTCGCTGACGCTAAAATTGTTTGAACTGGGCGCCCGGGCGTTACAAAATGTTGATCTTATTCGTAGCGCAGATATCCAGATGCGTGATCTTTCCCGCCTGACCAAAGAGACCATCCACCTTGGTGCGCTGGATGAAGACAGCATTGTTTACATCCACAAAATTGACTCTATGTACAATTTGCGCATGTATTCACGGGTTGGTCGTCGTAATCCGCTTTACAGTACTGCGATTGGTAAAGTCTTGCTGGCCTGGCGCGATCGTGATGAAGTGAAGCAAATCCTTGAAGGCGTTGAGTATAAACGCAGTACCGATCGTACCATTACCAGCACGGAAGCGTTATTACCGGTGTTGGATCAGGTGCGTGAGCAAGGTTATGGCGAAGATAACGAAGAGCAGGAAGAGGGGCTGCGCTGTATCGCAGTTCCGGTATTTGACCGCTTTGGCGTGGTTATTGCTGGTTTGAGTATTTCCTTCCCGACCCTGCGTTTTTCTGAGGAGCGTTTGCAGGAGTACGTGACTATGCTGCATACGGCGGCGCGTAAAATTTCCTCTCAAATGGGGTATCACGACTATCCGTTCTGATTAGAGGAAGAACCTGTCTGTATAATATTCAGACAGGTTCTGTATTTCGCGTGAGTTAAATAAAGTTACAAATGGCGTAACATAGTACGCTATGGCGATGAATGTGCTTTTTATCTTCGGTTTAAGTAGTTATTTATGCCTTTAACCATTATCTACAACGTTATTGCTTTTACGTAACAGCGGGCAATCTGTTATCCCGAAAAGCCCACTTTTAGTGTGCAGATATTGTACCGTGCTGGTGCCTCTGGCGGTCAGATAGGAACATTGCAAACCTAACCCTGCGGCATTTTCCTTGCTTCCAATCAGAACGCCATATCCGCTTAGTAATAATCCTGTCCATACCAGTGCTATCAACATAATTGTGCGAATAATGAATCGCATTATGACCTCTTCTCTTTTTTGTTCGCCTAATCGTAGCGGTAATATGGGCTGAAGCAAGCGTATAGTTCCGAAAAAGCACGAATATCGACATAGTTAGGCGCTGTTTAACTAACGCATGATAGTTTAATGACATAAGGTAGTTTAAACGGAGACTGGAGTGAAAAAGTTTCGATGGGGCGTTCTGGTTGTCGCTGTGCTGGCTTGCTTGCTGCTATGGGCGCAGGTATTCAATATGATGTGCGATCAGGATGTACAATTTTTCAACGGAATTTGTACCATCAATCAATTTATCCCATGGTGATATCATTTTTTCAACAGTAGATTTCCTTCCTGTGTAGCAGTGGTAGAATGGCGCCTCTACTTAGAGGTGGTGAAATGAACGAAGTTGTAAATTCAGGCGTGATGAACATTGCGTCTTTGGTTGTATCGGTGGTTGTTCTCGCTATTGGGCTCATCTTGTGGTTTTTCATCAACCGTGCCAGTTCACGGACTAACGAACAGATTGAACTTCTTGAGGCATTGCTGGATCAGCAAAAACGGCAAAATGCGCTGTTACGTCGTTTGTGCGAAGCAAGCGAACCTGAAAAAACGAATGCCAGTGCTGCTGAGAACCAAAAAGCTGCTGAAGATGACGATATCATCCGTCTGGTAGCTGAACGGTAATTCTTCCTCAAATTTGAGTAACCCAGGTGCAGACGGGTTACTCATCTTATCATTCATATATGCACTATAGTGGTGCAATTGATTCAAATTAATACTCTGGTCTGACTTCAATTATTTATCGTGTTATTTATTTCATAATATCGATATCAGAAAAAGATATTTACCTCACTAAGTCATTGGGATGTTTACATCGGAATAGTGATCAATCACGGTATTGTTTATTAGCGAAACGTTTCTCTTCTCACTTTTTAGTAATTCATCAATTTTTCTTATTTTAAAATAATAATATGCCTTAAGTATAGTTTCTTCATTGTGTTCGTGTTTGTTGTTAACTGACTGTTTTGTGAGGTGAATTTATATAATATTTTATTCGTTATATATCATAAAAAGTGATATCGCTCGCATTGCGTAATAAGTTGTAGTGCTGCTCTGGAAGAACTGAAGTTATTGAACTATGTTAGAAACTGCATCAGGTCAAGTATCTGTTTGTAATGGTATGGTTAAGTGCATCGATATATCGGCACGTATTCCGTTGCATAAATGTGCAAAAAAGTGGAAGGCGTATCGAGATTTGTGCGGCTGATCGAGACATGTTTAAAAATGGCTTGCCATAATTAACGTTGTATGTGATAACAGTTTCGGGTTAAACGAGGTACAGTTCTGTTTATGTGTGGCATTTTCAGTAAAGAAGTCCTGAGTAAACACGTTGTCGTTGAATACCGCTTCTCTGCCGAGCCTTATATTAGTGCCTCATGCAGTAATGTGTCAGTTTTATCTCTGTAATGCCTGCGGGCGAAGAAAACAATCTAAGGAATTTTTCAAATGGCAAAGATTAAAGGTCAGGTTAAGTGGTTCAACGAGTCTAAAGGTTTTGGCTTCATTACTCCGGCTGATGGCAGCAAAGATGTATTCGTACACTTTTCCGCTATTCAGGGTAATGGCTTCAAAACTCTGGCCGAAGGCCAGAACGTTGAGTTCGAAATTCAGGACGGCCAGAAAGGTCCGGCAGCTGTTAACGTAACAGCAATCTGATCGAAACCACTGATCTGAAGTGTAAACGCGCTTCAATCTCGCTATAAAGCCTCGTCCAAATGCGAGGCTTTTTACTTTGTTTTATTCACGCTCTTGCCTGCGGATATTTGCCCGACGCGCAATTCGCGTTACACTTGCGGCCTTTAGTATCCTGCCGGAGTTGTCATGTCGTTTTCCTGTCCACTTTGTCATCAGCCGCTATCGCTTGAAAAAAACAGCTATATCTGTCCCCAACGGCATCAATTTGATATGGCGAAAGAGGGATATGTTAATTTGCTGCCCGTTCAGCATAAACGATCCCGCGATCCGGGCGACAGTGCGGAAATGATGCAAGCGCGGCGCACATTTTTAGATGCCGGCCATTATCAGCCGCTTCGTGATGCGATAGTCGCTCAATTGTGTGCTTGTCTTGATGAGCACGCAACGGCAATACTGGATATTGGCTGTGGGGAAGGGTATTACACTCATGCTTTTGCTGAGGCATTGCCGGGTGTGACTACTTTTGGTCTGGATGTCTCTAAGGTTGCGATTAAAGCTGCGGCGAAACGTTATCAGCAGGTTACCTTTTGTGTCGCTTCCAGCCACCGTCTGCCGTTTTCTGATAGCAGTATGGATGCCATTATCCGTATCTACGCGCCGTGCAAAGCAGAAGAATTAGCGCGCGTGGTCAAACCGGGAGGATGGGTCATTACCGCTACCCCGGGACCACGACATTTAATGGAGCTGAAGGGGCTGATTTACGACGAAGTACATCTACATGCGCCCCATACGGAACAACTGGAAGGTTTTACATTACAGCAGAGCGATGAATTGTGTTATCCGATGCGCCTGCGCGGAGATGAGGCCATTGCGTTGTTACAGATGACTCCGTTTGCCTGGCGCGCCAAGCCAGAAGTCTGGCAAACGCTGGCGGCAAAAGAAGAATTTGATTGCCAGACGGACTTTAATATTCACGTCTGGCAACGAACAAATTAGCCGTGGTAGTGCGTCCAGAGGATCTGGACGCCAATGCCAATAAGCACCAGCCCGCCAAGAATTTCCGCTTTTTTCCCAATAATTGAACCGATAAAGCGACCCACCATCATACCTAATGTTGACATGATCAAGGTGGCGCAGCCAATCGCCAGAGCAGTAGCAATAATATTAACTTGCAGGAAAGCAAGACCAACACCCACAGCCATGGCATCCAGGCTGGTGGCAATCGCGGTGGTTACCAGTAGCCAGAAACCGTGTCGACGGCGCGGCTCTTCATCTTCATCATCTGCGCCACGAAAACCCTCAATAATCATTCGCCCGCCGAGGAATATCAGCAGAACAAACGCAATCCAGTGGTTCCATTCAAGGACAAACCTGCTGGCTAACATGCCCATTCCCCAGCCGATCAGCGGCGTCAGGGTTTCGACAGCACCAAAAATAAGGCCGGTTCGCAACGCTTCAGAAAATTTCGGTTTATGGAGGGTGGCACCTTTACCGATTGATGCAGCAAATGCATCCATCGACATACCAAACGCAAGAAGAACAGTAGCAGTGATATTCATGACAACGTCCTGACCGGGGTATCCATAAAACACATCACCGCCCCCAGCAAACATGCACACATGAACGACAAGAAGCGCCCATGCAGGCATAGCGATTGATGTGCATATGGTCTCGCCTGACTGAAGGTGTTCAGTCCGTACGTGCCACGTTTTGCAACGAGTATGTTGACACGTACATTTCCGGAGTCTGGAAATCGGCTACTCCCCAAATGAGGGCGCAACCTTAACATATTTTGAGAATATAAAACAACTGTTGGAATATATTATTTCATTGCATTATTGATAACGATTTTCATTTAGATTTATATATCAATAAAACGTTAAAATAAATAACAAATAAGGGAATGGATAATATAGCCGAAGCTATGTCTGGTTATTAAGAATACACTAAACATAGCTTCGGCTAAATCTATAACTTATTGAGTAGACACGAGAAGTTTATAAATCTTTTCCAGATCGTCGATATTTCGAACGCGGATTAACAAACGGCGCTGTTCTAATTGCATAACCAGTACGCCATCTTCCGATAAGTTCATCGCTCTAATTCGGCGATATTCAATCCAGACATTGGCGAAGAAAAAACCTTGCTGTTTAAAAATGATTTTCGGAACCCGGATCCAGAAAATATAAAAGCCCATTAGCGCCAGTGTACTTAATAACCAAGTGGTTATTTGTGCGCCATGGTTGGTCACATTGTTATAGATAAGAATGACAATCAGCCCGACGAAGATAACGCTATCGATGCGACCGCGCCGGAGCAAAGGAATTGCCAGCAGGGTGGGGCCGTTGCGTCGGGGCATGATGAACTGATCGTATATCGCAAAGGCAAGTAGTGCGGCGATGAACAGAATCAGTACCAGATCCGTGATTGTCATTAATCCTCCAGATAAAAAAAACGGGGCCAATAGGCCCCGGTAGTGTACAACAGTATTACAGTCCCAGCAGGCCGCAAGCGTAACCAGCGATACCGATGACGAAGAAGCCAACGATGATCCACAGAGGGTTAACTTTTTTGCGCAGCAGCCACATACAGGCGAAGGTCAGCAACAGCGGCACCAGGCCTGGCATTAACTGGTCAAGAATGGTCTGAACAGTGGTAACGTGCTCTTTACCCGTCTGGTCGGTGATGCGAGAGACAACCAGCGGGATGTTGACATGTGTCCACTTGTTAACCAATGCCCCCATGACAAACAGGCCGAGAATAGACGCCCCTTCCGTCAGTTTTTGCAGGAAGCCGCCACCCATATCTTTAACGATATCGATACCTTTGGAGTAACCATACGCTACGCCGTAGTAACGGGTTGCCAGACGTACCAGGTTAAACAGGATAAAGAACAGCAGCGGACCTAACAGGCTGCCGCTCATCGCGATCCCGGCACCCAGCGCCGCGAATACCGGACGTACCGTACCCCAGAATATTGGGTCGCCCACGCCTGCCAGCGGCCCCATCAGACCTACTTTGATACCGTTGATAGCACCGTCGTCGATCTCTGCGCCGTTAGCACGCTGTTCTTCCAGCGCCAGGGTTACGCCGAGGATTGGCGCCGCCACAAACGGTTGGGTGTTAAAGAATTCGAGGTGACGTTTAATCGCCTGTTTACGGGCATCGTTGTTCTCAGGGTAGAGGCGACGAATCGCCGGAACCATAGAGAAGCAGAAACCCAGTGCCTGCATACGTTCGAAGTTCCATGAACCCTGGAAGAGGTTAGAACGCAGGAAGACGCCACGAATATCACTCGGAGTGAGTTTTTTCTCGGTGGTAGTTTTAGTTGTATCAACCATTTCGCTCACCTGTTAGTCCAGTTCGTTATCGAGATCGTTGTTACCAGCAGCCTGAACAGGCGCACCGGCTACGCGGTTATATTTCGGGCTAAGTTGGATGTAGAGCACTGCCATAACAGTACCAATCACACCCAGAGCAACCAGGTTAAAGTTGGTGAATGCGGCGGTTACGAAGCCGAGGTAGAAGAACGGCATCAGGTAGCCTGCACGCATCATGTTGATAACCATTGCATAACCAACCACCACGATCATGCCACCGGCGATATTCAGACCATTAGTCACCACTTCCGGAATGGCGTTCAGCATGTTCTGAACTTCACTGGTGCCTACAGACAGCGCAACAATCACGGCTGGGATAGCCACACGCATCGCTTGCAGGAACAGAGAAGAAACGTGGATCCAGGAAATTGCCGTCAGGTTGCCATTATCAGCCGCCTTATCCGCAGCGTGCTGGAAAGCAACGGTGATGGTACGAACGATGATGGTCAGCACCTGGCCCGCAGCGGCCAGCGGGATTGCCAGCGCGATACCAGCACCGATGCTCTGATGACCGGCGATAACCAGAATGGTAGAAATGATGGAAGCCAGAGCGGCATCAGGCGCAACTGCGGCACCGATGTTCATCCAGCCAAGCGCGATCATTTCCAGAGTACCACCGATAATAATACCGGTTTTCATATCGCCAAGAACAATACCCACCAGGGTACAGGCGATTAGCGGACGGTGAAACTGAAATTCATCGAGGATTGATCCCATACCTGCGATACAGGCTACGATAAATACCAGCACAATTTGAAGAGTGGTAATCTCCATTGTACTTCTCCTGTTTACGTAAGACTTAAGTGTGAAAACTGAGTGATAATCAACACAATACGTTACTTATCGATTTTGCTGATCAGATCCATCATTTTCAGTTTCGGATCGGTGGAAACCTTACGGACTTCCAGCTCGATACCACGGGCATTCAGTTTTTTGAACGCTTCGATATCTTTTTCATCAACCGAAACCGCGTTATTCACCTGGGTTTTACCCTGACGGAATGCCATACCGCCAACGTTAACAGAGGTAATTTTCACGCCGCCTTCCACGAGGCGCTCAACATCTGTCGGATTGGTGAATAACAGCATTACACGTTCGCCAGCATATTTCGGGTTGTTGTAGACGCGGATCATCTTGGCAACATCAACCACGTGTGCTGTTACGCCCGGAGGTGCAACCTGGGTGAGCAGTGTCTTACGAACGGTATCCGCAGCCACTTCATCACTAACAACGATAATACGGGAGACATTGGTTTCTTTAGTCCAGCGGGTAGCGACCTGACCGTGAATCAGACGATCGTCGATACGCGCAAGGCCAATAACCATGTAGTCATTTGGTCCCATTGGTTTTGCAGGAGCGGGAGCCGCTTTTGGTGCTGCGGCAGCGGGCGCTGGTGCGGATTTTTCAACCGGTTTGGCTTTCAGTGCTTTCACGCCTTCACGGCCTGTTTCTACAGCCAGCGCCACCAGTTCATCAAAGCCTGGGTCATCATCACGGGCCATTAACGTCTCCACCAGCATTGGAATGTTAACGCCTGCGATCACTTCATAATGCTCTTTGTCGACGACAATACGGCTGGCAGCATTGAACGGGCTGCCGCCCCATGTATCAACGAGAAACAGCACGCCTTTAGTGGTGTCGAGTTTTGCCAACTGAGCGTTGTACTTTTCGATCAGCGTCTCGGCATTTTCACCTGGAACGAAATCGATCCAGCCGACGTTTTCCTGCTCGCCTAACAGCATCTCTGCCGTTTTAAGCAACTGCTCTGCAGCCCAACCATGTGTGCCTATAACAATAGCAATGGTCACTTGCTACCTCCTTTATTATTGTTAACACCTCAACGTGCCAGATGTATTTTTTGAATCGTCGTCCACAATCGAATCGATTCAGATAAGGGTTACAACCAAAAACCCCTGCGTTTCGCGATTTATTTTAGATAGCGAAAAAAATATTTTATGTGATGAAGATCCGTAATTTAACTTTGGATTAGCAAAATTCCGAAAGGTAAAATATCCTCGTTACATTCGTTTGCAAAGGAAGGTAAATCTTTGCCAAATCAGAGTTCTCTCTGATATGTTTAACTCCCGTTTAACAATCAAGGAGTATGGGGCAGCAGCCCGCAGTATGGATCGTCACCGACGTCATTTCAGCATCAGGCCTTTCAGCGCCTGCCTTTCTGGCATTTTTTGCCGCACCTTTTGTTTGCATTTTGTCGTTACGCCTGCATTATTTCTGGCGCCGAATAGCTATTCCTTAAGCAGGAGCTTGTCATGGAATTCTTAATGGACCCCTCGATTTGGGCGGGGCTACTCACGCTTGTCGTTCTTGAAATCGTGTTGGGTATCGATAACCTGGTTTTTATCGCCATTCTTGCCGATAAACTGCCGCCAAAACAACGTGATAAAGCACGTTTGTTGGGGCTGTCGCTGGCGCTGATCATGCGTCTGGGACTGTTATCGCTGATTTCATGGATGGTCACCCTGACCAAACCGCTATTTACCGTGATGGATTTTTCCTTCTCCGGCCGCGATCTGATTATGTTGTTCGGGGGGATATTCTTGCTGTTTAAAGCGACAACGGAGCTGCATGAACGGCTGGAAAACCGCGATCATGATTCTGGTCATGGCAAAGGCTATGCCAGTTTCTGGGTGGTCGTAACACAGATTGTCATCCTCGATGCCGTCTTTTCGCTGGATGCGGTGATTACTGCAGTAGGGATGGTCAACCATCTGCCGGTGATGATGGCGGCGGTGGTGATTGCAATGGCGGTCATGTTGCTGGCGTCGAAGCCGCTGACGCGATTCGTTAACCAGCATCCAACGGTAGTGGTGCTCTGTCTGAGCTTCCTGTTAATGATTGGTCTGAGTCTGGTAGCAGAAGGTTTTGGTTTCCACATTCCGAAAGGTTACCTGTATGCCGCGATTGGCTTCTCGATCATTATCGAAGTATTTAATCAAATTGCGCGCCGTAACTTTATTCGTCACCAGTCGACTTTACCGCTGCGTGCACGTACTGCCGATGCCATCCTGCGTTTGATGGGCGGTAAACGTCAGGCGAATGTTCAGCATGATGCGGATAACCCGATGCCGATCCCCGTGCCGGAAGGTGCGTTTGCCGAAGAAGAGCGATACATGATTAACGGTGTACTGACACTGGCGTCGCGCTCTCTGCGCGGAATTATGACGCCGCGCGGCGAAATCAGCTGGGTTGACGCTAACCTTAGTGTCGATGAAATCCGTGAGCAGTTGCTTTCTTCGCCACATAGCCTGTTCCCGGTATGTCGCGGTGAACTGGATGAAATCATCGGCATCGTGCGTGCGAAAGAATTGCTGGTGGCACTGGAAGAGGGCGTTGATGTAGCGGCGATTGCTTCGGCGTCTCCGGCGATTATCGTTCCGGAAACCCTCGATCCGATCAACCTGTTGGGCGTGCTGCGTCGTGCTCGCGGTAGTTTTGTTATCGTTACCAACGAGTTTGGTGTGGTGCAAGGTCTGGTTACGCCTCTGGATGTGCTGGAAGCCATTGCCGGTGAGTTCCCGGACGCTGATGAAACGCCGGAAATTATTACCGACGGCGACGGTTGGCTGGTAAAAGGTGGTACAGACCTCCACGCCTTACAGCAGGCGCTTGATGTTGAGCACCTTGCCGATGACGATGATATCGCGACGGTCGCAGGCCTGGTGATTTCTGCAAATGGTCACATCCCGCGTGCTGGCGATGTGATTAACGTAGGGCCGTTGCATATCACCATTGTTGAAGCTAACGATTATCGTGTTGATCTGGTTCGCATTGTTAAAGAGCAACTGGCGCACGACGAAGACGAATAATCATTAACGAAATCGCATAACGGGCGTGATATGTCCATTATGCCGGGCGGGCGGCGGTTGGCTGCCCGCCAGCCATTTTGGGAAATCACGCAGCGGCATTGGTTGCGCGTACAAATACCCTTGTAAAATATGCACCCCATGACGGCGTAAATATTTTGCCTGTTCTTGCGTTTCTACGCCCTCCGCCACCAGTTCAATATTCAGCCTTTGCCCCAACGCAATGATGATATCGGTTACCGTCGAGTTAACCGCGTCTGAACCAATTGCAGCGGTGAATGACTTATCAATTTTCAGGACGTCAGGGCGTAACGTTTCCAGCCAGGAAAACGAACTGTTGCCGGTGCCGAAATCATCAATCGCCAGTTTGACGTTTTTACGATGCAGTTCGCGGGCAATCCGATAATCAACATCCAGTAGGGCATCGCGCTCGGTTATTTCAAGGATAAGTTGCTGAATCGGGTGAGCACTGAACCAGTACTGATTAAGATCTTTCAACAGCACGCCACGGCGAAAATGGCTGGGAGCGACGTTGATCCCAATGTGAAACTGGCTGCTCATTGGAAAAACGTGGATTTGACGGATGGTTTCCATCATCACATAACGGGTAAGCGGCGCTATCAGGTGATGTTCTTCCGCAATAGGGATAAACACATCCGGCGAGATCCAACCCTGACGAGGGTTATTCCAGCGCAGCAATATCTCTACGCCAATACATTGCTGACTACGTGCGTTTAGTAAAGGTTGACAAAATAGCTCGAACTCATGTTGTGCAAGACCAAGATTAATTTCGCGCGAAAAACTCATTCTGTGTGCGGTTGCCAGCCATGCAACATAACCCACCAGTAAACTCAACAGTACAGCCAGCGGGAGCTGGCTGGGAAGATGGTGCAACGCCAGTTCCGTCGCACCAGGTCCACTGACGCTAATGGTAAAAGGAAAATTCTGCGATGAAACCTGGTAACGCTCATTGCCATTAAGCGGAGGTAAAGAATCAACCAGGCCGTCATCATAGAGTAAATGGCGATCGGCCACCGTCAGGCTGGCGTTTCTGATTTGCGGCAACTGCGGTTCCAGCAACATCGTCGTCAATAGCTCAATGTTGATCATCTCCAGAACGCCATCACCGCTATGTGATGGCGAGGGATACCACTGGATCAGCACTGGGCTACCTTTAATCAACACGCGATCGGTGGTAAGACGCAGAAGAGCCTGTGGGGCAGGCAAATCGGCCTGGATATCATGAACAGGGACATTTCGATAGCCAAAGATACTGGAGCAATAGAGCGTACCGTTTTGAACCAGGCCAATAGAACGCACGGTTTGCAGTTTGGCGGCCTGCTTGCGTAGAGGCAAATGAGTAACTGAGCACGGGAGGCCAATCAACGGAAGTAAAAGCTCGCGTCCTTCCTGAAGGGGTTGTAAGACTTTATCCAGCTCTTCAACAGCGTGATTGGCGAAGAGGATCACCCGCTGTTGATTTAAGTTACGCTGTGAAATAAACCGCACGCTTAGTGTCGCCACAAGCGTAAAGAGTGCGCAAATTGTACAAACAATCATTCGATTACGGCGATAGGTTTTAATGATCCGTTGTGCTTTTTGCATGCGGGCCGCCCTGTAAGCGCATGGCAACAAACGCCTGACGCAACAGTGGAAGTGTAGTGGGGAAATTTACAGCAGACGAGAAAGCGGGAGAAATTCGCCCATCCGTTGCAGATGGGCGAAAGAAAAGTATTAGTCACACTGGACTTTAATTGCCAGACCGCCGCGAGAGGTTTCACGGTATTTGGCGTTCATGTCTTTACCCGTTTCGTACATTGTCTCGATGACCTTATCCAGCGAGACGCGCGGTGCACTGGTGCGGCGTAAGGCCATGCGTGCGGCATTGATCGCTTTCACAGAGGCAATGGCGTTACGTTCAATGCACGGCACCTGAACCTGACCCGCAACCGGGTCACAAGTCAGACCAAGGTTGTGTTCCATGCCAATTTCCGCCGCCACGCAAACCTGTTCCGGGCTACCGCCCAACAGTTCTGCAAGACCCGCAGCAGCCATTGAACAGGCAACACCCACTTCGCCCTGACAACCTACTTCAGCACCGGAAATAGAGGCGTTCATTTTATACAAAGCGCCAATTGCCCCGGCCGCCATAAAATAGCGGGTATAGATGTCCGGGCTGACCGATTCAATAAAGTGGTCATAGTAAGCCAGCACTGCCGGAACGATGCCACACGCACCGTTGGTTGGTGCAGTTACCACGCGACCACCCGCAGCGTTTTCTTCGTTTACCGCCAGCGCAAACATATTTACCCAGTCGATGACATTCATCGGATCGTTAGACAGTTTATCGCTGGAAACCAGCATCCGGCGCAGGGCAGACGCACGGCGCGGAACACGCAGCGGGCCAGGCAATACGCCTTCGGTATTCATCCCGCGATCAATACATGCCTGCATGGTTTGCCAGACATGAGCAAAATATTCATCGATCTCTTTTTTGCTGTGCAGCGCCAGTTCGTTTTGCATTGCCAGGCCGGAAAGGGAATAGCCGGTTTCATTGCAGTACGCCAGCAGCTCGGTGGCGGATTTGAACGGATACGGCACGCTCACGTCGTTTGCGGCATCCTGACCAAAATGTTCTTCATCGACGATAAAGCCGCCGCCGATGGAATAATAAGTTTTGCTGTAGACGACTTCATCGCCGTTATAAGCGTGGATTTGCATACCGTTTTCATGCAACGGCAGGTTGCCGTTATGAAAACGCATTCCGTTGTCACGCGGAAAATCCACTTCATGTCGACCCTGCGCCAGCAGCAGGCGTTCGCGCTCTTCTACGTCGCGAATAAAACCGGGAATACTGTCGATATCCACGGTGGCAGGTTCGTTACCTGCAAGACCCATAATAATGGCGATATCGGTATGGTGGCCTTTACCCGTCAGCGACAGTGAACCATAAACGTCCACGGCAACGCGGGTAACGCTATCCAGTAAGCCTTTTTCGACCAGATCATCGACGAACTGTTTACCTGCCTTCATAGGCCCTACGGTATGGGAAGATGAGGGGCCAATCCCCACCTTAAACATGTCGAATAGACTAATCACGATAATACTCCTGACAAGGTGACTGGACTTCCAGTAACGAACTAATAACAACGCATAGTGTAAGAGGGAACGCGGCGACAGGCTTAACTATTCACATGAATTAAACTAATCAAAAACCGCGATTTAACTAATATTGCGATGATTGTCTCAAGTAGTGTTTTGTAGATGTAAAGATAAGTATAGTCAGGATTTCACACCAATTTGCAGCGCCAGCTCACGAATTATGCCTGCGGTCATTCCCCATACAAAATACTGTTCGTACCAGGAAAGCCATACCCGATGTGAATCACCACGGCGGTAGATATCTAAAGGGTGATAACGACCCAGATGTAATGCCTGGGCGAGCGGCATTTCAAACACTGCGGAAACTTCATCTTCACTGGCGCGATAAGGTAAATCAGGCGGGATAATGCCGACCACTGGCGTTACCTGGTAGCCAGTTACGCTATCGACAGGCGGCAGCACACCGATAACTTCTACGGCGGAAGGGGGAATAGCGACCTCTTCTTCAGCTTCGCGCAGCGCGGCGGCGATCACTGACACATCAGTATCATCTACAGCACCACCAGGAAACGCCACCTGTCCGGCGTGTTTGCGCAGATGAATCGAACGCTGTGTGAGCAATAACCCCGGCTGCGACCGGCGAACGATGGGGATTAACACGGCAGCCTGACGACGATTTAAGGTTTCCCGGTTTATTTGCGGGCGCAAAAGCTGAAAGCGCGATAAAAAATCATCAAGCGTCAGGCTACGGTAGTCCACGTCTTACTTCTCCAGTTGGCGTAATATCCTATTAACTTTATCAAAAGTTTCCTGATATTCCGCTTCTTCCTGACTATCGGCGACAATACCGCCGCCCGCAGAACAGTAAATTTGACCGTTAATGGCAGTCAGCGTGCGGATGGTGATGCTGGTATCCATATTGCCACAGAAGCTCAAATAGCCAATGCTTCCGCACCAGGCGTTGCGTCGCTGCGGTTCCAGTTCATCGATAATTTCCATTGCCCGTACTTTCGGTGCTCCGGTGATTGAGCCTCCGGGAAAAGCCGAGCGCAGCAGATCGCTGGCATGAAGTTGTTCAGGTAGTTGAGCCGTAATGGTGCTCACCAGGTGGTGCACAGCGGGAAAAGGTTCCACCACAAACAGTTCCGGCACTTTGACTGAACCTGGCACAGCAACGCGACCAATATCATTACGCATTAAATCAACAATCATCAGGTTTTCAGCGCGATCTTTTGGCGAGTTCGCCAGTTTTTCTGCCTGTTTGCTATCTTCCTGAGGATCGGGCAGACGCGGCAGTGTGCCTTTAATCGGACGGGTCTGGATCTCACCGTCATCACAAAGAATAAAACGCTCTGGCGAGAGGCTTAAAATTGTGCCTTGTTCCAGGCGCAGGAAGGCACTAAACGGCGCGTGATTGGCCTGATTAAGCTGAACGAATGCCTGCCATTCATCACCGCAATAGGTAGCCTGAAAACGCTGGGCGAGATTCACCTGGTAACAGTCGCCACTGTGCAGATACTCCTGCACCTGACGAAATTTTTCGCCATACTGTTCGCGGTTCATATTAGATTGCCAGGCAGAGGTTAGCGCAAAATCACCCTGCGGTGTGATTTGCTGGTTTTCCAGCCAGGCCAGACGGGCATTGACATCATCATGACTCAGCAAAGAAACAGTCTGGTGCTGGTGGTCGACAATCAGTGCCCAGTCGTAGATACCTACCGCCATATCAGGCAGGTCGATATCTCTCTGTGCCACTTCTGGCAGTGACTCAAAACGGCGACCCAGATCGTAACCAAATAAACCCAGCGCGCCACCCTGAAATGGCAAATCATCGTTATGCGACGGGTGAATGTTTGCACGCTCCAGCGCCTGCTGGAGTACTGTTAACGGATCGTCAGTGGTTGTTGTGCGGGTTTCTCCTTTACACACAACAGTTTCACTGCCGTAAGTTGTTAAGGTGCAAATCGGGTCTGCCACCACAATATCAAAGCGGCTATACGGATGATCGGCATAGCCAGAGTGCAAAAGCATCGCCCACGGCAGGTGGTTTAAGCGGGCAAAATAAAATTCAGCGGCGTCCTGACGCCAGGGTAAAGTAATCACAGCGGGAGATAACGTCTTCATCAGTCCTGACTCTACTGGCTATGTGCCGGGTAGCATGAAATAATTAGCGCCAACAATTTAGCAGGAGTTAACAATGTTTGCAGGTTTACCTTCACTCACCCATGAACAGCAGCAAAAAGCCGTTGAGCGTATTCAGGAACTGATGGCACAGGGGATGAGCAGCGGTCAGGCAATCGCACTGGTAGCCGAAGAGTTACGCGCCAACCATTCCGGCGAGCGGATCGTGGCGCGTTTTGAGGATGAAGATGAGTAATACAATGTTGGTTTCAACAGGGCGCATTATGACAAGCGAACCATTTGGCCCGTAGCGTTTGAACCAGAAAATTGTGGGGCTGTACTGGTTGAATGAATTAAGCAGTGTTTTTGATGGTTAGAAAAAAGGACGCTTTTCTGTGATAAAAAAGCGTCCTGGCTCATTTTTGTTGGTAGAGATTTAACTTATACCAGTGCTTTGAGCTCTTCCTGCATATAAGAGGAAAAGTATTCTGGATTTTTAATCACCACGCGTTCACCAGACTCCATTTTTTTTGCCCATCCCACCATTTTTTCCGTGAATCCAGGATTCCAGCCTTCCTGTTCGGCTCGCGCAGTAATATCGGCGGCACTCGCGGGTACTCCCAGTTCTTTCAAATATTTAAATATTCCCTTCGCCGTACTTTCATTCATAGAGCTGGGGGTTGGTGTAGATATATCCATGGCACCAATAAAATCCAGGGCTTTATCTATTACAGCAGGCATATTCTTGTCCTTAAATTAACCACGTGATCGATAAGGCTATATATGACATTAAATTGCGCCTAATATCAAAAGGATTATAACGATATCTCATTAGTTAACCTGTTGACATTCAGGTATTTTAAAGGTAGCAGGTCATGGCGGGTTATCTAGTGATGTGCCGAAAATTAACAGCGAATCGTAGTGCCCCAGCCAGATTGTTCAGGCAAGGAAGGACAAGAAAGAAAAGCAGCGTAAGTTAATCGAGTGATTAACGTAATGGTTTGGTTTTTGCGATTAATATCATTTTTGTATAAATGAGGCGGAAATCATAAAAATAAATTATCAGCCGGGGTGCTACCCATCTAAAGTAAGATCTTAAGCACTGGCCGATTTGTTCATAATCGACCAGTTTTCCGATAAATTATCGTGTGATTTTTGCCTTGATATAATTATCTTCCGGAATTAGACCGCCGCAATAATTTTAATTTCAACTTTATACTTCGGGTTCATCAATCCCGCTTGTACCGTGCAGCGCACAGGTGCATGACCCGCGACAACCCAGGCGTCCCAGGCTTTATTCATTGCAGCGAAGTCGTTTTTATCGGCCAGGAAAATCGTGGCATCCAGAATACTCGACTTATTGCTGCCCTGTTTTGCCAGCACTGCGTCAATTTGCGCCAGCGTATTCGCGGTCTGCTCAAACGCATCGGCATCGAGGTTTTCCGGTACACCGGTGTAGTAGAGCGTGTTGTTGTGGATCACCACATCAGACCAGCGGGCTTCGGCGTCAATACGAACGATAGTCATCATTTTGTCCTCATCATCATTCCATTTTTGTGCTGCAAAGACTGCCACAATGTAAGGTCGCCGTCACCACTTCAGCTGGCGAAAAGCAACCTGGCCTGACATAATCCCTGTTCAAATCAACAGGGGGTAGTGTGACGGACGATTTTGCACCAGACGGTCAACTGGCGAAAGCGATACCTGGCTTTAAGCCGCGTGAACCACAGCGACAGATGGCGGTAGCCGTCGCTGGGGCGATAGAAAAAAGCCAGCCGCTGGTGGTGGAAGCGGGAACCGGTACAGGCAAAACCTACGCTTATCTTGCCCCTGCGCTGCGGGCGAAAAAGAAAGTCATTATCTCGACCGGCTCTAAAGCATTGCAGGATCAGCTCTACAGCCGCGATTTGCCGACGGTGGCAAAGGCGTTGAAATACACTGGCAACATGGCGTTGCTGAAAGGGCGCTCAAACTATCTCTGCCTCGAACGTCTCGAACAGCAGGCGCTGGCGGGCGGCGATCTGCCGGTACAAATTTTAAGCGATGTGATCCTGCTACGCTCCTGGTCTAATCAAACCGTCGATGGTGATATCAGCACCTGTGTCAGTGTCGCGGAAGATTCGCAGGCATGGCCGCTGGTCACCAGCACCAACGATAACTGCCTCGGCAGCGACTGCCCGATGTATAAAGATTGCTTTGTGGTCAAAGCACGCAAAAAAGCGATGGATGCCGATGTGGTGGTGGTAAACCATCATCTGTTTCTGGCGGATATGGTGGTAAAAGAAAGTGGGTTTGGCGAACTGATCCCGGAAGCAGACGTCATGATCTTCGACGAAGCCCACCAGTTGCCGGACATTGCCAGCCAGTACTTTGGGCAGTCACTCTCCAGTCGACAATTGCTCGATCTGGCAAAAGACATCACCATCGCCTATCGCACTGAATTAAAAGACACTCAACAGTTGCAAAAGTGCGCCGACCGCCTTGCCCAGAGCGCGCAGGATTTTCGTCTGCAACTCGGTGAGCCGGGTTATCGCGGCAATCTGCGCGAACTGTTAGCTAATCCGCAAATTCAGCGAGCGTTTTTACTGCTCGATGACACCCTTGAACTTTGTTATGACGTGGCGAAATTGTCGCTGGGGCGTTCCGCGTTGTTGGATGCGGCATTTGAACGCGCTACGTTATATCGCACACGACTGAAACGGCTAAAAGAGATCAATCAGCCAGGCTACAGTTACTGGTACGAATGTACTTCGCGCCATTTTACATTGGCGCTTACGCCGTTAAGCGTGGCGGATAAATTCAAAGAGTTAATGGAGCAAAAGCCCGGTAGCTGGATCTTTACCTCGGCAACATTGTCGGTGAATGACGATCTGCATCATTTCACCTCTCGGCTTGGGATAGAACAGGCGGAGTCGTTGCTGTTACCCAGCCCGTTTGATTACAGCCGCCAGGCGTTACTCTGTGTGCCGCGTAACCTGCCGCAAACCAATCAACCGGGTTCCGCACGGCAACTGGCGGCAATGCTGCGACCGATCATCGAAGCCAACAATGGTCGTTGTTTTATGCTTTGTACCTCGCACGCCATGATGCGCGATCTGGCTGAGCAATTCCGCGCCACCATGACGCTTCCTGTGTTGTTACAGGGCGAAACCAGCAAAGGACAACTGTTGCAGCAGTTTGTCAGCGCCGGTAACGCGCTTCTTGTGGCGACCAGCAGTTTCTGGGAAGGGGTGGACGTGCGCGGCGATACGCTGTCGCTGGTGATTATCGACAAGTTGCCGTTTACCTCGCCGGATGACCCGCTGTTAAAAGCGCGCATGGAAGATTGTCGTTTGCGCGGTGGCGACCCGTTCGATGAAGTGCAACTGCCGGATGCGGTCATTACTCTCAAGCAGGGCGTAGGGCGACTGATTCGCGACGCCGACGATCGCGGCGTGCTGGTGATTTGTGACAATCGACTGGTGATGCGCCCTTACGGTGCGACGTTCCTCGCCAGCCTGCCGCCCGCGCCGCGTACCCGTGACATTGCCCGTGCGGTTCGCTTCCTTGCGATACCATCCTCCAGGTAATTTGTTATTGAGTATGGTATGATGCGCGCCTTTTTATTGATCTAAGCACGAAGACCCATGCGAATTCTGGCTATCGATACCGCGACAGAGGCCTGCTCTGTCGCCCTGTGGAACGACGGTACTGTCAACGCTCATTTTGAGCTTTGCCCTCGTGAACATACTCAACGAATCTTACCGATGGTGCAGGATATCCTGACCACCAGCGGAACCTCCCTGACTGACATTAATGCTCTGGCTTACGGACGTGGCCCCGGTAGCTTTACCGGCGTGCGTATTGGTATTGGCATTGCGCAAGGGCTGGCGCTTGGCGCGGAGCTGCCGATGATTGGCGTCTCCACGCTAATGACGATGGCGCAAGGGGCGTGGCGCAAAAACGGCGCAACCCGCGTGCTGGCAGCCATTGACGCGCGGATGGGCGAAGTTTACTGGGCTGAATATCAGCGTGATGAAAACGGTATCTGGCACGGTGAAGAAACCGAAGCCGTACTCAAACCAGAACTCGTTCATGAGCGGATGCAGCAGCTTTCCGGTGACTGGGTGACGGTGGGGACGGGCTGGCAAGCCTGGCCGGATCTTGGCAAAGAGAGCGGGCTGGTTCTGCGCGATGGTGAAGTGTTACTGCCCGCCGCAGAAGATATGCTGCCGATTGCCTGTCTGATGTTTGCCGAGGGTAAAACGGTGGCGGTGGAACATGCCGAGCCGGTTTATTTACGTAACAACGTCGCGTGGAAGAAACTTCCGGGCAAAGAATGAATCTTAAGAGTATGCCCTGAGAAAAAAAGGAGTCGCATCATGGCGGTTCAAAAGAATGTTATCAAAGGCATACTGGCAGGTACGTTTGCGCTAATGCTGAGCGGTTGTGTCACTGTGCCGGACGCCATTAAAGGCAGCAGTCCCACGCCGCAACAAGATTTAGTTCGGGTGATGAGCGCGCCGCAACTGTACGTTGGTCAGGAGGCGCGCTTTGGTGGCAAAGTGGTTGCGGTACAAAACCAGCAGGGGAAAACCCGTCTGGAAATTGCCACCGTACCGCTCGATAGCGGAGCCAGGCCGACGCTGGGAGAGCCTTCTCGCGGGCGCATTTATGCAGATGTGAATGGTTTTCTTGATCCGGTCGATTTCCGTGGACAACTGGTCACGGTAGTTGGGCCAATCACCGGTGCGGTTGACGGCAAAATCGGCAACACGCCCTATAAATTTATGGTGATGCAGGTAACGGGTTATAAACGTTGGCATTTAACCCAGCAGGTGATTATGCCGCCTCAGCCGATTGATCCGTGGTTTTATGGCGGTCGAGGCTGGCCCTATGGTTACGGCGGATGGGGCTGGTATAATCCTGGCCCCGCGAGAGTACAAACAGTTGTAACTGAATAATTGCTTGTTTTTAAAGAAAAAGAAACAGCGGCTGGTCCGCTGTTTCTGCATTCTTACGGTAAATATAAAAATAAATAGTGACGCGCTTCGCAACCTTTTCGTTGGGGAATTATCAAGCTGGTATGATGAGTTAATATTATGTTAACAACATGTATGTCACTTGGGGTTGCGATGACGACGAACACGCATTTTAGAGGTGAAGAATTGAAGAAGGTTTGGCTTAACCGTTATCCCGCCGATGTTCCGACGGAGATCAACCCTGACCGTTATCAATCTCTGGTGGATATGTTTGAGCAGTCGGTCGCGCGCTACGCCGATCAGCCAGCGTTTGTGAATATGGGGGAGGTGATGACCTTCCGCAAGCTGGAAGAGCGCAGTCGCGCATTTGCCGCTTATTTGCAACAAGGGCTGGGGCTGAAGAAGGGCGATCGCGTTGCGCTGATGATGCCTAACTTATTGCAATATCCGGTGGCGCTGTTTGGTATTCTGCGTGCCGGGATGATCGTCGTAAACGTTAACCCCTTGTATACTCCACGCGAACTTGAGCATCAGCTCAACGACAGCGGCGCATCGGCGATTGTCATCGTGTCTAACTTTGCCCATACCCTGGAAAAAGTGGTCGATAAAACCGCCGTCCAGCACGTTATTCTGACCCGTATGGGCGATCAGCTTTCCACGGCAAAAGGCACGGTAGTTAACTTCGTTGTTAAATACATCAAACGTCTGGTGCCGAAATACCATCTGCCAGATGCTATTTCATTTCGTAGCGCCCTGCATAACGGCTACCGGATGCAGTACGTCAAACCTGAACTGGTGCCGGAAGATTTAGCCTTCCTGCAATACACCGGCGGCACCACTGGTGTGGCGAAAGGCGCGATGCTGACTCACCGCAATATGCTGGCAAACCTGGAGCAGGTTAACGCGACCTATGGGCCGCTGCTGCATCCGGGTAAAGAGCTGGTGGTGACGGCGCTGCCGCTGTATCACATCTTTGCACTAACCATTAACTGCCTGCTGTTTATTGAGCTGGGCGGGCAGAACTTATTAATAACCAACCCACGCGATATTCCGGGGCTGGTGAAAGAGTTAGCGAAATACCCGTTTACCGCTATCACCGGCGTTAACACCTTGTTCAACGCGTTGCTGAACAATAAAGAGTTCCAGCAACTGGATTTCTCCAGTTTGCATTTGTCCGCAGGTGGCGGGATGCCCGTTCAGCAAGTGGTAGCAGAACGTTGGGTGAAACTGACCGGACAATATCTGCTGGAAGGTTATGGCTTAACCGAGTGTGCGCCGCTGGTGAGCGTTAACCCGTATGATATTGATTATCACAGCGGTAGCATTGGATTACCGGTGCCATCGACGGAAGCCAAACTGGTGGATGATGATGATAACGAAGTACCACCGGGGCAACCAGGCGAACTTTGTGTCAGAGGTCCACAGGTGATGCTGGGCTACTGGCAGCGCCCGGATGCCACCGATGAAATCATCAAAAATGGTTGGTTACACACTGGCGATATCGCAGTGATGGATGAAGAAGGATTCCTGCGCATTGTCGATCGTAAAAAAGACATGATTCTGGTTTCCGGCTTTAACGTCTATCCCAACGAGATTGAAGATGTGGTCATGCAGCACCCAGCCGTACAGGAAGTGGCGGCTGTTGGCGTACCTTCTGGCTCCAGTGGTGAAGCGGTGAAAATCTTCGTAGTGAAAAAAGATCCATCGCTTACCGAAGAGTCACTGGTGACCTTTTGCCGCCGTCAGCTCACGGGCTACAAAGTACCGAAGCTGGTGGAGTTTCGTGATGAGTTACCGAAATCTAACGTCGGAAAAATTTTGCGACGAGAATTACGTGACGAAGCGCGCGGCAAAGTGGACAATAAAGCCTGAGCGTTAAGTCAGTCGTCAGACGCCGGTTAATCCGGCGTTTTTTTTGACGCCCACTAAAGAGAATACAATTTGAATTACCAAATGATTACCACGGACGATGCGCTGGCTTCTTTGTGTGAAGCCGTCCGTGCCTTTCCGGCGATAGCCCTGGATACTGAATTTGTACGTACGCGCACTTATTACCCGCAGCTGGGGTTGATTCAACTTTTTGATGGCGAGCATCTGGCGCTAATCGATCCACTCGGGATCACCGACTGGTCACCGCTGAAAGCGATCCTGCGCGATCCTTCCATCACCAAATTTCTCCATGCGGGCAGTGAAGATCTGGAAGTGTTCCTCAATGTCTTTGGTGAATTACCACAACCCCTGATTGACACGCAAATCCTCGCCGCATTCTGCGGACGCCCGATGTCATGGGGGTTTGCCTCCATGGTAGAAGAGTATTCCGGCGTTACGCTGGACAAGAGTGAATCGCGCACCGACTGGCTCGCCAGACCGCTAACCGAACGTCAGTGCGAATACGCGGCGGCGGATGTCTGGTATCTGTTACCGATCACCGCAAAACTGATGGTTGAAACCGAAGCCTCTGGCTGGCTACCTGCGGCGCTGGATGAATGTCGCCTGATGCAAACGCGTCGTCAGGAGGTCGTTGCGCCGGAAGATGCCTGGCGTGATATCACCAATGCCTGGCAGCTACGTACACGTCAGTTGGCCTGTTTGCAACTGTTAGCCGACTGGCGACTGCGCAAGGCGCGGGAGCGAGATCTGGCGGTGAACTTTGTCGTGCGTGAAGAACATTTGTGGTCGGTAGCGCGTTATATGCCAGGGAGTCTGGGCGAACTGGACAGTCTGGGCTTATCCGGTAGTGAAATTCGCTTCCACGGTAAAACGCTGCTGGCGCTGGTAGAGAAAGCGCAGGCATTGCCGGAAGAGGCCTTACCGCAGCCAATGCTTAACCTGATGGATATGCCCGGTTATCGCAAAGCGTTTAAAGCGATTAAGTCGCTGATTACTGACGTGAGCGAAACGCACAAGATCAGCGTCGAATTGCTGGCATCGCGTCGGCAAATCAACCAACTGCTGAACTGGCACTGGAAATTAAAACCGCAGAACAATTTGCCTGAGCTGATTTCCGGCTGGCGTGGTGAGTTGATGGCGGAAGCATTACATAATTTATTGCAGGAATATCCGCAGTAAAACGTTCGTAAGCCGGACAAGGCGCAACCAGCGCCGCATCCGGCTTCGGATAAACTACAAATCCAACACCAGTCGTTTACCCTTCGCGCGCGAACAACAGATCAACATACTCTGCTGGCTGGCGCGCTCTTCATCGCTAAAATACTGGTCCCGATGATCGGCTTCACCTTCCAGAATTGCTGTTTCACAGGTTCCGCATACCCCTTCACGACATAAACATTCCACTTTTGCCGCTTTGTTATTTTCAATGACCTGCAAAATGGTCATCTCTTCTGGTACTACAAACTCTTTCCCGGAACGGGCGAGTACCAGCGTAAAGGCATCGCCGGTTTTGTCTTCAATAGCAAATTGTTCAAAGTGTAGCGTGTTGGAGGCGATACCCAGACGCGCTGCTTCACTTCTCAGCGCGTCATTCAGAGCCTCGGGGCCACAGGTATAAATGTGTGTGCCTGGGGCGACATCCGCCAATAATCGCACTAATTCGAGTCGCGTTCCGATCGATGAGTGATGAAAATGAATCTTATCAGTCTGCGGATGTTGGTTTAATTCATCACGAAACGCGCAACTTTCTGGACTCCGCGAACAATAATGTAACTGCCAGTCGACGTCCGTGTGTTGCAACTCTGCCAGATGCGACAGGAAAGGGGTGATACCAATGCCGCCCGCGATAAACAGATGCTTTCGAGCCGAGGGAACCAGAGCAAACAGGTTATTGGGTGTCGAGATGGTCAACCGATCGCCCGCTTTTACCTGCTGATGCAAAAAGCGTGAACCGCCGCGCGAGTTTTCTTCCAGCCGAACGGCAATCTGATAACAAGAGGTGTCGAGCGGTGAACTTAGTAGTGAATAAGCATTGCTGTACTGGTTATCACCATCGCTCATCTGCACAATGATGTGACTTCCGCCGGTGAACGCAGGCAGCGGTTTGCCATCGGTTGTCACTAGCGTGAAGCATTTCACCTGTTCGGTAAGCGGTTCAACCTGGCTCACCTGTACTTCAAACATTTGATAGTCTGACATTGCTGTACTCCATCAAAAATCAGCCCGGCGGCGGAAAATACCGCCGCCGATGTCATTAGTCCTTAAACACCTGCGCCAGCAGATTATGGAAATGGGCGATACCGTGTTCGGAAATTCCGCTACCGCTACTGTCGGCCATGATGCGCCCCTGACCACGATAGCCACGCGATTTCAGCCCTTTCTGCACGCTTTCAACCAGCCGTAAATCTTCCGGGCGGAACACATCGCGATACCACTCAATCAGCGATTTTTGCTCGTCGGTTAGCTCTTCATTGGTGAAGTAGATATCGTAGTTTTGTAGGGTAGTTTCAGAATCCACCGGGAATTCATAAATGACTGTCATCATCCCTTTGATTGGCGTCACGTTCAGCATAGTGCACGGCCACAGCCAGAAACCGTGGAACGCAGCGTCTGTACCTTCTTCAAATTTAAAAGACTGCTCGGACGGTTTGGCGAAACCGTATTGCAGCGTCCAGTTGCCGTGCATGGTGTGCCAGTAACGATCAACCTGAACGGAGTCTGAGAAACCTGGATGCGCCGGACCACAGTGATAGCATTCGAGATAGTTATCGACAATGTTCTTCCAGTTAGCAGGTGTGCGGGTAGTAAAACGAGCCGCCAGTTTCAGGTCGTGGACTTCCGGGCAGGCTTCCAGCACTTTTGCCGCCAGGCCTGGTAGCTGATCTTCTACGCTGGTGGCGTTGGGATCCATGTTGATGAAGACGAATCCGGCATATTCTTCCAGACGCACCGGAACCAGTTGCGCTTTGTCGCTATCGAAATTGGCGACGTTTTCACAGTTACGCGCATGGGCCAGGTTGCCATCGAGTTTGAATGCCCAGGCGTGATACGGGCAGGTAATCACATTTTTCGCTTTCCCTTCACCGCTCAATAACTGATGACCACGGTGCGGGCAAACGTTATAGAACGCGCGCAAAACCTTATCACGACCGCGTACCAGCACGATGCTTTCGCCAATGATCTCACGCGTTACGTAATCATTGGCATTCGTCAGTTCGCTACTGTGAGCGACGCAAATCCAGCTTTTGGCAAAGACGTTCTCTTTTTCGTGTTCAAAGGCGTTCTGATCGGTATAAAAACGGGCAGGAATGGTCCACGCCTCTTGCGGGTTAGCGCAAAAATTTCCGGGTAGTACAAAGTCAGGGCTCAGATTGCTCATAGGGATACCTTTATCGTTAGGATGATGGCGCTCAGTTGTCGCCTTTGAATACGGTTCCCGCAGGGAGCACTGGCGTTTTTTCCGGGGCTTCAACCGGTGTCTGCGGGAGATAATGTTCAATTTGATGAGCCGGAATATCGGCGTAATCCTGTTTCAGCCAGCGAATAAATCCGCCCACTTTCACCAGTAAAATGGCGAGGAAGGGAAGGGCAGTGAGCACGACGGTAGTTTTCATGGTTTCCAGCGATGCACCGGTGAACAGAATTGAAAGCGGGATCAGGGTGATTACCACGCACCAGAAAAGACGCAGGCCACGGTCTGGATCATCACCTTCCTGAAGATTCCGCGTGCTGGTCGCTGCCATGGTGTAGGCCACTGCATCCATATGCGAGGCGAGGAAAATAATCATCACGCCCAGATAAGCGGCGAGGAACAATTTACCGGCTGGCAACGACATCAGAACTTGTTGAACGGCCGTTTCACCGCCCAACGTTTCCAGCACCTGCGGAACGTTGATTATCCCTTTGATAAACTGATGAATAGCAAAACTTTCCATCACGCCGAAGAAGAACCAGCAGCCGACGGTGCTACCGAGGATCAACCCCCAGATAACTTCTTTGATCTTACGACCACGTGATACGCGGGTGACGAACATTGCCACGCCGGGGGTGTAAGAGATCCACCAGAGCCAGTAGAAAACGGTCCAGTTGCGGGTAAATGAGCCATCGCCAAGCGGATCGGTGAATAAGCTCATCTGTAAGAAGTTTTGTGTGGTCAGGCCGATGGCATTGATGATGCTGTTAGTAATAAATTCGGTTGGACCGACAATCAAAACCAGCAATGGCAGCAGGAATGCGCCCCAGCCGACCATTTTGCTCAGACGTTGTAAACCGTTGTTGATACCTATCCACGAACTAAGGCAAAAAATGCCGCCGGAAAGCAGGATCACAAATGCCTGCACGGTGAAGTTATCCGGCAAACCGGTCAGCGCGGAAAGCCCACGGGTAAAGGTTGCCGCCGTCACCACCAGAGAAATGGTCAGCGCGCCGACAGTGGCGATCAGAAACATCAAATCGACCAGTTTTCCCCATGGGCCTTGCGGGCGAACACCGGTAATGGCAGCAATAATGCCGGAAAGACTCAGACCTTTATTTTTCCGCACATGGAAGTGGTAAGCCATGATTAATGAGGCCAGCGTATAAGTTGCCCAGGCGCTGATGCCCCAGTGGAAAAAGGAGTAGGGAACGCTAAATTCCAGTGCCTGCTGTGAACGCGGCACGATATTTAAACCAGGCGTTTGATAATAATAGGCCCACTCCGCTACGCCCCAATAAAGCGTGGAGGAACCTAATCCGGCACAAATAAACATAAACAGCCAGGAGAGCGTACTGTATTCCGGCTTACCTTCGCCAAGACGAATATTGCCATATTTGCTGGTGGCTAAATAAATTACCAGCCCCATTGCCAGCAAAACTAATACCTGTACGGCGGAACCCAGCGTGCGGGTAACTAAACTGTATATTGCGTTGGCCGCGTCGGCCGACTGTTGCGGAAAAAGGCTTAATGTGGCTGCGATGAAAAGAATGGCCACCAGGCTGATGCTAATCAGCGGCAAATCTTTTTTCTTAACATTGCTCATCATGAGTCATCTCCTGGGCATAAAAGCCCGTCGCTGGCTTTTGCCAGTTGTAATTATTTGCAGGGTAATGAACTTTTTGTTGTGTTTAACAAATTGATTATTTACATGTTACATAAATTAAACAATTAAGAATACGGAAAGCCATAAAACACGGAACGGAAACAATAAAAGGTGAAATGACGCAGGTTATTTACTGTAAAGAACGAATAAAAAAACCGCGTCAGTGACGCGGTTCAAATAAACTGGTTCGACCTTAACGCAAAATAATTTTGCAAATCGCGTCGGTAACCTGTGGCGTGGTGGCATTACCTTTCATATCGGGTGTTTTCGGCCCGTGAGCAATCACTTCTTCAATCGCTGCCAGAATGCCGTTGTGCGCTCGCTGGAAACGCTCATCGCCATTGCCGAGAAAATCGAGCATCATTGCACCGGCCCAAATTGTGGCGATAGGGTTAGCAATATTTTTCCCGTAGATATCCGGCGCAGAGCCGTGGACTGGCTCGAAGAGCGACGGGAAAGTGCGTTCCGGATTCAGGTTGGCGGATGGGGCAATGCCGATGGTGCCGGTGCAGGCCGGGCCAAGATCGGAAAGAATATCGCCAAATAAATTAGACGCTACCACCACATCAAAGCGTTCCGGTTGCATCACAAAGCGCGCACAGAGAATATCAATATGCTGCTTGTCCCAGCGGATTTCCGGGTAATTTTCTGCCATTGCTTCTACTCGCTCATCCCAGTACGGCATACTAATGGCTAAACCGTTAGATTTCGTGGCAGAAGTCAGGGTTTTGCGCGGGCGGCTTTGTGCCAGCTCAAAAGCATATTGCAAAATGCGATCGACGCCACGGCGGGTAAATACCGATTCCTGAATGACAACTTCATGTTCTGTTCCCTCGTTCAGTCGACCGCCCAGAGACGAGTATTCGCCTTCCGTATTTTCGCGCACCACGTAAAAATCGATGTCGCCGGGTTTTTTACCCGCCAGCGGACAGGGAACGCCGGGAAAGAGGCGTACCGGGCGCAGGTTGACGTACTGATCAAACTCGCGGCGAAATTTCAGCAGCGATCCCCATAACGAAATATGGTCCGGAACGGTATCCGGCCAGCCGACGGCACCAAAGTAGATAGCGTCGAAACCGCTGAGTTGTTCATGCCAGTCGTCCGGCATCATTTTGCCGTGATGGCTGTAATACTCGCAGCTTGCCCACTCCATCTGCTCAAAACTTAAGGCAAAGCCCCAGCGTTCAGCAGCAGCCTGTAACACACGAATCCCTTCAGGAAGGACTTCTTTGCCAATCCCGTCTCCAGGGATCGCAGCAATACGCATCGTTTTCATCATTAGGTTCTCACTTCCTGATCAGCAAAATTGACAACTCCACCATCCTATAATTGACTGATCAGGAATTAATCCCCGCAACTGGTGAAACATAAAACACGAATCATGAATAATTTACCGCTGCTGAACGATTTGCGCGTCTTTATGCTGGTGGCTCGCCGGGCTGGTTTTGCCGCCGTGGCGGAAGAATTAGGCGTTTCACCGGCCTTCGTCAGCAAGCGCATCGCCTTGCTGGAGCAAACTCTGAACGTGGTGCTATTACACCGCACCACCCGTCGCGTCACCATTACCGAGGAAGGTGAGCGGATTTATGAATGGGCGCAGCGGATTTTGCAGGATGTCGGGCAGATGATGGATGAGCTTTCCGACGTGCGCCAGGTGCCGCAGGGAATGCTGCGTATTATCAGCAGTTTTGGTTTTGGACGGCAGGTGGTAGCTCCGGCACTGTCAGCACTGGCGAAGGCGTATCCGCAACTGGAGTTACGTTTTGATGTGGAAGACCGGTTGGTCGATTTGGTCAATGAAGGGGTCGATCTGGATATTCGTATTGGCGACGACATTGCACCTAACTTAATTGCCCGTAAACTGGCGACCAATTACCGTATTCTCTGCGCGTCGCCGGAGTTTATTGCGCGATATGGTGCACCGAAACATTTAACGGATCTTTCTGCATTACCCTGCCTGGTCATAAAAGAGCGCGATCATCCGTTTGGTGTCTGGCAATTGCGCAATAAAGAGGGTCACCATGCCATTAAAGTCACCGGACCGATGTCGTCTAATCATGGTGAAATTGTCCATCAGTGGTGTCTCGATGGACAAGGGATTGCGCTGCGCTCCTGGTGGGACGTTAGTGAAAATATTGCCAGTGGACATCTGGTACAGGTTTTACCTGAATATTATCAGCCAGCAAATGTCTGGGCTGTTTATGTCTCAAGGTTGGCGACATCCGCAAAAGTAAGGATTACGGTAGAGTTTTTGCGCCAGTATTTTGCAAATCATTACCCGAATTTTTCACTGGAATGAGCGCCATTTTTTACTCTATTCTCAGGTTATTGTCAGGTTAAAACCTGATTTTCTCCTTTCTAAGCCGTTGCGGATTGGTTAGCATATTCACCTTTAATCGCGCATGATCCAAAGAGAATTAAAGAGGTTAACGTGTTCGCAGAATATGGGGTTCTGAATTACTGGACCTATCTGGTTGGGGCCATTTTTATCGTGCTGGTGCCAGGGCCGAATACCCTGTTTGTGCTTAAAAATAGCGTTAGCAGTGGAGTGAAAGGCGGTTATCTTGCGGCCTGTGGTGTATTTATTGGCGATGCAGTATTGATGTTTCTGGCGTGGGCCGGTGTAGCAACCTTAATTAAGACCACACCGATATTATTCAATATTGTACGTTATCTTGGCGCGTTTTATTTGCTCTATCTGGGGAGTAAAATTCTTTACGCTACCCTGAAGGGTAAAAATAGCGAGGCTAAATCAGATGAACCTCAATATGGCGCTATTTTCAAGCGTGCGTTAATTTTGAGTCTGACCAATCCGAAAGCCATTTTGTTCTATGTGTCGTTTTTCGTACAGTTTATCGATGTTAATGCGCCACATACGGGGATTTCATTCTTTATTCTGGCGACAACTCTGGAACTGGTAAGCTTCTGTTATTTGAGCTTCCTGATTATTTCTGGTGCTTTTGTCACGCAGTACATTCGTACCAAAAAGAAACTGGCTAAAGTGGGCAACTCGCTGATTGGCCTGATGTTTGTGGGTTTTGCCGCACGACTGGCGACGCTGCAGTCTTGATGCTTTCAGCCCGCGATGCTGCGGGCTTCCCTCCTGAAATACATCTATATTTCGCCTGGATGACGTTAAAAAGTAACCAATAAATGGTATTTAAAATGCAAATTATCAGGCGTACCCTGAAACGGCTGGAATAAATGGTTTTCAGCATATTTACCGAAGGAGGGAAAAGGATGCTGCAAATCCCACAAAATTACATTCATACGCGCTCAACACCTTTCTGGAATAAACAAACTGCGCCTGCCGGAATATTCGAACGTCATCTTGATAAAGGAACGCGTCCGGGTGTTTATCCACGCCTGTCCGTTATGCATGGGGCGGTCAAATATCTCGGCTACGCCGATGAACACAGCGCAGAACCTGATCAGGTGATCCTCATCGAAGCAGGTCAATTCGCAGTGTTCCCGCCGGAAAAGTGGCACAATATTGAAGCCATGACTGACGATACTTATTTCAACATCGACTTCTTCGTTGCTCCTGAAGTCCTGATGGAAGGTGCAAAACAACGGAAAGTCATTCATAGCGGGAAATGAATTATGGGCAAAGCAACGTATACCGTAACCGTCACCAATAACAGTAATGGCGTTTCTGTCGATTACGAAACAGAGACGCCGATGACATTACTGGTGCCAGAAGTGGCGGCCGAAGTGATAAAAGATCTCGTCAATACCGTGCGTTCTTATGACACGGAAAATGAACATGATGTGTGTGGTTGGTAATTATTGCTAATGTAGATGGCGCTAATTCTGCGCCATCGTAAAAAAAATGCTCTGTGACACATATCACAATTCTTGCCTCTCTTATGTTGTGCTATGCTTTTTATCAGCGACTAACCCGCTAATGCAAAACAGATAAGTGAGGAAACAATGGGCATTCTGTCATGGATTATTTTTGGACTTATTGCCGGTATTCTGGCGAAGTGGATCATGCCTGGTAAAGATGGTGGTGGATTCTTTATGACCATCCTGCTGGGAATTATCGGTGCCGTAGTTGGTGGATGGATCAGTACACTGTTTGGTTTTGGCAAAGTCGATGGCTTCAACTTTGGTAGTTTTGTGGTTGCCGTGATTGGTGCGCTGGTCGTGCTGTTTATCTACAGAAAAGTCAAAAGTTAATACTGAAAAGCACAAAGGCTGCCTACAGGCAGCCTTTGCTATTTTTTCGACGCGGTATTACCACCATCCCAGCTCGGTGCCAAGAACGACAATAATCGCCACGCCCATCATAATAATCGTTGTTTTTTTCATCTTTATGCCCCTGGGGCCGCATAGCCGCCAATAAAAAACCACGCTAAAAATATGACTGCCGTAATAAAGATCACGACGGGAAAAACAATACCGATTCGCATGTTACCACCAAAGAAAAGGATGTGAATACGCCTCAGGAGTGCCTGTCTGAATGCGCGACAAAAGGGGGTTTCTGTTTGTGTTTTTTCTCCTGATACATCGCGATATCGGCAGCATGTAGGGCACTGTCTGCATCGGTGGTTTCAGGATCCACTTCTACTACGCCAAGACTGGCGCCAGGATAAAACAGATCAATATCACCCAGGTGATATTCTCCACGTATTTGCTGTTGGATACGCTCACGCAGTGACTGGATATCGGCATTTTCATTAGCCAGGGCAACGACCAAAAATTCATCGCCGCCGAGACGACCAATAATCTCGCCATTCTGATGTAGCCTGGTGAGGCGCTCGCCAACCTGAATAAGAAACAGATCGCCGCTATTGTGACCAAATCGGTCGTTGATTAATTTGAAGTTATCCAGGTCGATAAAAGCAATAATTGCCTTACGCTTCAGATGCCGAGCGAGGGAAAACAGCGTCGTCAGATTATCAAAAATCGCCCGCCGATTCGGTAGGCCGGTCAAAGAGTCGGTGTAAGATTGCGCAATCAGAGCGGCATTGGCTTCACGTAATTGCTCAACCAGCGCCTCTTTTTGAATATATTGTGCAATCAGTCCGGCGAATAGCTGCAAAACCTGCTCTGCGCGTTCACTCCACGGGCGCTTTTCACTGCTGGCGGCGCAAAGCGTGCCATAGAATGATCCATCCGGTAAGTGAATTGGTGTGCTCAGGAATGTGGTAATACCAAGATTGCGTGCCGCAATGCAGTCACCCCAACGGCCTGGAACTTCATCGCTGAAAAAACAGTTTTCATCAATGGCGCGTTTGCACAACGAGTAATCCCACGAGACGGTAAAATTCTCCGGGATGTGCATTTTCTGGCTGTTACGGGCAAACAGGATATGTTGCAGTCGCGCGTCAATATCCACCTTTGTCAAATAGGTCGATTCCATGTCGGTGACCATTTCCAGCATCTCCAGAAGTTGCCGAACCAGACTTTCCAGAGAATGTTCTGAGGCGAGTGACTGCGAGACGCGGGCAATAATCTGATCTGACACGAAAGAACTCCAGGATACGGCGGGTAAAATGCTGATTATTTAATCTTTGCAGGCATGATAAAACATCATCAAAGAAGATGAAACTAGCCGTAATATATTTTAAGTGAATGTAAAGGAAATAGTGCTGCAAAACAAAACGATACCGCGATACTCTAAGGCGTAGATAAACGTATGAGATCAACGAATGAAAATTATCAGTTTTACTCTGCCTTGCCTGTTAATTCTTGCGGGATGTTCAACCACTTCTCAACCCGACGCACCAAAACCGCCGCATGTTGGGATGGCGAATCCGGCGTCGGTCTACTGCCAACAGAAAGGCGGTACGCTCATTCCCGTGCAGACATCGCAAGGGGTCAGCAACAATTGCAAATTACCGGGCGGTGAAACGATTGATGAATGGGCATTATGGCGACGGGATCATCCGGCGGGTGAAAAATAACCGCCGGATGCCAGGCTAAAATCACAAGCTTCGCAGCCAGTCGGCCAGCACCAGCGCATGGTTTTGCGTGGTATTTTTTGCCGAGTAGAGCAGGGTCAGCGGCTGTTTTTGGGCGATTTCCGCCAGCCGTTTCCCTTCTGGCTCGTGTTGCGCCAGTTCTGCAATATATTGTTCGCGAAAGGTTTTAAAATCGATCACTTCGCCGTGAAAGGCTTTGCGCAGTTCCGTTGACGGCGTGATCTCTTTATCCCACTCATCAAGTGCTAAATCAGTTTTCTTGATACCACGCGGCCAGAGACGGTCGACCAGT
Organism: Escherichia sp. MOD1-EC5433; assembly: GCF_002966005.1. NCBI lineage: Bacteria > Pseudomonadati > Pseudomonadota > Gammaproteobacteria > Enterobacterales > Enterobacteriaceae > Escherichia > Escherichia sp. MOD1-EC5433. The sequence continues at coordinate 330,839 of NZ_PTRL01000004.1, read as the reverse complement.
ACGCGATAACCATCGCTCTGTTCAGCCGGATCATAAACGCGTTTACACTGAATATTCATCGTGTTTGTTCTCCCTTTCACGCATGATTTGCATCGTCACTATAGCACCGGACATCAACGAATTTCTTTGTCTCTTCCGGCGCAAAGTCCAAAAATCGCCATCAGCAGTGAAAGAATTGCGACAACAATCAGTGGCGTGGACCAGTCACCGTTAGCATCGTGTATTTTGCCCATTAGCGGCGGCCCACAAGCTGCCAGCAGATACCCGACGGATTGTGCCATACCCGAAAGAGCAGCGGCCTGATGCGCAGAGCTTGCTCGCAGTCCGATAAACGTTAGTCCAAGTATCATTGTTGCCCCGGAACCAAAACCGAAAAGCAGAGTCCAGGTGACAGCGTGTGCTGGCATAAAGCAGAGCCCAACCGCACCCACTGCGCACATTAAGGCGACCAGAGCGGCAATACCGCGTTGATCTTTCACATGATGTAAGAAAAGTGGGATCAGCAAACCGGGAGCAGCAGTGGCTAATTGCAACAAACCATGCAGCGAACCTGCCTGTGCCTCGCTGTAGCCGTGACTGATGAGGATCGCCGGAAGCCAGCCGATAATCACGTAATAGACCAGTGAGTTGATCCCAAGAAACAATGTGACCTGCCAGGCAAGCGGCGAACGCCAGATACCCCGGGTATGTAAGGCGCGTGAGGTACTCAAATTCACATGTTGTTGATTACGCCATTGCGGCAGCCATATAAATAGAGCCAGCAGAGGAAAACACATCAGCATGAGCAACGCGCCCTGCCAGCCAAAACCGTTCAAAGCCAGCGGCACCACCAGAGCTGACCCCAGAGCCGCTGCAGCGCCCATCGTCAGGGAATATGCGCCGGTAAGTCTGGCGACGGAATGGGGAAAATCGCGTTTAATGAGACCTGGTAGCAAGACATTCCCTAATGCAATCCCACAGCCAATGATAATCGTACCGCCAAATAATAAGTAAGCCGAAGGAAGAGAGCGAATTGCTATGCCAGCACAAATCAAAAGTAATGCTGCCACCAGGCTGCGCTCTATACCAAAACGACGTGCCACCGACGCGGCAAGAGGAGATATCAGCGCAAAGGCTAATAAAGGTAAGGTCGTCAGTAACCCTGTTTGCGCCGTCGTCAGTGAGTAAGCGGAACGAATGGTATCCAGTAACGGTGCTACGCCGGTGAAGGTAACACGGAGTGTGGTGGCAATCATTAGAACGCCGGCTATCAGGACAATCCTGTTTTTGCCGCTTAATGAAGTTGAACGGATCATAGATATCTCATTGTTACAAGCGAGGCTCTACCTTACTGTTTTTATTGTTATGTTGAATCAAGCTAAAATGACAAATTATCGCTAAATTCGGACAAAATGATGCACAGGTTAAATCTCAATGGTTATGAACCCGATCTTCACCATGAAACGGCGGTCGCATTTTGTATTCATGCCGGAAAGGATGAATTGACCAGTCCTGTACATCAGCACCGCAAAGGGCAGCTGATACTGGCTCTGCGTGGAGCCATTACCTGTACGGTGGAAAATGCGCTGTGGATGGTGCCGCCACAATATGCAGTATGGATTCCAGGCGGTGTGGAGCATAGTAATCAGGTAACAGCGAATGCCGAGCTTTGTTTTTTATTTATTGAATCCAGTGCGGTGATAATGCCGGGCAAATGTTGCACGCTGAAAATTGCGCCTTTATGTCGTGAATTAATTTTAACGCTGGCAAAAAGAACAGCAGCTCAACGTGCTGAACCAATGACGCGCAGATTAATTCAGGTGCTGTTTGATGAACTCCCTCAGCAACCGCAACAACAGTTGCAGTTACCCGTTTCTTCGCACCCCAAAATCCGCGTGATGGTGGATACGATGGCAAAAGAGCCCGTCGAATGGGGGACATTGGGGCAATGGGCAAATTTTTTTGCGATGAGTGAACGCAATCTCGCCAGGTTGATAGTTAAAGAAACGGGGTTGAGCTTTCGTCAGTGGCGTCATCAGTTGCAGCTCATTCTGGCACTTCAGAGGTTAGTGAAAGGCGATAGTGTTCAGAAAGTGGCGCATATGCTGGGGTATGATTCAACAACGGCTTTTATTACCATGTTTAAGAAAGGCCTGGGGCAAACGCCAGGCCGGTATATTGCGGGATTAACTACTGTTTCCCGATGATCAGAGAGACCAGACCTGCGGCAATAAGCGGACCGACCGGCACACCGCGAAACAGCGCCACGCCTAAAATCGTGCCCACCAGCAGCCCGGCAACCAGTTGCGGCTGACTGCCCATCAAGGTCACGCCGCGTCCGCCAAGCCAGGAGACAATCACTCCCACGGCAATTGCCACCAGCGATTTCCAGTTCAGAAACGAGTGAATAAGTGTCGATGGCGGCAGTGTCCCGCTGGCTACAGGAGCCATTACGCCGATAGTAAGAATGATTATCCCGATACTCAGTCCTTGTTTTTCGATCCACGGGAAAAAGGTGCTTAACGGTGTGACGCGGACAATGATTAACACCAGAATTGAAACGGCGACAGTGGTGTTGTGGCTGATAAAGCCCAGCGCAGCTAACCCGAGCAGGATCAGCAAAGTGACATCAAACATCGTGGTTTCCTTGCCAAAAAATAATAAGCCTGCCTACTTTACGCCTGCTGATGAGAGGAAGCAGAGAACAATTACGTGTTATGCATAAAAAATCAGGCAAATTGTCATCAAATTGCCATTTGTGTGCGCTAACAATAACGTGAAAACAGGTATCCCCTGGGGTAAGACCATGAACGATCAAATGTTCGTTGAGACACTGATTATCACGTCATCGTTTTTTGCCATTGCGGTTGTGCTGGTGCTATCTGTTCTGCTTATTGAACGAACCAGCTAGTTACGTAGTACGACGGAATTTGACCAGTTCGGGTTGTGCAATGCGTAAATAATCTGCGGTGTTCAGAATAACGGATTTATCCAGCATACCCGCGTTGAAGGCGATCTCATCGAATCGCTCAAAGAGTAGCGGGTCGGCAACCAGTTTGAGTTTTGGGTGGAAGCTGAATGGCGGGATAGCACCGAAGACACAGCCTGTCAGTTCATCGACTTCCGCCGGGCTGGCCAGCGAAGCACGTAACCCGCCGATGTGGCTGGCGAGTTGGCTAAGGTCAGCTTGTTGATCGGCAGCGAGGATCGCCAGAACATGCTGATTTACGCCATTACCTTTGACTTTACACACCAGTGCCTTAGCACCCTGACCTAAAGCGGTGCCACGAATTTCTGACACCGCTTCGCATTTACCCACCGCTTCGTGGGTAACGATGCGAAAGTTAGCGCCTTCTTGTGATAATAAAGCGATTAACCGCTGATGCGTCACGCTTCCTTTAGCCATTTCAGTCATTTCATGCTCCTGAGATTACAAGCAAACAACCACAGAAGATTATCATGAACGGCTGTTTTTGTTCTGCTTATTGACATATAAACGCTCATCGGAAGCTTTATATGCATCATGTAACGTATCGTTTTCTTTCATCGCGTAAATACCGGAAGAGAAGCCGATCTCTTTCTGCGGCGCGATATGTTGCAGACGTTTTTCGATACGTTCAGGCAGTTGTGCTGCAATTTGCGGCGTCGAATCGACCAGAATAATGCAAAATTCGTCTCCACCGAGACGGATGGCATAATCGCTTTTACGAATCGACTGTTTAATCGCCTGAGCTAATAACGTAATGGCTAAATCGCCCTCCTGATGACCGAGGGTGTCATTTATTTGCTTTAACTTGTCCATGTCAATCGCAATAAACATCACCGAAGAACCGGATTGCACCAGTTTCTGCAAACGCTGCTCAAGTTCAGGCGTTAATATTTTGCGATTATATAGCCCGGTCATCGCATCACTGATATTTTCGCGAGTCACGTTTTGGTACAGGCGGAAGTGCATCCGTACCATGTTGAGTAATATCAATGCTGTCAGCAGCCAGAATACAACGCTTTTCCATGATGATGTAATAAAGTAAAGAATATCAATGGATAACGAAACACGAATGCCGCCAGGCAAGTCATGGACGTAACTGACATACTGAAACAGATTATCTTCGCTCTGATTGATAATAATGTCGCGTCCCGAATCGGTATCGGTTAGCGTAACATTGAGAAAACGCCAGAGGAGAGGGCGGTCATGAGTGTAAAAAATATTGCGCAGATTGTTTTTACTAATATCCAGCAACACAATACCTTTTAATTGCCCGGCAACATAGACTGGCGTCAGCAAACTCATCACATTCTGTTTAGTACGCTGATCCTGGTAAATGCTCGATAATACGGTGCGACCGGTAAACACTTTTTCAATATCTTTACGATCAATACCAATGCTTCCTGACTGCAGGAAGGACCAGTTATTCATCGCGAAGTATTCAACATTGACCGGCTCGTAAAAATAGACATAGCGGTCATTGAGATCGAGATAATAGTGAAATTTCTCTTCGGCCATCCCAAGACCGGAACCGTAATCATCCTGGTGGCGGTTACCTTCCACCGCCTGATCAAATGCCGGTAATAGCGCCGCTGCTTCGACAATTGTGTCGCAGTCAGTGGATGCGGTCTGCAATGTTCCGTGTAAATCCGCATAAGTATGGGCAGTCAGGTTTAAGCCATGGGTATTGTTGGCAGACTCAAAAGCCTCACAGATGGCATGTCGCTGTTCTGGCGACACCTCAGACTGTTTCGCAGCAAGCGCGCGCATCACGTGTGCGGCAATGCTCTGATTTTGATACTTGTCGTAGAGAAAGGAGGAGTCTGCTTTCTGGACGATATAACGCAAATAAGCACTCATAGCCCTGTCGCTGGCGACAAGTTCAAAAATAAGGAAGGAAGATGTCAGCACAATGACACTTGCGGCGATAAAATGCCGGAGCATTCTATGGTGCAATTTCATGATAAATGGCACTCCTTCGGTTAGTGAAACGAGAAAACCAGATAAAGTTCGATTGCGGCCTGGTACAGGGGCGCTAATTATACTCATCTCTGCGCCGCTGGGGAGGGGAAATTTAGGGGTATTGGTAATAAATTGTATGCCAGAGCCATGCAAAAAGCATGGCTTTGAATAATTTTGCACTCAAATATAATGAATAATCACTTTGTTGCCGCCATCGGTTTTCGCCTCACATAACGCTTTATCTGCTTCCGTCATGACAAGCGAGATATTACGCGTATCACCCGTGCAAAAAACACAGCCAATGCTGATGGTCATTTGTTCAGGGACATTATATCTATTACTAAAACCGGTCAGGAGCTCGACATTTTTACGCACCCGATCGGCGATAATTTTTGCCTGGGCGGTATTCAATTCGGTAAATAGCAAGCCAAACACTTCACCATCCAGACGTGCGAAGATGTCATCGGGGCGGATACTTTGCTGGATAATATCGACAATGGAAACCAGAACTTTATCGCCCACATGATGGCCCCATTGAGCATTTATACGTTTGAACTGGTTAATATCTACCAGCATAATACAAAAATCCTTCACAACAGTGCGAGAGAGTAATGACTCTACACTGTTGAAAAAGTGACGACGGTTATAAATATTGGTCAGTACATCATGAACCGCTAGTTTGCTGGAAAGTTGTAGTTCCTGAAATATATTATATATCAAGAAGGTGACAACAAACAGTTTACTCGAAACCTCAATGCCACGACTGATATACCAGATAGTATAATTATATTCATCCAGAGTCAGTAGTAACAAGTTACAGCAGAGCGATGCCAGACATAATAATGCAATTGACGGCCACAGCTCGCTTGCTAATTGTGTACGCATGATAATAAAAAACAGTAAACACGCCCACAGACAAACCAAAATCTTGGTGTAGTTAATTCCCCAGCTCGCCGTATGACTATCCGGACAATAATCTACGACATACAAAGAGTAGTCAGGATTATAGCTGCTCAGGTTGTGTGCCAGAAAAGGGAAAAATATAAAAGGTATCAGCGCCAGCAACAAGATACAGGTTTTTTTCTTGTTGTTCGTCAGGATGCTATTTCGTCCATAACAGTAGAGAGCCAGTGCGGTTAAGCAAATGAAACTTAGCTGACGAAATAGATATAATATGGAAATATCATTCGACTTCGTCTGAATAAGTGTGCTGTCATTGATAGGCTTATGAATAATGAAAATGGTTTCAGTTAAATAGAAAAGACCACTTAAAAAAGCAAGACTTAAAATGAGTGTTGGGAAAATATCACGCTTAATGAAATATTTCATTAGCATGAAAAGAAAGATGATGGAGTTGAGGAAAAATAAAGCCACAACAACCATCAGGTAATTCATCTGTGGGATGAGTTTTATATTGGTGTTTTCGTTATATAAAGTGGTGATGCAAAATAAAATTAATGTCAGTAATAAGCTGAAAATAAAAAAGCTTTGAGCTTTTAATTTTTGTGTACCCATAGAAACCATAAAAAGGAGAGCAATGTGAGTGCTGGATTTTATTGATGGCAGAGATATATAGTTTTGACCAGGATCAAATTTCCTTATCGATAAAAAAATAATTAAAGAATACCCCTGAAAAAAAACGTGTTAACAGAATTATTTTTTCCGAATGATTTTTTTATGGAACTAAATTCTGTAAAGCTGATGCCGACATATTTAAAGCAATTGTAAACTAACGTATGTAATAAATGAATTAATTTACAGTGAGCTAAAAATCAGCCAGGCAATAATGACCCGGCTGATGGTTTTAGTCTTTAGTAGTTGCATTTTGTTTATGGAATAGCTCGCGGAACACAGGATAAATATCATCCTGATCGCGGATATGCTGCATCGCAAAGTTTTCGAAAGTAGATTGCAGATGCTCATATTCCCGCCACAATGTTTGATGAGCGCGGCGGGTAATTTCGATATAGCTGTAATAACGAACAACGGGCAACAATTTTTTCGCCAGAATTTCATGGCAAAGCGGAGAGTCATCAGCCCAGTTATCGCCGTCCGACGCTTGTGCCGCGTAGATATTCCACTGCGCCGGGTTATAACGCTCTTTCACTACTTCATCCATCAGTTTCAGGGCGCTGGAAACAATGGTGCCGCCAGTTTCCTGCGAGTAGAAAAACTCATGTTCATCAACTTCTTTCGCCTGGGTATGGTGGCGGATATAAACGACTTCGACGTTCTTGTAGGTTCTGCTGAGAAACAGATACAGTAATATATAAAAACGTTTGGCCATATCTTTGGTGGATTGATCCATCGACCCGGAAACGTCCATCAGGCAAAACATCACCGCCTGACTGGAGGGATCGGGGCGCTTCTCATAATTCTTGTAACGTAAATCGAAGGTGTCGATGAACGGAACACGTTCAATTTTGGCGCGTAATTCGGCAATCTCTTTGCGCAGCCGTTCCTCCTCCAGCAATTGCGCAGGTTCACTGTTGCTGATGATGGCCAGATTTTCTTCCAGAGCATGAAGTTCCCGCCGCTTGCCTGCGGTCATCGCGGTACGTCGCGCCAGTGAGTTCTGCAATGAACGCACCACGCTGATATTGGCAGGAACGCCGTTAGCGGTGTAGCCTGCCCGATGCGTTTTATATTCGGTCAACTGGCGTTGCTGGTTTTGTTTCAGATTGGGTAAGGCTAAATCTTCAAACAGCAGGTCGAGATATTCGTCTTTCGAAATCTGGAAGACAAATTCATCCTGACCTTCACCGTCCTGACTGGCCTGACCCTGACCACTGCCGGAGCCACCGCCGCCACCCTGGGGACGTTCAATTCGATCATTCTGTACAAAATGGTCATTGCCCGGATGAACGCGATGGCGCAGGCCGCCACGCCCCTGATGAAACATCGGTTCGCTAATATCTTCCGTTGGGATAGAAACGGACTCGCCGCTGTCGACGTCGGTCACCGAACGCTTATTGATGGCCTCGGAGATCGACTGTTTGATTTGCGCTTTATAACGGCGTAAAAAACGCTGGCGATTCACCATGCTTTTGTTTTTGCCGTTCAGACGCCGGTCAATAAACCAGGTCATATGCCCCCCGTACTGCATTTGCCAACTGTATGCTGCACCTGTATTGCCGGATGCGCTTCGCTTATCCGGCCTGCGGTTCGCTGTCGTTGTCGGCCCGGTAACATGTACACCGGGCCGTTGTTGTTAAGACGATTTACGTACGCGCAAATACCATTCGCACAGTAAACGCACCTGTTTACGGGTGTAGCCTTTTTCCATCATACGGTCGACAAAATCGTCGTGTTTCTTCTGCTCGTCGGTTGAGGTTTTGGCGTTAAACGAAATGACCGGCAACAACTCTTCGGTATTGGAGAACATTTTCTTCTCGATAACCGTGCGCAGTTTTTCGTAGCTGGTCCAGTTCGGATTGCGTCCGCTGTTATTCGCCCTGGCGCGCAGCACGAAGTTGACAATCTCGTTACGGAAATCTTTCGGATTGCTGATCCCCGCCGGTTTTTCAATTTTCTCCAGCTCGGCGTTAAGAGATTCGCGGTCAAACAGCTGCCCGGTATCCGGGTCGCGATATTCCTGATCCTGGATCCAGAAATCCGCATAGGTGACATAACGGTCGAAAATGTTCTGCCCATATTCGGAATAGGATTCGAGATAAGCTGTCTGGATCTCTTTACCGATAAACTCGGCATATTTCGGGATCAGATAACCTTTCAGGAACTCCAGATAGCGTTCTGCCTGCTCTTGCGGGAACTGCTCGCGCTCAATCTGCTGTTCAAGAACGTAGAACAAGTGAACCGGGTTAGCCGCCACTTCCACGTGATCGAAGTTGAACACGCGGGAGAGGATCTTAAACGCGAAACGCGTGGACAGACCGTTCATCCCTTCATCGACGCCTGCGTAATCACGATATTCCTGATACGACTTGGCTTTCGGGTCGGTATCTTTCAGGCTTTCGCCATCGTAAACGCGCATCTTTGAATAAATGCTGGAGTTTTCTGGCTCTTTCAGACGCGAAAGAATGGAAAAACGTGACAGCGTTTCAAGCGTACCTGGCGCGCATGGGGCGTGGGTCAATTCACTGTGATTAAGCAGTTTCTCGTAGATTTTGATCTCTTCGGAAATGCGCAAGCAATACGGCACCTTCACGATGTAAACACGGTCGAGGAAGGCTTCGTTGTTTTTGTTATTACGGAAAGTGACCCATTCGGATTCGTTCGAGTGGGCGAGAATAATCCCGTTGAACGGCAGGGCGGAGATACCTTCCGTCCCGTTGTAGTTACCTTCCTGGGTGGCGGTCAACAGGGGATGCAGCACTTTTATCGGTGCTTTAAACATCTCGACAAATTCCATGATCCCCTGGTTTGCACGGCACAGCGCACCGGAATAACCATAGGCGTCCGGATCGTTCTGCGCGTAGTGTTCGAGTTTACGAATATCGACTTTCCCTACCAGCGCGGAGATGTCCTGGTTATTCTCATCGCCGGGTTCCGTTTTGGCGATGGCAATTTGTTGCAGAATAGACGGCCAGACCTTCACAACCCGGAATTTAGTGATGTCGCCACCAAACTCATGCAGACGTTTCGCAGCCCACGGCGACATGATGGTGCCGAGATAACGGCGAGGAATGCCATACTCTTTTTCCAGGATCTGCGCATCTTCCTGTGGATTGAACAGACAGAACGGATGATCGTTGACCGGGCTGCGTTCACCGTTGGCGCTCAATACATAAATAGGCACGAGCTGCATTAATGATTTCAGTCGCTCAGCAAGCGATGATTTACCCCCACCTACAGGCCCCAGCAGATACAGGATTTGTTTCTTCTCTTCCAGCCCCTGAGCCGCGTGTTTCAGATAAGAGACAATCTGTTCAATCGCGTCTTCCATGCCGTAAAACTCTTCAAACGCCGGATAACGTGCAATGACCCGGTTGGAAAAGAGTCGAGAAAGTCTGGGCTCCTGGGCCGTATCGACCATGACCGGCTCACCAATAGCCATCAATAGCCGCTCAGCCGCGTTGGCATAAGCACTGCGATCTTGCCGACAAGTGGTAAGAAACTCCTGCAGTGTGAACTCTTCGTCCTTGGCAGCTTCATATCGCTGGCGATAGTGATCGAATATATTCATGGTATGCCGTCCTTTCGTTTTTTAGCACAGGTTAAGAGCCGTTCATATGAATAGTAGAGGCTCCCGGAAGAGGTAAACTGAACGACGTCTCTTGCTAAAACACAGCAACTCTCATGCCATCTTACCGACTGCGAGAACAACGTGCCCGGTGATACACCTTCAAAATTAAGCGTAGATGGCAAATGGAAAACTTGCCTGCATGGCTTTCTGGATTTCAATGGCATATCAACAACTCATCCATAAAAATTGCATAATTAATGTAAAGAATATTGCCGCCAGTAACGCAAAATTCATTCAGGTGTAAGCCCGATGTCATCAGCGTCAGGAAAATTAAACAGTTACCTTTAGAAATGAAAATGTAAAAAGGTTGGGTTTCGATGTATTGACGGGTAAACTTTGTCGCCCGCTAAACATTTGTTTAAGGAATGATTAATTGTGACCAAACTCAAACTTCTGGCACTTGGAGTGCTTATCGCAACGTCTGCAGGCGTAGCGCACGCTGAAGGTTTTTCCCTGGGCGCAGGCGTAGGTGTCGTTGAACACCCCTATAAAGATTACGATACCGATGTTTACCCAGTACCGGTAATCAACTATGAAGGCGATAACTTCTGGTTCCGTGGCTTAGGTGGTGGTTACTACCTGTGGAATGACGCAACGGATAAACTTTCAATTACCGCTTACTGGTCGCCGCTTTACTTCAAAGCCAAAGACAGTGGCGATCACCAAATGCGCCACCTGGATGACCGTAAGAGCACCATGATGGCCGGTCTGTCCTACGCACACTTTACCCAGTACGGTTATCTGCGTACCACTTTGGCAGGCGACACACTGGATAACAGCAACGGTATCGTGTGGGATATGGCCTGGTTGTACCGTTACACCAACGGCGGCCTGACCGTGACTCCGGGTATCGGTGTGCAGTGGAACAGCGAAAACCATAACGAATACTATTATGGCGTATCGCGCAAAGAATCCGCTCGCAGCGGTCTGCGTGGCTATAACCCGAATGACAGCTGGAGTCCTTACCTGGAGCTGAGTGCCAGCTACAACTTCCTCGGCGACTGGAGTGTTTACGGCACCGCACGCTACACCCGTCTGTCTGATGAAGTTACCGACAGCCCGATGGTGGATAAATCCTGGACTGGTCTGATTTCTACCGGGATCACCTACAAATTCTGATAATGCATCTTTCCAGGGCATTTTGTGCATAAAAACAGGGCGTGACGCCCTGTTTTGCATTACGGTGGAGCAAAAACCTGGAGGAAACAATGCAACAAAAAATGATTCCGTTTAGTGGCGATGTCTCACTGCCAGCCGTAGGGCAGGGAACATGGTATATGGGCGAAGACGTCAGCCAGCGCAAAACCGAAGTGGCTGCACTACGCGCGGGCATTGACCTCGGTTTAACCCTCATTGATACCGCCGAAATGTATGCCGATGGCGGTGCCGAGAAGGTGGTCGGTGAGGCATTAACCGGTCTGCGTGATAAAGTCTTTCTCGTCTCTAAAGTCTATCCGTGGAATGCCGGCGGACAAAAAGCGATTAACGCATGTGAAGCCAGTTTACGCCGACTCAATACGGATTATCTCGATCTTTACTTATTACACTGGTCTGGCAGTTTCGCTTTTGAAGAGACTGTTGCAGCGATGGAAAAACTGATCGCTCAGGGCAAAATCCGTCGCTGGGGTGTTTCTAATCTTGATTATTCTGACATGCAGGATCTCTGGCAGGTGCCGGGAGGAAATCAGTGTGCCACTAATCAGGTGCTTTATCATCTCGGCTCACGAGGGATTGAGTATGATCTACTCCCCTGGTGCCAGCAACAGCAGATGCCAGTGATGGCTTACAGTCCGTTAGCCCAGGCCGGGCGGTTGCGCAATGGGCTGCTAAAAAACGCGGTGGTCAATGAAATTGCGCAAGCTCACAATATCAGCGCGGCACAAGTATTGCTGGCGTGGGTAATCAGCCATCAGGGCGTGATGGCGATTCCAAAAGCGGCAACTATCGCGCATGTTCAACAAAATGCAGCAGTGCTTGAGGTTGTGCTTTCGTCAGAGGAATTAGCCATGCTGGATGAAGCGTATCCGGCACCAAAAGGTAAAACTGCGCTGGATATGGTGTGATGTTGGGAAATGCCGGATGCATCGCACCCGGCATATAAAACTAGCACAAATTAGCGTTTCGCAACGCGAATGGATTGTGCCAGATGTGAAGGTTGCTCTTTGGTCGTTTTTTGTGCCTCAGAGGCGTAAGCGGTTTCTACGCAGACAAAGGTTTTGTAACCATCATCTGGCATATCGCCCATGCTGACTGAAAGAGCCGGGCCTGGGTTCCAGCCGACGACGTTCAGATGATGCTGGTGACCAACGGTAATAATACGATTCAACGCTTCGTCATTAATCACACTGCAATCTTGCGGATTCAGATACACGCGATCGGTACGATCAGGGAAGGTCTGAACACCGTCGGTCAGTACATCTTCTTTCGCGTCATTCACTTTATCAATGAAGCGATCGCCCAGACCACTGACGCTTACCTTAGCAATATCACCCACGTTAAAGTAGGTATGCAGGGCAGAGGTGGTTTCAAATTCGCCATGCGCTTCAAGATCGATTTCACAGGTTTCACCCACGCGGAAATGCGCTAACAGTGTAAAGTCGTGCGGCCAGTATTTTTTCGTCTCGTCGCTTTGCGTCAGTTCGAAAGTCAGTGTCACGCTATCGGCATCTTCACTATGCGATTTCAGCGTCCACGGCAGAATACGGGCAAAACCATGCGCAGGCAGACCTTGTTGTGCTGCCGGACCAAACCACGGCCAGCAAACTGGCACGCCACCGCGAATGGCGACGCCATTTTTGAACGGAGTGTTATTGCTCAACCACAGAACGTCTTCTTCACCCGCAGGCTTCCATGAGAGAAGGTGTGCGCCCTGTAATGCAAAAGAGGCTTTTACCTGGGGATGATCGACCACAATGAGGTCCAGTTCATCCAGTTTACGACGGGAGAGGACAGGGGAAATTTGTTCGATGACCGGAAGGGCGAAAATTTTCTTAATCATGACGCAGTCCTTTAACTTCATTTCATCAGGTAAAAAAAAGAGCGACCGAAGTCGCTCTTTTTAGATCACAAAGTCATCTCAACTTATTTGGAGATGTGAGCGATCAGATCCAGAACTTTGTTGGAGTAACCGGTTTCGTTGTCGTACCAGGATACCAGTTTCACGAAGTTGTCGTTCAGAGCGATACCAGCTTTAGCATCGAACACGGAAGTGCAAACTTCGCCGTTGAAATCGGTAGATACTACGTCATCTTCGGTGTAGCCCAGAACGCCTTTCATTTCGCCTTCAGCAGCAGCTTTAACGGCAGCTTTGATCTGCTCGTAAGTTGCAGCTTTTTCCAGACGAACGGTCAGGTCAACTACGGATACGTTCGGGGTCGGAACGCGGAACGCCATGCCAGTCAGTTTGCCATTCAGTTCTGGCAGTACTTTACCTACAGCTTTAGCAGCACCGGTAGAGGACGGGATGATGTTCTGGGAAGCGCCACGGCCGCCGCGCCAGTCTTTGTGAGACGGGCCATCAACGGTTTTCTGAGTAGCGGTAGTAGCGTGAACGGTGGTCATCAGACCTTCGATGATGCCGAAGTTATCGTTGATAACTTTAGCCAGCGGAGCCAGGCAGTTGGTGGTGCAGGAAGCGTTGGAAACGATGTCCTGGCCAGCATATTTGTCGAAGTTAGCGCCTTTAACGAACATCGGAGTGTTGTCTTTAGACGGACCAGTCATAACCACTTTTTTCGCACCAGCGGTGATGTGTTTACGAGCAGTTTCGTCAGTCAGGAACAGACCGGTTGCTTCAGCGACAACGTCAACACCAACTTCGTCCCATTTCAGGTTAGCCGGATCACGTTCAGCGGTAACACGGATTTTTTTACCGTTAACGATCAGATGACCGTCTTTCACTTCAACGGTGCCGTCGAAACGACCGTGAGTGGAGTCATATTTCAGCATGTATGCCATGTAATCAGCGTCTAACAGGTCGTTGATTGCAACGATCTCGATGTCAGAACGTTTCTGAGCAGCACGGAAAACAATGCGACCGATACGGCCAAAACCGTTGATACCTACTTTGATAGTCATATATTCCACCAGCTATTTGTTAGTGAATAAAAGGTTGCCTGTAAAATTACAAAAACCTTACGCAGCGTCAAGCGGAATCGTGTCAATCATTGCGACAAATCAATCCTGTGCCTAAGCATTACGCGACTGACTCGCCTCACTCTTCCTTTGGGCTTGAGACCACATGGGGTCGGCGCCCAGAATTTTAAAGGGCAATTACGATAAAAATGTGATTTTTATCACGTTTTAAGTGCTGCCATTTCGTTGAGATCAAGTTTAGAACAAAATTTTGCGAGTTGGTGTTAATGTTTTGTTAGAATAAGTCACGTAATGTGAGCGTGATTAAAGTGAGATGTGAGCAAATGGCTAACAAACCTTCGGCAGAAGAACTGAAAAAAAATTTGTCCGAGATGCAGTTTTACGTGACACAGAATCACGGGACGGAGCCGCCATTTACTGGACGTTTATTGCATAATAAGCGCGACGGCATTTACCACTGTTTGATCTGCGACGCCCCTCTGTTTCATTCTCAAACCAAGTATGATTCAGGCTGTGGCTGGCCCAGTTTTTATGAGCCGGTGAGTGAAGATTCAATCCGTTATATCAAAGACTTGTCACATGGAATGCAGCGGATAGAAATTCGTTGCGGAAACTGTGATGCTCATCTGGGCCATGTTTTTCCCGACGGTCCACAACCCACAGGCGAACGTTATTGTGTTAACTCGGCATCGTTGCGCTTTACTGATGACGAAAATGGCGAAGAAATCAACGGTTGAAAAAACGATTCAGCAACTTATTCCACAGGAGCGGGAAAATTATGAATCTTGATGAAATAATCAACAGTATGACGCCTGAGGTTTACCAGCGTTTATCGACAGCCGTTGAACTGGGTAAATGGCCAGATGGTGTTGCATTGACTGAAGAACAAAAAGAGAACTGTCTGCAACTGGTGATGCTGTGGCAAGCGCGAAACAATACCGATGCGCAACATATGACTATCGATACGAACGGTCAGATGGTCATGAAGAGCAAACAACAGTTGAAAGAAGATTTTGGTATCACGGCAAAACCAATTGCCATGTTTAAGTGAATGAATTCTCCCCTTTGTAGAGCGTTTATGAAGGAAGGGGATAATCTTTACTGTCGCGTGTTGGTTGTTTGATTTAACAACCAACATGCCAGATGCACCGCTGACGCACTTTATCTGGCCTACAACGGCAGTACAGAATTGTAGGCCAGCGTAAAATTATCCCTGCGTCTCTTCCCAGTCCGCCAGCGTGTATAGCGTTGCCCCAGCGGCTGACATCTCCATAAACGCGTGCGCGCTGTCCCGGGGCTGGATATTCACGCCACGACAACCATCGGTAATCACGTTCACGCTATAACCTGCCTGCAATGCGTCCAGCACGGTAAACTTCACGCAATAGTCGGTAGCCAGCCCCATAACGATCAATTCATTGATTTCATGTTCGCGCAACCAGTCATCAAGCGCGGTTTTCTGCCGACGTCCGTTATCAAAAAAAGCACTATAACTGTCAACTAAAGGGTTTTCGCCTTTATGGAACACAGCGGCGATCGCTTTTTGATTCAGTAACGGATGTAATTGTGCGCCTTCACTGTTCTGCACACAGTGTTCAGGCCAGAAAGTTTGCGGCAGGCCGTCGAGTTGCCCCTGCGTATAAGGTTCTACACCGTGCTGGCTGGCAAAACTGCCATGGTTAGCCGGGTGCCAGTCCTGACTGGCAATAACCGCTTCTCCGCGCGACTGGCACCAGTCAATAAGGCGGTTAGCAACATCCACTGTGCTGTCACCTTCCGGTACGGCGAGCGCGCCACCAGCACAGAAATCATTTTGTAAATCGACCAGTAACAGGGCGCGATGGGGCATTGCAGTCTCCTTAATCATCCGGCGTCAGTTCGCCGCGCAGGTTTTGGCTCATGGCCTTACGAATGGTTTCGGTATCCAGTCCCTGGCTAAGCAGGTAGTGCAGTTTGGTTAATGTGGCTTCTACAGTCATATCCGCGCCGCCAATAACCCCGGCATGGGCGAGGGCGTTACCGGTAGCGTAACCCCCCATGTTCACTTTACCGGACATACATTGTGTCAGGTTGACCACCACAATACCGCGATCGCTGGCCTCTTGTAATTCTTGCAGGAAGGCTTTGTTTTGCGGCGCATTGCCCACGCCATATGAGCGCAAAATCAACGCCTTCACCGGTTGGCGGAGGAAATTGCGCACAACGTCAGCAGAAATCCCCGGATAAATTGTTACCACACCGATCGGTTGTGGGGTGATCGGATGAACGATCAGTTCACCTTCGCCGTGCGGTGCTGGGGGCGTATTTAAACGACGGATGTGAATACCGGCTTCCAGCAATGGAGGAAGATTTGGTGACGCAAAGGCATCAAAACCATCGGCATGGGCTTTGGTTGTGCGGTTACCGCGATACAGACGGTTATTAAAAAAGAGTGTTACTTCGTTGATCGGGTAATTCGCCGCAACATACAGCGCATTCAGCAAATTGATTTGTCCGTCAGAGCGTAATTCGGCTAAGGGAATTTGTGACCCTGTCACAATGACCGGTTTGCCGAGGTTCTCCAGCATGAACGACAGCGCAGAAGCGGTATAGGCCATCGTATCGGTGCCGTGCAGAATGACAAAACCATCATAGTCGTCATAGTGCGCTTTAATATCTTCAGCAATATGCTGCCAGTCTTCCGGCGTCATATCAGAAGAATCCATCAGCGGTGTATATTCATGAATAGTGAAATCTGGCATCTCCGGGCGATGGAACTCCGGCATCAGCGCCAGTTGGCGTTGCAAATGACCTGACACCGGAATATAACCCTGCTCGGAACGCTGCATCCCGATGGTCCCGCCCGTGTAGGCGACATAGATAGATTTCTTTTGCATGATATTGATATGAATGATGTAGAAAGAGCAAAAGTATATACGTGAGGCAGGGGGAGCGCACCTGGATACTCTGTGGATATGAGAAAAGTACGGCGGAACAGAGGAACTGGCGTCCCGCCGGATAAAAGTGGTTAATCCTGCAACGCATAGGTTACGGTCGTGACTACGCGCACTGTTTTATTAATCGCCGTAGGATCATCTTCGTCACTGCCACTGGCGAAGATCTGGAATACGCCTTGTGATGCATCGCTAATGGAACCTACCTGGCTACCTGAGTCCGTTGCAAATTGTAATGCTGCGTTGCGTGCATCTTTGGTGGCGGCAGCAATCATCTCAGCGCGCAGTGCGCCAATACCATTAAAGCGATAGGCGACTTTGCTCTCGGCGATAGCGCCATCCGTAGCAACTTGCAGTTCATTTAATTTAGCGACAACTTTTTCGACAGCAGCAACGTTATGAGTTTTTATCGTAACGGAGCCGTCGGCGTTATAGCGTGGCATTGTGGGATCATCTTTGAGATAAAAGGAATCCGTTCGTTTACTGGTCCACTGACCGAGGTTTATCTCTTTGTCGTTAATCCCCTGAGCGTTGAGTTCGGCAACAATTTTTTTCTGTGCGTCTTCCAGTTTTGGGAAAAGCTCGCCGGGAACATTACCTTTAAAGTTAATCGCAATTGTTAATTCTGCCGTATCTGCGCGAACTTCTTTTTCCGAAAGCCCCCGCACGTTTACATAGCGGTTGTTGGTCTTTAAATGTTTAACACCATCGCCGACGAAATAACCACAGGCGCTGATCCCCAGTCCGAGGACAATAGCGGCAATTAAAGAGGGTGCCTTATTCACTGATGACTCCTTATCAGATGCTAAATGAGCAAGGCAATGTAATGGAGGGTGGGAGTGAAAGACAGTCCGGTTCAGGAATGTGGCCGACAGCATATCGGCCACATATTTACAGAAATTAACGCACGTTGGCGCAGGTTAGGCAAAACGCATAACGGTTTTGCGGGTCGTTAAACGCTGCCAGCTTGTCGCTTTCGCTTTTCACGGTAGAGGCTACCGAAGCCAGTGGGGCAGGTAACATGGCCTGGAGCGCATCTGGCAACATCGCCCGGACAGAACCTGACATGTTGTCCATCACTTTGTCGAAGAAGGTCGGTTCATCGACGTAATATTCCAGATGCCACTGCTTCAGTTTTGCCAGTTCTGCCGCTTTTGCGACCGCATCATCGAAATCACCGAGGCTATCGACCAGACCGTTAGCTTTCGCATCCTGACCAGTCCAGACATGCCCCTGAGCGATTTTATCAATCTGTTCCGGCGTCGATTTGCGCGCATCGGCAACCAGCGTGATAAAGCGTTTGTAGCCATTCTCAATGCTTAACTGCATCATCTGCTGCGCTTCCGGCGGCAGTGCTTTAGTGATGGAAACATCCGCCAGCGGTGAAGTTGAGACGCCATCGGTATGAACACCAATCGAATCCAGACTGTTTTCGACGGTAGTGATCACGCCGAAAATACCAATAGAGCCGGTCAGGGTGCTGGGGTTAGCCACAATGTAATTAGCCGGAGTGGAGATCCAATAGCCGCCGGATGCCGCCATGCCGCCCATTGACACAACCACAGGTTTGCCCGCTGCTCTGGCTGCTGCCAGTTCAGAGCGGATCACCTCAGAGGCCGTAACGCTGCCGCCAGGGCTATTAACGCGCAGAACAATCGCTTTCACTTTTGGATCAAGACGAGCATCGCGGATTTGTGCCGCAGTGGTATCACCGCCTACATTCCCCTGAGTTTCCTCGCCATCCATAATTGCACCATTGGCAAACACTACACCGATGCCATCACCGCTATCTGCCGGAGTTTTCAGTGCGTAATCGTAATAGCTAATGGCGCGATAATTTTTATCCGACTTACTCCAGCCGAACTCTTTGGTCAGGGCTTTTTCGATTTCGGCACTTGACGCCAGCGCATCCACCAGTTTGTTATCCAGCGCATACTTCGCGGTATCGCCGCCAGTTTTGGTTAAACCATCAAGCAAACCTTGCGCCCCAGGGAATACCTGCTGGGCAGGGATCTGGCGGTTAGCGGCAACGGTATTAAGATAGTTTTGCCACAGCTCACCAATCCAGCGACTATCGGCTTCGCGGGCTGCGGGCGACATGTCATCACGAATAAACGGTTCAACGGCAGATTTATACGTACCAACGCGGAACACATGAGTGGAAACTTTTAACTTATCCAACAACGATTTGTAGTACAGACCGTTGGTGGCAAGGCCATGTAGGTCGACCACACCTTGCGGGGAAAGCCAGATTTTATTGGCGAAACTGGCAAGATAATACTGCCCCTGACTGTAGTTCTCGCCAATGGCATAAACCGGTTTACCGCTGTCACGAAACTCTTTCAGAGCTTTGCCGATGTACTGCATGGAAGGCTGATCGCCGCCCGCGAAGTTTTTCAGATCCATCACGATACCGGTGATATTTCGGTCGTCCTTCGCCTGACGAATGGTGTTGACGATATCAAACAGCGAGTTTTCCTGCAGACGATCGGAACTGGCACCAAGCAACTGACGACTTAACTTACTAAACCGCTGCGAACTGTCGGGCTTATCGACGATCACGCCAGAAATATCAAGCAGCAGTGCGCCACGACTGGCGGTTTCTTTCGAATCACCACCGCTGACCTGCATCCAGATCCCAACGCCAACCAGCACGAGAAAAATAAAGAACAGGTTAAGTACCATTTCACGGACGAAATTCAGCAGACGCCACGTCCATTTAAAAAATCCGGCAATAAATCGCCAAAGGGTTCGCATGTATTCTCCCAGACTAAAAGTTACACCTGTTGCAGGTGCAAGTGATGTGGTTATCGTAATGACCCAACCGGCACTTGTCAGCAGGAATCATGGACTGTGCTGTAACAAAATCCACTCTCGTGTTAATTTTGTGAATAAACATCATGACAGGAGTTAATCAAATGGATGCACTCGAACTATTGATCAACCGCCGTAGCGCCTCCCGTCTGGCTGAGCCAGCGCCAACGGGTGAGCAGCTGCAAAATATCCTGCGCGCGGGTATGCGTGCGCCAGACCATAAATCCATGCAACCGTGGCATTTCTTTGTGATTGAAGGGGAAGGGCGTGAGCGTTTCAGCGCCGTTCTGGAACAGGGGGCGATTGCTGCCGGTAGCGATGAAAAAGCAATCGACAAAGCGCGTAATGCGCCGTTCCGGGCGCCGCTCATCATAACAGTGGTGGCGAAATGCGAAGAAAATCATAAAGTCCCGCGCTGGGAGCAGGAAATGTCGGCGGGTTGCGCGGTTATGGCAATGCAAATGGCGGCGGTTGCCCAGGGCTTTGGCGGCATCTGGCGCAGTGGCGTATTAACTGAAAGCCCGGTGGTGCGTGACGCATTCGGCTGTCGCGAGCAGGATAAAATTGTCGGATTTCTCTATCTCGGTACGCCACAACTGAAAGCGTCAACGTCGATAAACATTCCGGACCCGACACCGTTTGTGACTTATTTTTGATAAAAACGGCAAAACTGTGTGGATTGTGAGCAAAGGCGCAGTAATTCAGACACTCTCACTTATCACTTCACGGAATGAGGGTTACCATACCCGGATTGCATTGACAGGAGATGTCCATGAGCGAGAACTCGATTCGTTTGACCCAATACAGCCACGGAGCCGGTTGCGGCTGTAAAATTTCCCCAAAAGTGCTGGAAACTATCCTGCACAGCGAGCAGGCGAAGTTTGTTGATCCGAATTTGCTTGTGGGTAACGAAACCCGCGACGATGCGGCGGTGTACGATCTGGGCAATGGCACCAGCGTTATCAGCACCACCGACTTCTTTATGCCGATTGTTGATAATCCTTTCGATTTTGGTCGCATTGCGGCGACTAACGCCATCAGCGATATCTTCGCGATGGGCGGCAAACCGATTATGGCAATTGCGATCCTCGGCTGGCCGATTAACAAACTGTCCCCGGAAATTGCTCGCGAAGTCACCGAAGGTGGTCGCTACGCATGTCGTCAGGCGGGTATTGCGCTGGCTGGCGGTCACTCCATCGACGCGCCGGAACCGATTTTCGGTCTGGCGGTAACGGGGATCGTTCCAACTGAGCGGGTGAAGAAAAACAGTACCGCACAAGCCGGATGTAAACTGTTCCTGACGAAACCGCTGGGGATTGGCGTTCTTACCACTGCGGAGAAAAAATCACTCCTGAAACCGGAACATCAGGGACTGGCGACGGAAGTGATGTGCCGGATGAACATCGCAGGCGCGTCCTTTGCCAACATCGAAGGCGTAAAAGCGATGACTGACGTGACTGGTTTTGGTCTGCTGGGGCATTTGAGCGAAATGTGTCAGGGCGCAGGCGTACAGGCACGTGTCGACTATGACGCGATCCCGAAACTGCCGGGCGTGGAAGAGTACATTAAGCTGGGCGCAGTACCTGGCGGCACCGAACGCAACTTTGCCAGCTATGGTCATCTGATGGGTGAAATGCCGCGTGAAGTGCGCGATCTGCTGTGCGATCCGCAAACTTCCGGCGGTCTGCTGCTGGCGGTAATGCCAGAGGCTGAAAACGAAGTAAAAGCTACCGCTGCTGAATTTGGTATCGAACTGACGGCGATTGGCGAACTGGTGCCTGCGCGCGGCGGTCGTGCCATGGTTGAGATCCGTTAATTCAATGCGGTTATTTATTGCCGAAAAACCGAGTCTGGCGCGCGCTATTGCTGATGTCCTGCCCAAACCGCACCGTAAAGGCGATGGCTTTATCGAGTGCGGTAACGGTCAGGTGGTGACCTGGTGTATTGGTCACCTGCTTGAGCAGGCGCAGCCAGACGCCTACGACAGTCGCTATGCGCGCTGGAACCTGGCCGATCTCCCCATTGTCCCGGAAAAGTGGCAATTACAGCCACGCCCCTCCGTGACCAAACAACTTAACGTCATCAAACGCTTTCTGCATGAAGCCAGCGAAATTGTTCATGCCGGAGACCCGGATCGCGAAGGGCAATTGCTGGTGGATGAAGTGCTGGATTACCTGCAACTGGAACCGGAAAAGCGCCAGCAGGTGCAGCGTTGCTTGATTAACGATCTGAACCCGCAGGCGGTTGAACGGGCGATCGATCGTCTTCGTTCCAATAGCGAGTTTGTGCCGCTATGCGTTTCTGCGCTGGCGCGAGCGCGTGCCGACTGGTTATACGGCATCAATATGACCCGCGCGTACACCATTCTCGGTCGCAATGCGGGTTATCAGGGCGTACTTTCCGTTGGACGCGTGCAGACGCCTGTGCTCGGGCTGGTGGTGCGCCGCGACGAAGAAATTGAAAACTTCGTGGCGAAAGATTTCTATGAGGTCAAAGCGCATATAGTGACGCCTGCCGATGAGCGATTTACCGCTATCTGGCAACCGAGCGAAGCGTGTGAGCCGTACCAGGATGAAGAAGGGCGCTTGTTGCATCGTCCGCTGGCGGAGCATGTGGTCAACCGCATCAGCGGTCAACCGGCTATTGTCACCAGTTATAACGATAAACGGGAATCAGAATCCGCGCCGTTGCCGTTTTCGCTTTCGGCGTTGCAGATTGAAGCGGCAAAACGCTTTGGTCTGAGTGCGCAGAACGTACTTGATATCTGCCAGAAGTTGTACGAAACGCACAAACTGATCACTTATCCGCGTTCCGATTGTCGTTATTTGCCGGAAGAACATTTTGCCGGACGTCAGGCGGTGATGAATGCTATCAGCGTTCATGCGCCGGGCTTGTTACCGCAGCCGGTGGTTGATCCAGATTTACGCAACCGCTGCTGGGATGACAAAAAGGTCGATGCGCACCACGCCATCATCCCGACCGCGCGGAGTTCTGCCATCAACCTGACGGAGAACGAAGCGAAGGTCTATAACCTGATTGCCCGTCAGTATTTGATGCAGTTCTGTCCGGATGCGGTGTTCCGCAAATGTGTTATCGAACTGGACATTGCCAAAGGAAAATTTGTCGCTAAAGCCCGTTTTCTTGCTGAAGCAGGCTGGCGCACGCTGTTAGGCAGCAAAGAGCGTGATGAAGAAAACGATGGTACACCGCTGCCGGTGGTAGCGAAAGGCGATGAGTTATTGTGTGAAAAAGGTGAAGTGGTAGAGCGGCAAACTCAGCCACCACGTCATTTCACCGATGCAACGCTGCTTTCAGCGATGACCGGGATCGCGCGCTTTGTGCAGGACAAAGATCTGAAAAAGATCCTTCGTGCGACCGATGGCCTGGGGACGGAAGCAACGCGTGCCGGGATTATTGAACTGCTGTTCAAGCGTGGTTTCCTGACCAAAAAAGGGCGCTATATCCACTCCACCGACGCCGGAAAAGCGTTATTCCATTCGCTGCCAGAGATGGCGACACGACCGGACATGACGGCACACTGGGAATCGGTGCTGACGCAAATCAGCGAAAAGCAGTGTCGCTACCAGGACTTTATGCAGCCGCTGGTGGGGACGCTTTACCAATTGATTGATCAGGCAAAACGTACGCCAGTGCGGCAGTTTCGCGGCATAGTGGCACCGGGTAGTGGAGAAGAGAAGAAAAAGGCTTCACCACGCAAGCGAGCGGTGAAAAAAAGCCCGCCATCAGAAGACGCGGGCAGTGGAGCGATAACATAAAGGTCTGATGTAGTAGATTTTTGTAGGCCGGATGCGGCGTTCACGCCGCATCCGGCACAAACGCCTGATGACTTAAATCACGCCTTGCGCCAGCATCGCATCCGCAACCTTCACAAAACCTGCAATATTCGCGCCCTGCACGTAGTTGGTTTGCTCACCTTCACCACCGTGTTCAACACAGGCGTGGTGGATATCCAGCATAATGTGGTGTAAACGCGCATCAACCTTCTCGGCTTTCCAGCCCAGACGCGCAGCGTTTTGCGCCATTTCCAGCCCCGATGTTGCTACACCGCCAGCATTAGCTGCTTTACCCGGTGCAAACAGTACGCCTGCCTGCTGGAACAGTTCAGTTGCTTCAATGGTCGTTGGCATATTTGCCCCTTCCGCCACCGCTTTAACACCATTGGCGATAAGCTGATGTGCGGCGTCAACATCCAGTTCGTTCTGGGTCGCGCATGGCAGGGCGATATCCACCGGCACAGACCACGGCTGTTGGCCTTCGAGATAGACCAGACCAAATTCTTTGGCGTAATCTGCCACGCGACCATCGCGGCTGGATTTGATTTCGATAAGACGCGCCAGTTTCTCTTTCGTGAATCCACTTTCATCAACCACGGTGCCGCTGGAGTCTGATGCTGTAACCACACGAGCACCAAATTCCATCGCTTTTTCGATAGCGTACTGGGCGACGTTGCCGGAGCCAGAAACGGAAACACGCATTCCTTCAAAACCCATACCGTGGCGTTTCAGCATCGCTTCCGTGAAATAAACCAGACCGTAACCGGTAGCTTCCGGGCGAATCAGACTGCCGCCAAAAGATAGCCCCTTGCCGGTGAAGACGCAGGCGGTATTGTTGGAGAGCTTTTTCATCATCCCCGCCATAAAGCCGACTTCACGCCCACCAACGCCGATATCGCCCGCCGGAACGTCGGTATCTGCACCCAGGTGACGGTACAGTTCGGTCATCAGCGCCTGGCAGAAACGCATCACTTCGCCTTCGCTTTTCCCTTTTGGATCGAAATCGCTGCCGCCTTTACCACCGCCCATCGGCAGGGTGGTCAGGGCATTTTTAAAGGTTTGCTCGAAGCCGAGGAATTTAAGAATGGAGAGGTTTACGGACGGATGGAAACGCATACCACCTTTATACGGACCGATGGCGGAGCTGAACTGGACACGCCAGGCGCGGTTAACTTGTACCTGATTGCGATCATCAACCCACACTACGCGAAACTGGATCACGCGCTCCGGTTCAACCAGGCGCTCCAGTAACGACATCTGGCGATATTTTGGATTTTGTTCAAGAAAAGGCCAGAGAGTGGTCATTACTTCACGAACGGCTTGCGCGAACTCGGTTTGATTCGGGTCGCGCTTTTGGACATGGTTGAGGAATGACTCCAGAGAATATGTCTGATCCATAGATATAAAACCCTTATATATTAATACGATTGTGCTTATGTTGTTTATGTCATGTGCTTTTGCAGTTTTCGACTATACCATCAAGAATGTGACGGTAAGCAAGAAAAAAATGACACCGGAAAGCAAATTAATAATGTATGGAAGTTATAAAAGTCACCTAATGTCAGGTGCGTTTTATCAGACCTGGAAAACCGGGCGCATTTTCAAGGGGGATCCGTCGGCTGGATAAGGCGTTCACGCCGCATCCGGCAACCAGACGCTAAAGTTTTCCCGCCTGGTTACCGTTATCAGAACCAGAGGCAACGAAAAATAAGGAGTTTCTTGTGAGTCGAGCATTACTCGCCGTAGCGTTGGTATTTCCATTATTTGCGCTGGCTAACCCGCAATATCGTCCGGATGTGGAAGTGAATGTGCCGCCGGAGGTGTTTAGTTCTGGCGGGCAATCAGCGCAGCCCTGTAACCAGTGCTGCGTTTATCAGGATCAAAATTATTCGGAGGGCGCAGTGATTAAAGCGGAGGGGATACTGCTGCAATGCCAGCGGGATGACAAAACCATTAGCACCAATCCGCTGGTCTGGCGGCGCGTAAAGCCATAAACGCATGAAGTAGTGGAATATCAGCAGGAGCCAGCGGATATTGCAATGCTTCCTCTGGCAGACACCAGACCAGCGCCTGATGTTCGTGTGCCTGTAACGTACCGTGGAAGTCCGGTACGTGCCAGGCATGAAGATGGATAATCCGGCCAGACACTTCCCGCTGATGGCTGGCAACATATTCACCAACCGTTGCGTCAATGCCCAGTTCTTCGCGCAATTCCCGTACCAGCGCCTGTGGCTGACTTTCATCCGGTTCGACTTTGCCACCGGCAAACTCCCATAACCCCGCCTGATCGCTATGGGCGGGGCGTTGTGCGAGTAAAATTTTGCCATCCCGTTCGATAATGGCGGCAACCACTTCAATCATTTTCATAAATTACCCACGGGCAGATAAGCGAAAAATGCCATAATATCCGCACTGTTGCCCGATCAGAAGGGCTTTATATTTAAGGAGTGCCCGTGTTAGACCGCCATCTTCATCCGCGAATTAAACCGTTGTTGCATCAGTGCGTGCGGGTTCTTGATAGACCCGGTATAACGCCAGATGGTTTAACGTTAGTGGGGTTTGCCATCGGTGTGCTGGCACTGCCGTTTCTGGCGCTGGGATGGTATCTGGCGGCGCTGATTGCCATTTTGCTCAACAGGTTGCTTGATGGTCTGGACGGCGCGCTGGCGAGGCGCAGAGGGTTAACTGACGCAGGCGGTTTTCTTGATATTTCTCTCGATTTCCTCTTTTACGCGCTGGTGCCGTTTGGTTTTATTCTCGCCGCACCAGAACAAAACGCGCTGGCCGGAGGCTGGCTGTTGTTTGCGTTTATCGGCACGGGCAGCAGTTTTCTCGCGTTTGCTGCGCTGGCGGCGAAGCACCAGATTGATAACCCCGGCTATGCACATAAATCTTTTTACTATCTGGGGGGATTAACCGAAGGCAGCGAGACGATTTTGCTGTTTGTCCTGAGTTGCCTCTTTCCGGCCTATTTCTCGTGGTTTGCGTGGATTTTTGGCGCGCTGTGTTGGATGACGACATTTACGCGAGTGTGGAGTGGGTATCTGACGCTGAAGTCGCTTCAGCGTCAGTAATTGCCGTGTTATTTGCTACTGTCCGGGGCGCGTTCACCGGTTGCTACCGGATTTTTCGGATCGCTGCTCCATTCATACCAGCCGCCGTCGTAAACGGAGACATTCTTCCAGCCCATTGCGCGCGCATACATAAAGGTTTCTGAGGCGCGCCAGCCGGTGCCGCAATAGAACGAGACTTGTTGATCTGGTTTGATATTCCATGCTTTCAACATAGCGGTAATATCATCGGCGCTACGCATGGTGCCATCCGGGTTATGGAAATCTTCCATATGCGTCGAGTCGCTACCAGCGTGTCCCCAACGTGCTCCGGCTATTTCACCTTTTGGCTTGATGTAGCTGTAACCGCTGGTCGTACCGATAAATTCTGGCCACGAACGAATGCTTACCAGTGAAGCATCCTGACGATGCAGTAGTCCACGTGCCTGCTCCATATCGAGCATCAGTTGCGGTTGCGCCGGGATCTTCACGCCGAAGTCAGGTTCCGGTTTCACTTTCGGTGGCGTACCGCGCTCAACGGGCAGACCCGCATCGGACCAGGTTTGCCAGCCGCCGTCCAGCAGGCGCACATCTTTCACCCCTGCGTACAGCATAATCTGTGCCACGCGCGCTGCGGCGTAAACGTCTCGCCCGTACAGAATGACCGTGGTGTCATGGCGAATGCCGTGCTTTGCCAGCATCGCTTTCAGTTGCTCATCAGAAACTTTGTTCCACAGCGGTTCGCTTTCAACTTCGTTGGTATCGATGTAGTCAGCGCCGGGAATATGGCTGATAAGGTAAAACTTTGGTGCGCCCCAGGCTGCTTCAATGACTTTCCAGTCACCGGCAGGTTTTGCCGTAACCTCTTTACCTTGTTGCAGGTCATGCAGCCATTGCGGGTAAACCAGTTGCTCAAAGTGCGGCAGTTTTTGCAGGCGGGAAGGTTCGCTTAGCGCGTCACTCAGGATGGAGATATGCGTAAAGCCTGCTTTTTGCAGACGCGTTTTGACGGCTTCGACGTCTTTGTCATTACCGTATAACGCCACCGGCACATCGGCTTTCAGGTTATGTTGCTTGATCCACTCGTTGAGCTGTTCGGCGCTCATTTTGTCGAGCCAGCTTGCAGAAAGGTTTAAGGCGGCAGGTTCATGACCTGAAGGGCCATTTAAAGTTTGTGGCCAGCCGTTATAAAACGCGCTGGGGCGAGTATCTATCGCTTTGCCATTTTGTTGTTGAAGCTGGTCAAAAGTAAGAGGCTTCGCCAGTTCAGCGGCCCACGAAGAAGCGCAAGCCAGCCCTAAAGCCATTGCCAGCGCGGTCATTTGAGAAACACGTTTCATCGAAAATCCCGACATTGTAGTTTTGAGTGCGCCATTCTGAACTGGCGCATGAGGAAAAACTTTGCGTTATCGCAGTTTGTTGTAATTTTCTGACCACTGCATCATATCCAGAACCAGGCCACCAGCGGGAACATCCTGGAGATCGTGCGTTACCTGAACGACGGGGATCGCCAGTTCGCGAACTTCGCTGAACACCCACTGGCGAAAACTGTCGCGCAAAGCCACGTCAAGACGGCTGAATGGTTCATCGAGTAATAATGCTTTGGGTTGGGCGAGAAGGGCGCGTAGCAGAGCTACCCGTGCCCGCTGACCACCAGACAGAGTTGCCGGATCCTGATGGAAAGTATCACCAAGTCCCGCGCGCTCAAGCGCATCATTCACGGCATTGTGCCTTGCAACACCTTTGAGTGTCGCCGGTAGCGCCAGCAGTAAATTTTGCCCGACACTGAACTGGTCAAATAACAGCGCATCCTGGAAAAGAATGCCAACCTGGCGCTGTGCAGTCGGCAGCATGTCGATCCGCTGCTCATTGAGCCATAGCTCACCTGTACAAGAAAACTGCCCGGACAGCGCGCCAATCATCCAGGAAAACAGCGTGGATTTACCACAGCCTGATGGCCCCATTAACGTGACAATGTCACCTTTGGTGGCCGTAAAGTTGACGTTCTTTAGTAAGCAGGTTCCTGGCAAACGTAGCGAAACATCTTTCACGCAGAGCATTAGCGGAGTCCTTGTCTGACATAACCTACCCATTTTGCAAGCAGGGCGGTCAGGGCAAAAATAATAAGCGGTAACAGCAGTTGCCATAAAGCCTGGGCGGCGAGGATACCGTTGCTGCCGCCGCTACTTAACGCCACCGCTTCTGTCGTCAGCGTCGGGAAACGTCCCGCACCGAGCCACAGCGTCGGCATATATTGCGCAATACTCACTGAAAATCCGACAGCGAACGCAATTAGCGCGGGGCGTAGCATAAGCGGGAATTTCACATAACAGAATATTTTGGCTTGTGACCAGCCCAGCGTTTGTGCAATCAAAATTAATCGCGAGTCGATGCGCCGCCAGGCGGGTTGCAGGATAAACAGCATCCACGGCATCACCCACAGCAGATGCCCCCAGATCACCGCCGTCCAGCTACCATCCAGGTTGAGCCATAACGCCAGCGTGTATTGACCTGCCACTAATGGCAGTGCCGGTAATAAAATGGGCATCCATAACCATAGCTGGCGACGCTTTGGCCCCCATTCCAGCCACAGCAGTAACAGGATCAACGCGATGAATGTCGCGACCAGAGCCATAGTCAGGCTATTGAGTAGCGCCTCAAGATTGATCGTCGATTGATCCGCGAGGATCGCCAGCAGAACCACACAGAGCACCCCCGTTAATGGTAATAACCTCGCCAGCGTATAGCCGGGCAGTAAAGCCGTGGCTGGTTTGCGAACGCCATCTTCGCGGGGAATGGTGTTCCTCCAGGCGCGCCATAACAGATAGCCCAGCAAAACACAGGTGGCGAGTAACGCCATCAGCAGCAGGCTGGCGAGCGCGCCTTTAATCTGTTGATCTGTATCGCCCTGAGTTAACCACTGCCAGCTAATTACTGCCAGCGTCGGTGGATTACCTGGCCCAAGGATAATTGCTACATCCACGACCGACAGCGTCCATGCGACAATCGCCAGCATCGCCATTGCCAGAGCAGGAGCGACGGAGGGCAACAGCAGCCAGTTCAGGCATTGCCAGCGGCTGTAGCCCAGTGAATCCATCACTATAACCTGCTGTAGCAGCCGTTTTTCACTTAGCACGGCTGACAAGATCCACAGCAGAAATGCGCTTTCTTTCAGCGCCAGAGTGAAACCCAGCCCAATACCTAATTTGTCCATTGGCGGAGTGAAATACGGGAAATAGTCGTAAAGCAGGCCGCCGTCAGCAAAGAGTAGAAGGGCGCTGGTGGCAAAAGCCACGTGGGGAATGGCGAGCAGCCACGGCAGACGGGCGCACAGATGCAGCCATTTTACGCCAGGCCACAGCGCGACAATCACCAGCAGGGCAATCAACAACGCTCCGACCGCCGCGATAGTCGTCGAAACCAGCGTCGCCAGTAATGCCTGTGGTAACTGCGGGTCGGCAAATAACGCCTGCCAGTGCGTCAGCGACAAGGCAGGCGCTATCAGCGTGAAAGCTGCCGGGATTAGCGGTGCGTAAATCACCGCCACCATCGCCCACAGCAGAAAGATTAATGCGTACCGTAACGGCGTAGCCATTCTTGTTCCAGCGCATTTACCCAGCTTGCATGTGGTTCCGCCAGTACCGGCGGCAGATTCTGCGGCATTCTTGATTGCAATGTTTCACGCTGCGTGTCAGGCAGTTTCTGTGGATCGAGAACCGAAGGATCGCCCCAGACAGCGGGATCCGCTTTACGCAGTTGCGCATCGGGTGAGAGCAGGAAGTTGGCGACAACCTTCGCCGCAGCACTGGCATTCGCATTGGCTGGAATGGTGACGAAATGGACGTTGCCAAGCATCCCCTCGCTAAAGCCGAAGCTGTAACTGCTTGCTGGCAAATCACCGCTGGCTATTTTTTGTTGTGCATGAGCGGGGTTAAAGGTTAGCGACAGGCGCAATGTACCGGCTTTCAGCAGAGCATCCATTCGTGCAGGCGAAGGCGGAAAATCCTTTCCTTCGCGCCACAAATACGGATGCAGCGCATCAAGATATTGCCACAAGGGAGCAGTGACACGGGCGAAAGTCGCATCGTCCGGCGCTGCTTTTAATGCGGCGGGGTCTGGCGTCAGCATAATCAGCAACTGTTCCAGAAACGCCGTGCCTGTGAAGTCCGGTGGGCGCGGATAAGTCACCGTGCCGGGATTGGCTTTGGCAAACTCCAGTAACGCTTGCGGTGTTTGTGGTGGCTGTGGCGTAACATCGCGGCGGGCGATAAACGTCAGTTGTGCGCCCCCCCAGGGCGATTCCGCGCCTTCGGTCGGCACAGAAAAATCTTCCCGTACCGGTAGTTGCGTATCGACGTAACGCCAGTTGGGTAGAGCCTCCGCCCAGCCGGTTTGTAATAAATTGGCCTCTTTTAAGGTGCGGAAGTTTTCACCATTTACCCACAGAAGATCCACCGAACCGCCTGTTTTGCGCCCGGCAGCGGCCTCCGTCTGAATGCGTTTTACTGCGTCTGCGGCATCCGCCAGGCGGACAATCTTCAGGTTTATATCGTAATGGGTTTTCATCTCGCCGCTAACCCAGTCGAGATAGCGGTTAATTGCCGTATCGCCGCCCCAGGCGTTAAACCAGACGGTTTGCCCTTTGGCGTCGTTTTTGATTTCCTGCCAGTCACTGGCATGTGTTGCCAAAGAAAACAGCGATAACAATCCCAGCAACCACACACAATGGCGCATCATCTCTCCTTAAGAACGTTTTTCAGGAAGTCGGCACAGCCCCTGAGCGGGAATGTCCATGGCAGAATTAAAACGGGCTGACAGATTTTGCAGGCCGATCAATGCTGTCAGCTCGGTGAGTGCCTGAGCGTCAAAATGGGCAGCCAGTCGGGTACGCAGGGCATCATCGACCGTTGGCGGCGTGACGCTCGCAGCTTCGGCGTATTCCAGCGCCAGCCGCTCCTCATCGCTGAACAGCGGGCTTTGCCGCCAGTCAGCCACCGCCAGCAGTTTGTCAGTGCTACCGGTACGCTCCGCGACTTTCATACTGGTGATATCCACACAAAACTCACACAGACACATTTGTGCAATGCGTGCGCTGACAAGCGATCGCACCACCGGATCGAGCGGTGAGCGTTTGCGCTCCAGCCAGCCGACAAACATCGACACCAGATAAAAGATAAACGGAATTCGCCCCCACCAGCGAATTGGGCTTAGCACCTCGCCATAATGGCGACGATGCAGCCACGCCTGCGGACGTAAAATCAAAGGAATTTTGCTAAGCGGCGGTAAACCCATCAGGCATTCCTCTTCTGGCGTTCAAGCCATATTTTTTTCGCCATAAAAATCACCACGGTCAGGGCAAACAGGATAAACAGTCCGGTGACAAACCAGAATGTGCCGCCCGTTAACATGCTGCCCGCCCAGGAATAGACGATGGTTGCGGGTAGCTGACCAAGCCCGGTGGCGATAAAAAACGAGCGAAAACGTATTGAAGTCAATCCGGCAGCATAGCTGATAGGATCGAAAGGGACAAAAGGCAATAACCGACATACCAGGATGGTGTGTTTGCCGTAGCGGGTAAAAAAGCCGTCCATGCTGTTAAGCACGGTTTTACCGGTTAACTTTTCCACTACTTCGCGACCCATCACTCTGGCGATAAAAAAGCACAGCGCCGCACCTGCCATCGAACTGGTCCACGACAGCAAACCGCCCCAGAATGCGCCAAACAGCGACGCATTGGCAAAGGTTATCAAAAAAGCAGGCAGCGGTGCGGCAATGGCCTGTAAGATCATTAAGAAGAACGAGACCACAGCCGCCTGTGTGCCGTAAGACTGAATAAAACGTTCTATACCCTGTTGATCCACGGCGGCAAATGCCGCAACGCTGCGATTGATAAACTCATGGACGCCGGGAAGCAGCGCCCATGCCAGCAGCACAGCGAACAACAGGATGATGATGGTGGCACGATAGTACCAGATTTTACGCGATTGCATTTTCATCATCCTTTATCCTGGTTTTATTCGGCAATTTTAAAGGTAACCGTTGCCAGCGTGTTATCTGCCGGGAGAACCGACGCATTGCCTTTGAATTGCACTTCACCGCGTTTTTCCACTGCCCCATAAGTGTATGTCGCATTGCTGACGATACCGACCGGGCAGCTATCGAGACACACCAGGCAGCCAGTTTTCTTCTCTTCTGCCGCCGCTAAATTACCGCCAAAGCGCATGTCCAGTTTCTTGCCATTGCTATCGACAATCACCTCATCGAAGGAATACGCTTTTGCCGCCCCTTGCCAGTTGACCGAAATATCCAGTTTGCTGCCCGCCACATGGGTCGTTTCTTTATTATCCATCGTCATGTTTTCGCCCGGCGTGCCACCGGCCTGTTTCAGGGCTTCATAAAATGCTTTCGGGGTCGCATAACCCATAAACAGCGATTTATGTCCGTTGGAGCCATCTTTAAACACAATGCCGTGGCGGGTATCGTCTGTCAGAAAACGACCATTAATTTGCACTAACATGGTGACCGTATGGTTATTGGCATCGACACGCAGTGGCTGGCTGGCGGAAAGCCCGTCGTATTCCACTTTTGCCACCGTATTTTCTTTTTGATCGCAGCCACTAAGCCCTGCGGTTGCCAGTAAACACAGTGCAGCCAGTCCTTTTTTCCATGACGCTGAATAATGTTGCAACATCGTTCTATCCTTCATTTTTGGGGTGAGTAAGTGGGCTGCGGCGTGAAGCAGACAGATCCACATGTTTGTGTCGGGCGTAGAGTCTGGCGAACTGAACGAGAATAAACAGCGCCAGTCCTGCCAGACAGAGTTTTAAAATAAAGCGCAGCGTAATGCCCTCACTGGCGAGATCGCTTGCCATTACGGTATAAATAACTATTCCGGGCAGAGTAGTTAATGCCGAAATAAGGGTATAAGGCCAGAAGGCGATGGCGGTTAATCCATAAGCATAATTTTGAATATTGTAAGGAAATAGCGGGATTAAGCGGGTCAAAATAAGAAAATCGATACCGTTACGCGTAATACCTTTTTCTATGGCCTGAAAAGTGTGGCTATGACCAACGTATTTCAGCAGTAAATCACGTCCCAGCCAGCGTGCCAAAAGGAAGGAGCATGACGAGGCCAGCGTGGCGGCAATTAATGAAAGAAACGTCCCTAAGAGCGGGCCAAAGACTATTCCTCCGGCGATCACCAGTATGCTACCCGGTAACAGAAAGAGAGTGGCGATGATGAATAACAGAATATAGAGGCTATAACCGAAAAATCCGCTCTGGCGAATAAGCGCCTGTAAGTGAGGTAAATCGGTGAGCAGATCGAATAAACCGAAAGTGTGGATAGCGTAAATGACCAGCGCAAAAATAAGACAGGCAAAAAGAAATTTACGCTCAGCGTTCATCGTGGAGTTTCCTATATCAAACTTGATAATAGAGAAGTGGTCAGACAACTAAAAACGCAGTGACGGTATAACAAAGGACGGCGGGCAACAAATCATTACTGACAGTTTGTTGATTTTTCTCAAGGTTAATTCTCCTGACCCAGAGTGAGCCAGGAGAACAGAGAAATTAGCGGCGGAAGGTCGCCCACACTGGGGCGTGATCGGACGGTTTTTCCATGCTGCGAATTTCATAGTCGATGCCGGTTTCTACGCAACATTCTGCCAGCGGTTGGCTGGCGAGAAGCAGGTCGATGCGCAGACCACGGTTATCGTCAAAACCTTTTGAGCGGTAATCAAACCACGAGAAACGATCTGCCGTTTCCGGGTTCGCATGGCGGAAAGTATCCACCAGACCCCAGCTAATCAGTCTCTCCATCCATTCGCGTTCTTCTGGCAGGAAAGAACATTTACCGGTACGCAGCCAGCGTTTGCGGTTCTCTTCGCCAATGCCGATATCGAGGTCTGTAGGGCTGATATTCATATCGCCCATAATCAGCACCGGATTCTCACGCTTGAGTTCGGTTTCCAGGTAGTTTTGCAGGTTCTGGTAAAACTGCGCTTTCGCCGGGAATTTAATCGGGTGGTCGCGGCTTTCACCCTGCGGAAAGTAGCCGTTGATCACGGTGACATTGCCCAGCGGCGAGGGAATTTCCGCCATAATAATTCGTCGTTGAGCCTCTTCGCCGTCGCCGGGGAAGCCGCGACGCACAGCAATCGGCGTCTCTTTGGTCAGCAGCGCCACGCCATAATGGCCTTTCTGCCCGTGATAAAAGACGTTGTAGCCAAGCTTTGCTACTTGTTCGAGCGGAAACATATCATCATGAACTTTTGTCTCCTGCAAACCAATCACATCCGGTTGGTGCTTTTCGACGATGGCTTCAAGCTGGTGTGGTCTGGCGCGCAGACCGTTGATATTAAAAGAGACAAATTTCATAGTCGCTGCCATTTATTCAGATAAAGAGTGCGTGGATGTTAGCAGAAATTCGCCGTGCTTACTGCCTGTTGTTAAGTGATTTGATCGATGGTTGTTAATGATGCCAACGATGGCGCAAAAAATGCCCGTTTTTGGTGCAGTTGCGTCAGCATGGCGCAGTAATTTCCAGTAAATTTCGTCAACGATCACAATTCCAGAATTATATTTTACTTCTGCATAACATTTCGTTTTTTATTCTTTTTATTCATCAGTATCGCAAACGTATTCACTTTATATGCACTTCAGGTGCATATCGCTGGGTTGTAACGCCTTGATTTCCAGTTAACTGCCGCCGTTTATGCACTTTTACCACTGGCTGGCACGAACCCTGCAATCTACATTTACAGCGTAAACGCTACTTATTATTAACATATAAATAACTATTTATTTACTGTGGGGGTCGCTATGTCTCAGCCAATTACGCGTGAAAACTTTGATGAATGGATGATACCTGTTTACGCTCCGGCACCGTTTATTCCGGTACGTGGCGAAGGTTCGCGCTTGTGGGATCAGCAGGGGAAAGAGTATATCGACTTCGCGGGTGGCATTGCAGTGAACGCACTGGGTCATGCGCATCCGGAACTGCGGGAGACGCTGAACGAGCAGGCGAGTAAGTTCTGGCATACCGGTAATGGTTACACCAACGAGCCAGTATTACGGCTGGCGAAAAAGCTCATTGACGCGACGTTTGCCGATCGCGTGTTCTTCTGTAACTCCGGCGCGGAAGCCAACGAAGCGGCGTTGAAACTGGCGCGCAAATACGCTCACGACCGCTACGGTAGCCATAAGAGCGGCATCGTGGCGTTTAAAAATGCTTTCCACGGGCGCACGCTGTTTACCGTTAGTGCCGGCGGGCAGCCAGCCTATTCACAGGATTTCGCGCCACTGCCGCCGGATATCCGCCATGCCGCGTATAACGATATTAATTCTGCCAGTGCGCTGATTGACGACTCCACCTGCGCGGTGATTGTCGAGCCAGTACAGGGCGAAGGCGGCGTGGTGCCAGCCAGCAAGGCATTTTTGCAGGGATTGCGTGAGTTATGCGATCGCCACAATGCATTGCTGATTTTCGATGAGGTACAAACCGGCGTCGGGCGTACCGGTGAACTTTATGCCTATATGCACTACGGGGTGACGCCCGATCTGCTGACCACCGCTAAAGCTCTGGGCGGAGGTTTCCCGGTTGGTGCGCTGCTGGCAACCGAAGAGTGCGGTCGGGTGATGACCGTTGGCACTCACGGCACCACCTATGGTGGTAATCCGCTGGCCTCGGCGGTGGCGGGTAAAGTGCTTGATCTCATCAACACGCCAGAGATGCTTAATGGTGTCAAACAGCGTCACGACTGGTTTGTTGAGCGTCTTAATATCATTAATCATCGCTGCGGTTTGTTCAGTGAAATTCGCGGATTAGGTCTGTTGATTGGCTGTGTGCTGAATACGGATTACGCCGGGCAAGCGAAACAGATCTCTCAGGAGGCGGCGAAAGCAGGCGTGATGGTGCTGATTGCGGGTGGCAACGTGGTGCGTTTTGCGCCGGCGCTCAACGTCAGCGAAGAAGAGGTGACGACCGGACTGGATCGCTTTGCCGCTACTTGCGAACGCTTTGTTAGCCGGGGTTCATCATGATGGTCATCCGTCCCGTTGAGCGCACCGATGTCGCAGCCTTAATGCAGCTTGCAGGTAAAACGGGCGGCGGCCTGACGTCGCTCCCTGCCAATGAAGCCACGCTTTCGGCGCGTATCGACAGATCCATTAAAACCTGGCAGGGCGAATTACCCGAAAGCGAGCAGGGTTATGTGTTCGTGCTGGAAGAGAGCGAGACAGGCACCGTGGCGGGTATTTGCGCTATTGAGGTGGCTGTCGGGCTAAACGATCCCTGGTACAACTATCGCGTCGGTACGCTGGTTCACGCTTCGAAAGAGTTGAATGTCTATAACGCGCTACCGACGCTGTTTCTCAGTAATGATCACACCGGAAGCAGTGAGTTATGCACGCTGTTCCTCGACCCGGAGTGGCGCAAAGAGGGCAATGGCTATTTGCTGTCGAAATCGCGCTTTATGTTTATGGCGGCTTTTCGTGACAAGTTTAACGACAAAGTGGTCGCCGAAATGCGCGGGGTGATTGATGAGCACGGCTATTCGCCGTTCTGGCAAAGCCTCGGTAAACGCTTCTTTTCGATGGATTTTAGCCGCGCTGATTTTCTCTGCGGTACTGGTCAAAAGGCGTTTATCGCTGAACTGATGCCAAAACATCCGATCTATACGGACTTTTTATCCCAGGAAGCGCAGGACGTTATCGGCCAGGTGCATCCGCAAACAGCCCCCGCGCGTGCGGTGCTGGAAAAAGAAGGTTTTCGCTACCGTAACTATATCGACATCTTCGACGGTGGGCCGACGCTGGAGTGCGACATCGACCGTGTTCGCGCCATCCGCAAAAGTCGGCTGGTGGAAGTCGCGGAAGGGCAGCCAGCGCAGGGGGATTTCCCGGCCTGTCTGGTCGCCAATGAAAATTATCACCATTTCCGCGTGGTACTGGTGCGTGCCGATCCGGCAACCCAGCGTTTGATTTTAACCGCCGCACAACTGGACGCTCTCAAGTGCCACGCCGGGGAGCGCGTTCGTCTGGTGCGCCTGTGCGCAGAGGAGAAAACAACATGACTTTATGGATCAACGGCGACTGGGTGACGGGGCAGGGCGAACTTCGCGTGAAGCATAATCCGGTATCGGGCGACGTATTATGGCAAGGCAATGATGCCGATGCCGCTCAGGTGGAGCTGGCTTGTCGTGCTGCTCGCGCCGCGTTTCCGCGTTGGGCGCGGCTCTCCTTTGGCGATCGTCAGGTAAGAGTTGAACGCTTTGCCGGACTGCTGGAAAGCAATAAAGCCGAATTAACGGCGATTATTGCCAGAGAAACAGGCAAACCGCGCTGGGAAGCGGCAACCGAAGTGACGGCAATGATTAATAAAATCGCTATTTCAATCAAGGCATATCACGTGCGCACGGGCGAGCAGCGCAGCGAAATACCAGATGGGGCGGCGAGTTTGCGCCATCGCCCACACGGCGTACTGGCGGTGTTTGGACCGTACAATTTCCCAGGGCATTTGCCGAACGGGCATATCGTTCCGGCGCTGCTGGCAGGCAACACAATTATCTTTAAACCCAGCGAACTGACACCGTGGAGCGGCGAGGTGGTAATGCGCTTATGGCAGCAGGCTGGCTTGCCGCCGGGTGTGCTGAATCTGGTGCAGGGGGGGCGCGAAACGGGTCAGGCGCTGAGTGCGCTGGAAGATCTCGACGGTTTGCTGTTTACCGGCAGCGCCAACACTGGCTACCAGCTGCATCGCCAGCTCTCCGGTCAGCCGGAAAAAATCCTCGCCCTCGAAATGGGCGGCAATAACCCGCTGATTATTGATGACGTGGCGGATATCGACGCCGCTGTCCACCTGACTATTCAGTCAGCATTTGTCACTGCCGGGCAACGCTGCACTTGCGCCCGCCGTTTAATGCTGAAAAGCGGGGCGCAGGGCGATGCGTTCCTTGCTCGCCTGGTTGCCGTTAGCCAGCGGTTAACGCCGGGTAACTGGGATGACGAACCACAGCCGTTTATCGGTGGGCTGATTTCTGAACAGGCCGCGCAGCAGGTTGTTACCGCCTGGCAGGAACTGGAAGCGATGGGCGGGCGAACCCTGCTTGCGCCACGTTTGCTGCGCGCAGGAACATCATTGCTGACGCCGGGGATCATCGAAATGACGGGCGTTGTGGGCGTGCCGGATGAAGAAGTGTTTGGGCCGCTATTGCGCGTCTGGCGTTATGACACCTTTGATGAGGCGATTAAGATGGCGAATAACACTCGCTTTGGTCTCTCTTGCGGGCTGGTTTCACCGGAGCGGGAAAAGTTCGATCGACTGTTACTGGAAGCGCGGGCGGGGATCGTCAACTGGAACAAACCGCTTACCGGCGCTGCCAGTACTGCACC
Source organism: Escherichia sp. MOD1-EC5433 (assembly GCF_002966005.1). Lineage (NCBI taxonomy): Bacteria > Pseudomonadati > Pseudomonadota > Gammaproteobacteria > Enterobacterales > Enterobacteriaceae > Escherichia > Escherichia sp. MOD1-EC5433. The sequence goes on along the minus strand of NZ_PTRL01000004.1, from coordinate 291,627 downwards.
ATTCGGCGGCGTTGGCGCTTCCGGCAACCATCGCCCCAGCGCCTGGTATGCCGCAGATTATTGTGCCTGGCCGATGGCTAGCCTGGAGTCAGACACGTTAACGTTGCCTGCGACGCTTAACCCCGGTCTGGATTTCTCCGATGAGGTGGTGCCATGAACGCCCGGGAAGTGAATTTCGACGGGTTGGTGGGGCTGACACATCATTACGCGGGCCTGTCGTTTGGTAATGAAGCCTCTACCCGTCACCGTTTTCAGGTCTCTAATCCGCGACTGGCGGCAAAACAGGGTTTACTGAAAATGAAAGCCCTTGCTGATGCGGGATTCCCCCAGGCGGTGATCCCTCCGCACGAGCGACCGTTTATCCCGGTTTTGCGTCAACTGGGATTCAACGGCAGCGATGAACACGTGCTGGAAAAGGTTGCCCGTCAGGCTCCGCACTGGCTTTCCAGCGTCAGTTCCGCTTCGCCAATGTGGGTAGCGAATGCAGCTACGGTAGCGCCATCCGCTGATACGCTGGATGGCAAAGTGCATCTGACCGTCGCCAACCTGAACAATAAATTTCACCGTTCGCTGGAAGCGCCCGTCACCGAATCGCTGTTAAAAGCGATTTTTAACGATGAAGAGAAGTTCACCGTTCATTCTGCTTTGCCGCAGGTGGCGATGCTGGGGGATGAGGGGGCGGCAAACCACAATCGGCTCGGTGGTAACTATGGCGATCCCGGTATTCAGCTTTTTGTGTACGGGCGAGAAGAGGGCAATGGCACGCGACCTTCCCGTTATCCGGCGCGGCAAACCCGTGAAGCCAGTGAGGCGGTCGCCAGGTTGAATCAGGTGAATCCACAGCAGGTGGTTTTTGCCCAGCAAAACCCGGACGTTATCGACCAGGGTGTTTTTCATAATGATGTCATTGCGGTGAGTAACCGCCAGGTGCTGTTTTGCCATCAGCAGGCGTTCGCCCGCCAGGCGCAATTACTGGCAAACCTGCGCGCGCGGGTGAACGGTTTTATGGCGATAGAAGTTCCGGCTGCACAGGTTTCCGTAGCGGATGCTGTCTCGACTTATCTGTTTAACAGCCAGTTACTGAGCCGTGATGATGGTTCGATGGTGTTGGTGCTGCCGCAGGAGTGTCGGGAACACGCTGGGGTATGGCGTTATCTCAATGAATTGCTTGCTGCCGATAACCCGATAAGCGAACTGAAAGTTTTTGATTTGCGCGAAAGCATGGCAAACGGCGGCGGCCCTGCGTGCCTGCGGTTACGCGTGGTGCTGACGGCAGAAGAATATCAGGCGGTAAATCCGGCAGTGATGATGAACGATACCTTGTTTAATACGCTCAATGGCTGGGTGGATCGCTACTATCGCGATCGTCTTACTGCCGCCGATCTTGCTGACCCGCAATTGCTGCGTGAAGGAAGGGAAGCTCTGGATGCACTGACTCGTTTACTGAATCTCGGTTCGGTTTACCCGTTTCAGCGGGAGGGAGGGGGTAATGGATAATTTTCTTGCCCTGACTTTAACGGGCAAAAAGCCAGCCATAACAGAGCGGGAAAACAACGGTGTCCGCTGGCGCTGGCTGGGCGACGGGCTGCTGGAACTGACGCCGTTAACGCCACCGCAGGGTGCGCTGGTGATTTCTGCGGGAATACACGGTAATGAAACCGCGCCGGTAGAAATGCTCGATGCTTTGCTTGGCGCGATTCTCCACGGCGAGATCCCTCTACGCTGGCGGCTGCTGGCGATCCTTGGAAATCCCCCGGCGCTGAAGCAAGGGACACGTTATTGCCATAGCGATATGAATCGAATGTTTGGCGGACGCTGGCAGCGATTTGCCGAAAGCGGCGAAACGTGCCGTGCGCGCGAACTGGAACAGTGTCTGGAAGATTTTTATGAACAGGGTAAAGAGTCTGTTCGCTGGCACCTTGATCTGCATACCGCGATTCGTGGTTCGTATCACCCACGGTTTGGTGTTTTACCGCAACGTAATATTCCCTGGGACGAAAACTTTCTGACATGGCTGGGTGCGGCAGGGCTGGAGGCATTGGTGTTTCACCAGGCGCCGGGGGGCACGTTTACCCATTGTAGTGCCGAACATTTCGGTGCACTGGCGTGTACGCTGGAACTTGGTAAAGCATTGCCATTTGGCAAAAACGATCTTCGCCAGTTTTCACCCACCGCCAGCGCGATTGCTGCGCTGTTATCTGGCGTGAGTGTCGGTACTGAGAGAACGTCGCCGCTACGCTATCGGGTCGTTTCGCAAATTACCCGCCACTCATCATCCTTCGAACTGCATATGGCAAGCGAGACGCTGAACTTCACGCCGTTTAAGAAAGGAACGTTGTTGGCGCAGGATGGTGAGGAACATTTTACTGTGACTCATGATGTTGAGTATGTGTTATTCCCTAATCCATTGGTGGCGACGGGATTACGTGCGGGATTAATGCTGGAAAAAATAACCTAATACTTGCCCGCAGAAATCATTCTGCGGGTATTTACTGGCTTTTTAATGAAATAATGCGGATTAATCCTGGTTATTTGCTTTATTTATCACCAGTCATCAGGTATAGTTCTTCATAATTTCTGCAAAATCAGTGTGTTGTAATATTTCATCATCACTCTCCATCAAATTTTCTTTTTTTCTCCATAATTGGCGCAAAAGTGTTTTTTACACTTTCATTGTTTTACCGTTGCTCTGATTAATTGACGCTAAAGTCAGTAAAGTTAATCTCGTCAACACGGCACGTTACTTAAGAAAGCCGTAATAAATAACTGAAAGGAAGGATATAGAATATGCGTAAATTAACTGCACTGTTTGTTGCCTCTACCCTGGCTTTTGGCGCGGCTAACCTGGCCCATGCCGCCGATACCACTACCGCAGCACCGGCTGACGCGAAGCCGATGATGCACCATAAAGGTAAATTCGGTCCGCATCACGACATGATGTTTAAAGATCTGAACCTGACCGACGCGCAGAAACAGCAGATTCGCGAAATCATGAAAGGCCAGCGTGACCAGATGAAACGCCCGCCGCTGGAAGAACGCCGCGCAATGCATGACATTATTGCCAGCGATACCTTCGACAAAGCGAAAGCTGAAGCGCAGATCGCAAAAATGGAAGAACAGCGCAAAGCTAACATGCTGGCGCACCTGGAAACCCAGAACAAGATTTACAACATCCTGACGCCGGAGCAGAAAAAGCAATTTAATGCTAATTTTGAGAAGCGTCTGACAGAACGCCCTGCGGCAAAAGGTAAAATGCCTGCAACTGCTGAATAATCTTTCAGCCTGACAACTTAAGACCGCCGGTCTTGTCCACTACCTTGCAGCAATGCGGTGGACAGGATCGGCGGTTTTCTTTTCTGTTCTACAACTTTTGCAAAAAAAACCTAATCACCACTAAGGTAAATCACCCGAGTTGCCGATAACAATCCACGGTTGCCTGAACGATAACAATGAAAAGAGTATGCCGGGAGCGAGTATGGAATACTTTGATATGCGTAAAATGTCGGTGAACCTGTGGCGAAACGCTGCCGGTGAAACTCGGGAAATCTGTAGCTTTCCTCCGGCAAAACGTGATTTTTACTGGCGTGCCAGCATTGCTTCCATTGCGGCAAATGGTGAGTTTTCGTTGTTTCCGGGAATGGAAAGGAGCGTGACGCTGCTGGAAGGCGGTGAGATGCTCCTTGAAAGCACTAACCGTTTTAGCCATACCTTAAAGCCGCTACAGCCTTTTGCTTTCGCGGCGGATCAGGTGGTAAAAGCGAAACTGACTGAAGGTCAGATGTCAATGGATTTCAACATTATGACGCGCCTTGATGCCTGTAAAGCGAAAGTCAGAATTGCCGATCGCACGTTCACCACTTTTGGCTCACGCGGTGGGGTGGTGTTTGTGATTAGCGGAGCGTGGCAACTGGGCGACAAGCTGTTGACTACCGACCAGGGCGCGTGCTGGTACGATGGCAGGCACACCCTGCGGCTTTTGCAACCGCAAGGCAAACTGCTGTTCAGTGAAATTAACTGGCTGGCAGGCTATTCACCGGATCAAGTTCAGTGATTTCATAGTTGCCGGAAAGCAGCGGTTTACAGAGGATTTTATAACCGTCGTGATCAAACCCGGCGGGTGTACGGATTAACGTTGCAGCCTCTTCTAACGAATTAACCTCGCCCAGCCACAGCCAGTTATGAATAATATGATATTGGGTCATTTCCGGATGCTGTTCTTTCAGCGCCACCGCACCTCGCCACGGCCAACAAACAACCCGCAAACGCTCCAGAGACTGGCGCAAACGTAGCGCATGAGCGTCATGGCTCTCTTTACCGCAGCACGCCCCGGCGCAACGTTTTAGCGCCGAACGAAAACAAGCGCGCCCGCGACTTAACGGTTCCAGCCCGAGCAGGCCATAACAAAGTTTTTGTTCATCGGCGATGGTCTGTAACGCTTGTAAAGCCGCACGACGGTTGGCAAACAGGCCGAATAAGTTTGCTGCGGTAGAAAAATCCACGTCTTTGGCATACACCACATCGACACGCTTTTCATTCAGTTGCAGGGCACAGAGCTGGCGATTACGGCGCAAGCGTTTATTAAACAGTGGCTGTTGTTCTTTGATTAATCGCGCTTCGAGGAGTAGAGCGCCAATTTCGCCTGCGGTGCAGATCCAGCTAATTCGCCGGGATTGCCGCAGCATGGCGGCTTCATCCGGAGTGCGTAAATGAGAAAGCACCCGGCTGCGGATATTAACGCTTTTGCCGATATAGAGCGGCATGGTGTCACTTTCGCCATGAAACAGATACACCCCTGGTCGGGTGGGTAAGTCATTAAGGAATGAACGTAAATGTTCGGGATATTCGTAGATTGCCGCCGCTTCAAATTCTGGCCGCAGGGAAGTTAAACGCCGTACCACTGTTGACTCCAAATGCTGGTTATCTATCCAGTGTAACAGGCGGGAAACGATTAAAAAAGAGGCGGGTCGATGACAAAAGTAACACCGCCTGATGCGCTACGCTTATCAGGCCTACTCGACTACTGCAATGTACTGAATTTGCAAAGTTTTGTAGGCCGAATAAGGCGTTCACGCCGCATCTGGCATGAACAAAGCACTCTTTTTTGCACAAGCCATTATGTGCAAATGATTACTTTTTCCAGAAATCATCGAAAACCGTAATTGGCGGACGGCGTTTATGTTCGGTTTTCAGATACCAGTTTTCTATTGTTCTGGCGACCTGTTCGGGTACGGCTTTCCCTTCCAGATAGTCATCGATATTGTCATAGCTCACGCCGAGTGCCACTTCATCTGGCAGGGAAGGGCGGTCATCTTCCAGGTCGGCTGTTGGCGCCTTCTTATAGAGATGTTCCGGGCAACCTAATGCCGCCAGTAACTGTTTGCCCTGACGCTTGTTCAGACGGTATAGCGGGTTAATGTCAGTACCACCGTCACCGTATTTAGTGAAGAATCCGGTAATGGCTTCTGCCGCATGATCGGTGCCAACCACGACACCGTTGGTCATGCCTGCAATGCTGTATTGCGCTTTCATCCGCTCACGCGCTTTTTCATTGCCGCGAACGAAATCACTTAATTCAATACCCGCCTCGCGCAGCGCCTGTTCGCTGGCCAATACCGCGCCCTTGATATTCACGGTTAATACGCGATCCGGTTGAATAAAGGCAATAGCGTCCTGACAATCCTGTTCATCAGCCTGAACACCGTAGGGCAGGCGCACGGCAATGAATTGCAGTGCCTCGTTGCCCGTTTCCTGACGTAGCTCGTTAATTGCCATTTGACACAGTTTCCCGGCAAGAGTGGAGTCCTGACCGCCGCTGATCCCGAGCACCAATGATTTAATGAACGGGTAGGTTTGCAAATAGCTTTTCAGAAAATCGATGCTGCGGCGAATTTCCTCTTCAGCATTAATCTGCGGTTTTGCGCCCAGCGCCTTTATTATTTGTTGTTGCAATGTCATTGAACCCCTCCAGACAGAAAAATAAAACTTCCTTAAAGCTAACCCGTTGCTACAGAAACGACAAGCGACAGCAGGTTGAATGGCGGTTAAAACGTCATACAGGAATCCTCTGAAAGCAGAGCCGTTTCGTTCACAGGCTTGAAAAAGCGCCCAATGTATTCCAGGCTTATCTAACACGCTGATAAACAAGAGGACGGAATATGAACAAGAATATGGCAGGAATTCTGGGTGCAGCGGCGGTATTAACCATGCTGGCAGGTTGTACGGCGTATGATCGTACCAAAGACCAGTTTGTACAGCCTGTGGTGAAAGACGTCAAAAAAGGCATGAGCCGGGCGCAGGTTGCACAAATTGCGGGTAAACCTTCGTCTGAAGTGAGCATGATCCATGCTCGTGGTACTTGCCAGACCTATATCCTGGGTCAACGTGATGGTAAAGCAGAAACCTATTTTGTCGCGTTAGATGATACCGGACATGTCATCAACTCCGGCTATCAGACCTGTGCCGAATACGACACCGATCCACAAGCAGCGAAGTAATTTCTTCGCCTGAAAGCTTGAGTTACAACGGAAACCGGCCATTACGCCGGTTTTTTTTTGCCCCGTGTTCTTATTTATTGTCGCGAATTATTTAACCGAAATGTGAAGAAGGTCATAACAACAGGTCAAGGAGAGACAATTTGTATGGTCAAAGAAATACTATCGTTCAGGTCAATACCGTATACTCTTTTCAGCCACCAAAAAAAGTCATGTTGGTTTCGCAAGTTACCCAGAGCATGGAAGCAGGTGAAGGCTTGCGGAGTGTCTGGCTGACAGATAATCGTTGATGAGGGCAGTTTTATGGAAAAGAAACACATTTATCTGTTTTGTTCTGCGGGCATGTCTACCTCTTTACTGGTATCAAAAATGCGCGCACAGGCAGAAAAATATGAAGTTCCGGTCATTATTGAAGCATTTCCGGAAACACTGGCGGGTGAAAAAGGTCAGAATGCCGATGTCGTGTTATTAGGGCCGCAGATTGCTTATATGTTGCCCGAAATCCAGCGTTTGTTACCCAACAAACCCGTTGAAGTCATTGATTCACTATTATATGGCAAAGTCGATGGTTTAGGCGTGCTTAAGGCTGCAGTTGCAGCAATTAAAAAAGCCGCAGCAAATTAATTTTTCCGTCAAAGAGTTATTTCATAAATCTATACCGCAATACTTTAATTGCGGTTTTTAAGGGTATTTTTCTATGAGTAATGTTATTGCATCGCTTGAAAAGGTACTCCTCCCTTTTGCAGTCAAAATAGGAAAACAGCCACACGTTAATGCAATCAAAAACGGCTTTATTCGCTTAATGCCGTTAACCCTTGCGGGGGCCATGTTTGTATTAATCAATAACGTTTTTCTGAGCTTTGGGGAGGGGTCGTTTTTTTACTCCTTAGGTATTCGCCTCGATGCCTCAACCATTGAAACACTCAATGGCCTGAAAGGTATTGGTGGAAACGTATACAACGGAACATTAGGGATTATGTCTTTAATGGCGCCGTTTTTTATCGGTATGGCGCTGGCAGAAGAGCGTAAAGTCGATGCGCTCGCGGCAGGGTTGTTATCCGTTGCGGCATTTATGACCGTCACGCCTTATAGTGTCGGTGAAGCTTATGCGGTCGGCGCAAACTGGTTAGGTGGCGCGAATATCATTTCCGGGATTATTATCGGCCTGGTGGTGGCAGAAATGTTTACCTTTATTGTCCACCGCAACTGGGTGATTAAATTACCCGACAGTGTACCGACATCGGTCTCACGTTCTTTCTCAGCATTAATTCCCGGCTTTATTATTCTTTCTGTGATGGGAATTATTGCCTGGGCGCTGAATACCTGGGGCACTAACTTCCATCAGATTATTATGGATACCATCTCGACGCCGCTGGCATCGTTGGGTAGCGTGGTCGGCTGGGCGTATGTGATCTTTGTTCCGCTGCTGTGGTTCTTCGGTATTCACGGTGCTCTGGCGCTGACCGCGCTGGACAACGGCATTATGACGCCGTGGGCGCTGGAAAACATCGCCACCTATCAACAATATGGCTCCGTCGAAGCGGCGCTGGCAGCCGGTAAGACCTTCCATATCTGGGCCAAGCCGATGCTGGATTCCTTTATTTTCCTCGGGGGCAGCGGTGCGACCCTGGGGCTGATTCTGGCTATCTTTATCGCTTCTCGCCGTGCTGACTATCGTCAGGTGGCAAAACTGGCGCTGCCGTCGGGCATCTTCCAGATTAATGAACCGATTCTGTTTGGTCTGCCGATTATCATGAACCCGGTGATGTTTATCCCGTTTGTTCTGGTGCAACCTATTCTGGCGGCAATTACTCTGGCGGCGTACTACATGGGCATCATCCCACCGGTGACTAACATTGCACCGTGGACCATGCCAACCGGTCTGGGAGCCTTCTTTAATACTAACGGTAGCGTCGCCGCATTGCTGGTCGCACTCTTCAACCTTGGCATCGCAACGCTGATATATCTGCCATTTGTCGTGGTGGCAAACAAAGCGCAGAACGTGATTGATAAAGAAGAGAGCGAAGAAGATATTGCTAACGCCCTGAAATTTTAATCGACGCTGGCACGGGCAACTCGTGCCAGTAAGAATAGAGAGGAACGATGTATGATGGATCTCGATAATATTCCTGATACGCAAACGGAAGCTGAGGAACTGGAAGAAGTGGTGATGGGGCTTATCATCAACTCCGGACAAGCGCGCAGCCTGGCGTATGCGGCGCTGAAGCAGGCGAAGCAGGGCGATTTTGCAGCGGCAAAAGCCATGATGGATCAGTCGCGAATGGCCTTGAATGAAGCGCATCTGGTACAGACGAAACTGATTGAAGGCGACGCGGGTGAAGGCAAGATGAAAGTGAGTCTGGTGCTGGTTCACGCCCAGGATCATTTAATGACTTCCATGCTTGCACGTGAACTGATTACCGAATTAATTGAGCTTCATGAAAAACTGAAGGCATAAGGAGTCGATGATGCAGCCAGTGATTAATGCGCCGGAAATTGCCACTGCCCGTGAACAGCAGTTGTTTAATGGCAAAAATTTCCATGTGTTTATCTACAATAAAACTGAAAGTATTACTGGATTGCATCAGCATGACTATTATGAATTTACCCTGGTTTTAACTGGTCGTTATTTCCAGGAGATTAACGGTAAGCGCGTGTTGCTGGAACGGGGCGATTTTGTTTTTATTCCGTTAGGATCACACCATCAAAGTTTTTATGAGTTTGGTGCCACGCGCATATTGAACGTTGGGATCAGTAAACGTTTTTTTGAACAGCATTATTTGCCGTTGTTGCCTTATTGCTTTGTTGCTTCACAGGTTTACCGAACAAATAATACTTTTCTTACCTATGTGGAAACGGTGATTTCTTCATTGAATTTCAGCGAAACCGGTCTGGAAGAATTTGTTGAGATAGTCACTTTTTATGTCATTAACCGTTTACGTCATTACCGCGAAGAACAGGTGATTGATGATGTGCCACAGTGGTTAAAAAGTACGGTTGAAAAGATGCATGATAAAGCGCAGTTCAGTGAGAATGCGCTGGAAAATATGGTGATGTTATCGGCTAAATCGCAGGAGTATTTGACGCGTGCGACTCAGCGATATTATGGCAAAACGCCGATGCAGATTATTAATGAAATCCGCATTAACTTTGCCAAAAAACAACTGGAAATGACCAACTATTCTGTGACTGATATTGCATTTGAAGCGGGTTATAGTAGCCCAAGCCTGTTTATTAAAACGTTTAAGAAACTAACATCTTTTACACCAAATAGTTATCGTAAGAAATTGACTGAATTTAATCAGTAGCTATTGTCACTGAACATTAAATTTACATGCGTGCCTTATTTATCCTGGGGAGACCGGGATATTCCTGACGTAGAGGCAGGTATGAATAATATTAGTATTTCCTGATGAAGGGAGAAATTATGAGCCAGAAATTAAAAGTCGTCACTATTGGTGGCGGGAGTAGTTATACCCCGGAACTGCTGGAAGGATTTATTAAGCGTTATCACGAATTGCCGGTGACTGAATTATGGCTGGTGGATGTCGAAGGTGGTAAAGCAAAACTGGATATTATCTTTGATCTCTGCCAACGGATGATTGATAACGCTGGTGTACCGATTAAACTTTATAAAACGCTTGATCGTCGTGAGGCGCTGAAAGGGGCAGATTTTGTCACTACCCAACTGCGCGTAGGTCAATTACCAGCACGCGAACTGGATGAACGTATTCCGTTAAGTCATGGTTATCTTGGCCAGGAAACTAATGGTGCGGGTGGCCTGTTTAAAGGTCTGCGCACCATTCCGGTGATTTTTGACATCGTAAAAGATGTCGAAGAACTTTGTCCGAATGCGTGGGTGATCAACTTCACTAACCCGGCGGGAATGGTCACTGAAGCCGTTTATCGTCATACCGGATTTAAACGCTTTATCGGCGTGTGTAATATTCCGATTGGCATGAAAATGTTTATCGGCGATGTTTTAGCCTTGAATGAGAACGATGATTTATCTATCGATCTGTTCGGCCTGAACCACATGGTGTTTATTAAGGATGTGTTGGTAAATGGCAAATCACGTTTCGCCGAATTGCTTGATGGTGTGGCATCCGGGCAGTTAAAAGCATCTGGCGTTAAAAATATTTTCGATCTGCCGTTTAGCGAAGGTTTAATTCGGGCACTGAACCTGTTGCCGTGTTCCTATTTGCTTTATTACTTCAAGCAAAAAGAGATGCTGGCGATTGAAATGGGTGAATACTACAAAGGCGGCGCGCGTGCGCAGGTGGTACAGAAAGTCGAGAAGCAACTCTTTGAGCTGTATAAAAACCCGGATCTGAAAGTGAAACCGAAAGAGCTGGAGCAGCGCGGTGGGGCTTATTACTCTGATGCAGCGTGCGAAGTCATCAACGCTATCTACAACGACAAGCAAACGGAACATTACGTTAATATCCCGCATCATGGGCATATTGATAATATTCCGGCAGACTGGGCGGTAGAAATGACCTGCACGCTGGGGCGCGATGGCGCGACGCCACATCCGCGCATTACGCATTTCGATGACAAAGTGATGGGGCTGATTCACACCATCAAAGGCTTCGAGATTGCGGCCAGCAACGCAGCACTTAGCGGGGAATTTAACGATGTGTTACTGGCGCTAAACCTTAGCCCGTTGGTGCACTCCGATCGTGATGCTGAGCTGCTGGCACGCGAGATGATTCTGGCGCACGAGAAATGGCTGCCAAACTTTGCCGACTGCATAGCAGAACTTAAAAAAGCACATTAATCGGGGCTGATTATGGAACGCTTACTGATTGTTAATGCCGATGATTTTGGCTTAAGCAAAGGTCAGAACTACGGCATTATCGAGGCCTGTCGCAATGGGATTGTCACGTCGACGACGGCGCTGGTGAATGGTGAAGCTATCGACCATGCGGTGCAGTTGAGTCGCGATGAACCGAGTCTGGCAGTTGGAATGCACTTTGTTCTCACCCTGGGCAAGCCGCTGACTGCAATGCCGGGTTTAACCCGCGAAGGTGTGTTGGGGAAGTGGATCTGGCAACTGGCGGAAGAAGATGCTTTACCGCTGGAGGAAATTGCTCAGGAACTTACCAGTCAGTATCTGCGTTTCATTGAGCTATTTGGGCGCAAACCAACGCACCTTGATAGCCATCATCATGTGCATATGTTCCCGCAGATTTTCCCGATTGTGGCGAAGTTTGCGGCTGAAGAGGGGATTGCGTTGCGCATCGACCGTCAGCCGCTATCTTATGATGGTGATTTACCGGCTAATCTGCGCAGCTCGCAGGGATTCAGTAGCGCGTTCTATGGTGAAGAGATTAGCGAGTCACTGTTTCTGCAAGTGCTGGATGATTCCAGTCATCGTGGTGAACGTTCGCTGGAAGTGATGTGCCATCCGGCGTTTGTCGATAATACAATTCGCCAGAGTGCTTATTGCTTTCCACGGTTAACGGAGCTGGAAGTGTTGACATCCGCATCGCTGAAGTATGCCATTGCCGAGCGAGGTTATCGGTTGGGTAGTTATCTTGATGTGTAAGATGGTTTGTAAAGTCACTCCCCTGGGGGAGTGACTTTATTCATATTTACGCCGGAATTTTATCAATCTTAGGAATTCGTGACCATACACGGTGCGCTGCCATTAGCGTTAACAGTTCATCCATAAAACTACCGTCGGCGCTGTCGGCTTCCACAATCCCTTCTTCACCCTGGTCATCAACCTTGATTGTCGCCTTAAACTTGCGCGCATCGCCCGCCAGCGCAATCGGTTTAAGGTGCTTATAGGCTTCCATCAGATAGTAGTTTGCATCGCCGTTGTCTGCGATATCGGCGATATTGCCGCAAGGGACAATGACCGCATCAACCGTCAGCGATGGCGCCCCGGCAAAGGTTGCTGCTATCGGCAACACCGTACCGTCATCGGTAGTGACTTCGCCCATCCGTGAGTAAAGCAGTTTGGCATGAACGCCTTTGGCTTTCAGCGCCTTCAGAATTGCCAGAAGGTCTGCGGATTTCACTTCATCATTAAGCAAAATAGCTACCACACGGCCTTTCACATCACCGTCAGGAATGGCATACAAGCTTAACGCAGGATCTTTTTTCAGCCCGCTTACGTCCGGTGGCGGCGTAATATTCAGCTGGTCGTCAGTCAGTTCGATACCGAGATTTTTTGCTACCGCCTGCGCCAGGTTAAGATCGATATGCGCTAACTGGTCAACGACGCGTTCACGAATATAAGGTCGTACAACTTTGCTTAACTCAAAACTGAAACCATCGACTATATGGCGCTGCTCGAACGGCGTTTGACTTAGCCAGAACAGGCGCGGATGGGAATAATATTCGCCAAACGATGGACTGCGCTCGCGAACTTTATTGCCTTCCACGCGCTCCTGATATGATTCAAAACCGCCGCGTTTTGGCCCCGGCGGCGTTTCGCGCGGCCAGTTATCGTTGATCGAGTTCGGTTCGTAATTCGCCGGGTTAGTGTCGATTCCCATCCGATGCATACCGTCACGCTGGAAATTGTGGTACGGGCAGGTAGGGCGATTAATCGGAATTTCATGAAAATTCGGCCCGCCAAGACGGCTGATTTGTGTATCGGTATAAGAGAACAAACGTCCCTGCAACAGCGGATCGTTGGTGAAATCCAGACCAGGGACAATATGACCAGGATGGAAAGCTGCCTGTTCGTTTTCGGCAAAGAAGTTATCCGGGTTACGGTTAAGCACCATTTTGCCGACGCGCTGAACGGGTACTAACTCTTCCGGGATGAGTTTCGTTGGGTCAAGCAGGTCGAAGTCGAATTTGAATTCATCTTCTTCGGGGATCAACTGGAAGCCCAGTTCGTATTCCGGGAAATCGCCTGCTTCAATGGCTTCCCACAGTTCGCGGCGGTGGAAGTCTGGATCACGTCCGGTGAGTTTCTGCGCTTCATCCCACACCAGTGAGGCTTTACCTGCCAGTGGTTTCCAGTGGAAACGCACAAAGGTCGCTTTACCTTCGGCGTTAATCAGGCGGAAGGTGTGAATGCCGAAGCCTTCCATGGTGCGGTAACTGCGTGGTATTCCGCGATCTGACATCGCCCACATCACGTTGTGGAGCGTTTCTGGTTGCAGGGATACATAATCCCAGAAGGTGTCGTGGGCGCTTTGCCCTTGCGGAATTGCCCAGTGCGGTTCCGGTTTTACCGCATGAACAAAATCTGGGAATTTATGCGCATCCTGAATAAAGAAGATTGGTGTGTTATTACCAACAAGGTCAAAAATACCCTCTTCGGTATAGAACTTGGTGGCAAAACCACGGATATCACGCACCGTATCTGCCGAACCTGCGCCACCCTGAACGGTAGAAAAACGCACGAACACCGGGGTGATTTTGTTCGGATCTGACAGGAAGTCGGCTTTGGTGATATCGCTTAAGTTTTTATACGGCTGGAAATAACCGTGAGCGGCTGACCCACGCGCGTGAACGATACGTTCCGGAATACGTTCATGGTCGAAGTGGGTGATTTTCTCGCGCAGAATAAAATCTTCCAGCAGCGTTGGACCACGGCTACCGGCACGCAGTGAGTTTTGATCGTCGGCGATGCGCACGCCCTGATTAGTGGTCAGCGCATAATTTTCACTGCCTTTGCGTACGTCTTCCAGAGATTTTAGTTTTTCGTTACGCGTATCAGGGGCTTTCAGACTCCCTGGGGCGGTAGGTTGTGCGCCTGGCGGTGTTGGTTCAGCCGCTGGACGATAAGATCCGTCTTCAGGTGCCAGTGAGTCCATTCCCGGTTTCGCTTCGCTGGAGTCGTGTAGTGGTGACTGGTGCTGATGTGGGTTCTTTTCGTTATGTTGCGACATTGAACTCGTCTCCTTAATTCATTACTGAAAGGGCCGCTGTTTTGGTCAAAAAACCCTCTAACTATAGACCATCAGGGTGATCCCGCTCTGGAAGTGGTGCCAGAGAAGGTATTCGGGAATATACGCAAAGCAGGACGGACGGGGGGTAAATCAGCTAAACTACAATTTTTCTGATTTTTAATATGCGTTTAGTGAAGCCAGTAATGAAGAAACCGCTACGTCAGCAAAACCGCCCGATTATTAGCTATGTTCCTCGCACGGAACCTGCGCCGCCAGAACATGCGATTAAGATGGATTCGTTTCGCGATGTCTGGATGCTGCGTGGCAAATATGTTGCGTTTGTTCTGACGGGGGAGTCATTCCTGCGCTCACCAGCATTTAGCGTGCCGGAGTCCGCCCAGCGTTGGGCTAACCAAGTGCGCCAGGAAAATGAGATCGAAGAATAAAAAAACGCCTGTCGAATGACAGGCGTTTTGCGTTATGAACCAGGATTAACGGTGTGCCAGTTCGGCGTCGTCTTCGCTGTCCAGAATGGACTTATCGGTTTGCTTCAGCCACTGGCTGGTCAGCGTACCTGCGGTCATTGAGCCGCTCACGTTCAATGCAGTTCGACCCATATCGATAAGCGGTTCAACGGAGATTAACAGAGCCACTAGCGTTACCGGCAGGCCCATCGCCGGCAGAACAATTAACGCGGCGAATGTTGCACCGCCACCAACACCTGCAACACCTGCTGAACTCACTGTGACGATACCGACGAGTGTTGCAATCCACATCGGGTCCAGCGGGTTAATGCCCACCGTTGGCGCAACCATCACCGCCAGCATTGCCGGATACAAACCGGCACAGCCGTTCTGACCAATGGTCGCCCCAAAAGAGGCGGCGAAACTGGCGATAGATTCAGGAACACCCAGACGACGCGTTTGTGCTTCAACGTTCAGTGGAATAGACGCTGCACTGGAGCGACTGGTGAAAGCAAACGTCAGCACCGGCCACACTTTACGGAAGTATTTCAGCGGACTCACGCCATTAATACCCAGCAGAATGCCATGCACTGCAAACATAATGATAAGACCCAGGTAGGACGCGACAACGAAGCTACCCAGCTTAATGATGTCTTGCAGGTTGGAACCGGCAACCACTTTGGTCATCAGCGCAAGCACGCCGTAAGGGGTTAGTTGCATGACCAGGCGAACCAGTTTCATCACCCAGCTTTGCAGTGTGTCGATAGCTGTTAAAACGCGTTCACCTTTCGGCGCATCATCTTTCAGCAGTTTCAGCGCCGCGACGCCGAGGAATGCGGCAAAAATTACCACGCTGATAATTGATGTCGGATTCGCACCGGTCAGATCGGCAAACGGGTTTTTCGGGATAAAAGACAGAATGAGTTGCGGAACACTTAAATCCGCGACTTTACCGACATAGTTGCTTTCGATAGCGTTCAGACGGGCAGTCTCAGCGCCACCCTGAACCAGACCTTCAGCAGTCAGACCAAACAGGTTAGTCACCAGCACACCGACCAGCGCCGCAATCAGCGTGGTAAACAGCAGCGTACCGATGGTCAGAAAACTGATTTTTCCTAACTGAGATGCGTTATGCAGGCGAGCAACCGCGCTCAGAATAGAGGCGAATACTAACGGCATAACGATCATTTGCAGTAGCTGAACATAGCCGTTACCGACAATGTTAAACCACTGTACAGAATCTTTAAGTACCTGGCTGTCAGAACCATAAATGGTATGCAGAGCAAGGCCAAAGACCACGCCCATCACCAGACCCACCAGTACTTTTTTTGCCAGACTCCACTGTTTGTGGCGGGCCTGAGCCAGCACAAACAATAGAACAACGAACACCACGATGTTCGCAATTAATGGAAAGTTCATCCCCGTTCTCCTGATCTTATTATTTCTATCACTGTGTAACAGTCATAGTGTTGGCGCAAGATTAACAGAACTGTGAGCTGGCTCTTATATTCAAATGGAATTGCTTATTCCAGAAAGGTGATTTTTGCTTTTTTAGTATTCAACCTGGTGCTTAATAAGGCGATGAAACTGGATCTGCAAGGTATTGATCATTTGCGATGACCAACGAACCGCGCTGTTTTCAGGCAGAGAATGGGGCATCCACACCGACCAGACAAATAATGCCATGCAGAGAAAACGTTCCAGCTGATTGCCCTTTTGTGGCACCAGAATTGGCAGGCGAAAGCGCCAGCGACACGGCCAGAGCAGGGGAACACCAGCCGGTGTCAGCATATCGGCAAGAATATGACTCAAATAACCCAGCACCATACCTTGCAGTGCATCAGCCGGAATAAACCAGCTTTCCGGAACTTTGAGGTAAAAGGTTGCCAGCAGGGCAAATACAGCCAGCAAACTGTGGGTAAATCCACGGTGTCCAAATGCGCGGGCAATGGGTTTTGATATCCACTTTAATCGCTGCCCAAGAAACGATTTTGGGTGGTCGATGTCCGGTAACAGACACGTTAAGATCGCGGAAGGGACAATATGCCACCAGTCACCCTGTGCCAGCACGGGTGTCAGCTCGGCATTTTTGGCAAATACCGCACAAGCAATAGAAAAGAGAAGGTGACCTTCCGCCGTCATGATAAAACTCACTAAACTGTCGATACGTACAGTATAGGATTTTTATACAGTGCGCGGAAGTGGTGACGGTGTAACTCTTTATCACAAAATGATGATAAATCCGCCAGTTGAATAAAAATTCAGATAAAAAGCCAGGGGCAGTTATGACACTGCCCGATTTTATTAGCCGAGGAGGTCGGTCGCGGTCAATTCGGTGAGAGATGAAAGTTTTACGTTCGCCAACACAAAACGTGGATCATTTTGCGCTTCGGGCGCGGGGACGACGATAGAACGCATACGTGCCGCTTTAGAGGCGATCATGCCATTTACAGAGTCTTCCAGCGCCACGCAGGCGAGAGGATCAACCCCCAGTTTTGCTGCACAGTCGAGATACACTTGTGGATGCGGCTTGCTGTAAGGCAGCTTTTCGGCGGAGGCGAGGGCATCGAAACTGTCACGTAAGTTAAACATGGTCAGCACTTTTTCCAGCATATGCAAAGGTGACGCGGAGGCCAGACCTACCAATAATCCTTGTTCTTTGCATAGCGCAACGGCCTCACGCACACCAGGCAGTAATGGTCGCGTCTCTTCAACCAGTGAAATGGCACGGGCAATAACCCGTTCAACTACCTCCTGACGACTCGGCCCATTCCACGGTTGCCGGGCATACCACAGATCAACCACCATATCGATGCGTAAACCTAAGGTGTCCGGTAGCTCGTTACGACGGGAGATATCTACCCCCAGGCTTGCCATCACATCCAGTTCGGCTCGATCCCATAAAGGTTCTGAGTCGATAAGTAATCCATCCATATCGAAAATTGCAGCAAGAATCTGACGCGGGGTTGACATTACAACCTCTCCTTTAGAGCATTATGTGTAAGGTATTAAGCAGTGCTTATGATTAAGCGCCTATCATATCGCCTTTAAAGAATGGGCGAAAACAGATATCTACAGGTAAACTAATTGAAACGACGCGTCTTAATCAAGGAGAACTCATGACGTATCAACAAGCTGGACGCATTGCTGTTTTGAAAAGGATTTTGGGTTGGGTGATTTTTATACCGACACTTGTTTCCACGTTAATTTCCTTGCTGAAGTTTATGAATGTTCGGCAAGAATCCCAGGAAGGTATCAATGCTGTAATGCTCGATTTTGCGCATGTCATGATCGATATGATGCAGGCGAATACGCCTTTTCTGAATCTGTTCTGGTACAACTCACCGACGCCCAATTTTAATGGTGGTGTGAACGTTATGTTTTGGGTGATTTTCATCCTGATATTTGTGGGTCTTGCGTTGCAAGACTCTGGTGCCCGTATGAGCCGCCAGGCGCGCTTTTTGCGCGAAGGTGTTGAGGATCAACTCATTCTGGAGAAGGCTAAAGGGGAAGAGGGGTTAACGCGTGAGCAGATTGAGTCACGCATTGTGGTGCCACACCATACTATTTTCTTACAGATTTTCTCACTCTATATCCTGCCGGTAATTTGTATTGCTGCGGGGTATGTGTTCTTTTCTTTGCTTGGATTTATTTAAGTAAAAGGCCGCATGGAGCGGCCATTATCATCAATCCACATCACGCAGCTAACAATCTATCCAGTGACTGCTGGGCAATAACCAAATGCTGGCCGCCAAACAACCTTGCACGGTTAAGTAACGTGTAGAGTTGGTAAATCGGCTGACGTTCGAGGAAATCTGCCGGTAGCGGTGAAACGGACTGATAGCCGTCATAGATTTGTGGCGGCTGTTCGGTATGCAGCGGTAACATCGCCAGATCGCACTCTCTGTCGCCCCAGTAACAGGCAGGGTCGAATATATACGGCCCCTCCGGGCCCAGAGCGCAGTTGCCGGACCATAAATCACCGTGTAACAGTGAAGGCTGTGGCTGATGTGAACTCAGACGCTGCTGAATATGCTCGACGATGGCGTCGATATTGCCGAAGGCGATCCCTTTTTCTGCCGCCAGTTCCAGTTGCCAGCCAATACGTTGTTCAGCAAAGAACGTTGACCAGCGACGTTGCCAGGTGTTGGGTTGTGGAGTAGTGGAAAGTGCGTTGTCAAAATCGAGGCCAAATTGCGGCTGGTCACTCCATTGATGCAGGTGCGCAATTTGCTGTCCTAAAATAAATGCGTTATGTGCATCCAACGGGCGAGGCGGGAGATAGTCCATCACCAAAAAACTGTAGTCGCGGTCAGCGCCAACAGCCCAGACTTTAGGCACGGTGACGGTTTTACTGCGCGACAGTAATTCCAGTTGGTCGGCTTCGGCGGTAAAACCGGAAAGCAGTTCCCTTTCATCACATTTGACGAAAAAGTCACGTCCTGCATAGCGTAAATGCCATGCGGCATGGACTTCTCCGCCAGGCAGTTCATTACGCAGTTCGATTTCGCCTTCACCTAACTGCTCGCTCAAAAGACGACTGATTGCCTGCCACATGATGTCTCTCCCATGTTGTCTGCCAGATCATAAGGTTAGCGCAGGAATGCGGTGCAAAAACACGAGCTAACGCACACCACAGACTGATTATTGCCCAAAAACCATTTATTTTCTGTTGCTATGCCAGTCCTCCCAGGTGGTGATTATGATCTCTGGGTCTTTGCCTGTGGCGCTTTGGGTGAGTGCGGCAACCAGCTCTCTTATTTCATCTTCACTTTGAGTACTGATAAGCCCAAAGGTGTTCGTTCCCAGCTCATGGATATTTCCGTCATCATCCGTCATGGTCAGTAAAAAACCGTCGCGTGTCAGAAAGTTATTTAACTCATTAATTTCAGTTAATGTGTCTTCATGCAACATGACAGTAATGACATAACGGACAAGATCGCCACCAGCCATAATTCACCTCTTTGTTATCACGTGATTTTTTAGCATAGTCGGAGAAACGCGTTGTCGACAGGTTTATGGTGATTCCCCCAATATTGGGGGAATATCTCTATGAATGGGAAAGGTAAGCGTAAATTTTTTGCGTATCATCATGGGAGCACAGGCGGGTTCCCTGATTGAGCGTGGCGGCGCTGCCCGCAGCGACCCCAAAACGGACCATCTCTGCAAGAGAGGCATTTTCCGCCAGTTTCAGCGTCATCGCGCCGACCATGCTGTCGCCTGCACCGACGGTACTCTGGCTTTTCACCGGTGGTGGCACGACCTGAATACAGTTTTCGCTGTCCACTCCCAGCGCGCCCTGCGGACCAAGGGAAACGACAACCCGCCTGGCCTTACCGCTATTAACGATTTCCTGCGCGGCTTTGCGCACATCATCAGGTTGGGTGAGTTCGCGGTTAACCAGTGCACTGAGCTCTTTCTGGTTAGGCTTAACCAGTTCAATATTGCCAATGGCCAGGGCTGCACTTAAAGCCTCGCCAGAACTGTCGACGATGCAGCGAATCCCTTGTCTTTGCGCAGCGGAAATAAGCTGAGTTAATTTTTCCAGCTTCACACCTGGGGGCAGGCTTCCGCTGATGACCAGGATGGCTCCAGATTCAATTTCCAGAACTTGCTCTTCAAGTTGACGAAATTCATCGTCACTTAATGTCGCGCCAGGCATGACAAATCGGTACTGCTCACCTGTAGACTCCACATGTACGTGCAGATTCTGGCGGGTCCAGTCTTTTGCTTCGACGGTCGCAACCGGGACATTTTCATCAGCCAGCAGTGAAACCAGATGTTCGCCAGTCGCTCCGCCAGCCGGGAAGATTGCCGTGGCGCTCCCACCAAGGTGAGCAATGGCGCGGGCGACGTTAATACCGCCGCCACCAGGCTCGAACACCGGGGCGGTACAACGCAGTTTTCCTTCGGGATAAATTTGCGGGGTAATTGTTGCGCTATCGAGAGAGGGCGCAAGTGTCAACGTATAGATACGTACCATCATTTCCTCCTATAGGCTGATTTCAGTCTGGCACTGAATCAGTGGAAAGTGAAGAAATTAACAATATGATTTATTGGATATTTATATGAAAATAATAAGATGAAGATATATAAATAAATATTTGTTTTCGTAATGTGCTTATTCAAAAAATGAAATAAGAAGTCGTTGCTAAGTTTTTCACTCCTTTTTATAATTTGTCACCTTTCCAGGGACGCTACTCTTTGATCCTTAAGAAAGTTTCCGGGACCGCGATGGTCTCTTTTTTTGTTGTACGGACTTTTAATAAATGAAGCTTTTGAAGACAGTTCCTGCCATCGTTATGCTGGCGGGGGGTATGTTTGCGTCTCTGAATGCAGCTGCCGATGATTCCGTTTTTACTGTCATGGACGATCCTGCCAGCGCCAAAAAACCTTTTGAAGGTAATCTGAATGCAGGCTACCTTGCACAATCAGGTAACACGAAAAGTTCTTCACTAACGGCTGATACCACTATGACCTGGTATGGGCATTCTACTGCCTGGTCGCTGTGGGGGAATGCCAGTAATACTTCTTCTAACGATGAGCGTTCTTCGGAAAAATATGCGGCGGGCGGGCGTAGCCGTTTTAATTTAACTGACTATGACTATTTATTTGGTCAGGCAAGCTGGCTGACAGACCGCTATAACGGTTATCGCGAACGCGATGTGCTGACTGCGGGTTATGGTCGCCAGTTTTTGAATGGTCCGGTACACAGCTTCCGCTTTGAATTCGGTCCTGGCGTGCGTTACGACAAATATACCGACAATGCCAGTAAAACCCAGCCGCTGGGTTATGCTTCCGGGGCTTACGCGTGGCAGTTGACCGACAACGCGAAAATTACCCAGGGCGTTTCCGTCTTTGGCGCGGAAGATACGACGCTGAACTCGGAAAGCGCGTTAAATGTGGCTATTAATGAACATTTCGGTCTAAAGGTGGCGTACAACGTTACATGGAACTCTGAACCGCCTGAATCGGCTCCAGAACATACTGATCGCCGAACAACGTTATCGCTGGGATATAAAATGTAATTACTGCCGGGCCGCGACGAGCGGTCTGGCTTTTTCGTTAGCTAATCGCATTTTACCATTCAACCCCAAATCATTGCCGCCCAACGCAGTAACAGCATTGCGCCACAAATAGCCAGCAACACCACCACCATCTTCCAGTGTTTTTTGTCAAAACGTTTTGTCGGCATGTGTTTTCCTGCGTATTTCGAGTGGTCAATATCCGAGTGTAACAAAATGGGCAGGCGTTGCCTGTATTGATTTATATCATTTCGATCATGATGATTGCCGCTTTGCCCGATAACAAATACCGTGTAAACTGCCAGACGGTATTATCAGAAAGTGGGTGTAGGTCTGGCATCGCTAATCAGCATGTTATGACATATTTCGCAGAGTGAAGCGGGAATCAGCCCAAACCTTTTTGGTAAATTTCATATGAATCTTTGTATGTGATCTTGCGTATGGGTCACCACTGCAAATAAGGATATAACATGCCTGTTATTACTCTTCCTGATGGCAGCCAACGCCATTACGACCACGCTGTAAGTCCCATGGATGTTGCGCTGGACATTGGTCCAGGTCTGGCGAAAGCCTGTATCGCAGGGCGTGTAAATGGCGAGCTGGTTGATGCTTGCGATCTGATTGAAGACGACGCACAACTGTCGATCATTACCGCAAAAGACGAAGAAGGTCTGGAGATCATTCGTCACTCCTGCGCGCACCTGTTAGGGCACGCGATTAAACAACTTTGGCCGCATACCAAAATGGCAATCGGCCCGGTTATTGACAACGGTTTCTATTACGACGTTGATCTTGACCGCACGTTAACCCAGGAAGATGTCGAAGCACTCGAGAAGCGGATGCATGAGCTTGCTGAGAAAAACTACGACGTCATTAAGAAGAAAGTCAGCTGGCACGAAGCGCGTGAAACGTTTGTTAAACGCGGCGAGAGCTATAAAGTCTCCATCCTGGACGAAAATATTGCCCATGATGACCAGCCTGGCCTCTATTTCCATGAAGAATATGTCGATATGTGCCGTGGTCCGCACGTACCGAATATGCGTTTCTGCCATCATTTCAAACTGATGAAAACGGCAGGCGCTTACTGGCGCGGCGACAGCAACAACAAAATGTTGCAGCGTATTTACGGTACTGCGTGGGCAGACAAAAAAGCCCTCAACGCTTACCTGCAGCGCCTGGAAGAAGCCGCTAAACGCGATCACCGTAAAATCGGCAAACAGCTTGACCTGTATCATATGCAGGAAGAAGCGCCGGGTATGGTATTCTGGCACAACGACGGCTGGACAATCTTCCGTGAACTGGAAGTATTCGTTCGTTCTAAACTGAAAGAGTACCAGTATCAGGAAGTAAAAGGTCCGTTCATGATGGACCGCGTCCTGTGGGAAAAAACCGGTCACTGGGACAACTACAAAGATGCAATGTTCACCACCTCTTCAGAGAACCGTGAATACTGCATTAAGCCGATGAACTGCCCGGGTCACGTACAAATTTTCAACCAAGGGCTGAAGTCGTATCGCGATCTGCCGCTGCGTATGGCCGAGTTCGGTAGCTGCCACCGTAACGAGCCGTCAGGTTCTCTGCATGGCCTGATGCGTGTACGTGGTTTTACCCAGGATGACGCGCATATCTTCTGTACTGAAGAACAAATTCGCGATGAAGTTAACGGATGTATCCGTTTAGTCTATGATATGTACAGCACTTTTGGCTTCGAAAAAATCGTGGTCAAACTTTCCACTCGTCCTGAAAAACGTATTGGCAGCGACGAAATGTGGGATCGTGCTGAGGCGGATCTGGCGGTTGCGCTGGAAGAAAACAACATCCCGTTTGAATATCAACTGGGTGAAGGCGCTTTCTACGGTCCGAAAATTGAATTTACCCTGTATGACTGCCTCGATCGTGCATGGCAGTGCGGTACAGTACAGCTGGACTTCTCCTTGCCGTCTCGTCTGAGCGCCTCTTATGTAGGCGAAGACAACGAGCGTAAGGTTCCGGTAATGATTCACCGCGCAATTCTGGGGTCAATGGAACGTTTCATTGGTATCCTGACCGAAGAGTTCGCTGGTTTCTTCCCGACCTGGCTTGCGCCAGTGCAGGTTGTTATCATGAATATTACCGATTCTCAGTCTGAATACGTTAACGAATTGACGCAAAAACTATCAAATGCGGGCATTCGTGTTAAAGCAGACTTGAGAAATGAGAAGATTGGCTTTAAAATCCGCGAGCACACTTTGCGTCGCGTCCCATATATGCTGGTCTGTGGTGATAAAGAGGTGGAATCAGGCAAAGTTGCCGTTCGCACCCGCCGTGGTAAAGACCTGGGAAGCATGGACGTAAATGAAGTGATCGAGAAGCTGCAACAAGAGATTCGCAGCCGCAGTCTTAAACAATTGGAGGAATAAGGTATTAAAGGCGGAAAACGAGTTCAAACGGCGCGCCCTAACCGTATCAATGGCGAAATTCGCGCCCAGGAAGTTCGCTTAACAGGTCTGGAAGGCGAGCAGCTTGGTATTGTGAGTCTGAGAGAAGCTCTGGAGAAAGCAGAAGAAGCCGGAGTAGACTTAGTCGAGATCAGCCCTAACGCCGAGCCGCCGGTTTGTCGTATCATGGATTACGGCAAATTCCTCTATGAAAAGAGCAAGTCTTCTAAGGAACAGAAGAAAAAGCAAAAAGTTATCCAGGTTAAGGAAATCAAATTCCGTCCTGGTACAGATGAAGGCGACTATCAGGTAAAACTCCGCAGCCTGATTCGCTTTCTGGAAGAGGGTGACAAAGCCAAAATCACACTGCGTTTCCGTGGTCGTGAGATGGCGCACCAGCAAATCGGTATGGAAGTGCTTAATCGCGTGAAAGACGATTTGCAAGAACTGGCAGTGGTCGAATCCTTCCCAACGAAGATCGAAGGCCGCCAGATGATCATGGTGCTCGCTCCTAAGAAGAAACAGTAAGGCCATCAAGTAATCATTCCTGTGGGCTTCGGCTCACAGGGTGATTCGCCTTTGTTTCTGTTTATCAACAATGCGAAGTGGAAGTTATTAAAATGCCAAAAATTAAGACCGTACGCGGTGCTGCTAAGCGCTTCAAAAAAACCGGTAAAGGTGGTTTTAAGCACAAGCACGCTAACCTGCGTCACATTCTGACCAAAAAAGCGACCAAACGTAAACGTCACCTGCGTCCGAAAGCCATGGTTTCCAAAGGCGATCTGGGTCTGGTAATCGCGTGCCTGCCGTACGCATAAGCCGTTAACGTTTTTAACTTTTTAATTAGAATATAGATACAGGAGAGCACATATGGCTCGCGTAAAACGTGGTGTTATTGCACGCGCACGTCACAAGAAAATTTTGAAACAAGCTAAAGGTTACTACGGTGCGCGTTCTCGCGTATACCGCGTTGCCTTCCAGGCTGTTATCAAAGCTGGTCAGTATGCTTACCGTGACCGTCGTCAACGTAAGCGTCAGTTCCGTCAACTGTGGATTGCGCGTATCAACGCAGCAGCACGTCAGAACGGTATTTCTTACAGCAAATTCATCAATGGCCTGAAAAAAGCCTCTGTTGAAATCGACCGTAAGATCCTGGCTGATATCGCAGTATTCGACAAAGTAGCGTTCACCGCTCTGGTTGAAAAAGCGAAAGCAGCTCTGGCATAAGCCAGTTGGAAGAGGGAGCTAGTCTCCCTCTTTTCGTTTCAACACTATCAGAACATTGACTTTTATCGCCGTAGCCTTTTCAATAAAGGTCTTTTGAAGAGTACCAAAAGGTAACGCAAGCAATGAATGCTGCTATTTTCCGCTTCTTTTTTTACTTTAGCACCTGACTCCAGGAGGCTAGCGCGTGAGAAGAGAAACGGAAAACAGCGCCTGAAAGCCTCCCAGTGGAGGCTTTTTTTGTATGCGCGTTTTGAGAAATAAAAAGCCTGTCTCATCAGGCGTAATTGTCGCAGCCAGTTTGGACACGGCCAGCGCGGAGAAACCGGAGCGTACTTAAGTACGTGAGGATTTCGAGCACTGCCCAGGACAAAATGGCAAGTAAAATAGTCTGATGGGATAGGCTCTAAGTCCAACGAACCAGTGTCACCACTGACACAATGAGGAAAACCATGTCACATCTCGCAGAACTGGTTGCCAGTGCGAAGGCGGCCATTAGCCAGGCGTCAGATGTTGCCGCGTTAGACAATGTGCGCGTCGAATATTTGGGTAAAAAAGGGCACTTAACCCTTCAGATGACGACCCTGCGTGAACTGCCGCCAGAAGAACGCCCGGCAGCCGGTGCGGTTATCAACGAAGCGAAAGAGCAGGTGCAGCAGGCGTTGAATGCGCGTAAAGCTGAACTGGAAAGCGCGGCGCTGAATGCGCGTCTGGCGGCAGAAACTATTGATGTCTCCCTGCCTGGTCGCCGTATTGAAAATGGCGGTCTGCATCCGGTGACCCGTACCATCGACCGTATCGAAAGTTTCTTCGGTGAGCTTGGCTTTACCGTGGCGACCGGGCCGGAAATCGAAGATGATTATCATAACTTCGATGCTCTGAACATTCCTGGTCACCACCCAGCGCGCGCTGACCACGACACTTTCTGGTTTGATGCAACCCGCCTGCTACGTACTCAGACGTCTGGCGTACAGATCCGTACCATGAAAGCTCAGCAGCCGCCGATTCGTATCATCGCGCCTGGACGTGTTTATCGTAACGACTACGACCAGACCCACACGCCGATGTTCCATCAGATGGAAGGTCTGATTGTTGATACCAACATCAGCTTTACCAACCTGAAAGGCACGTTGCACGACTTCCTGCGTAACTTCTTTGAAGAAGATTTGCAAATTCGTTTCCGTCCTTCCTATTTCCCGTTCACCGAACCGTCTGCAGAAGTCGACGTCATGGGTAAAAACGGCAAATGGCTGGAAGTGCTGGGTTGTGGGATGGTGCATCCGAACGTGCTGCGTAACGTTGGTATCGACCCGGAAGTTTACTCTGGTTTCGCCTTCGGGATGGGAATGGAGCGTCTGACCATGTTGCGTTATGGCGTCACCGACCTGCGTTCATTCTTCGAAAACGATCTGCGTTTCCTCAAACAGTTTAAATAAGGCAGGAATAGATTATGAAATTCAGTGAACTGTGGTTACGCGAATGGGTGAACCCAGCGATTGATAGCGACGCGCTGGCGAATCAAATCACCATGGCGGGTCTGGAAGTTGACGGTGTAGAACCCGTTGCAGGTAGCTTCCACGGCGTGGTTGTCGGTGAAGTGGTTGAGTGTGCCCAGCATCCGAACGCGGACAAACTGCGTGTGACGAAAGTCAATGTTGGCGGCGATCGCCTGCTGGATATCGTCTGCGGTGCGCCAAACTGCCGTCAGGGGCTGCGTGTGGCGGTAGCGACTATTGGTGCTGTTCTGCCAGGTGATTTCAAAATTAAAGCGGCGAAACTGCGTGGCGAACCGTCTGAAGGGATGCTGTGCTCCTTCTCTGAGCTGGGTATTTCTGACGATCACAACGGCATTATCGAACTGCCAGCGGATGCGCCAATTGGCACCGACATCCGCGAATACCTGAAACTTGATGACAACACTATCGAAATCAGCGTTACGCCAAACCGTGCCGACTGCTTAGGCATCATTGGTGTTGCGCGTGACGTGGCTGTGCTGAATCAGCTACCGCTGATTGAACCGGAAATCGTTCCGGTTGGTGCGACCATCGACGACACGCTGCCGATTGCAGTAGAAGCGCCGGAAGCCTGCCCGCGTTATCTTGGTCGTGTGGTTAAAGGCATTAATGTTAAAGCGCCAACCCCGCTGTGGATGAAAGAAAAACTGCGTCGCTGCGGTATTCGTTCTATTGATGCGGTAGTTGACGTGACCAACTATGTGCTGCTCGAACTGGGCCAGCCGATGCACGCTTTCGATAAAGATCGTATTGAAGGCGGCATTGTAGTGCGGATGGCGAAAGAGGGTGAAACGCTGGTGCTGCTCGACGGTACTGAAGCGAAGCTGAATGCTGACACCCTGGTCATTGCCGACCACAACAAGGCGCTGGCGATGGGCGGCATTTTCGGTGGCGAACACTCTGGCGTAAATGAAGAAACGCAGAACGTCCTGCTGGAATGTGCTTTCTTCAGCCCGCTGTCTATCACCGGTCGTGCTCGCCGTCATGGTCTGCATACCGATGCGTCTCATCGTTACGAGCGTGGTGTTGATCCGGCACTGCAGCACAAAGCG
The DNA here is from genome assembly GCF_002966005.1 of Escherichia sp. MOD1-EC5433. NCBI lineage: Bacteria > Pseudomonadati > Pseudomonadota > Gammaproteobacteria > Enterobacterales > Enterobacteriaceae > Escherichia > Escherichia sp. MOD1-EC5433. Next base: position 263,581 of record NZ_PTRL01000004.1, on the reverse strand, counting down.
ATGGAACGTGCGACCCGTCTGCTGATTGACATCTGCGGCGGTGAAGCTGGCCCGATTATCGATATCACTAACGAAGCAACGCTGCCGAAGCGTGCGACCATCACTCTTCGTCGTAGCAAACTGGATCGCCTGATCGGCCATCATATTGCTGATGAACAGGTGACTGACATTCTGCGTCGTCTCGGCTGTGAAGTGACCGAAGGCAAGGACGAGTGGCAGGCTGTTGCGCCAAGCTGGCGTTTCGACATGGAGATTGAAGAAGATCTGGTCGAAGAAGTGGCGCGTGTTTACGGCTACAACAACATCCCGGATGAGCCAGTACAGGCGAGCCTGATTATGGGCACTCATCGTGAAGCTGACCTGTCACTCAAGCGCGTGAAAACGCTGCTCAACGACAAAGGCTATCAGGAAGTGATCACTTACAGCTTCGTTGATCCGAAAGTTCAACAGATGATCCATCCGGGCGTTGAAGCCTTACTGCTGCCAAGCCCGATTTCCGTTGAAATGTCGGCAATGCGTCTTTCTCTGTGGACTGGCCTGCTGGCAACCGTGGTGTACAACCAGAACCGTCAGCAAAACCGTGTGCGTATTTTCGAAAGCGGTCTGCGTTTCGTGCCGGATACTCAGGCACCGTTGGGCATTCGTCAGGATCTGATGTTAGCTGGTGTGATTTGCGGTAACCGTTACGAAGAGCACTGGAACCTGGCAAAAGAGACCGTTGATTTCTATGATTTGAAAGGCGATCTTGAATCCGTTCTCGACCTGACCGGTAAACTGGCTGACGTTGAGTTCCGTGCAGAAGCGAATCCAGCACTGCATCCGGGACAATCCGCAGCGATTTATCTGAAAGGTGAACGTATTGGTTTTGTTGGGGTTGTTCATCCTGAACTGGAACGTAAACTGGATCTTAACGGTCGCACTCTGGTGTTTGAACTGGAGTGGAACAAGCTCGCAGACCGCGTGGTGCCTCAGGCGCGTGAGATTTCTCGCTTCCCGGCGAACCGTCGTGACATCGCGGTTGTGGTCGCAGAAAACGTTCCCGCAGCGGATATTTTATCCGAATGTAAGAAAGTTGGCGTAAATCAGGTAGTTGGCGTAAACTTATTTGACGTGTACCGTGGTAAGGGTGTTGCGGAGGGGTATAAGAGCCTCGCCATTAGCCTGATCCTGCAAGATACCAGCCGTACACTTGAAGAAGAGGAGATTGCCGCTACCGTCGCCAAATGTGTAGAGGCATTAAAAGAGCGATTCCAGGCATCATTGAGGGATTGAACCTATGGCGCTTACAAAAGCTGAAATGTCAGAATATCTGTTTGATAAGCTTGGGCTTAGCAAGCGGGATGCCAAAGAACTGGTTGAACTGTTTTTCGAAGAGATCCGTCGCGCTCTGGAAAACGGCGAACAGGTGAAACTCTCTGGTTTTGGTAACTTCGATCTGCGTGATAAGAATCAACGCCCGGGACGTAACCCGAAAACGGGCGAAGATATTCCCATTACAGCACGGCGCGTGGTGACCTTCAGACCCGGACAGAAGTTAAAGAGCCGTGTCGAAAACGCTTCGCCCAAAGACGAGTAATCTGATCTAACTAAAAAGGCCGCTCTGCGGCCTTTTTTCTTTTCACTCCCGGCGAGTCACCGTAAAATCAACAGCATTACTCTGCAGCTGAACGGATACCATGCTGACACTAGCCCGCCAACAACAGCGACAAAATGTACGCTGGTTATTTAGCCTGTCAGTATTAATGCTGCTGGCGCTTCTTTTAAGCCTTTGTGCTGGTGAACAATGGATCTCACCAACTGACTGGTTTACCCCCCGAGGCGAGCTTTTTGTCTGGCAAATACGTCTTCCACGCACGCTGGCTGTATTGCTGGTTGGTGCGGCGCTGGCGTTATCCGGCGCAGTAATGCAGGCGTTATTTGAAAACCCGCTTGCAGAACCCGGGTTACTCGGCGTCTCTAATGGCGCTGGTGTAGGGCTTATTGCTGCTGTATTGCTGGGGCACGGGCAATTACCTGAGTGGGCGCTGGGGCTTTGTGCCATTGCTGGTGCACTCATTATCACTTTAATTCTCCTGCGTTTTGCCCGCCGTCATCTTTCGACCAGCCGATTATTGCTGGCGGGAGTTGCATTAGGGATTATCTGTAGTGCATTAATGACGTGGGCTATCTACTTTTCCACATCGGTTGATTTGCGCCAGTTAATGTACTGGATGATGGGCGGCTTTGGCGGTGTTGACTGGCGGCAAAGCTGGCTGATGGTAGCGTTGATCCCGGTATTGTTGTGGATTTGCTGTCAGTCCAGACCGATGAATATGTTAGCTCTTGGTGAGGTCTCGGCGCGACAGCTGGGGCTGCCTCTTTGGTTCTGGCGCAATGTGCTGGTAGCAGCGACCGGCTGGATGGTCGGCGTCAGTGTGGCGCTTGCTGGTGCTATTGGATTTATTGGTCTGGTGATCCCGCATATTCTGCGGCTGTGCGGGTTAACCGATCACCGTGTTTTACTTCCTGGCTGTGCTCTGGCAGGCGCTACGGCATTGCTACTCGCTGATGTCGTCGCTCGTCTGGCACTGGTTTCCGCCGAGCTGCCAATTGGTGTAGTCACCGCTACGTTGGGCGCACCGGTGTTTATCTGGCTATTGTTAAAAGCAGGACGTTAGCCGTAAAAAGAAGGTCTATGATTAAAAGCTAAGATTTTTACTGACCACATCCAGGAGACACGATGCAAGATTCCATTCTGACGACCGTAGTGAAGGATATCGACGGTGAAGTGACCACGCTGGAGAAATATGCCGGTAATGTACTGTTGATTGTCAATGTTGCCTCAAAGTGTGGCTTAACGCCGCAATATGAGCAGCTGGAGAATATTCAGAAAGCCTGGGCCGATCGTGGTTTTGTCGTACTGGGATTCCCGTGCAACCAGTTTCTTGAGCAAGAGCCGGGCAGTGATGAAGAGATTAAAACTTACTGTACAACCACCTGGGGAGTGACGTTCCCGATGTTCAGTAAGATTGAGGTCAATGGTGAAGGTCGCCATCCGCTGTATCAAAAACTGATTGCCGCAGCGCCGACCGCAGTCGCGCCGGAAGAAAGCGGATTCTATGCGCGCATGGCCAGTAAGGGACGTGCGCCACTGTATCCTGATGATATTTTATGGAATTTTGAGAAATTCCTGGTAGGCAGGGACGGCAAGGTCATCCAGCGTTTTTCCCCGGATATGACGCCGGAAGATCCCATTGTAATGGAAAGTATTAAACTGGCGTTGGCAAAATAATGTCTATTGTGATGCAGTTGCAGGATGTAGCGGAATCAACCCGCCTGGGGCCGCTTTCGGGTGAAGTTCGGGCAGGGGAGATCCTGCATCTGGTGGGGCCAAACGGCGCGGGTAAGAGTACCTTGCTGGCGCGAATGGCCGGAATGACCAGCGGTAAGGGAAGCATTCAGTTCGCGGGGCAACCACTGGAAGCATGGTCCGCAACAAAACTCGCGCTGCATCGCGCCTATCTTTCGCAACAACAAACACCGCCATTTGCTATGCCGGTCTGGCATTACCTGACCCTGCATCAGCATGATAAAACGCGTAGCGATCTGCTAAATGATGTCGCTGGGGCGCTGGCTCTTGATGACAAGCTCGGACGTAGCACCAATCAACTTTCCGGTGGTGAATGGCAACGCGTACGTCTTGCTGCGGTGGTGCTGCAAATCACGCCGCAAGCCAATCCTGTAGGGCAATTGCTGCTTCTCGATGAACCCATGAACAGCCTTGACGTTGCCCAACAAAGTGCGTTAGACAAAATTCTGAGCGCGCTGTGCCAGCAAGGACTGGCGATTGTGATGAGCAGTCACGACCTTAATCACACATTGCGTCACGCGCATCGTGCGTGGCTGCTAAAAGGCGGGAAATTGCTGGCCAGTGGACGCCGGGAGGAAGTTCTGACACCGCCTAATCTGGCGCAGGCCTATGGGATGAATTTCCGCCGTCTGGACATTGAAGGTCACAGAATGCTGATTTCGACTGCCTGATAACAATAGCATCTTGAAAATCGGGTAATTTCGACGCTAAATTAATGCAAGAATAAAAAACAGAGGATTCGTACGGAATGCGTTTCTGCCTTATTTTAATCACAGCACTGTTTCTGGCTGGGTGTAGCCATCATAAAGCGCCGCCACCAAACGCCAGACTTTCTGACTCTATTACCGTGATTGCCGGTTTGAACGATCAACTACAAAGCTGGCATGGCACACCTTATCGTTATGGTGGTATGAGTCGTCGTGGGGTTGACTGCTCAGGCTTTGTGGTCGTAACGATGCGCGATCGTTTCGATTTGCAGTTGCCGCGTGAAACAAAGCAACAGGCCTCTATCGGTACTCAAATTGATAAAGACGAGTTGCTGCCAGGCGATCTGGTTTTCTTCAAAACCGGCTCTGGGCAAAATGGTTTACATGTGGGTATTTATGATACCAATAACCAATTTATTCACGCCTCTACCAGCAAAGGGGTGATGCGCTCTTCCCTTGATAATGTTTACTGGCAGAAAAATTTCTGGCAAGCGAGAAGAATCTAGTATGTCGAAAAGGACGGTGATGTGTCATCGTCCTTTTACTTCTGAATACCGTAGTATTTTTCAGACAAAAATTCCGTAAATGGAATATTCGTTTATAATTAGAATAATCTAAAAAAGGACCCATGAAAAAGTGGTTAACAAGGAACAAATGAAAGTTATCCTTTCTGTTTTTTTTATGTTTTATGGTCTCATCCTTTTTAGCCGGATTTGTAAAAATATTTCTGGAGAAGGGCGATTACCATGAAGATTTTACTGGATAATGTTTATCATTCTGATTGCTATTTCCTGCCGATAAGAGATAGCCGGCAAAATCTTGTTGGGGTTGAATTAATAACCCATTTCTCCAGTGAAGACGGTATGGTTCGCATCCCGACGACGCGGGTTATGGCGCAGCTTTCCGAGGAACAGCATTGGCAGCTATTTGCCGAGCAGCTAGAATTACTTAAATCATGCCAACATTTTTTTATTCAACACAAATTTTTCGCATGGATTAATTTGACGCCACAAGTAGCAAGATTATTATTAGGTGCTAATAATTACGCAGACCAACTATTAAAATTCCCTTTCATTGAATTGCGGATTAATGAAAATTATCCACAACTTAATGAAGGAAAAGACAATTGTAATCTCTTGCGCTTATCACAAATTTCTCCGTTGGTGTTGGGGAATTTAGGTGCGGGCAACAGCAACATGAAAGCAATATTTGATGGTCTTTTCACTCGAGTTATGTTGGATAAAGGCTTTGTTAAGCAACAAATAGCTAATACATCCTTCGCGCCATTTATTCGTGCTATTCATACGCAAATTTCGCCTTGTTGCAGCTATATCATTGCGGCAGGTATCGATACCTCAGAAATGTTGGCGCGAATCACACCGTATGGTTTTCATGCCCTACAAGGATGCTTATGGCCTGCTGTTCCCGTCAGTCAGGTAACAACGCTGGTTCAGCGATAACCCTTTTGTTTGCTGGTGTTTAAGATGAGGGTAACCGTCTACACTATCAGACAGGAGGATCTATGACCCTGTCTTTTATTACCCGCTGGCGCGATGAATTGCCAGCAACTTATACAGCACTTTCCCCCACGCCTTTAAATAATGCCCGGCTGATTTGGCATAATGCTGAACTGGCTAACACGCTGGGTATTCCATCGTCGCTGTTTGAACGTGGTGCTGGCGTCTGGGGGGGAGAAACATTACTGCCTGGCATGTCGCCACTGGCGCAGGTCTACAGCGGTCATCAGTTTGGCGTCTGGGCGGGCCAGTTGGGTGACGGGCGTGGCATTCTTCTCGGTGAGCAACAACTTGCCGATGGCACAACAATGGACTGGCATCTGAAAGGAGCGGGGCTGACGCCTTATTCGCGCATGGGCGATGGACGGGCGGTATTACGCTCTACGATTCGTGAAAGTCTCGCCAGTGAGGCGATGCATTATCTGGGCATTCCGACGACGCGCGCTTTAAGCATCGTTACCAGCGATACGCCAGTTTACCGGGAAACGGTAGAATCAGGCGCGATGCTAATGCGCGTGGCGCAAAGCCATCTGCGATTTGGTCACTTCGAACACTTTTACTATCGCCGCGAGCCGGAAAAGGTTCGCCAGTTGGCTGACTTCGCCATCCGTCATTACTGGTCACATCTTCAGGATGATGAGGATAAATACCGTCTCTGGTTTACCGATGTTGTCGCACGTACCGCGTCGTTAATTGCTCACTGGCAGACAGTCGGTTTTGCTCATGGTGTTATGAACACTGACAACATGTCGATTCTCGGACTGACGCTCGATTATGGGCCGTTCGGCTTCCTCGATGATTACGAGCCTGGTTTTATCTGTAATCACTCTGACCATCAGGGGCGTTATAGTTTTGATAATCAGCCTGCCGTCGCGTTGTGGAATTTACAGCGTCTGGCACAGACATTGTCGCCATTTATTGCTGTGGATGCGCTCAATGCGGCGCTGGATAGCTATCAACAGGTTTTGTTGACACATTATGGGCAACGAATGCGGCAGAAACTGGGCTTTATGACGGAACAAAAAGAAGATAACGCGCTGCTGAATGAATTATTCAGTTTGATGGCGCGAGAGCGCAGCGACTATACCCGTACATTTCGCATCCTTAGCCTGGTTGAACAGCGCAGTCCGGCATCGCCACTGCGTGATGAGTTTATTGATCGTGCGGCATTTGATGACTGGTTTGCCCGTTATCGGGCGCGTTTGCAGCAAGATAACGTCACCGACAGCGAACGTCAGCAACTTATGCAAAGCGTCAATCCGGCGTTGGTGTTGCGCAACTGGCTAGCACAACGAGCCATTGAGGCGGCGGAACAGGGCGATATGACGGAATTACACCGCCTGCATGAGGCGTTGCGAAATCCTTTCAGCGACAGAGATGATGATTATGTCAGCCGTCCACCGGACTGGGGCAAACGGCTGGAAGTCAGCTGCTCAAGTTAAACGCTACTTTGTCAGTAGCAGTTTGCCAGCCTGGGTTTTACGGAGCAGATATTCTTGTCCGTCATGATCAATGATCAGTTTGCCATCCGGACCTAACAGTGTCTGGCTGGCAATGCGTCGAACAGGCTGCGGGGAAGAGGCCTTCTGACTTGCATCCGTTTTAGGCGTGAGTCTGCTGCTATCCGTATAGCTCATAAAAACTAATAATAATTGATATAACAATGATTCTTATTATCAATACAATCTTGCGCCAGGGCAAGTAATAATTCATTGATAAGACAAGCTATTGAGCAGAAATGCCCATTCCAGACGGAACGGGCATGTATTCAGAAGCGGGTATCCACCGCAGAGGCGAGTTTTTCGACCAGGTGTTCGGTATCTTCCCAGCCTAAACACGGATCGGTAATTGACTGACCGTAAGTGAGCGGTTGACCACCGACGATTTTTTGCGTTCCTTCGCGCAGGAAACTTTCCGCCATAATTCCGGCAATCGCGGTAGAGCCATTGCGGATTTGCTGGCAAATATCCTCACAAACCTCTAACTGGCGACGATGCTGCTTCTGGCAATTGCCGTGGCTGAAATCCACTACCAGATGTTCAGGTAAATCAAACTCGTGCAGCGTATCGCAGGCGGCGGCGATATCATCGGCATGGTAATTCGGCTTTTTGCCGCCGCGCATAATAATGTGACCATACGGGTTGCCGCTGGTCTGATAGATGGTCATCTGACCGTTTTTGTCTGGTGAGAGGAACATATGGCTGGCGCGCGCCGCGCGAATCGCGTCCACGGCAATACGCGTGTTGCCATCAGTACCATTTTTAAAGCCTACCGGGCATGAGAGCGCGGAAGCCATTTCGCGGTGGATCTGGCTTTCGGTAGTGCGTGCGCCAATCGCGCCCCAGCTAATTAAGTCAGCAATAAACTGACCGGTCACCATATCGAGAAACTCGGTCGCGGTGGGAACGCCCAGCTCATTTACCTGCAACAGTAACTTACGCGCCAGTTCGAGGCCGTGATTTACCCGATAGCTGCCGTTTAAATCCGGATCGGAAATTAATCCTTTCCAGCCGACAACGGTTCGTGGTTTTTCAAAATAGGTGCGCATTACGATTTCCAGCCGTGACTGGTACTGGTTGCGCAGCGCCTGCAGACGGGTGGCGTACTCCATTGCAGCGGTGAGATCGTGGATCGAGCAGGGGCCAATAATGACCAACAGTCGCTTGTCTTCACCATTCAGTATTTTTTCAATTCTGCGGCGGGAATCGGTGACATGGCTGGCGACGCCAGGCGTTACGGGATACCGTAGCGCGAGTTCGGCGGGCGTTACCAGACTCTCGATACGCGCAGTACGGAGTTCGTCAGTTCTGTTCATTACAAGTCTCAGAAATTTGTTGCTTCAACGGCAGGACTACCGGGAAGTGATGCGCATCACGATAAACCAATCCCTGCTGATTTCAAGTGCGAGGCAGGTTACGCCTCGCTCAATTGACGGCATAATAACAAAAAAGCGAACTCTTATACTAGTTTTCTAGTACATTCTCCGGCTAAGACCCATGATATCGAGGATCTTGGTGGCAATCTCTTCTACCGAATAATTGGTACTGTTGATCCACGGGATCTGATTTTTACGGTACAACGCTTCTACTTCCGCGACTTCCATCCGACACTGACGAAGCGAGGCATAGCGACTGTTTTCCCGACGCTCTTCGCGAATAGCCGCCAGACGCTCAGGGTCGATGGTTAGCCCGAACAGTTTATGCTGTAGCGGTTTAAGGGACGCGGGAAGCACCAGATTATCCATGTCATCGGCAATAAAGGGGTAGTTTGCCGCGCGGATACCAAACTGCATCGCCAGATACAGACTGGTGGGAGTTTTACCGCAACGAGAAACGCCGAGCAGGATCACCTGTGCCTGATCCAGATTTCGCAACGAAATGCCGTCATCATGAGCGAGGGTGTAATCAATCGCCGCAATGCGCGCATCATATTTATTAAGGTTGTTGGGATTCAGGCCGTGGGTTCGATGGGCAATCGGTGTCGGGTCCAGCTTCATTTCTTGTTGTAGCGGGGCAACCAGCGCCTGAACGATATCCTGACAAAAACCTTCACTTTGCAAGATGATGGCGCGAATTTCCGGTAACACGATGGAGTAGAAGACCAGTGGGCGCACACCTGTTTGCTGATAAATCGCGTCTATTTGGTCTTTCACCGCCCGCGCCCGGCTCTCATTTTCGACAAACGGCAGCGTAATGCTGCTGATAGTAACGGGAAATTGCGACATCACTGCGTGTCCTAATACCTCCGCAGTTATTGCCGTACCATCAGAAATATAAAAAACGTGGCGATCAACAGCATTATCCATTTTGTTCTTCCCGTGATGCAGACATAATTCTATGAAAGCATAAATTAAAAACGTACAGAAGCGTAGAACGTTATGCCTGGTTTATAAAATGAACCTTTAATTTTATTTTTTATGAAAACAGCATTTCATTTTTCGGTTTCGTTTATACCGATGGTTTATGTGGGAATTATCGAAGATAACAGATTTGCGCAACGCTGGGATCAGTCTTAAAAAGTAAAAAAATATATTTGCTTGAACGATTCACCGTTTTTTTCATCTGGTTAAATATGCAAAGATAAATGCGCAGAAATGTGTTTCTCAAACCGTTCATTTATCACAAAAGGATTGTTCGATGTCCAACAATGGCTCGTCACCGCTGGTGCTTTGGTATAACCAACTCGGCATGAATGATGTAGACAGGGTTGGGGGCAAAAATGCCTCCCTGGGTGAAATGATTACTAACCTTTCCGGAATGGGCGTTTCCGTTCCGAATGGCTTCGCCACCACCGCCGATGCGTTTAACCAGTTTCTGGATCAAAGCGGCGTAAACCAGCGCATTTATGAACTGCTGGATAAAACGGATATTGACGATGTTACCCAGCTTGCGAAAGCAGGCGCGCAAATCCGCCAGTGGATTATCGACACTCCCTTCCAGCCTGAGCTGGAAAACGCCATCCGCGAAGCCTATGCACAGCTTTCCGCCGATGACGAAAACGCCTCTTTTGCGGTGCGTTCCTCCGCCACCGCAGAAGACATGCCGGACGCCTCCTTCGCCGGTCAGCAGGAGACCTTCCTCAACGTTCAGGGTTTTGACGCCGTACTGGTGGCAGTGAAGCATGTCTTTGCTTCCCTGTTTAACGATCGCGCCATCTCTTATCGCGTTCACCAGGGGTATGATCACCGTGGCGTGGCGCTCTCAGCCGGTGTTCAGCGGATGGTGCGTTCCGACCTCGCATCTTCTGGCGTGATGTTCTCCATTGATACCGAATCCGGTTTCGACCAGGTGGTGTTTATCACTTCCGCATGGGGTCTCGGTGAGATGGTTGTGCAGGGCGCGGTTAACCCGGATGAGTTTTACGTGCATAAACCGACGCTGGCGGCGAATCGCCCGGCTATCGTGCGCCGTACCATGGGGTCGAAAAAAATCCGCATGGTCTACGCGCCGACTCAGGAGCACGGCAAGCAGGTTAAAATTGAAGATGTGCCACAGGAACAACGTGACATCTTCTCGCTGACCAACGAAGAAGTGCAGGAACTGGCAAAACAGGCCGTACAAATTGAGAAACACTACGGTCGCCCGATGGACATTGAGTGGGCGAAAGATGGCCACACCGGCAAACTGTTTATTGTGCAGGCACGTCCGGAAACCGTGCGTTCACGCGGTCAGGTCATGGAACGTTATACGCTGCATTCACAGGGCAAGATTATCGCCGAAGGCCGCGCTATCGGTCATCGCATTGGCGCGGGGCCGGTGAAAGTCATCCATGACATTAGCGAAATGAACCGCATCGAACCTGGCGACGTGCTGGTCACTGACATGACCGACCCGGACTGGGAACCGATCATGAAGAAAGCCTCTGCCATCGTCACCAACCGTGGCGGACGTACCTGTCACGCGGCGATCATCGCCCGTGAACTGGGTATTCCGGCGGTGGTAGGGTGTGGCGATGCGACTGAACGGATGAAAGACGGTGAGAAGGTCACCGTTTCCTGCGCTGAAGGCGACACCGGTTACGTTTATGCTGAGTTGCTGGAATTTAGCGTGAAAAGCTCCAGCGTGGAAACCATGCCGGATCTGCCGCTGAAAGTGATGATGAACGTCGGTAACCCGGATCGTGCGTTTGACTTTGCCTGTCTGCCAAATGAAGGCGTAGGTCTGGCGCGCCTGGAATTTATCATCAACCGCATGATTGGCGTTCACCCGCGCGCACTGCTTGAGTTTGACGACCAGGAACCGCAGTTGCAAAACGAAATCCGCGAGATGATGAAAGGCTTTGATTCCCCGCGTGAATTTTACGTTGGTCGTCTGACTGAAGGGATCGCGACGCTGGGCGCTGCGTTTTATCCGAAGCGCGTCATTGTCCGTCTCTCTGATTTTAAATCCAACGAATATGCAAACCTGGTCGGTGGCGAGCGTTACGAGCCGCATGAAGAGAACCCGATGCTGGGCTTCCGTGGCGCCGGTCGCTACGTTTCTGATAGCTTCCGCGACTGCTTCGCGCTGGAGTGTGAAGCGGTGAAACGTGTGCGCAACGACATGGGGTTAACCAACGTTGAGATCATGATCCCGTTCGTGCGTACCGTTGACCAGGCGAAAGCGGTGGTTGAAGAACTGGCGCGTCAGGGGCTGAAACGTGGTGAGAACGGGCTGAAGATCATCATGATGTGTGAAATTCCGTCCAACGCCTTGCTGGCAGAACAGTTCCTCGAATATTTCGACGGCTTCTCTATCGGCTCAAACGACATGACGCAGCTGGCTCTTGGCCTGGATCGTGACTCCGGCGTGGTGTCTGAACTGTTTGATGAGCGCAACGATGCCGTGAAAGCACTGTTGTCGATGGCGATCCGTGCCGCGAAGAAACAGGGCAAATACGTCGGGATTTGCGGTCAGGGGCCGTCTGACCACGAAGACTTTGCCGCATGGTTGATGGAAGAGGGGATCGACAGCCTGTCTCTGAACCCGGACACCGTAGTGCAAACCTGGTTAAGTCTGGCTGAACTGAAGAAATAAAATATAACCCCGGCGACAATATGTCGCCGGGGTTAGCTATTTGCGGAAACGGGTCTTATTCAGTAATTGCGCAATAACCCTCGGTTAATCGCTGAATAATATCTTTTCTGAGCAAAAATTTTTGTATTTTACCGGATGCAGTGCGGGGTAACTTTTCAGTTATCACAATATGTTCAGGGTATTTATATTTCGCTACCCGTTTACGGCTAAAAAATGCCACCACATCTTCCAGCGATAATGAATGATGTGGCGATTTTAATACAATATAAGCACACGAGCGTTCGCCTAAGCGTTCATCGGGCATCGCAACTACGCAGGCATCATGAATTTTGGGATGCTGTAACAATATATCCTCTACTTCACGGCTGCTAATATTTTCTCCGCCACGGACAATAATATCTTTCTTGCGTCCGGTTATTTTTATATAACCCGCCTCATCCATACAACAGAGATCGCCACTGTAATACCAGCCTTTATCATCCAGCGCACGGGCGGTTAATTCAGGTTCATCAAAATAACCCATAAACACATTGGGGCCGCGCGAGGCCTCTTCACCTTCACAACCGGCCGGTAAGGTCTTGCGTGCGTCATCGACGACTTTGATTTCCACGCCAGCGGCAGCGTAACCATCGGTATGCATAAAGCGCGACAACGGATCGTCGAGATTCACCACCGCGTGCGGCGAGCTTTCTGTGGAGCCATAAACACTTAACAATTTAATGCCGCGTTGTTGGCATTCTCGCGCCACTTTTTTGGGGATCGTGGTGCCACCGCAAAGAAAGAAACGCAGCGCAGAAAGATCTGCGGGCTGTTTTTCCAGTAAATTCAAAAGGTCATAGACAAATGGCGTTGCGCCGAGCATACAGGTGCAACGTTGTTGCTCAAGCAACGAGAGACAGGTTTCAGGGGTGAAAATATCTAACAAGACGCTCCGTGCGCCTACCAAAAACGGCGCCGTTACGCCATGCAGAAAACCTGTCGCATGACCCAGCGGTGCCGGCATCATAAAAACATCCAGCCAGGTCAGATTCAGCCGCGCACAATATGCCCGTTCGCTGGCGAGAATATTATTATGTGTCAGCATCACGCCCTTTGGCATACCTTCAGTTCCGGAGGTAAACAGCACCGCCGCTAATTCATCGCCGTGAACCGATATCGCCGTCATCAGCGGGGTATTATCGGTAATAATCTGGCTTAACGAGAGAGACGATGTGGCGGGAGCCAGTTTGTCCACGCCGACAATTTGTTGCAGATGTGGAAGCTGATTTTGCAGCGGCAGGATTAAATCTACCGGACGCGTTTGTTTAAACAACGTCGGGGCAAAAAACATTTTGGCCTGGCACTTATTGAGCACCCACACCAGTTCCGCTTCTCGCCAGGAAGGCAACAACGGCACGGAAACTGCGCCGGTTTTCAGGCAGGCGAGATAGATAACGGTAAATTCACACCAGCCGGGCAGTTGAAATGCGACGCGATCGCCGGTTTCAATACCGTTCGCCAGCATCCAGTTTGCCAGACAGCTCGCGGCCTGATCGAGCGCGCTATAGGTGTACGCTGCGCCATGATTATCGACCACGGCAATTTTGTCTGGCATCGCACGAGCGGTCTGCTGCCAGTAATCGGCCAGCGAAGCATCACCCCATAACCCTTGCTGCCGATAGGCTGCACGACGCTGCGCGTTAAACGTTAATGTCACTTTCATTTTGGACTCTCGAAACAAAACGTCAGGCCCGATGTGCGGGCCTGTGGGATGCGTGATTAACCGTAGCGGAAATCAATACCGAAAGTGCCAGCAGGGTATTGCCATTGTTCGAGGATAGTGTTGCCGCAAAGCACCCGACAGGTTCCGCATTCGAGACAACCGGCAGAATCAAAATGAATATTTCCCGCCTCATCCTGTTTATAAAGTCCGGCCGGGCAGGCTTTCATTAATTTACGAAATTCATTGATATCAGGGTTTGCCGCCAGAATGATGTGCGGATGTCCCTCATCAACATGGAATTTATTGACGCCTAATTTGACGTCAACATTAACCGTAGCATTCTGGCTCATAGTGCGGTTGCTCCCTTAATGCCATCTTTGAGCAAGTTGATCAGCCCGATTTTCTTCGCATGTCCCATGATCATCTTGCGCACCGGCTGGTTAGGTTTGCCGTCGATGGTGAACATATCGTTCATGATGTCGGCGACCATGCGCGGGTATTGGCTAAACAGGCGCGGGGTTTCCATCAGTGCCGGGATTTTGCGAAAATGCTGCATATCGCGCATGACGCAACTCTGTTCCAGCTCACGTTTGTATTGCGCCAGACTGCTGGTGGAGAAATCCGCGCGTTCTTTGGCGGCAATCACCGTTGTGGCTGCAGCCTGTGCCGACGCGATGGCTAAATCCATCCCGCGAACCGTAAAGCCCAGATTGAGGCAGAAACCGGCGGCGTCACCGACGATCATCACACCATCGTTAACCAGTTGCGGCACCATCGCCAGACCACCTTCCGGCACCATATGCGCGGAATATTCAAGCAGTTTGCCACCGCTAATTAGCGGGCGTATGGCGGGGTGCTGTTTAAAATCTTCCAGCATTTGCGGCACGCTTTTTTGCGCATGGGCGATATCACCCAATCCGCAGACCAGACCCAACGATACGGAGTCGTGATTGGTATAAAGGAATCCGCCGCCCATTAATCCGTCAGAAGGAGAACCGGCAAACAGCCAGGCGGCGCCTTCATTGTCGGTAACGTTAAAGCGATCGTTGATTTGTTCTGGCGTGAGGCCAATGACCTCTTTAACACCAACAGCGTAATGATGCGGATCGGAGGCGGGAACCATTCCCAGCGAACGACCAAGAATTGAGTTAACGCCATCAGCCAGAATCACCACATTCGCTTCGAGAATATCATCCCCGGCCTGGACGCCAGTGACCTTGTTTCCTTCGCGAACCAGCGCATCGACGCGAACGCCCGGGATAAACTGTGCACCTGCCTGTTCTGCTTGTTCCATCAGCCACGGATCGAGGCGGTTGCGCAATACGGTATAAGACGCTTGCTGCGGGGCATCCGGTTGCTCACGGTGAAAATCGAGGGTAACGGCGCTCTCTTCGGTTAAGAAGGAGATTTTCTCGCGTGTGACCTTGCGTTCAACCGGCGCAGATGCAGCAAAGCCGGGAATAATAGCCTCAAGCGTGTGGGCATAAAGACGCCCGCCAGTCATATTCTTGCATCCGGCGCTGTCACCGCGTTCTATCACCAGGACATCCAGTCCGGCTCGCGCCATCACCAGTGCGGCAACGCTACCGGCAACGCCCGCACCGACCACAATGGCATCAAATTTGTCATCCGACATGCGTTATGCTCCCTTCCCGCTGCGTTAACAGCGGGATATGTGGTTGAAAAGGAATTAGCGATTCAAATGGCTAATCAGGGCAGGGACGACGTTGTAGATATCGCCCACCAGACCGTAGTCGGCATAGTTAAAGATTGGCGCGTTTTTATCTTTATTGATGGCGACAATCACTTTTGCGCCGTTGCCGCCGACCATATGCTGGATCTGCCCGGAAATCCCCAGCGTCAGGTAGAGATCGGATTTCAGCAACACGCCGGAGACGCCGATATAACGTTCACGTTCCATCCAGTTCTCGCCTTCGGCAATCGGGCGTGAGCAGCCGACTTCAGCATTCAGCGCCGCCGCCAGTTCGTGAACCATTTTCAGATCATCCTGAGCCGCCAGACCACGCCCGACGCCGACCACGCGTTTCGCTTTACTCAGATCCACACTGCTTGCCGCTTTAGCGCGGCGTTCGCGACAGAGAATTTCATGACGCGGGGCAACGTAAGGCACCGTTTCAATCGGGCATTGATGAGAAGCATTGCTCGTGCACGGTTCCTGAACACCGGGCGCAAGGGTAATTATCGCCAGCGGGCTGGTGATTTTTTCCTGAGCGAACGCTAACCCGCCATACATACGGTGCTCGGCGTAAATGTGACCATCGACAACATCCACTGCTGTGGCATCGTTTACGAGCGCTGCATTCAGTTGCACACTTAACCGTGCTGCCAGAGCTTTACCGCGTTTTGTCGCGGCCATTAGCAACATAGCGGGGTGTTTATCTTTAAGCAGGGCAGCAATGCTTTCAGCGTAATTTTCAGTGCGTTGCAGCGCAGCGTTTTGCTCAAGAACATAAATACATTTTGGGCCATAAGGCATAACCGCCTGCGCCTGGTCGGCATTTTGCACAATGGCATACACCTGTTGTCCCCATTGCTGCGCGCCGCCAAACAGTTCGGCATAACGTTCAGGATTATCGCTAAAGACCCAGACGTTGTTTAATTGACTCATCGTTTCTTCTCCGTAGGCTTTAGTTCAGGGCTTTCTTCAGGTGTTCCGCCAGCTCGGCAATCGCTTCCGGCGAATCGTTATCGAGAATGATGTGTTTACGTTCTGTTTGTGGCGGTACGCGAATGCCGGTCAGTTCAGCAAGTGGCGCGCTCTGGCTCCAGCCGATATCACTCGCCTGCCACTGGTTCACCGGTTTTTTGCCTGCACCGAGAATGGCTTTCATGGAGGGGATACGTGGAACGTTGATATCAGACGTGACGCAAAGTACGGCGGGAAGCGAGAGTGCAATAACCTCAACTTCCTCTTCGAGTGTGCGTTCAGCCACCAGTGTATCGCCCTGACGCGCAATGGCACTCACCGCATTAATCACCGGAAGTTGCAATATTTCCCCCACCAGCAGACCGACCTGCTGGGCATAGAGATCGCCGGAACCTTCACCAAAGATCAGTACATCAAAGCCGATTTTTTCTGCTGCGGTTGCCAGCGCCTTTGCGGTATCGACGGGCAGCGCGTGTTCAAGTTGGGCATCCTGCACCATATAAAGACTATGTGGCCCGCGTGATAACACGTCTTTGCGCACTTTTGAGTTCTGCAACAACGAACCGCCAACCGTCAGCGCGGCTATCTCGTCGTCATCCGTTGCGAGCTGGCTTGCAGCTTCAATGGCATTGAGATCGAACTGGCTGATTTTGGCGTCGGCATTGTCGAAATTAAGGGTGTATTCGGGAGTGACAACAATGTCCTGTTCTTCAGGCACCAGCTTAAAGCAGGTTATTATTTTCATGATTTCTCCTGTGGGTCGCATACGGAACCATCTCCGATGGAAGGTAAAAATGGCCTGAAAATAGTGTGCGATAGCAGTGCGGGGTTTTCGACGGAGCAAGCTGTTTTCCTTGCCAACAATCTTGCAAAAAAAATGCGATCGCTAAAACAAAAGTGCAGTTAGCGGCAATATTGTTATGCCATGACCGTACAATCTTGCATTCGGTGTAAATAATCTTGTTTAGCTCTCGCTAAACGCGGTTGTATAACCGCAATACACGCCGTATTTTATCCGGCATATATTGCTTTTGCTTGCTCATGGATAGGGAGGTTGTCATGTATCAACGCTGTTTTGATAATGCCAGCGAAACGCTGTTTGTCTCTGGAAAAACGCCACGGCTTTCACGTTTTGCATTTAGCGATGATCCCAAATGGGAGTCTGGACATCACGTTCATGACAATGAAACTGAGCTGATTTATGTCAAGAAAGGGGTGGCAAGGTTTACCATTGACTCCTCGTTATATGTAGCCCATGCCGATGACATTGTGGTGATAGAACGCGGCAGACTTCATGCGGTGGCTTCTGATGTCAACGATCCAGCAACGACCTGTACCTGTGCGCTGTACGGTTTTCAGTTTCAGGGGGCAGAGGAAAACCAGCTTCTGCAACCGCATTCATGTCCGGTAATTGCCGCAGGGCAGGGAAAAGAGGTCATTAAAACCTTATTTAATGAGTTAAGCGTGATTTTGCCGCAAAGTAAAAATAGTCAGATATCTTCGTTATGGGACGCATTTGCCTATACATTAGCAATTCTTTACTACGAAAATTTTAAAAATGCATATCGTTCGGAGCAGGGGTATATTAAAAAAGATGTTCTGATAAAAGATATTCTCTTCTACCTGAATAATAACTATCGCGAAAAAATCACCCTGGAACAGTTATCGAAAAAGTTTCGTGCCAGCGTCAGCTATATTTGTCATGAATTTACTAAAGAATATCGAATTTCCCCTATTAATTATGTTATTCAACGGCGTATGACGGAAGCAAAATGGCTGCTGACTAATACTGATTTATCACAGGCAGAGATCTCCTGGCGTGTGGGTTATGAAAATGTCGATCACTTCGCCAAACTGTTTTTGCGCCATGTCGGCTGTTCGCCCAGTGATTACCGCAGGCAATTTAAAAACTGTTTTGCGGAACAAGAGACCTTTTCTGAATTTCCTCAACCCGTAAGTCTTGCCGGATAAATCTGGCGGCGCAGTTTTGCAAGAAGCTGCGCCGCCTGCAGATTATTTGTTCTGATAATCTTTCAGGATCTGCCGACCTGCCACGTAAATCATAATTTCGTCTGTACCGCCGCCGATACGTTCACAGCGGACATCACGCCAGAAGCGGGAAACGCGCGCTTCATCGGTATAGCCCAGACCGCCCATGATTTGAATCGCATCATCAATAACTTCCATCGCGGTACGTGCGCAGTACAGTTTTGCCAGCGCCGCGCTGGTGCGC
Organism: Escherichia sp. MOD1-EC5433; assembly: GCF_002966005.1. Lineage (NCBI taxonomy): Bacteria > Pseudomonadati > Pseudomonadota > Gammaproteobacteria > Enterobacterales > Enterobacteriaceae > Escherichia > Escherichia sp. MOD1-EC5433. Next base: position 244,890 of record NZ_PTRL01000004.1, on the reverse strand, counting down.
AGTGACTGATGCTGGTCAGCTTGCCATGCCACTTTCAGCACCATGTTGCGCATGTTGTCGATCTTAATCGCCATCAGCGCCAGTTTTTCCTGGAGCATCTGGTTATGCCCAATCGGCTTACCAAAAGCGACACGCTGGTTGGCATAGCGGGCTGCATCTTCGAAGGCGCATTCGGCAAAGCCGGTGCTGCGTGCGGCGTTGATCAGGCGCTCCATCTCAAAGTTGTACATCACATTGAGGAAGCCCATTCCTTCTTCGCCCACCATGTCGCTCTCTTCAACCTCTACGTTGTCGAGATAAACTTCGCAGGTGCTGAGCATATGCCAGCCGATTTTATGCAGTGGGTTGATCTTAATACCAGGCTTACCGGAGTCGACCCACCAAAGGGTGAAGGCTTTTTTCGGATCTTTCGGTTGCGGATCGCGCGCCAGCACCAGCATGTACGGATACTCTTTCGCGCCGGTAATAAAGGTTTTCTGTCCGTTGATATAAACCTTGCCATTTTTACGCGTGTAAGTGGTGGTGGCGCTGTTGTTGTCTGAGCCAGCGCCCGGTTCCGTCAATGCCAGGGCATAGGCGGGATCACCCGTTTCCAGGGTGCTTTCTGCCGTTTTACGTAGCTGCTCTGCAGAACCGAAGCGGCGCATACTGTGAATACACTGACCGTTGGTAATCAAAAACGCTGGAGCACCGCATTTTGACACTTCCATCAGCGCCAGCATTTGGGTGACGTAATCCGCAGGGATACCGCCAAATTCTTCCGGCACGCCAAGCATGGAAATACCGTTATCCGCCAGCGCCCGCATAAACTCACGCGGATATGTCCCGTTTTGATCGCAGGTGCGGAAATACTCTTCCGGGAAGTTAGTCGTAATCAACTCGCGAATACTGGCCAACAGCAGTTCTTGTTCTTCAGTTAAAGAAAAATCCATCGTTATACTCCTGTTAATGAGCCGCTTCAGGCAGGACAAAACCCATCGCCGCATCGATAAATAATCTTTCGTCCATTAGTTTGAGTTCTGGCGAAATAACTGGGGTGAAATCCATTTTGTCGAGAATATCTTTTTGTAAATCGACACCGGGAGCGATTTCGATTAAATGCAGACCATCTTCTTTCAGCGTGAATACGGCGCGTTCAGTGATATAACGAACATCCAGTCCCCGTTCAAGAGCAATTTTTCCACTAAACGTGATTTCCGGTAGTTCACGGATAAATTTCTTCACCCGTCCTTCCTGAACGATATTTAATTTACCGTCGGAAATTTCTGTTTTTAAACTTCCTGCGGTTAACGTGCCACAGAAAATAATTTTCTTCGAGGTGGCGCTGATATCAATAAATCCGCCGGTGCCCATGATTTTGCCATTGAATTTATGTACGCCGACGTTACCGTACTGGTCCACTTCGGCAAAACTCAAATAACAAACATCCAGACCACCGCCGTGGTAAAAATCGAACTGGGACGTCATATCCAGAATGGCGCGGGTATTAACATTTGCGCCAAAGGCGATACCTTGCGAGGTAATACCGCCAATCGGACCCGTTTCCACAGTCAGAATAAAGTCATCAGCACATCCTTCTTCCCGGGCGACCAGACCAATGCCATCGGCAATACCGACGCCGACATTACCGACCGCACCTTTACGCATTTCGTATAGTGCGCGCCGTGAAACTAATTTACGCTGATTAAGCGGCAGACTAAGTTTGGTACTGTCATCAAGGGTGAAGTCGCCAGAAATAAAACGGTTAACTGGTGCGCCGCCATACAACTGGGTTTGATCCGGATCGACAACGACAATATCTACCAGGTAGCCCGGAATACGCACCGCCTTCGGATGCAGCGTGGCTTTCTTAACCATTTTCTGCACCTGCATCATTACGATACCGCCGTTATTGTGCACCGCCTGAGCAATGACCAGCGCGTCGAGATACATCACTTCATCTTCAAAGGTGGCATAGCCTTCGCTGTCGCAGGTGGTGGCGCGAATAAAGGCGATATCCGGCGCAATCGCTTTGTAATAGAGATATTCTTTATTATCAAACTCGACCAGTTTAATCAGGTCTTCTTTGGTCACTTCATTAAGTTTGCCGCCTTGTTGACGAGGGTCGACGAATGTACCAATACCAATATCACTAATAATACCTGGCTGGTGAGCAGCGGCGGCGCGTAAGGTTTGTGTAAGTACGCCTTGTGGATAGTTATAAGCAATAATTTTATTATGTTCTGCGAGATCAGAAATACGCGGCGATTGTCCCCAGTGACCGCATAATGCCCATTTCACCAGGCCTTCTTGCGCCAGCGGACTAATACCACGGTCGGCGCGATCGCCAAGCCCCGTAGGGCTAATAATTGATAAATTACGTGGCGTTTGAGTCTGTTTATATTTATCAGCAAGAGCAGTAATTAATGTGGTGGCTTCCAGAATACCGCCGCCAGCGCCTAAGACACAAAGCGTTGCTTCGTCGGGAATATAATTCACCGCTTCCTGTGCCGACAGGACCGGCACTCGTCCATTAATACGAGGTGGTTTTACAGGTTTCATTATTTTTTCCTGATTCAGGTGTGAATTTCCCTGCGCCAGCCAGAAAAAATAGCGCGCAGGTATCCACGGAATATTTTTATTAAATACTCTTAAAACACTTGTTTTTATTTCGGCGGGTGAGGGTGTTCCCGCCGGAATGTTATTGATTATGCCTGATGCAAAATAGTTAATACTGTGCGCAAATCATTCACTGATATTTGCCCAGGGGCAGAGGCTTTTTTTACTGCGCCAAAGGTTGCCGCCGAACCGAAAACTTCACCCGCCAGACGGGAAATTACGCCAGTTTTTGCCATCGACATCGTAATGATTGGACGATCGGCATACTGTTCCTGCATCTCCAGGGTCGCGGCAAGTAACGTCAGCACATCGCTGGTGCTTTGTGGCATCAGCGCAATTTTGGGAATATCAGCGTCGAAGGACTGCATTTTGCGCAGACGGGCGATGATTTCTTCGGCCTCCGGTGTTTTATGAAAGTCATGGTTGGACATGACAACTTTCACATCATGCGCATGGGCGTAGGCGACGGTTTCTTTAACCTGATCATCGCCGGTAAATAACTCCAGATCGATCATATCGACCAGACCGCTGTCGATGGCTGCGCGATTGAGTGCAATATAAGCCTCGGTGGAAATCGCCTGCTCGCCGCCTTCTTTGGCACTGCGGAAGGTAAACAGCAGTGGTTTTTCCGGCATTACCTCGCGGATAGCTTTTGCCGCTGCCATGACCGACTCTACGCAGGAGAGGTCGGCAAAGTGATCCACGCGCCACTCCAGAATATCAAAGTCTGCTTCACGATAGACGAGAGCTTCAGACTTCACGCTGGCGATATCTTTCGCCATCAGCGAGACGATGATTTTTGGTGCGCCCGTGCCAATGACGAGATCTTTTACAGTTACGGTTTTCATTTCTTACCCTTTCTGCACGCGGTCAGCCTGTCAGGCGCCGAACCCCATGACCTGTTTAACATATTCCAGAGGGAAATCTTTGCCAGTCCATAACGTGAACTGTTCAGCCCCTTGCCACAACAACATGCCGTATCCATCAATCGTTTTGCAACCCGCTTGTTGCGCCTGCTGCAATAACTTCGTCATATGCGGGTTATATACGCATTCAGTGACCAGAAGTCCTGGATGTAACAAGCTGATATCATTAACTAATGATTCATTCTCAAGAGGTTTCATACCCACTTTGGTGCCGTTGGTTAAAATGTCAGCAGAAGCCAGCGCCTCGGCAAAGGCCTGTTGATCGGCGAGATCCGTAACTGTGACGACGCAATCGGTGTTTTCGTTGACCCGTTGCGCGAAGGCGAGGGCTTTATCAAAAAACTCATCCCGACGGTTAAAGAGTTTAATTTCTTTTAACCCTTCAATCGCCCCCTGCGCGCCAATTGCCGTTGAGGCGCCACCGGCACCTAACAGCACCATCGTTTTGCCTTTGATATCAAAACCGCTCTCTTTAATGGCGCGAATATGGCCTGTGCCGTCGGTGTTATAACCGCGCAGGTAGCCGTTATCATTAACGATGGTATTGATGGCGCCCACCAGTTTCGCCGCAGGCGTTAATTCATCAACATATTCACACGCCAGTTGTTTGTTCGGCATCGACACACCGGTACCGCGCATTTTTAAGGCTTTTAATCCTTCAATCGCACCGGCAAAGCTATCGTTATCCACCTCAAAGGCCATATAGGTAAATGGTAATCCTGCTTTTTCTAAAGCTTTATTTTGCATTTCAGGCGATAAACTATGGCGGATAGGATAGGCCATCAGTCCAATCAATTCGTATTTAGCAGTAACATCCATAATTAACTCCTTTAACCTCTGTGCTTAATTGTGTTTAAAATAACGCTCACCTAACCGGATATCATTTTGGGGAATAATGAATACGCGGTAATAGCGAATGAAAACAATAATCGCGGTAATCAGAGCCAGCAGCGCGAAAGTAAAATCGAGAACGATGATATATTGCAGGCCGATATTTGACAGATAACCAGTAATCAGAGGAATAACAAAGTTTGCCAGGCCTCCCATCATCATATAAATACTGGTAACTTTGGCTTTGCTTTTGGGGAAAAACTCCGACATGACCGAAACGCCGAGTTGTAAAATGCCGCCAGCTGCTGAGAAACCGATAACAAAGGCTCCGGCATTACACACTAGCGGAGAAGGGTAGAGATAGATAATAGCAGCAGTTACCGTTGCCAGTGCAGAGTTAAATACGTTAGCCCAGATGGGGCGTACTATTTTTTTCAGTAGCGCGGCAAAAATAAAGACACAGACCAGCGAACCCATACTGTAATAAGAGATGGTTTTTAATGCCTCGGCTTCCGACATACCAGCAAATGCCATTGCATATTTGGGCATCCACACCACAATTACATAAAAGGTCGAGAATGCGGCGACACCGAACAGTACCGATGAAACACCTTCCAGCCAGACTAACGGTTTACTGTTCATTTGCGGTAATTCATTAGCAACGCTGGCGTCCACTAATTGGCTGGGGAATTTGCTTTTCAACAGCATCAGCGTGATCAGTACAAACAGGATGCCCGGAATAATCAGCCCATAGCCGTACCAGATGTTATTCAGCAGCATATAACTCACCAGCATTGGATAGAACATTTGCCCGAATGACACCATTGCTTTAACCAGTATTACCGCCGACCCGGAGGCTTTCGGAAAGCATTCCATTAACGCCGGGTAACCACCGGTATCCAGCGCCGAGTTAGCGATACCTACGCACACTGCCAGACAGTAAGCGAGAGTTAAATTCGGGCAAGCGGGAATACCAAAGAAGAACAACAGATACATGGCGACTGCCATTAATATTACCGCTCGCCGACCAAATTTGTCGGAGATCACACCGAAGAATAAAATACTGATCAGGCGACCCAGGCCAATACCAGAAATTAAATAAGCAATACCCGCGTTGTCAGTCGAAAATTTTTCTGCCAAAGTTGACATGTTCTGTGCAAGTGTAATAACACTAATGCCGTGCAGGAAATAACTGAAGTAAATACAAAGAACAGCCAGGATAAATGGCGTGCTGAAAGCCTTATTTTGAGACATTTTCACAGCTCCTTGCTGAAAGATAATTTTGTTACCGTACGTATTGTTCTTCGACGGTTTTCATAATCACTATACTGAAGATGATTTTCCCTGGGTACATGGCATAAAGTTTATGTTTCCAGGTATATTGCATGAGATAGTTTGTTTTTGACCGTGATTTCCCCTAATTAGCGCAGAAAGATTAATTTATCCGTAAGATCTTGCATGTCCTGAAAAGAATATTGCATTACCCATCCGTAGCGACATTTTCTTTTAGCGATGGATGTTGTGTTTCCTTGTGGCTGCGTAAGCCAATAAACAGCGCCAGTAAAAATCCGACGGCAGCGATGGCGGTATCGAACCACATAATATCGGCAATACTTCTTTGTGATAGATGAGCCGTAATCAACGGAATGGTAAAGGTTGCAATACTTCCCGCACTGTAATAAATACCCGTAGCTTTACCTTTAGCGTAGGGAAAACGCTCAGCCATTAACGTCAGGCCAATTTGTACAACGCCTCCAGCAGAGGTAAAACCAATAACGAAAGCGAATGTTATTACCACATAAAATATGGGATACAGGCAAACGGTGAGCAGGGCAATAAATGAGATAAAAGTGTACAGCATCAACAATGTTGTCGGGTGAATCGCTTTACGAATGAGCGGTGCACTAATAAATACGCAAAGCAGCGATCCCACGGTGTAGATGCTGAGTAATTTGATCGACATTGTGTATGACATGCCAGCGACAAATTGCCCGTATTGTGCCAGCCACTGGCTGACCAGATAAAACGTTGCCATTGAGATATAGCCATATAAGGTATAACTGGCTAAATCGATTATTGAGCAGCGATGCCTCGCAGAAGTGGTTGTTTTATTTACTGCCGGTAAGCGACGACCCGGATGCGGTGGAAATGTACAGCGGCATAAAAATAGACCGTTAATAATCATAATGCCTGCGGCAATCATAAAAGACCAACCAAACCACAGTTCGGCCCACACTAACAGGCTGATGATTAGCGGCAATAAAAATTGCCCGCTGGAAACAAAGGCTTTAATTAAAATATTGGCTGTACCCGGCGAATGAGGAAAGGCTTCCATCAGGCTGGGATAAGTGCCTGCATCGAGAAAACTGTTTGCCATTCCGGCCAGAAAACCAAAAACATAAGCGATAATAATGTTATTGGTGTGCAGGATGCCAAAAAAGAAGGCGATATAGCAGCACATACCGAGAATGATAAACGGTCGTCGACCGAAGCGATCGGATAATAAGCCAGAAAGAAACAGGACGCTTAATCGACCAATGCCTAATGATGAGATAACAATCGAGACACCTGCCGCATTGGTATGCCAAAGCGTCTCCAGCGAGGCCATATTCAGAGTCATCAAAATGACGCCCATACCATGTACCAGGTAATTGAAATACAACCCCAGCGCGGTAGGGAGATAGGGACTTTTCATAAGATCCACTTAGCAACTTTGCTTTAAAAAATGTGACGATATTGCGTCAATATCCGGTCATTATTCTTGTAATAATGGCTATTGATTCCCGTTAAAATGTCAACAAAGACGCTCAAGGTTGTGCGCATATAACTCAGCGGCTACTGATTGATAAATCTTCCAGTCAATAAAATCGCCGTCAGGGTAGACACGTTGAAACGCGGTTAAATCAGGGAAGAAGCGCATGGTGTTATTGCCGATGCGGTTATTTATTTTCTCTATGATGGTGTGAAGATGTTTTTTTCTTTGCTGACGCATAGCCAGCAATTTTTCAACGACGCTATCAGGAATGGCGCTTTTGCCATTTTCCCAGTGCCGCCAGCTTTCGCTGTCACCTGTCTGGGCAATCCAGGTCGCGCATTCATCAACAGTCATGGCAAAAATATGGCGTAGTGCCTGGAGTTCATAAGCGTTCATAGGTAATCGCTGCATCAAAAAATAGAATAAAATATAAATAACATTATCAGCCAGCTAACGGCTTGAAGAGAGTCACAGTATCTTGTGCAACATTATTGGAAAGAATGAATGGCGAGATAAGTAAACGGAAAAATGTTAAAAAAAAGCCCATCGTGGGAGATGGGCAAAGACTACACACAGCAATTCGTTGTTTCACTCAGGGGATTTCCATACTTATAAATCAATATGTTGATTTATAACCGTGAGCTAATAGTAGGCATACGGACTTTTTGCGTCGATCAGATTCGTCTCATTAGTTTAAAAACTGTAAAGAATTTGCGACAGGTACTACCAGCTGAATGGAGGTAAGCGGGGAAATACGAGGTTGAGAAATGAAATATCAATTAGCGATGGTTAACAATCAGGCGGCAGAGCCGCCTGATGAGAGAGTTACTTATTCGGCTTTTCAATTTCGCCCAGTTCTTCGAGAATTTCTTCCGGCTGGTCAGTCGGTGGCGGGACTTCTTCCACCCACGCGGCAAACAGACGCCAGGAAACGGCTAACAGAACCGGACCAATAAACAGACCGATCATCCCGAAGGCAATCAAACCACCGATAACACCGGAGAGGATCAGGATCAGCGGTAAATCGGCACCCATGCGAATTAACATCGGGCGAATCACGTTATCCAGTGTGCCAACCACACCACTCCACACCAGCAATACCGTGCCCCAGGTGGTATCACCGGTCCAGTAGAGCCAGATAATCGCCGGAATCAACACCGGCAGCGGGCCAAGCTGGACAAGGCAGGAGAGGATCATTAACACCGTCAGCAGCGTTGCGTAAGGAACGCCGGATACCGCCAAACCGATACCGCCAAGAACCGCCTGCACCAACGCCGTTACCACCACGCCCAGCGCCACCGCACGGATAGCCTGCGCCGCCAGCAGGACTGCGGCATCACCGCGAACGCCTGCCAGACGAGTTGCAAAATGGCGAATGCCTTGCGCTACCTGTTCACCGCGCCAGTACAGCAGGGCGCTGAAGAGAAGCATGAGCGCACAATGCACCATAAATCGCCCGATATGCGCCGCCTGCCCAACAAACCAGGTGGTGGTGGTGCCAATATAAGGACGGACTTTCGCCATGATCGCCGTACCCCCCATATCCAGCAAATTGTGCCAGCCTGCATACAGCTTCGCGCCAATCACCGGAATGGTATTAAGCCACGCCAGATCGGGTAACGTCATGTCGCCGCTGGAAATGGCTTTAATCAACGGCCCACTGCCATCGACGATACTGTTAACCAATAAGGCAATAGGGATGATAAACACCATCACTAATAACAGCGTCATCACCAGAACGGCGAGCGAACGGCGACCAAACATGATCTTTTGCAAGCGTAACAATACCGGCCAGGTAGCGATCACCACCGTACCGGCCCACGCAAAGCCGAGAACGAAGGGTTGAACAATCCACAGACATGCCACAATCATGATGGCTAAAAACAGCACCGAAAGCAGAATTTGTGCGACATCCCTGGGCTGACGAACATTTACCATAACTACTTTTCACCTTTTTTGTGCGTCAAATCGTCGACGCGACGTGAACACGCGAAACTCACCTGCATAATGATGAGCAATTTCAGCGGTTTTTAACAGGCCGATTCTGCCCTTAATTCTGATGGGCGTGTAAGAAAAAAATGTGGTACAACAATTCAGGCAACACGCAAACGGTTTACTCGTCGTATTTCAAGTTGCATGTGCTGCGGCTACGTTCGTTCACCCCAGTCACTTACTTTTGTAAGCTCCTGGCGTTCACTCGCTTGCCGCCTTCCCGCAACTCGAAATCCATAGAGTAAACACACATCACCTTTCAGTGCGCTATTGCAGCAGCCTGAAAGAACTGTGTATCGACCTACATCACAGACCGCAGGAAAGGGTCAATATAATGATTCCACAGATTTCTCAGGCACCCGGCGTCGTTCAACTGGTGCTTAATTTTTTGCAAGAGCTGGAGCAGCAGGGGTTTACCGGCGATACGGCGACAAGTTATGCCGATCGTCTGACAATGTCGACCGACAACAGTATTTACCAACTTCTCCCCGATGCAGTGGTATTTCCGCGTTCGACCGCAGATGTGGCATTAATCGCTCGTCTGGCTGCGCAAGAACGCTATTCATCGCTGATCTTCACCCCGCGCGGTGGCGGTACTGGCACAAACGGTCAGGCGCTCAACCTGGGGATTATTGTTGATATGTCCCGCCATATGAACCGCATCATCGAAATTAACCCTGAAGAGGGCTGGGTGCGCGTTGAAGCGGGGGTAATTAAAGATCAGCTTAACCAGTACCTGAAACCGTTCGGTTACTTTTTTGCGCCGGAACTTTCAACCAGCAACCGGGCAACGCTCGGCGGGATGATCAATACCGATGCTTCCGGTCAGGGCTCGCTGGTCTATGGCAAAACGTCAGATCACGTGCTCGGCGTGCGGGCGGTGTTGTTGGGGGGCGATATTCTCGATACGCAACCTTTACCCGTCGAACTGGCAGAAACGCTGGGTAAAACCAATACCGCTATCGGGCGTATCTATAAAACGGTTTATCAACGCTGCCGTCAGCAACGCCAATTAATCATCGACAAATTCCCCAAACTTAACCGCTTTCTTACCGGTTACGATCTGCGTCATGTCTTTAACGATGAGATGACTGAGTTCGACCTGACGCGAATTCTGACGGGTTCAGAAGGGACGCTGGCCTTTATTACCGAAGCGCGACTGGATATTACTCGCTTGCCGAAAGTGCGCCGTCTGGTGAACGTCAAATATGACTCTTTTGACTCCGCGCTGCGTAACGCGCCGTTTATGGTTGAGGCGCGGGCGCTTTCGGTAGAGACGGTGGACTCAAAAGTGCTGAATCTGGCGCGGGAAGATATTGTCTGGCATTCCGTCAGCGAGTTGATTACTGACGTGCCCGAGAAAGAGATGCTCGGGCTGAACATTGTGGAATTTGCTGGTGATGATGAGGCGCGGATTGACGAGCGGGTAAATGCACTCTGTGCGCGGCTGGACGAACTTATCGCTAGTCAGCAAGCAGGCGTCATTGGCTGGCAGGTGTGCCGCGAGCTGGCAGGCGTTGAACGTATCTATGCGATGCGTAAAAAAGCCGTAGGCCTGCTTGGCAATGCAAAAGGCGCCGCCAAGCCCATTCCGTTTGCCGAAGATACCTGCGTACCGCCGGAACATCTGGCGGATTATATAGCCGAATTTCGCGCGCTGCTCGACAGCCACGGCTTAAGCTACGGTATGTTCGGTCACGTCGATGCGGGTGTTTTGCACGTTCGTCCGGCGCTGGATATGTGCGATCCGCAACAAGAGATTTTGATGAAGCAAATCTCTGATGACGTGGTGGCGTTGACTGCGAAATATGGTGGATTGTTGTGGGGCGAGCACGGTAAAGGTTTTCGCGCCGAATACAGCCCGGCGTTTTTCGGTGAGGAACTTTTCGCAGAACTGCGCAAAGTTAAAGCGGCATTTGACCCGCATAATCGACTAAACCCAGGGAAAATTTGTCCGCCAGAAGGTCTCGATGCACCGATGATGAAAGTGGACGCGGTGAAGCGCGGTACATTTGACCGGCAGATCCCCATCGCGGTACGTCAGCAGTGGCGCGGAGCAATGGAATGTAACGGCAACGGTTTATGCTTCAACTTTGATGCCCGCAGCCCCATGTGTCCGTCGATGAAGATCACCCAGAACCGGATTCATTCACCGAAAGGGCGCGCAACACTGGTGCGTGAATGGCTACGTTTGCTGGCTGACCGTGGTGTTGATCCTCTAAAACTGGAACAAGAACTGCCGGAATCGCGAGCCAGTTTGCGGACGTTAATTGCCCGCACGCGCAATAGCTGGCACGCAAATAAAGGCGAATATGACTTCTCCCACGAAGTGAAAGAGGCGATGTCAGGCTGTCTGGCCTGTAAAGCCTGTTCGACCCAGTGCCCCATCAAAATTGACGTGCCGGAGTTCCGCTCTCGTTTCCTGCAACTCTATCACACCCGTTATTTACGCCCGCTGCGCGACCATCTTGTGGCGACGGTCGAAAGTTATGCGCCGCTGATGGCGCGAGCGCCGAAGACGTTTAACTTCTTCATTAACCAGCCGCTGGTGCGCAAACTGTCGAAAAAACATATCGGCATGGTCGACTTGCCGCTGCTGTCAGTTCCCTCGCTGCAACAACAAATGGTGGGGCATCGCTCGGCAAATATGACGCTGGAACAGCTTGAAGCTCTCAATGCTGAGCAGAAAGCGCGCACGGTGTTGGTGGTGCAAGACCCTTTCACCAGCTATTACGATGCGCAAGTGGTGGCAGATTTTGTCCGTCTGGTCGAAAAATTAGGTTTCCAGCCTGTGTTACTGCCATTCTCGCCGAATGGTAAAGCCCAGCACATCAAAGGATTCCTTAATCGTTTTGCGAAGACGGCGAAAAAGACGGCGGATTTCCTCAACCGTATGGCGAAGCTGGGAATGCCAATGGTGGGGGTCGATCCAGCCCTGGTTCTTTGTTATCGCGACGAATACAAACTCACTCTCGGCAAGGAACGCGGCGAGTTTAACGTTCTGCTGGCGAATGAATGGCTGGCAAGCGCACTTGAGTCACAGCCAGTGGCTGCGGTCAGCGGTGAACCATGGTATTTCTTTGGTCACTGTACCGAAGTCACCGCCTTGCCGGGGGCGCCAGCACAATGGGCCGCGATATTTGCCCGTTTTGGCGCGAAGCTGGAAAATGTCAGTGTGGGTTGTTGCGGTATGGCGGGGACTTACGGACATGAAGCGAAAAATCATAAAAACTCGCTTGGGATCTATGAGTTATCCTGGCATCAGGCGATGCAGCGTCTGCCGCGAAATCGCTGTCTGGCGACCGGATATTCCTGCCGTAGTCAGGTAAAACGGGTTGAAGGCACGGGGGTACGCCATCCTGTGCAGGCATTACTGGAGATTATTAAATGATATGGAAACGTAAAATCACTCTTGAGGCGCTGAACGCCATGGGTGACGGAAACATGGTGGGGTTGCTGGATATTCGTTTTGAACATATTGGTGATGACACCCTGGAAGCGACAATGCCGGTAGACTCGCGGACAAAGCAGCCTTTCGGGCTGCTGCATGGCGGTGCGTCCGTGGTGCTGGCCGAAAGTATTGGTTCCGTTGCCGGTTATTTATGTACCGAAGGTGAGCAAAAAGTCGTTGGTCTGGAAATCAATGCTAACCATGTTCGCTCGGCACGAGAAGGGCGAGTTCGCGGCGTTTGCAAGCCGCTGCATCTTGGTTCACGTCATCAGGTCTGGCAGATTGAAATCTTCGACGAGAAAGGTCGTTTGTGCTGTTCATCACGATTGACGACCGCCATCTTGTGACGTTGTCACCAGAAAAGTGTGACGCATATTGCCTTTGGTTATTATCTGCACAGTAAACGGTGGTATACTGTGCAGGTCTTGTCTAAAAGCGAGGATGCTATGTCTACTCAACTTGATCCCACCCAACTGGCCATTGAATTTTTACGCCGTGACCAGAGCAATCTTTCACCTGCCCAATACCTCAAACGTCTGAAACAACTAGAACTTGAATTCGCTGATCTGCTTACTCTCTCTTCTGCTGAATTAAAAGAAGAAATCTACTTTGCCTGGCGTTTGGGCGTGCATTGATTCTGACTGAACGCAGTTAGTGTGCCCCATCGACCTGGATTAATTCCAGTCCAGGTCTGACGACTTTCTTCTGACTTCTCCCATTTTTACCCGCTTGATCTTGTTTAAAAAGAATACAAATCGCAGGTTGTGTTAAAACGCCGGCTTAGTCTTATGAGATTATTCTTATCGCCCCTTCAAGAGCTAAGCCACTGTGAGTGCCGGAGATAAGCGCCGGATGGGGTAGAAACCCTTAAGTCTGTGTTGAACAGACTTAAGGGTTTTCTTATTTCTGAACGAGCCACTTTTTTACCTATCTCTTAAATAGTCATTTTCAATACAACTTTTTCTTTTCCATCACAGTCTTAAATGTCCTCCGGTAATAATCATTAACTAACAATGAGATACCTAATTCTTAGCGTGCCTGTTAAGCCGCACATCAGGGTCTATGCTTATTAAATGCAGGCAAAAAGCATGTTTTACGGTAAAGCCCCTGTGTTTGCCGGGTTGAACTGATAATCATTATCACTAACATGCTGTTATACGCTGAAAGCGATGAAGTGAGGTAAATCGATGGACATGCATTCAGGAACCTTTAACCCAGAGGATTTCACCTGGCAAGGCTTAACGCTAACCCCCGCAGCGGCGGTACACATCCGTGAGCTAGTGGCGAAGCAACCAGGCATGGTCGGTGTGCGCTTAGGTGTGAAGCAAACGGGCTGCGCGGGCTTTGGCTATGTACTCGACAGTGTTAGCGAGCCGGACAAAGACGATCTGCTGTTTGAACACGACGGCGCGAAGCTGTTCGTCCCCTTACAAGCAATGCCGTTTATTGATGGCACGGAAGTTGATTTCGTTCGCGAAGGACTCAATCAGATATTTAAATTTCACAACCCGAAAGCCCAAAATGAATGTGGCTGTGGCGAAAGCTTTGGGGTATAGGCGGTACTATGTCTCGTAATACTGAAGCAACTGACGATGTCAAAACCTGGACCGGCGGCCCGCTGAATTATAAAGAAGGATTCTTCACCCAATTAGCGACTGATGAACTGGCTAAGGGCATAAACGAAGAGGTAGTGCGCGCAATCTCGGCGAAGCGTAATGAGCCGGAGTGGATGCTGGAGTTTCGTCTCAACGCCTATCGCGCATGGCTGGAGATGGAAGAACCGCACTGGCTGAAGGCGCACTACGACAAGCTGAATTATCAGGATTATAGCTATTACTCCGCGCCTTCATGTGGTAACTGCGATGACACCTGTGTTTCTGAACCGGGCGCGGTGCAACAAACTGGCGCGAACGCCTTTTTAAGTAAAGAGGTTGAAGCGGCATTTGAGCAGTTGGGCGTTCCCGTACGGGAAGGCAAAGAGGTGGCGGTGGATGCCATTTTCGATTCTGTTTCGGTTGCCACCACTTATCGCGAAAAACTGGCGGAGCAGGGGATCATTTTCTGTTCCTTTGGCGAGGCGATTCACGATCACCCGGAACTGGTGCGTAAATATCTCGGCACCGTGGTTCCGGGGAATGACAACTTTTTTGCCGCGCTCAATGCAGCGGTGGCTTCCGACGGTACGTTTATTTATGTGCCTAAAGGCGTACGCTGTCCGATGGAGCTTTCCACCTATTTCCGCATTAACGCAGAAAAAACCGGGCAGTTTGAGCGCACCATTCTGGTAGCCGACGAAGACAGCTACGTCAGCTACATTGAAGGCTGCTCCGCACCAGTGCGTGATAGCTACCAGCTACACGCGGCGGTGGTGGAAGTCATCATCCATAAAAACGCCGAGGTGAAATATTCCACGGTGCAAAACTGGTTCCCTGGCGATAACAACACCGGCGGTATTCTCAACTTCGTCACCAAGCGTGCTCTGTGCGAAGGCGAAAACAGCAAAATGTCGTGGACACAATCGGAAACCGGTTCAGCCATTACCTGGAAATACCCAAGCTGCATTTTGCGCGGCGATAACTCCATCGGTGAGTTCTACTCGGTGGCGCTGACCAGCGGTCATCAGCAAGCTGATACCGGCACCAAGATGATCCACATCGGTAAGAACACCAAATCGACCATTATCTCGAAAGGGATCTCTGCCGGACACAGCCAGAACAGTTATCGCGGGCTGGTAAAAATCATGCCGACGGCAACCAATGCGCGCAACTTCACTCAGTGCGACTCAATGCTGATTGGCGCTAATTGCGGGGCGCATACCTTCCCGTATGTCGAATGTCGCAATAACAGCGCACAACTGGAGCACGAGGCAACGACATCGCGTATTGGTGAAGATCAGCTGTTTTACTGCCTGCAACGCGGGATCAGCGAAGAAGACGCCATCTCGATGATTGTTAACGGTTTCTGCAAAGACGTGTTCTCGGAACTGCCGCTGGAATTTGCCGTTGAAGCACAAAAACTCCTCGCCATCAGTCTTGAACACAGCGTCGGATAAGGAATAAACATGTTAAGTATTAAAGATTTACACGTCAGCGTGGAAGATAAAGCTATCCTGCGCGGATTAAGTCTCGACGTTCGTCCTGGCGAAGTTCACGCCATTATGGGACCAAACGGTTCGGGCAAAAGTACCTTATCGGCAACCCTTGCCGGGCGTGAAGATTATGAAGTGACGGGCGGCACGGTGGTGTTTAAGGGCAAAGATTTGCTAGAGCTGTCGCCGGAAGATCGTGCAGGCGAAGGCATCTTTATGGCTTTTCAGTATCCAGTGGAAATCCCTGGCGTCAGTAACCAGTTTTTCCTGCAAACGGCGCTCAATGCGGTGCGTAGTTATCGCGGTCAGGAAACGCTCGACCGCTTCGATTTTCAGGATTTGATGGAAGAGAAAATCGCCCTGTTGAAGATGCCAGAAGATTTATTAACCCGTTCGGTTAACGTTGGTTTTTCCGGTGGCGAGAAAAAGCGCAACGATATTTTGCAAATGGCAGTGCTGGAGCCGGAGTTATGCATTCTTGATGAGTCGGACTCCGGGCTGGATATCGATGCATTAAAAGTGGTTGCCGATGGCGTGAACTCGCTGCGTGACGGCAAGCGTTCATTCATCATTGTTACGCACTACCAACGCATTCTTGACTACATCAAGCCTGATTACGTCCACGTGCTGTATCAGGGGCGAATTGTGAAATCCGGCGATTTTACGTTGGTCAAACAACTGGAGGAGCAGGGTTATGGCTGGCTTAGTGAACAGCAGTAACGTGCTGCAACAGTGGCATCACTTGTTTGAGGCTGAAGGGGCAAAACGCTCCCCGCAAGCTCAGCAGCATTTACAACAATTGCTGCGTACCGGTCTGCCGACGCGTAAACATGAGCACTGGAAATATACGCCGCTGGAAGGGCTGACCAATAGCCAGTTTGTCAGCATTGCGGGGGATATATCTCAAGAGCAGCGTGATGCCTTAGCCTTAACGTTAGACGCCGTGCGGCTGGTGTTTGTCGATGGACGTTACATGCCAGCACTTAGCGATGCAACTGAAGGCAGCGGATATGACGTGAGCATAAACGACGAACGCCAGGGGCTGCCCGATGCCATTCAGCCAGAAGTGTTTCTGCATCTGACGGAAAGCCTGGCGCAAAGCGTTACGCATATTGCTGTGAAGCGCGGTCAACGGCCTGCAAAGCCATTGCTGTTAATGCATATTACCCAGGGCGTGGCAGGTGAAGAGGTGAACACAGCCCATTACCTCCATCATCTGGATCTGGCGGAAGGCGCGGAAGCGACAGTGATTGAACATTTTGTCAGCCTTAATGATGCCCGCCATTTTACCGGCGCGCGCTTTACTATCAACGTCGCAGCGAACGCCCACTTGCAGCATATCAAGCTGGCGTTTGAAAACCCGGTCAGCCACCACTTTGCCCATAACGATTTGCTGCTGGCAGACGATGCCACCGCATCTAGCCACAGTTTTCTGCTTGGTGGCGCTGTGTTACGGCACAACACCAGTACGCAACTTAATGGCGAAAACAGTACGCTGCGGATTAATAGCCTGGCGATGCCGGTGAAAAATGAAGTGTGCGATACCCGCACCTGGCTGGAACACAATAAAGGTTTTTGTAACAGCCGCCAGTTGCACAAAACTATCGTCAGCGACAAAGGGCGCGCGGTATTTAATGGTTTGATTAACGTCGCGCAGTATGCCATCAAGACTGACGGCCAGATGACCAATAATAATCTGCTGATGGGCAAGCTGGCGGAAGTGGATACCAAACCGCAACTGGAAATTTATGCCGATGATGTGAAATGCAGCCACGGCGCAACGGTCGGGCGTATTGATGATGAGCAAATGTTCTATCTGCGTTCTCGCGGGATCAATCAGCAGGATGCCCAGCAGATGATCATCTATGCCTTTGCCGCCGAACTGACGGAAGCCTTGCGCGATGATGGTCTTAAACAGCAGGTGCTGGCTCGAATCGGCCAACGGCTGCCGGGAGGTGCAAGATGACTTTTTCCGTTGAGAAGGTGCGGGCCGATTTTCCGGTGCTCTCGCGTGAGGTAAACGGTTTGCCGCTGGCTTATCTCGACAGCGCCGCCAGTGCGCAGAAACCGAGCCAGGTGATTGACGCCGAGGCTGAGTTTTATCGTCACGGCTACGCGGCGGTGCATCGCGGTATTCATACGTTAAGCGCCCAGGCGACCGAGAAAATGGAGAACGTGCGTAAGCGTGCATCGCTGTTTATCAATGCCCGTTCGGCGGAAGAGCTGGTGTTCGTCCGTGGCACTACGGAAGGGATCAATCTGGTCGCCAATAGCTGGGGCAACAGCAACGTGCGGGCGGGCGATAACATCATCATCAGTCAGATGGAACACCACGCTAACATTGTTCCCTGGCAGATGCTTTGCGCGCGCGTTGGCGCAGAGCTGCGGGTGATCCCGCTTAACCCGGACGGCACGCTGCAACTGGAGACGCTGCCTAATCTGTTTGATGAGAAAACCCGCCTGCTGGCGCTTACTCACGTGTCTAATGTGCTGGGGACGGAAAATCCGCTGCCGGAAATGATCACACTTGCGCACCAGCATGGCGCAAAAGTGCTGGTGGATGGCGCTCAGGCAGTGATGCATCATCCGGTGGATGTGCAGGCGCTGGACTGCGACTTCTACGTTTTTTCCGGGCATAAACTGTATGGCCCCACCGGCATTGGAATTCTTTATGTTAAAGAAGCCTTGTTGCAGGAGATGCCGCCGTGGGAAGGGGGCGGCTCTATGATTGCCACCGTCAGCCTTAGCGAAGGTACTACCTGGACCAAAGCGCCGTGGCGGTTTGAGGCCGGCACGCCCAATACGGGGGGGATTATTGGTCTTGGTGCGGCGCTGGAGTATGTGTCAGCTCTGGGGCTTAACAACATTGCTGAGTACGAACAGAATCTGATGCATTACGCGCTGTCACAACTGACAGCGGTGCCGGATCTTACTCTGTATGGGCCACCGGACAGACTTGGCGTTATCGCCTTTAATCTCGGTAAACATCATGCCTATGATGTTGGCAGTTTTCTTGATAACTACGGTATCGCTGTGCGTACCGGCCATCACTGCGCGATGCCGTTGATGGCGTTTTATAACGTTCCGGCTATGTGTCGGGCGTCGTTGGCTATGTATAACACCCATGAAGAAGTGGATCGTCTGGTGACAGGATTGCAACGCATTCATCGTCTGCTGGGATAACAGGGAGGCTCTATGGCTGTATTGCCGGATAAAGAAAAATTGCTGCGTAATTTTTTACGCTGCGCCAACTGGGAAGAGAAATATCTCTACATTATTGAACTGGGTCAGCGTCTGCCGGAATTACGCGATGAAGACAGAAACCCGCAAAATAGTATTCAGGGCTGTCAGAGTCAGGTATGGATTGTAATGCGCCAGAATGCGCAGGGAATTATTGAATTGCAGGGCGACAGCGATGCCGCCATTGTGAAAGGGCTTATTGCGGTTGTTTTTATTCTCTACGACCAGATGACGCCGCAGGATATTGTTAATTTTGACGTGCGCCCGTGGTTTGAAAAAATGGCGCTCGCTCAGCATCTCACCCCATCTCGTTCACAAGGTCTGGAAGCGATGATTCGTGCAATCCGCGCCAAAGCCGCTGCACTTAGCTAAACTAAAGGAACAGCTTTCATCCGGATGACTCACATTGCCGGATGGTCGATGTTTACTCTGACCAGCACAGGAGTGTTTCGGCTTCAGGTAAGCAAAAGCGCCATCCGACGTCTTAGCGTGAGTCTCCGGCAAATACAGGAGGTTTACAATGAAACGCGCGTCTCTGCTTACACTGACTCTTATCGGCGCTTTTAGCGCCATACACGCTGCCTGGGCGGTAGATTACCCGCTCCCACCAACCGGAAGCCGACTGGTTGGGCAAAATCAAACGTATACGGTGCAAGAGGGGGATAAAAACCTCCAGGCCATCGCCCGACGTTTTGATACTGCGGCAATGTTGATTCTGGAAGCCAATAACACTATCGCTCCGGTGCCAAAACCAGGTACGACAATAACCATTCCTTCGCAACTGTTATTACCTGATGCGCCGCGTCAGGGGATTATTGTTAACCTTGCCGAGCTGCGTCTTTATTATTATCCGCCAGGAGAAAATATCGTGCAGGTCTACCCGATAGGCATTGGCTTGCAGGGACTGGAAACGCCAGTGATGGATACGCGGGTTGGGCAGAAAATCCCTAACCCTACCTGGACACCGACCGCTGGTATTCGGCAGCGTTCGCTGGAGCGTGGCATAAAATTACCGCCAGTCGTTCCAGCAGGGCCTAATAACCCACTAGGACGCTACGCAATGCGCCTGGCGCACGGCAATGGCGAATATCTCATTCATGGCACCAGTGCGCCGGACAGCGTCGGTTTGCGCGTCAGTTCCGGCTGTATTCGTATGAACGCACCGGATATTAAAGCCTTGTTCTCCAGTGTGCGGACGGGGACGCCGGTGAAAGTGATCAATGAGCCGGTGAAATACTCTGTAGAACCGAACGGAATGCGTTATGTGGAAGTGCATCGACCACTATCGGCAGAGGAACAGCAGAACGTTCAGACGATGCCGTATAAACTGCCCATTGGTTTTACGCAATTCAAAGATAATCAGGCTGTTGATCAGAAGCTGGTGGATAAAGCCTTATATCGTCGGGCGGGATATCCGGTCGCGGTAGGCAATGGAACGACACATGCCAGCAACGCGCCCGCAGTTGAGTCAGCTCAAAATGGCGAACCTGAGCAGGGCAATATGTTACGCGCTACGCAATAACAGTAATTAGCAGGCAAAAAAAATGGCGCACAATGTGCGCCATTTTTCACTTCACAGGTACTATTACTTGCGGTATTTAGTAGCCATGTTGTCCAGACGCTGGTTAGCACGAGCTGCGTCATCTTTAGCAGCCTGAACGTCGGAACGCATTGCGTTCACGTCGTTGCTCAGCTGGTCAACTTTAGCGTTCAGAGTCTGAACGTCAGAAGACAGCTGATCGATTTTAGCGTTGCTGGAGCAACCTGCCAGCAGAGTAGAACCCAGGATTACCGCGCCCAGTACCAGTTTAGTAGCTTTCATTATTAATACCCTCTAGATTGAGTTAATCTCCATGTAGCGTTACAAGTATTACACAAAGTTTTTTATGTTGAGAATATTTTTTTGATGGGAAGGCACTTATTTTTGATCGTTCGCTCAAAGAAACATCGAACGCTGGGTTTTAGATAAAAAAATTGAGAGAAAACAGGATGCTTCCATCGGATTCATCTTAGATAAAGTGAGATTATATAGTGAAATCCGATTTGATTTTTTATTGCTTCTGGTTATCGATTAAATAAAAAAAGCGCCCATCAGGGCGCTTGGATATACAAATTAATTCACAAAAGCAATATTACAGGACGTGAACAGATGCGGTGTTGGTAGTGCCGCTCGGTACAAGTGCACCGGAAACCATTACTACTACGTCACCTTTGTGCGCCAGACCGCTCTGCAGAGCCAGTTCTTTACCCAGACGGTAGAAATCATCAGTAGAAGTGATCTCTTTGACCAGCTGCGGCACAACGCCTTTGCTCAGTACCAGCTGATGTGCAGTTTTTTCGTTCGTGGTCAGCGCCAGGATGGTTGCATCCGGGAAGTATTTACGCACTGCACGAGCAGATTTACCGCCCTGGGTTGCTACAACGATCAGCGGAGCATCCAGTTTTTCAGCAGTTTCAACCGCACCACGGCAAACTGCTTCGGTAATGCGCAGTTTACGGTTGTCGTTGTTGAACTCGAGACGGCTGTTCATCACGCGGTCGGTACGTTCGCAAATGGTTGCCATGATAGAAACAGCTTCCAGTGGGTATTTACCTTTTGCGGATTCACCAGACAGCATTACTGCGTCAGTACCGTCGAGGATGGCGTTCGCGACGTCACCAGCTTCTGCGCGGGTCGGACGTGGGTTTTTGATCATGGAATCCAGCATCTGGGTCGCAGTGATAACGACTTTACGTGCGCGGATACATTTTTCGATCATCATCTTCTGGGCGAAAATAACTTCTTCAACCGGGATTTCTACACCCAGGTCGCCACGAGCAACCATGATGCCGTCAGAGGCTTCGAGGATTTCGTCGAAGTTGTTGAGGCCTTCCTGGTTTTCGATTTTGGAGATGATTTGGATGTTTTCGCCGCCGTGCGCTTTCAGGTGTTCACGGATTTCGATAACGTCAGAACGCTTACGGATAAAGGAAGCAGCAACAAAGTCTACGCCTTGTTCGCAACCAAAGATGAGATCCTGTTTGTCTTTTTCAGCCAGTGCCGGCAGGGCAATAGAAACGCCAGGCAGGTTCACACCTTTGTTTTCGCCCAGGTCACCGTTGTTCAGTACCTTACAGATAACTTTGTTACCTTCAATGGCGGTAACTTCCATACCGATCAGACCATCGTCAACCAGTACGGTGTTGCCGACGGACAGGTCAGAAGTGAAACCTTCATAAGTTACCGCAACCATTTCGCTGTTGCCGATAACAGATTTGTCAGTGGTGAAAGTAAAGGTCTGGCCTGCTTTCAGAGAAACGTCATTACCGCCTTCCAGTTTCATGGTGCGGATTTCCGGACCTTTGGTATCGAGCAGGATAGCGGCAGTTTTGCCGGTTTTGCTCATCACGTTGCGCAGATTCTGAATGCGCTGACCGTGTTCTGCATAGTCACCATGAGAGAAGTTCAGACGCATGACGTTCATGCCCGCGTCCAGCATTTTAGCTAACATCTCTTCAGATTCGGTTTTTGGTCCGATGGTGCAAACAATTTTGGTCTTTTTCATGACAGTCTTAGTCTTTAAGTTGAGAAGGATAGGAGAAACTTGCTTTCTGGGCGCACTGCCGGAAAGCGAATCCGGTATTACGAAAGTGATGGTGCCTCGCTCTAAGGATAGGTGACATCGAAAAAGCGTGCAGAGGAATGTGTGCTTGTGTCTCAGCCCAACGTGAGTGCCTGTTTTTGAGTCGTTGAGTTCTACAGTCCAAAGTGCTGAAACCATTCAAGAGTCAATTGGCGCGCATTATACGCTGAAATTAATCCAAAAGGAAAACAAAAACAGCGTTTCAAAAAATATACAAGTCTCCAGACAATAAATTGTTATCAAAGATTTAATGTTACAGGGAAAAGATTACGCAAAAACTTCGGTGTTTGCGCAACGTCACGAGGTAAGGTCGCCAGCCTGGGGAGTAGTGAATGTTCATCAGGTGTATAAATACACCATCGTTCAATCGCTACAGTCAAAATAGTTTATAGCGTTATTTATATGATTTTGTTTGATTTTTGTTTAATTGATTAGATTGATATATGCTGATAGTTGGCATGATAAATAGGTACAAAGAATGGGAAATCGGACAAAAGAAGACGAACTGTACCGCGAGATGTGCAGGGTAGTCGGTAAAGTTGTGCTGGAAATGCGCGATTTGGGGCAGGAACCAAAACATATTGTCATCGCTGGCGTATTACGCACGGCTTTAGCCAATAAGCGTATTCAACGCAGCGAACTGGAAAAACAGGCAATGGAAACCGTCATTAACGCGCTGGTAAAATGACCATTCAGGATGAAGTACAACACTTCATCCTGATATGTTTATTTCAATCGCAGCCACAGCTAATTTTCATAAATAGCAACTGATGAAATTATATGAGTTTCGATATGTATTAAAGTGCATAACGGGAATGTTATTTTTATTTTCTGGAATGAATATCACAAATAATTGTCACTTAAATGAAATTAATTTCAGATGATAATAAATATCAGTTCACTTTTAATTTCTCACTTTGTGAATTTAATTGATAATGATCAATGTTAAGCCCTCAGAATAATCACATTATTTTTTCTCCTAACCATAAAGGATTAGTTTATTGGCGTTAATTCTTTTCTCATGCACTATCAGGTTAGGGAAAATATCTGGTGTTGGGGACAGAGTCAGCAGCGTATTAGTTGAATGCTTAATATCAGGCTGTTGAATTGTCAGCACTGTGTTTGCGAAGAGGATGCGAAATAAATGAACCCGGTTGGCCGTCCACTATTAGATATTGGCTTAACGCGATTAGAATTCTTGCGTATATCAGGAAAGGGTCTTGCTGGTTTAACGATAGCCCCTGCGTTACTGTCACTTTTGGGTTGCAAGCAGGAAGATATTGATAGCGGTACGGTAGGGTTGATAAATACGCCCAAAGGCGTGCTGGTTACCCAGCGAGCGCGATGCACAGGCTGCCATCGCTGTGAAATCTCTTGTACTAACTTCAATGATGGCTCAGTGGGCACTTTTTTCTCCCGCATCAAAATCCATCGCAATTATTTCTTTGGCGACAATGGGATAGGATCAGGCGGTGGTCTGTATGGCGATCTGAACTATACCGCTGACACCTGTCGTCAATGCAAAGATCCGCAATGCATGAACGTTTGCCCGATTGGCGCGATTACCTGGCAGCAGGAAGAAGGCTGTATTGTCGTCGATCATAAACGTTGTATTGGTTGTAGCGCCTGTACCACTGCATGTCCGTGGATGATGGCTACCGTAAATACCGAAAGTAAAAAATCCTCGAAATGTGTGTTATGTGGTGAATGTGCAAACGCCTGCCCAACAGGGGCGTTAAAAATTATCGAGTGGAAAGATATTACTGTGTGAATCTTGCAAAGGAAAAAATCATGGCTAACGGTTGGACAGGTAATATATTAAGAGTTAATCTCACGACAGGAAATATTACCCTCGAAGATTCCAGTAAGTTTAAAAGTTTTGTTGGTGGCATGGGATTCGGCTACAAAATTATGTATGACGAAGTACCGCCAGGCACTAAACCTTTCGATGAAGCAAATAAATTAGTCTTTGCTACCGGGCCATTAACTGGCTCTGGTGCTCCCTGTAGTTCTCGCGTAAATATCACTTCGCTTTCCACCTTTACCAAAGGGAATTTAGTTGTTGATGCCCATATGGGAGGCTTTTTTGCCGCGCAAATGAAATTCGCTGGATACGACGTTATTATTATCGAAGGGAAAGCGAAATCACCGGTTTGGCTGAATATTAAAGATGACAAAGTTACCCTCGAAAAAGCAGATTTCCTATGGGGTAAAGGGACGCGAGCCACGACGGAAGAGATTTGTCGCTTGACCAGCCCGGAAACCTGTGTGGCAGCTATTGGTCAGGCAGGTGAAAACCTTGTGCCGCTCTCTGGCATGTTGAATAGCCGTAATCACAGCGGCGGCGCGGGAACTGGCGCAATAATGGGTTCGAAAAACCTCAAAGCGATTGCAGTTGAAGGGACTAAAGGGGTCAACATTGCCGATCGTCAGGAGATGAAACGTCTCAATGACTACATGATGACCGAACTTATCGGTGCGAATAACAACCATGTGGTGCCAAGTACGCCGCAATCGTGGGCGGAGTACTCCGATCCCAAGTCTCGCTGGACGGCGCGTAAAGGTCTGTTCTGGGGAGCGGCGGAAGGTGGCCCGATTGAAACGGGCGAGATCCCGCCAGGCAATCAAAATACCGTGGGTTTTCGCACCTATAAATCCGTTTTTGACTTAGGTCCGGCAGCAGAGAAATACACGGTAAAAATGAGCGGCTGCCACTCTTGCCCGATTCGTTGTATGACCCAGATGAACATTCCTCGGGTCAAAGAGTTCGGCGTGCCCAGCACCGGCGGTAATACTTGTGTAGCAAACTTTGTCCATACCACCATCTTCCCGAACGGGCCGAAAGATTTTGAAGATAAAGACGATGGTCGCGTCATTGGCAATCTGGTTGGTCTGAATCTGTTCGATGACTACGGTCTGTGGTGTAACTACGGACAGCTACATCGAGATTTTACGTATTGCTACAGCAAAGGCGTGTTCAAACGCGTTCTGCCTGCTGATGAGTATGCGGAAATTCGCTGGGATCAGCTGGAAGCGGGCGACGTTAACTTCATTAAAGATTTTTACTACCGTCTGGCGCATCGCGTGGGTGAGCTGAGTCACCTGGCTGATGGCTCATATGCCATTGCGGAACGCTGGAATTTGGGCGAAGAGTATTGGGGCTACGCGAAAAATAAACTCTGGTCGCCGTTTGGCTATCCGGTTCATCACGCTAATGAAGCCTCGGCGCAAGTTGGTTCCATTGTTAACTGCATGTTCAACCGCGATTGCATGACGCACACCCACATTAACTTTATTGGCTCCGGTCTGCCGTTGAAATTGCAGCGTGAAGTGGCGAAAGAGCTTTTTGGCTCTGAAGATGCTTACGACGAAACCAAAAACTACACGCCGATCAATGACGCAAAAATTAAATATGCCAAATGGTCGCTGTTGCGGGTCTGTTTGCATAACGCCGTCACCCTGTGCAACTGGGTCTGGCCAATGACCGTTTCGCCGCTGAAGGGCCGTAATTACCGTGGTGACCTTGCTTTAGAAGCCAAATTCTTCAAAGCGATCACCGGTGAAGAGATGACCCAGGAAAAATTAGATTTAGCCGCTGAACGTATATTTACACTGCATCGCGCTTACACGGTAAAACTGATGCAAACCAAAGATATGCGTAACGAGCACGATCTTATTTGCTCCTGGGTATTCGACAAAGATCCGCAGATCCCGGTCTTTACTGAAGGAACTGACAAAATGGATCGCGACGATATGTACGCGTCTCTCACGATGTTCTACAAGGAAATGGGCTGGGATCCACAGCTCGGTTGCCCGACACGTGAAACGTTGCAACGTCTGGGGCTGGAAGATATTGCCACCGATCTGGCTGCACACAATCTGCTTCCAGCATAAGGAATGGGTGAGATGAACCATCAGGATGAGTTGCCGCTATCCGGAGTCAGCGACGTTGACGAGGCGAAGCGTCAATGGTTGCAGGGTATGCGTCACACCGGAGATACGGTCAGTGAAGACGTCGCAGAACCAGAACCGACGGAAGTTCTGGCAGAGTTTATCCGCCAGCATTCGGCTGCGGGTCAACTGGTGGCGCGTGCCGTGTTTCTCTCGCCGCCATATTCGGTTGCTGAAGAGGATCTGTCTTTTTTGCTGGAAGGCATAAAACAGAACGGAGACTACGCGGATATCGCCTGTATCACGGGAACTCACGATGATTACTATTACTCAACGCAGGCCATGAGCGAAAACTACGCGACGATGTCTTTGCAAGTTGTGGAGCAGGACATTTGTCGCGCCATTGCTCACGTCGTTCGCTTTGAGTGCCAGACGTACCCGCGACCCTACAAAGTCGCCATGCTGAGGCAAGCGCCATATTACTTCCAGGAAGCGCAGATTGAAGCCGCGATCGCCGCGATGGATGTTGCCCCTGAATATGCCGATATACGCCAGGTGGAGTCATCGACGGCGGTGCTGTACCTGTTTAGCGAGCGGTATATGAGCTATGGCAAGGCTTATGGTTTATGCGAATGGTTTGAGGTTGAGCAGTTTCAGAATCCCTGAAATTTCAGGGAAATGTCATGGACAGGGTGGACAGTTGCAGCCACTGCATTAGGGGATAATCAGATGTCCTTCACTCGACGCAAATTTGTTCTGGGGATGGGAACAGTAATCTTTTTTACTGGCTCTGCGTCTTCTCTGTTAGCGAACACCAGGCAAGAAAAGGAAGTTCGGTATGCCATGATTCACGATGAGTCACGGTGCAATGGTTGTAATATTTGCGCCCGAGCATGTCGCAAGACCAATCACGTTCCGGCCCAGGGAAGCCGTTTATCGATAGCACACATTCCAGTTACCGATAACGACAACGAAACGCAATATCACTTTTTTCGCCAGTCATGCCAGCACTGTGAAGATGCTCCTTGCATCGACGTTTGCCCAACAGGGGCGTCGTGGCGTGATGAGCAGGGGATCGTACGGGTAGAAAAATCGCAGTGTATCGGCTGCAGTTATTGCATTGGCGCTTGCCCGTATCAGGTTCGTTACCTTAACCCTGTGACTAAAGTAGCGGATAAATGTGATTTCTGCGCCGAGTCCCGGCTGGCAAAAGGTTTTCCGCCCATTTGCGTCAGCGCCTGCCCGGAACACGCATTGATCTTTGGTCGCGAAGATAGCCCAGAAATTCAGGCGTGGTTACAGGGAAATAAATACTATCAATATCAGCTACCTGGTGCCGGGAAACCGCATTTGTATCGCCGGTTCGGTCAACATTTGATTAAGAAGGAAAATGTATGAACCCGTCGCAAAATGCTGAACAGTTTCAGATCCAGTTGGCGAACTATGTACCACAGTTCACCCCTGAATTTTGGCCGGTGTGGCTGGTCATTGCCGGGCTATTGCTGGTTGGAATGTGGTTAGTCCTGGGGCTGCACGCTTTGCTTCGTGCTCGTGGTGTGAAGAAATCAGCCACCGATCATGGCGAGAAGGTTTATCTTTACAGCAAGGCGGTCAGATTATGGCACTGGTCGAACGCATTACTCTTCGTATTGTTGCTGGCAAGTGGGCTAATTAATCACTTTGCGCTGGTGGGCGCAGCTGCGGTCAAAAGTCTGGTTGCTGTGCATGAAGTTTGTGGATTCTTGTTACTGGTATGCTGGCTTGGCTTTGTTCTGATTAATGCCGTTGGGGGTAATGGTCACCACTATCGCATTCGTCGTCAAGGGTGGCTGGGGCGAGCGGCGAAACAAACGCGATTTTATCTGTCTGGCATTATGCAGGGGGAAGCGCATCCTTTTCCGGCGACAATGCAGTCTAAATTTAATCCCTTACAGCAGGTAGCCTATGTCGGGGTGATGTATGGATTACTGCCGTTGTTACTGGTGACGGGGCTGCTGTGTCTCTATCCGCAAGTCGTGGGAACTGTGTTTCCTGGCGTAAGATACTGGTTATTGCAGACACATTTTGCTCTGGCATTTATAAGCCTCTTTTTTATCTTCGGTCATCTCTATCTTTGCACTACGGGGCGTACTCCGCACGAAACCTTTAAATGTATGATCGATGGCTATCACCGACATTAACGTATGATCATTACGCGAGAGAACCTGCGAGAGTGGCGTGTAGGAGCGGTAATGTACCGCTGGTTTTTGCGCCATTTTCCGCAGGACGGCAGCTATGTCGATGTTCACCATGCGCTGATCGACGAAGGGTATACGGACTGGGCAGATAGTCTGGTTGAGTATGCATGGAACAAATGGCTGACAGACGAAAACTTTGCCCGCCAGGAAGTTTCCTCTATGCAAAAGCTGGTCACAGAACCGGTGGAACCAACATTTTGCCGCCAGCTCTCCAGTGCCGAGGATAACGCACGCGTCGGATGTTGCGACGATAACGCCAGAATAGTTACAGCAGGTTATGCGGCGCAAATTGCCAGCACGGGCTACAGCGTACGGATGGCTAGTGTGGGTTTTAACAGCCATATTGGCAGCTCAGGCGAGCGTGCCCGCGTGGCAGTGGCGGGTAACTCGACTCGAATCAGCAGTGCCGGAGAGGGTAGCCGTATTGCGAATGCCGGGATGCGAGTACGCGTCTGTACTCCAGGTGAAAGGTGTCATGTTGCCAGTAATGGCGATCTGGTACAAATTGCCAGCTTTGGCGCGCACGCGAAAATTGCTAACAGTGGTGATAATATTCACATCATTGCCAGCGGTGCTAACTCAACAGTAGTCAGTACGGGCGTGGTTGACTCGATTGTCCTCGGGCCTGGTGGCAGCGCCGCACTGGCATATCATGACGGCGAAAGAGTGCGCTTCGCCGTCGCCATTGAAGGTGAAAACAATATCCGTGCCGGAGTCCGCTATCGTCTCAATGAACAGCATCAGTTTGTTGAGTGCTGATAGCTTTATCTTTAATCAACCGAAAGACGCCGACGTGCACGGGATGCAGGTTTTACTATGGCCTGCGCCATAGCCTCGCCAATTTCTGCACAAGCCGTAAGTCCCTGGACGAAAGGCCGGTTGTGCATCAGCCAGGGTAAAGCACCGAACGCCACGCGACCACGAACTTCTTCAGGTTGCTGTAGCGTATAATCTTCACCAACATCAGGGATTTCCTCGCCTGTTTTCTGCAATTGTTCGCGTAGCCCAGGGAAAGGAATATCTTTCACTTTGAGTGGACGTTGACCTCGGGCATCAATAAAAACATCAAACGAGTAGCTGTTATCCGCTGTTTTCAGAATTGTGCGTGTTTCGTTGTTTTCCATCTCGTAGTCCTCACCGAGGGCGAGAATATGAATGATCCCCGCTTCGCGTAAGGCCAGTAATCGTCTTATAGATTCTGAAGGGATTGCCGCATAATTATCGATAAAGACTCTGGCAAGACCTTTACTGAATCGCTTATGGTCGTGTTCATTCAGATGCGGCACAATTTCCTGTACAGCTTCATGTAAACGCAGAATGACATAACGCCAGGGGACGGTATGTTTTTGCCGTTTATTTTGCTCGACTTCGGCTAAGTTTTCTTCCGCCCAGCCAAAAGGGTCATGCTGTTTACGCTCGGCAAACCAGGTTTGCGCAAAGGTATCGACATTGAGGCGCTCTAACGCTATGCGTTGGCTCCAGTCTGGATCGGCAGAATTAATTTCTTGCTGTATCAATTTGAATACCCGATCCAACAGGCCTTCTGCACCTTTTTCTATTTCTGTATTTAAGGCCTGTTCTGTGACGATGCGTAACGGTTCGTAGGGAATGGGACAATAGAAATCGGCTTCCGGTAAAATGCCCGTGCGCGACATCAACGTAATGTGCAGATTTTCACTGTTGCTATCACGTTGAAAGCTAACTCGTTGTTTATCTTCTTCAATAAACGAACCATGCTGAATGGCCACTGCCATTGCCGCATCCAGTCCGCTCAAGGATGTTCCCATAATACCCACGTTACAGGCATCGACCTTTGCTTCCATCAGGCCCGACCACGGGCTGGGAAAATACGTTCGGGTTGCTTCTTCTTCATCAGGCCAGACGTGACCGGTGGCTATTACCGCTAAATCAAACGTCTCTGTGGGTAAATCCTGATTTGTAGCGAGCATGACGCCAGCGTCTGTAATTTGCAGATCGGTAACCTGGCATGATTCATAAATAGCCACTTCAAATTTTTGCTGTCGCGCCTGATCTACTAATCGTAAAAATCGATCGCGGAAATATTCTCCCAACAGAATTCGCGGTAAAAACTGACGGTCGTGCAAGGTTTCCTTTTTAACGCCGTAACGTTGTAGATGGCTGGCATCTTGTTTTTGTAACCATTCCAGATAAGTACAATAAATCGTTGGTATTTCAATGCTGGCAATATTTGCCAGCATTAATTTAGAGTTTTCTTCGTCGTTGTACGGCATCCCGACACCGGCCTCGTCAGCCTGTTCGAAGATGGAAATAGAAAGTGGCGTTGGTTGCTGTAATAGCGAGAAGAGAGTGTAGATCCCTGTTGGCCCCGCACCCACAATGGCGATTTTTTTCATCATTACTTACCTGTATGTATTCTTTTGAATTTAGTGTTATCAGATAAGTTTGGTTGAAATCTTTAGAAAATGAGAAATTTCAGACAGGGATGAAAAGGGCGCCAACCGCCCTTCATGGAGACTTGTCAGGCGAGTTTTGCCTGATTGATTTTACTTAATGGTTCATTGACATCGAAAACTTTGGCGATAACTTCTGCAACGCCGAGGTTCTTCAGACGGGCAGTATGTTTATCCAGATAGGCAAGGGCACTTTTTTCATCAGTAAAAAGATAGATGCCACCAGCTTCGCGGTTCTTTTCACTTTCTGTCCACACTTTCCACAGAAAACCAGGTTCCTGATTAATCGACTCGGCAAGCGGTTTAAGCTGTTCGGCCATTTCATCGCCAAAGGGGCCATTAAATGCAAAGTGAATCTGTAACAAAGTCGCCATAGCGATTCTCCTTCTGATAACACATACAAAACAGTATAAATTTTTTAATGTGTTGGATACAGAGAAGAAACAAGGGAATACAAGGAGAGAGGAGACCAGACTAAAAAATCTGGTGCGTCCGAGTGGACTCGAACCACCGACCCCCACCATGTCAAGGTGGTGCTCTAACCAACTGAGCTACGGACGCAGGATGGTGCGTTCAATTGGACTCGAACCAACGACCCCCACCATGTCAAGGTGGTGCTCTAACCAACTGAGCTATGAACGCAACGTTGTAGGTGACAACGGGGACGAATATTAGCGGCAGAGTGGGAAGGTGGCAAGAGGCAAAGCGTAATTTTCTGCGGTATTTCGACCGTTTGCAGAGCTTTTAAGCAAATT
Organism: Escherichia sp. MOD1-EC5433; assembly: GCF_002966005.1. Taxonomy (NCBI): domain Bacteria; kingdom Pseudomonadati; phylum Pseudomonadota; class Gammaproteobacteria; order Enterobacterales; family Enterobacteriaceae; genus Escherichia; species Escherichia sp. MOD1-EC5433. The sequence continues at coordinate 213,071 of NZ_PTRL01000004.1, read as the reverse complement.
GGCTATATTTTGTTGATTTGCAAGGGTGATTTTTGGTCAGAGTCATTTTCACATCTGACACAACCCACTATCTCACGCATCAGGATATAAACCGAGTCGTTTGCCAGCAAATCAATTCTATCGTGGATAAATCCTCCGTAGCCTTTACACTTAGGTAGCGATAAGGGCACACAGATGCAGCAAAGGAATAAATCATGGGATCTGATGCAAAAAACTTGATGAGCGGCGGGAAAGTGCAAATTGTTAAGACCGGCGAGGTCATTAGCGCGACTCAACTCACTGACGGTGAGTTGCTCGTTGAGACAGGCGGAAGAGCTGAAAACACCGTAGTGACAGATGCGGGCTGGCTGAAAGTGGAAACTGGTGGGATCGTCAGAGGCACACAATATGGCAACAATGGCACGTTATCAGTCGGTGACGGTGCAATTGCCACAGACATCGTTCAGTCCGACGGTGGAGCAATTAGCCTCTCAACGCTCGCTACTGTTAATGGCCGCCATCCCGAAGGAGAATTTAGCGTTGATCAGGGCTACGCCTGCGGTTTGTTACTGGAGAATGGCGGTAACCTGCGCGTACTGGAAGGCCATCGGGCAGAAAAAATTATTCTCGATCAGGCTGGTGGTTTATTGGTCAACGGGACGACTTCATCTGCAATAGTGGATGATGGCGGTGAATTGCTGGTTTACCCTGGTGGAGAAGCTTTCAACAGCGCAATTAACCAGGGCGGAGTCTTTATGCTGGCGGGGAAAGCCTGCGATACGACGCTTGCGGGCGGGGCCATGAATAACATAGGCGGAGAAGATATTCATACCCTCGTTGAGAACGAAGCCGTTTATCGCCTTGGGACAGACGGTCTGCAGCTCTATAGCTCCGGTAAGACAAAGGATTTGGCGGTTAATGCCGGAGGCCGTGCTGAAATTCATGCTGGTATGCTGGAAAATGCACTGCTGAAAGGTGGCACGATGATTGTCATGTCTCCCACCAGCGCGGACGATAAATTTGTCGTGGAAGAGGATTGTGCGCCAGTTGAACTGATGGGGAGCGTTGCCGTACAAGAAGGTAGCTCTTTGATTATTGGTTACGGTGCTGATTTACAACAGTCAACGGTTACGGTACAGCCGGGGGGCGTGATGATCCTCGATGGCAGTACGGTAAAAGGTGACAATGTCACTTTTCGCGTTGGTGAATTAAACCTTGATGGCGGAAAAGTTTGGCTGATCACGGCAGCAGCCACACATGTGCAACTGAAAGTGAAACGCCTGCACGGAGAGGGAACGATTTGCCTGCAAACCAGCGCGAAAGAAATTTCACCTGACTTCATCAATGTGAAAGGGGAAGTTAGTGGCAATATCCTCGTTGAGATAACGGATGCCAGTCGGCAACCAATTTGCGGTGCGCTTAAACTGCAACCTGACGAAGACAGGATTGGCGCAACGCTCCAGCCCGAGTAAAAAGTAAGGCGCAATTTTCACAGATTGCGCCTTGTTTTTTAGCGAGCTGCGCGTTGCAGAATGATGGCTGATGGCAGACGTTGCAGGAAACGCATACGCAGCATCATCATAATAGCGGCAGAAGTCAGGCCAATAATAAAGCCGATCCAGAAACCTGCTGGCCCCATTGGCTCAACCACCAGATCGGTCAGCGCCAGAATGTAGCCGCTCGGCAAGCCTAATACCCAGTACGCCGTAAAGGTAATATAAAAAATCGACCGCGTATCTTTATAACCACGCAAAATCCCACTGCCGATAACCTGTATGGAGTCAGAAATCTGATACACCGCCGCCAGCAACATCAAATGTGCCGCCAGCGTTACGACCTCAGGATTATCGTTATACAGCAGGGCAATCTGCTCCCGTAGTGAAACCGTGAAAATTGCGGTCAGAGTCGCCATACAAACGCCAACCATAAGCCCTGTTCGCGCGGCTGTTTGTGCATCCAGCGTTGAGCCCTGACCCAGACGATAACCAACACGGATGGTTACCGCTGCGGCCAGCGACATTGGAAGAACGAACATCAACGAACTGAAGTTCAGTGCAATCTGGTGGCCTGCCACATCGATAATACCGAGTGGAGATACCAACAGCGCCACTACAGCAAACAGTGTCACTTCAAAGAACAACGCCAGCGCGATAGGTAGACCAAGCTGCACCAGCCGTTTCAATGCGGCAGGATCGGGTTTAGCGGTACCTTTTTCGTTGCGGATATCGCGCATGGAACGGGCATGTTTAATATAAGAAACCATGGCGAGGAACATCACCCAATACACAGCCGCCGTCGCTACACCACAACCGACGCCACCGAGTTCAGGCATTCCGAAATGACCATAAATAAAGATATAGTTAACCGGAATGTTCACCAACAGGCCAATAAAACCCATCACCATCCCAGGTTTGGTTTTTGCCAGACCTTCACACTGGTTACGCGCGACCTGGAAGAACAGATAGCCCGGAGCACCCCACAGCAGTGCACGCAGGTAACCTACCGCTTTATCGGCGAGTGCCGGATCGATATTTTGCATGGAGCGGATGATATAACCCGCATTCCACAGAACCACCATAATGAGCACTGAGACAAAGCCGGCTAGCCAGAAACCTTGTCGTACCTGATGCGCTATGCGTTCACGGCGACCAGAACCATTCAATTGCGCGATCACTGGCGTCAACGCAAGCAGCAGTCCGTGACCGAAAAGAATAGCCGGGAGCCAGATAGATGTACCAATGGCGACCGCCGCCATGTCGGTGGCGCTATAGCCGCCCGCCATGACAGTATCGACAAAACCCATCGCTGTTTGGGCGATTTGCGCGAGAATCACCGGGATTGCTAATGCTAATAACAGACGCGCTTCACTGATATACTTCTGCACGTGAACACCTTTTATATTGTTGTTATATGAGAGACTAAAAAGCCGCCTGAATGGGCAGCAAAAAGAAGAAGCAGGGGAAATTCAGTCTATTGTAGCGAGGATTTATTAATTCTCCAGTGAAAAAATAACCATTCAGTCCCCTTTACTGGTAAGGGTGTTTCCCACCTGCTATTGTGCTGAACAGAATGCCTTAACTGATTTCAGGAGTTGTAAGTATGTTTACGGGGATAGTGCAGGGCACTGCAAAACTGGTGTCGATTGACGAGAAACCAAATTTTCGTACTCATGTGGTTGAGTTACCTGACTATATGCTGGATGGTCTGGAGACCGGTGCGTCTGTGGCACACAACGGTTGTTGCCTGACCGTGACGGAAATCAACGGTAACCATATCAGTTTTGATCTGATGAAAGAGACGTTACGCATTACTAATCTTGGTGATTTACAGGTTGGGGATTGGGTAAACGTAGAGCGTGCGGCTAAATTCAGTGATGAAATTGGCGGACATTTAATGTCGGGTCATATTATGACCACCGCTGAAGTAGCGAAAATATTAACCTCTGAAAATAATCGCCAGATCTGGTTTAAAGTGCAGGATAGTCAGTTGATGAAATATATCCTGTACAAAGGATTTATCGGAATCGACGGTATTAGCCTGACCGTGGGCGAAGTAACGTCAACACGTTTCTGCGTGCATTTAATTCCAGAAACGCTGGAACGTACCACTCTCGGTAAGAAAAAACTCGGAGCGCGCGTCAATATTGAAATCGATCCACAAACTCAGGCAGTGGTAGATACGGTAGAACGTGTGCTGGCGATGCGGGAAAAGGCGCAGAATCAATAACGGACTGAAATATGATATCGCCCCCAAACGGGGGCGATATCATAACATTTAGCGTGCAACCCGAAGGCCGTTTTCGACTCCTCGAGAGAACACCACTTGCCAGAGCTGAATATCACGGGCGCGGAAAGCACCAGCGCAAGCATTCAGATAATAGGTAAACATCCGTTTAAAGCGTTCACTGTAATTATCCGCAATTTCCGGCCATGCGGCGAGGAATCGCTCATACCAGGCCATCAGCGTGGTATCGTAATCGGCGCCAAAGTTATGCCAGTCTTCCATCACAAAGTGTGGTTCGCTGGATTGAGCGATCTGGCGCACGGAGGGCAGGCAACCGTTCGGGAAAATATATTTATTAATCCACGGATCAACATTCAGATCGGTTTTTTTCGAGCCGATAGTATGTAACAGGAAAATACCTTCCGGTTTCAGATTGCGATCCACCACCTCAAAATAGGTGTTGTAATTTTTCGGCCCGACGTGTTCGAACATTCCCACTGAAACAATGCGGTCAAATTGATCGTTCAGGTCACGGTAATCTTGCAGCAAAATGGTGACATCCAGACCTTCACAGCGATCCTGAGCCATTTTCTGCTGTTCAGCAGAAATGGTGACACCTACCACGCTTACGTCATAGTTAGACGCCATGTAGTGCGCCAGTCCGCCCCAACCACAGCCAATATCCAGTACACGCATCCCTGGCTTCAACTGCAATTTTTCGCAGATCATTTTAAGCTTCGCTTGTTGGGCAGATTCCAGATTATCGGCATCTTTCCAGTAAGCGCAGGAATATTGCATGAAGGGATCAAGCATACGGCTGAACAGGTCATTACCCAGATCGTAATGCTCTTTGCCAACTATCCAGGCACGTTTTTTACTCTGCAGATTGAAGAGACGAGCGCCTGCGATGCGCAGAGTGTCTTTAAAATGATGGGGGAGTTGGTTTTCGAGACCTGCGCGTAAGACTTTGCTAAAAAACATATCCAGTCGTTCACATTCCCACCAGCCATCCATATAACTTTCGCCTAACCCCAACGAACCTTCCTGTAGAACGCGCTTAAAAAAATCGGGGTTTTTAACACGAATATCCGCCGGGGCAGAACCGTTGATGGCTATACCGGCGCGGCTAAGTAATTCGTTGGCGATTCTGTACCAGTTGTCATCCGGTACGCTGACTTCTTCTATACACGATGAACTCATAGTTTCTCCATCACTGGTCGGTGATCAGAACCTTAAAACAGCGTAGACGCTTTTTGGGCTTTGTGAGAAATCTCGCAGAAAATCCGCGAGTCTATAATCCGACGTAGAACAGAGGGAAAGGAGGAACCCTTGCCGAAATGACCATCCATAGCAATCCGGGAACGCTCCTGTCCCCGTAAAAACATAATATTTATCGTAATCTTAACAACTGGAAATTAGTATAGGCCGCTAATTTCAATCATACAACAAAATTTTGTTAGCAGCCTAAGTATAAAGATGTCGATATAGATCAATGTGATTCGCTATGAGCGACTTCGGCATTGCCATGATTCTGGCAACCAGGTTCTTCACAACGTTGCATCATGTAACCCAGAGAAGCCAGTACCACGGTCGATAACATCACGCAGGTGGTGGTGAGCAGTGGTGTGCTAACGCTGATGAGCCAGGAAACCACAAGGCTTGCGAGGAAGCACAGTCCCAGTTGCAGTGTGTTCTGCAATGCTGCGGCGCGGCCGGTCGCATGTGGGAAGGGGCGCAGCGCCTGCGCGACAACAATCGGGTAGATTGCGCCGTTGGCAATAGCCATCACACAGAATGGGATCAGAATTTCGACCAGCGAAACATGGCTAATGAAGCCAGCAGCCCAGGTCGCCACGACGCTGACAGCAAACAGCGCCAGCAGCCACGGTAATAATTGTTTGCCTTGCCATTTCTGCAATGCTGCGCGACAGCCATAACCACCAATCAGAAACGCGATGGTTTGTGGTACATAACTTAAACCAATGACTGCCGGGCTATAGCCCATCTCGCTAAGGATGAACGGTGAACCGGTCAGCCAGGCAAAGAAACTGGCTGAACAGGCTGCATAAATCAGCACGTTGCCGCGATAGGTTTTTGAACGCAGCAGATCGGTAAAGGTCAGTCCATCCTGACTATCGTTACGTGCTTTAGTCGTGGGTTTAAGCCAGAAAATGGGCAGAATAAGTACTACGGTAATGGCAAACAAGGTGGCGAAAATCGCCTGCCAGGAAAAATGAACCAGCAGCCAGCTACCTAAAAGAGGAGCAAGGGCAGGAGAGAGTCCCACCAATGGCATGATCGTGGCGAAAATACGATTCACTTTTTGTGAAGGATAGTAATCCGTCACCAACGCCTGCCAGATAACTGCGGCGGCACAGACACCAACAGCTTGCACAAACCGTAATACCAGCAGAGTGATGGCGTTATCCACCCATAACATCCCCAGACTACCTAACGCAAAAATTGTCAGGCCGATTAATAACACCGGTTTACGACCATAACGGTCGGAGAGCGGCCCCCACAGAAGTTGGGCTGCGGCAAAACCGGCAAGGAACAGACTAAGGCTGGCACTGACAGCAGACGCAGGCGTTTGCAAATCGGCCTGAATGGCGGCGAAAGCGGGCAGATACATATCGGTTGCCAGAAAACCGAGTACGCTCAAACCCGCCAGCCAGACTAAAAATCTTTTCCCAGGTTGCATGTATATTCTCTAAATTTCTCAATTAAACACCGTCGCAAAGTGTAGGGAGTGAAATTCCTGTTGTGAAACGGTAATATTTGATGACTGGTTTCAAAAATTTTGCAGGCAAACTATGTGGTCTGAGTATTCTCTCGAAGTGGTTGATGCGGTAGCGCGTAATGGCAGTTTTAGTGCTGCGGCTCAGGAGTTGCATCGCGTTCCTTCAGCGGTCAGCTATACCGTGCGTCAGCTGGAAGAGTGGCTGGCGGTGCCACTTTTTGAACGGCGTCATCGTGATGTGGAACTGACCGCTGCCGGGGCGTGGTTTCTCAAAGAAGGGCGCTCTGTTGTCAAAAAAATGCAGATCACGCGCCAGCAATGTCAGCAGATTGCGAACGGCTGGCGTGGTCAGTTAGCTATTGCGGTGGATAATATCGTCAGGCCAGAACGTACACGGCAGATGATCGTTGATTTCTATCGCCATTTTGATGACGTTGAACTTCTGGTATTTCAGGAAGTATTCAACGGTGTCTGGGATGCGCTTTCTGACGGGCGCGTGGAACTGGCGATTGGCGCGACACGAGCGATTCCGGTGGGCGGTCGTTACGCCTTCCGTGATATGGGGATGTTGAGCTGGAGTTGTGTTGTTGCCCGCCATCATCCGCTTGTGTCAATGAATGGACCATTCAGCGATGATACGTTGCGCAACTGGCCGTCACTGGTGCGCGAAGACACCTCGCGGACGCTACCCAAACGTATTACCTGGCTGCTGGATAACCAAAAGCGCCTGGTTGTACCGGACTGGGAATCATCGGCAACGTGTATTTCGGCCGGGTTATGCATCGGTATGGTGCCGACACATTTCGCCAAACCGTGGCTTAATGAGGGGAAGTGGGTAGCACTAGAACTGGAAAATCCATTCCCTGATTCAGCATGTTGTCTGACCTGGCAGCAGAATGATATGTCGCCTGCTTTAACCTGGTTGCTTGAGTATCTCGGCGATAGTGAGACGCTGAATAAGGAGTGGCTGCGGGAGCCTGAAGAGACTCCCGCAACGGATGATTAACGACGATAGTCGCGGAACGGGCCATCAGCCACGGAGCGACGTTCAATCAACCGTGGATGAACTTCAATTGACTGCGGTTCTTCGCGTTTGTTGACGATACGATCCAACAGCATATTGAACGCCGTTTCACCCAGCGAATCTTTTGGCTGATGGATAGTGGTCAGTGCCGGGGTAAAGTAGCGAGCATTGCGCACGTTATCATAACCGATCAGCGAAACATCCTGCGGGACGCGCAGACCCATTTCATCAGCGGCACAGAGCGCGCCCATTGCCATAATATCGCCGCCACAGAAGACTGCAGTAGGTCTGTGCGGTTGCGACAGGATTTGCTGCATGGCGCGATAACCTGATTCAGGCTCAAAGTCACCTTGCACAATCCAGTTTTCCGGCACCTTGATCATGGCTTCTTCCATTGCTTTCATAAAGCCCGCCAGACGGCCTGCACCGGTGTTACGCTCCAGAGGACCAGGAATAACGCCGATTTCGCGGTGACCGCGTTCAATCAGATAGCGCCCGGCCATATAACCGCCTTCAAAAGCGTTATCGATAACCGCATCGGTAAAGTCTGCTTTTGCTTCACCCCAGTCCATCACCACCATCGGGATATGGCGATACTCTTCCAGCATCGCCAGCAACGGTTCCGGATACTCAGAACACATCACCAGCAGGCCATCGACGCGTTTTTGCGCCATCATCGACAGATAAGCCCGCTGTTTCTCAAGATTGTTCCACGCATTGCCCAGAATCAGCGTGTAGCCTTTCTGGAAGCAATTTTTTTCTACCGCTTCAATGATCTCGGCGAAATAGGCCGCTTCGCTGCTGGTCGCCAGCAAACCGATAGACTTGGTGTGGTTGACCTTCAGGCTACGCGCCACCGCGCTAGGGGAGTAGTGTAATTCTTTGATCGCTGCCCACACGGCATTGCGCGTTTCTTCAGCGACAAAACGTGTTTTGTTGATTACGTGTGACACAGTTGTAGTGGAAACGTTTGCTCGCTTCGCTACATCTTTTATTGTTGCCATTCCATTTCACTCCAGACCCTAACTTCAGCTCCTGCAAAATCGCAAGGTAAACGTTTGCCTTTACACACCTTACGCACAACAAAAGTGTTGCGGTACGCCGGGAAAATGACACAGAGCGTCAGGAAGGGGTCAATGGCCAGTACGCAAATAATGTAAGCGTGGAATTTTGGCCGATCTTGATGAAAAGGGGAAGTAGTAAAAACACTTATCATTATAAATGGCGGGAGATTTTTTCATCACAGTATGTAAAAATGCGTAATATCACTTTTTGTGGGGTAATAAAAAGGAGAAAACTTGATGAGCACCGACCTTAAATTTTCACTGGTAACAACCATTATCGTTCTTGGTTTGATCGTGGCCGTGGGTTTGACTGCCGCGCTGCACTGATTTCCCCTCGAGGGAGCGCGTTCTCCCTCACATCTCCTTCCTCTTTGTTAGCAAATTGGCAAAAGTGTTTTCTCTTTTTGTTATTTTCATTCTTTTGTGATTGATGTCATGCTTTCGCCACTTTGATGAACATCGCGTGATGACGCGAAGAGGTGGAGATTAGGCATGAAAATTAACTATCCGTTGCTGGCGCTGGCAATTGGCGCGTTTGGTATCGGGACAACGGAATTCTCGCCAATGGGCTTGTTGCCCGTTATTGCGCGTGGTGTGGATGTCTCGATTCCAGTTGCCGGAATGTTAATCAGCGCCTATGCGGTTGGCGTGATGGTTGGCGCGCCATTGATGACGCTTCTGCTTTCTCATCGTGCCCGCCGCAGTGCGCTGATTTTCCTGATGGCGATTTTCACCCTCGGTAACGTACTTTCTGCCATCGCACCGGATTATATGACGCTGATGCTTTCACGCATTTTAACCAGTCTGAATCACGGGGCGTTTTTTGGCCTGGGGTCTGTCGTGGCAGCAAGCGTGGTGCCAAAACATAAACAGGCCAGCGCAGTTGCCACTATGTTTATGGGCTTAACCCTGGCGAATATCGGTGGCGTTCCGGCGGCAACCTGGCTTGGGGAAACTATTGGCTGGCGTATGTCATTTCTGGCAACGGCGGGGCTGGGTGTGATTTCAATGGTGAGCCTGTTCTTCTCGTTACCAAAAGGTGGCGCAGGAGCGCGGCCTGAAGTGAAAAAAGAGCTGGCGGTACTGATGCGTCCGCAGGTGCTGTCTGCATTGCTGACGACGGTGCTGGGCGCTGGTGCAATGTTCACCCTCTACACCTATATTTCTCCGGTACTGCAAAGTATCACTCACGCAACGCCGGTGTTCGTGACGGCAATGCTGGTGCTGATTGGCGTTGGGTTCTCTATCGGTAACTATCTCGGCGGTAAACTGGCAGATCGTTCGGTCAATGGTACGCTGAAAGGCTTTTTGCTGCTGTTGATGGTGATTATGCTGGCGATCCCGTTCCTGGCACGAAATGAGTTTGGCGCGGCAATCAGCATGGTGGTGTGGGGCGCGGCAACCTTTGCGGTCGTACCGCCGTTGCAGATGCGTGTGATGCGTGTCGCCAGCGAAGCTCCGGGTTTGTCTTCATCAGTAAATATTGGTGCCTTTAACCTTGGAAATGCGCTGGGTGCCGCAGCCGGTGGTGCAGTGATTTCCGGTGGTCTGGGATACAGTTTTGTGCCGGTGATGGGGGCGATTGTCGCGGGACTGGCATTGTTGCTGGTGTTTATGTCAGCCAGAAAACAACCTGAAGCAGTTTGCGTTGCCAACAGCTAATAAAACAAAAACGCAGAAGGCTAACCTTCTGCGTTACAGTTTGCAGGCAAAGTGCGATTTATCTTGCCGGATGTGGTGTTAACGCCTCATCCGCGTTTGCATGAAAAGACGCGTTAAGCGTCGCATCAGGCATCGCTTATCGGATGCGGCGCAAGCACCTTATCCGACCTGGATTGATGAACCACGTAGGCCTGATAAGCGTAGCGCATCAGGCAATGCTGCATTTGCCATCAGTGATTATGCGGCGAGATTTTTCGCTACGAATTCCCAGTTTACCAGCGCCCAGAAGTGCTCCAGATAACCCGGACGTGCATTGCGATAGTCGATGTAATAAGCGTGTTCCCAGACATCAACGGTCAGCAGTGGAGTTGCATCGGTGGTCAGCGGAGTACCCGCGTTAGAGGTGGAAACGATAGCCAGTTTGCCATCGCTGTTTTTCACCAGCCAGGTCCAGCCAGAACCAAAGTTTTTGATCGCAGCATCAGTAAACTGAGCTTTGAAATCAGCAAAGCTGCCAAAAGAAGCGGCGATAGCTTCAGCCAGTTCACCAGTAGGTTCGCCACCCGCGTTCGGCGCCAGGCAGTTCCAGTAGAAAGTGTGGTTCCAGACCTGAGCGGCGTTATTGAATACACCACCTTCAGAGCTGCGAATAATCTCTTCCAGTGATTTACCTTCAAACGCAGTACCTTTGATCAGGTTGTTCAGGTTAGTGACATAAGTCTGATGATGTTTGCCGTAGTGATACTCGATAGTTTCCGCAGAAATGTGCGGTGCCAGAGCATCTTTAGCATATGGTAGTGCAGGTAATTCAAATGACATTGCTACTCTCCTTTATTATTAATTGGCATACGTACAATAGCCTTATTGTGCGTATGGATAGGGTAGCAAATTAAAAGGTGATACAAAAGATGAACTTACCCTGTTGCCGTAACAACAGGGTAAAGTTTTAGCGAAGTGTTTTTGGGGTCATCACCCGACGAGCACCAACATAGTGGCGTTGCCAGTAATCTTCACTTAACGAAGTGATTTTAATTTCCTGACCACTGCGTGGTGACTGAATAAATTTGCCGTTGCCGACATACACGCCAACGTGATCGGCGGTTCCGCGCCCCTGAGTGCGGAAGAAAACCAGGTCGCCGTTTTTCAGTTCGCTGCGATCGATCGGCGCGGCATCACGCAAGTGATACATTTCGTTAGCCGTACGTGGAATACGGATCTTCACCAGATCTTTATACGCATAATAAACCAGCCCGCTGCAATCAAAACCGGTACGCGGTGAGCTGCCGCCCCAGCGATATGGTTTGCCAATTTGCTGCATCAGCTTATTCATAGCCACTTTTGTGGCTTTCTGTACTTTGGCTTTATGCGCGTCGGCGATGGTTCCCTGTGTGGCATTTTTGACTTTCACGCAACGCGACTTATAGCCTTTACGTTTGGTGCACTTTTCCGTAAAGCTGGCTGACGCCGTTTTATTGACGGCTTGTTTGCTGCGAGTTTTGGCGTTTTTAGAAGCAGTAATGGAGGATTTTTTAACGGAAGAAGCAGTTTTATTTTTAGTAGTACTTTTACTGGCGGCTTTTTTCGCTGTTTTCTGGCTGGCTTTATTGGCCTTTTTGGTGGTTTCCGTGCTTTTCTTTTTATCTGCTTTTTTGGTGATGTGAGTGGTAGCAGAACTCTCCCTGGCTTGCTTTGAAGCATGGGCCATAGGCGTAAAAGGCAGGGTAGTAAAAAGTAAAGCACAGAGCGTGATCGAAATACGGTTTATCCGCGCCACTGAGCGTCCCTCTGTTAAGGCAGGTCTATCATGCCTGCGTCTGATTTACAAAACTTGATGATTCTAATGCATAGAAGAAGAGAAAGTTAATAGCTTTTATTGTTAAAAAATACGTTTCGTTGGCGAGCGCAAAAAAATGCAGCAGGCAAAGCTAAAAATGGTTATAAAAACACCACGTTGTTGCGTGCCAGAGAAGAAAAGAATATTTGAAATGCAACATTTAGAGCAAAGGGATAAAATAGCAAAAGCGTGATGAAAATGTTATTTTCCGTTGCCGCACTGACCCGCTACAATGTCAGATTACTGCCGTAAAGAAGTTTGAGGAAGCAAGACAATGAGCACCACTATCGAAAAAATCCAACGCCAGATTGCTGAAAACCCGATCCTGCTGTACATGAAAGGTTCACCGAAACTGCCGAGCTGCGGTTTCTCTGCCCAGGCAGTCCAGGCGCTTGCCGCATGTGGCGAACGTTTTGCCTATGTTGATATCCTGCAGAATCCGGACATTCGTGCGGAACTGCCGAAATACGCTAACTGGCCGACTTTCCCGCAACTGTGGGTTGACGGCGAACTGGTAGGCGGCTGTGATATCGTGATCGAAATGTATCAGCGTGGCGAACTGCAGCAGCTGATCAAAGAAACTGCCGCTAAATACAAGTCTGAAGAGCCGGACGCGGAGTAATCCGTCCTGCAATACTGACGGATGCAAACAAGCATCCGTCAGTCCTTTTCTATCCCCAATCCAGCCCTTGTGGTGAACTTGAAAATCCCGCCTCACGCAGCAGCGTAAACATCGGCGTTTGCCGGACGGGTTGATCATTCACTTCTGTCAGCGTAAAGCGCAGCCGTGGTTCGCGACGCAGCGCGGTGGTCAGCGCCTGTAAAACCTCTGGCGCGAGTAATTCCTCTTTTTCCTGCCAGACCAGCATTTTTTTGCCGCCTTGCGCCAGATAGAGCAACAATTTGCCGCCAGAAACAACCACCAGCGCACCCGCCCGACGCGTTGGCACCAGCGTTGCCGGATGTGCAGGCCAGGGCAGGATATTTCCCCACACATTAGCCGGATCGTTGGCAGAGAGCGCCACTGGCGTGAATTGCTGCGGTTGGCTGGCGGCGGCGAGATCGCGCAATCGGTCAATAGTCAGGCTATCAGCAAATTGCGCACCGCCCAGACCTTCAACAAAACGACCACGCATAATTCGCCCCGAATCTTCCATGCTGCGACAAAGCGTTTGCATTGATGGAAACCCGCCAGGGATATTCTCGGCTATCACCGCCTGACGACTGACGATGCCGTAGCGGTCGAGCATATTCTCCGCCAGCGCCAGCATCCTTTCAGTATCGTTCAGTGGCTCCACCTGTAATAACGACCAGCGCCCAGCCAGCTTCGGCGTGTTGTAAGATACCAGCGGCGAGATGGGCAACGTATAGGCAGGACGTCCACGCCGAGCCCGGAGGCTGCGGCGAGCTGAGGCGCGCGCGCTGGTGCTGCTGCGGGCGAGGGCGCGTAACGGTGCCCAAATATCGCTGGTAATGACGCCTTGCCAGACCAGCTCCCATAACGCTTCTTGCAGGGGCGACGCATCTACCGGTTGACCGATTTTCTCGCCTACCCGTTGACCGATTTGTTGCGCAAACCAGGCACCACCATCAGCCAGAACCGCGATAATTGCTTGCTGAATCGCTGAACGTTTCGCGTGATCATTTTCTACTGGTGTTAACGATTCTGCGGCATATTCCTGCAAATGCAGAGCCACCAGACCGTCATCATCCCCCAGTCTTTTTTGCCCCGACCAGATAACTGCGCCGGTTGCCAGCAGTTCATCAAGCATTTCTGGCGAATAGTCGCGCACGCGGGCTGGCAGGATCTGGCTTTCCCAGAGTGAGGCGGGTAAACCAACACCGGCAAGTTGTTCGATAACCCGCATAACGCCATCCACACCCTCATAAACGCCTGTAGACGTTGTGGCAAAGAGCGCCGGGCTGCCATCGGTGGCGGGTAACACGCCCTGACGTTCCAGCAGCAATCGCGCATAGACTGTAGACGGAACTGGACGCGTCGCTTCTCTGGCAGCCTGCAGCGAGCGTAAGCGCAGACGACGGAAAACTTCGTCACTCACCCAGACGTCTTGTTGCAGATTCATCATCAACCCTTGCTCGCGCAGTTGCTGAAGTTGCTCTTCGACAACGGCAATACCGAGGCCAAAATCACGGGCAAGTTGTTCAGCCGTGACCAGGGCATGAGTCCGCAGATAGCGTAGAAAGAGATCGCGAAGCGGGGAATTTACGCGGTGCAGGTAGATTTCCGGTAGTGAGTGTGGCAGCTGTACACCGAGGGCGTCCCGTAGCCTGGCGGCGTCATCCATGCAGGCCAGGTGCTTCTGACCTGCAATCATTGCCAGGAAGATTCGTTTTTCTGCGAGAAGATTTTCCACATACGCCTCAATCTCTTCACCGCTGCCTGTATGCCGTTGTACCAGATCTTCAAACGTCATTGGCCCCAGTTCGCGTAGCAGATCAAACAAACCTTCTTCACCTTTCGCTTTTCTGCCAGCCGCTAGTCGCTGTAACTCTTCTTCCACCTGGCGAATGACCTGCGGGTCGAGTAATTCACCCGGATCGACCTGACCGAGTAGATTGCGCAACAGCTCGCTGTCCAGCGACAGTACGGACGCCCGGCGCTCTGCCAGCGGGGCGTCGCTCTGGTACATAAACTCCGCGACATAGCCGAACAATAAACTGGCGGCGAAAGGCGAGGGCGTAGCGGTCGTTACATCGGAGATTTGTATTTCGCCACCGTTCAGGCGACGCATCAAACGTTCCAGCGCGGGAAGATCATAAACATCTTGCAGGCATTCGCGCAGGGTTTCGAGAATGACTGGAAAATCAGGATAACCCTGGGCGATTTCCAGCAACTGGCTGGCTCGTAGTCGTTGTTGCCACAGTGGCGTGCGATGCCCCGGCGTGCGACCAGGCATCAGCAATGCCCGCGCGGCGCATTCACGAAAACGGGCAGCAAAAAGCGCCGAGCTGCCCACCGCTTCACGGACAATTTGCAGCAACTTTTCCGGCTCAAACAAGAAAATGGCAGCATCAGGCAATTTGCCATCGGTGTCAGGAATGCGCGCAACAATACCGTCATCACTGGCAACGACTGAGGCGTCTGCGCCCCATAGCGCATGTATTCGCCCGGCAATCGCCAGCGCCCAGGGTTCATGCACGCGTCTTCCATAGGGAGAGTGCAAAATAATACGCCAGTCGCCAATTTCATCACGGCAGCGTTCGAGAACCAGGTGACGGCTTCCGGGGACAACGCCCGTTGCGTTTCGCTGCTCGTCAATCAGCCCCTTAATATTGGCGAGAGTATTTTCTTCCGCCAGCCACGGAGGGATATTCGCGGAAAAGAACGCGCCATCCGCCAGCAAATGGAGAAAATCGCCGATCATCTCGCCTAATTCAGCGGGACGTCCGCTACCTTCACCGCGCCAGAAGGGAAGTCTGGCGGAGCGTCCGGGCGCAGGCGTCACAATCACCTGATCGCGGGTGATTTGCTGGATCCGCCAGGAGGTAGCCCCGAGGGTGATAATGTCATTCACCCGCGATTCATACACCATCTCTTCATCCAGTTCTCCTACCCGACGAGATCCTGCCTGTTCTTCACCTGCCGGCAATAACACGCTGTACATGCCACGATCCGGAATGGTGCCACCGCTGGTCACCGCCAAAAGTTGGGCGCCAGGACGCGCAGTTAATATTCCACTTTCCCGATTCCAGATAAGTTTTGGGCGAAAAGTGGAAAAATCACCAGAAGGATAGCGCCCGGAAAGCATATCCAGCGTGGCGTCAAAAACGCGCCTCGGCAGATCTTTCCACGGTGCGGCACGGCGCACGCGGGCGTACCACTCATCAACCTGTAAGGCGTCCATCGCCGCAGCGGCAACAGTTTGCTGCGCCAGAACGTCGAGTGGATTATGCGGTGGTGTCAGGCTTTCCAGCTTGCCAGCGAACATACACTCCACAATAACTGCGGAATCGACTAAGTCACGCCGGGTACGGGGGAAAAAAAGCCCTTTGGAGATGCCTCCAACCTGGTGTCCGGCGCGCCCAATGCGTTGCAACCCGCTGGCGACAGAGAGCGGCGTCGCCACCTGAATCACCAGATCCACCGCGCCCATATCAATCCCCAGCTCAAGACTGGAAGTGGCGACCACGCAGCGTAATTCGCCCGATTTCAGCGCCTGCTCGGTTATCGTCCGTTGTTCTTTAGAGACGGAACCGTGATGCGAACGGGCAATAAAAACGTCGCCACTTTGCACGCGGTTAGAGGTTGCGCCAGAGGTAGACTCAAAATTTGCCGCATCAACGGCGATAGTCGGGGCACGCTGTAATCGTGCGGCGTAAAGCTCATTTAATCGTGCCGTCAGTTTTTCCGCCAGTCCGCGAGAATTGGTGAAAACAATGGTTGAGCGATGGCGCAACACTTCATCAAGAATGCCGGTTTCAATATATGGCCAGATTGCTCCCTCTCTGCCTGCGTGGCCCTCTTCTCCGGTGCCGATGGCGACCGATGAGACATCATCCATATTGGCGACAGGAACGACAATACGGATCTGCGGATGGCGCATTGCGGGAGGGTTGACTATCGTAACCGGGCGATCGCCACCCAGAAATTCCGCCACATCGCTGACCGAGCGCACGGTGGCGGAAAGACCAATTCGTTGTGCAGAGGTGTTTAGCAACGCATCGAGTCGCTCCAGGCTCAGTGCCAGATGTGCGCCACGTTTGCTGCCTGCCACGGCATGGACCTCATCAATAATCACCGTTTCGACGCCGCGCAGCGTCTCTCGCGCGCGGGAGGTCAGCATCAGATAGAGTGATTCGGGCGTGGTGATCAGAATATCCGGTGGATTACGGGTGAGTTTGCTGCGTTCCTGTGCGGGCGTATCGCCAGTGCGGATACCCACACGAATGTTGACTTCCGTTTCGCCACGCCGCCGCTCATCCGCAATGCCCTGTAACGGGATCTGTAAATTGCGCTGAACGTCGGTGCCTAAGGCTTTAATCGGTGAAATATAGAGGATGCGCGAGGTTTTACGCTTATGCGCCTCGCTGGCGTTGTATCCGCCTTCGCGGAAGAGTTGATCGAGGGCGTAGAGAAATGCTGCCAGCGTTTTCCCGGAACCGGTCGGTGCAATCACCAGCGCATGTTCGCCTCGCGCCGCCACATGCCAGGTTTGCGACTGGACAGCGGTCGGCTGTTTAAAGGCGCGAAGAAACCAGTCGCGGGTCGCCGGTGAAAACACGTCCGGCAGGGGCGATGAAAGGTTTGGATTATCTGCCATTAACGCTATTCCCCGTGAATATCATGCATGATGCGTGGAATAGCCTTACTATAGATGCCTGAATCATTGCATGTCATCAGGCATCGACTCGATTACACCTCTTCGGCAGCAGGCAGCGGCCAGCCTCCCAGACGTTTCCAGCGGTTGACGATTTCACAAAACAGCACGGCGGTGCGCTCGGTATCGTACAGCGCGGAGTGCGCCTGAGTGCTATCAAACTCCATGCCAGCGGTCTGGCAGGCTTTTGATAATACGGTTTGTCCGAGCGCCAGCCCGGCCAGTGCAGCAGTGTCAAAAGTGGCGAAAGGGTGGAACGGGTTACGTTTCAGCGAGGCGCGTTCTGCGGCGGCCATCATAAAGCTATGATCAAAATTGGCGTTGTGCGCCACCATAATGGCGCGGTTACAGCCGCTCGCTTTAATGCCTTTACGTACAACTTTGAAAATCTCATGCAGCGCCTCGTATTCACTGACCGCGCCACGATCGGGATCGTTCGGGTCAATGCCGTTGAAGGCGAGGGCTTCTGGTTGCAAATTAGCGCCGACAAACGGCTCGACGTGGAAATGTAATGTGGTGTCCGGCATCAGCCAGCCTTGTTCATCCATTTTCAGGGTGATGGCGGCAATCTCAAGCAGCGCATCGGTTTTGGCGTTAAATCCGGCTGTTTCAACATCGATCACAACAGGATAAAAACCACGAAAACGGTCGCACAGACCGGTAAGTTGAGCGTTATCGGACATCTGATTCTCTTAATACGGAAAAATTGCAGCGCGCATTATGACAAATATTACCCGCTGATGCAGTAAAGATGCGGGCGTGATGAGTGCACGCCCGGCAGGAGATTAGTTGCCCAGACCGCGACCGGCGTCTTTCTCTTCGATCAATTCAATTTTATAACCGTCCGGATCTTCCACAAATGCGATAACCGTAGTGCCGCCTTTTACCGGGCCGGCTTCACGGGTCACGTTACCGCCGTTCTGACGGATTTTTTCGCACGCTTCAGCGGCGTTATCAACGCTAAGGGCGATATGACCATAAGCGGTGCCGAGTTCGTATTTATCCACGCCCCAGTTGTAGGTCAGTTCAATCACCGCTTCTTCGGTTTCCGGGCCGTAGCCAACAAACGCCAGTGAGTATTTGTATTCCGGGTTTTCGCTGGTACGCAGCAGTTTCATGCCCAGCACGTTGGTATAAAAATCGATGGAGCGTTGCAGATCGCCAACGCGCAGCATGGTGTGAAGAAGACGCATTTTTATATCCTCAAAATGGCTAACAGATTCAAAATGTTGTTTTAGTATAGCGGCGGGTTTGCGCCGCTCGCAATGTTGGATTACAGCGTAGGGTAATCGGTATAGCCTTCCGCGCCGCCACCGTAGAAACTTTCGGCACGCTGTGGGTTAAGCTCAGCTTTGCGCTGCAAGCGGGCGACCAGATCCGGGTTTGCAATCCAGTCACGACCAAATGCCACCGCATCAATTAACCCTTTGCCGATCAGCGTTTCTGCTTTTTCTACCGTATATGCACCAGCCCCGATAATTGGACCGTGGAAACGGGCGCGTACTTTTTCGCGGAAAGCCTCGGTATATGGTTTGCCGCCTGCCCAGTCTGGTTCTGACATATGCAGATAAGCAATGCCGCGTTTGCCCAGTTGTTCAATCAGATACAGCGCATCGGCTTCTTCATTCGGGCCGTTATCGGTATTCTGGAAAGTACCGATTGGCGAAACGCGAATGCCAATGCGATCGGCACCCCATTCTTTTATTCCGGCATCAACGACTTCCAGTACCAGGCGTGCGCGATTTTCCACGCTACCGCCGTACTGATCGGTACGATGGTTTGAAGAAGGCGACAGGAACTGATGCAGTAAATACCCGTGAGCGGAGTGAAGCTCCACCAGATCAAAACCGGCTTCACGGGCGTTAGCGATGGCCTGGCGAAAATCATTGACGATACCCGGAATCTCTTCCAGTCCCAGTGCACGCGGCATAGATGTCTCGACACGGATCGCCTGACCATTTTCATCGCGCAGAGAAGTACGGGTTCCCGCACTAAGTGCCGAAGGTGCTACCGGAGCCTGGCCGCCAGGTTGCAGGCTGGCGTGAGAAA
Organism: Escherichia sp. MOD1-EC5433; assembly: GCF_002966005.1. NCBI lineage: Bacteria > Pseudomonadati > Pseudomonadota > Gammaproteobacteria > Enterobacterales > Enterobacteriaceae > Escherichia > Escherichia sp. MOD1-EC5433. The sequence goes on along the minus strand of NZ_PTRL01000004.1, from coordinate 193,657 downwards.
TGCGCCCCGTATGCCAAAGCTGTACGGCGATATGACCATTTTCAGCATGAACACCAGCGGTGATTTTTTTCCATGCTGCGATTTGCTCTGGGCTATGAATGCCAGGTGCGCCCGCATACCCTTTTGCCTGAGCGGAAACTTGAGTGGCTTCGCTAATAATCAAACCGGCACTGGCACGTTGGCGATAGTATTCCGCCATCAACGGAGTAGGGATATCACCCGGTTCAATGCTGCGCAGACGCGTCAGAGGGGCCATAAAAATACGGTTTGCCACCGTGATCGCGCCCACTTTTAGTGGAGAATACAGTTTTTCAGATGACATAAAGGCTCCCGGTCGTCTGGTGATGAAAAAAATGCCTGCTAAACGGCAGGCGTCGCAATAATGGTTTTTACATGTGTTAGCGCGTTTTCCAGTGGCCCGGAACTGCGTGAAATTTTGGCCTGCAGATTTGCGCCCAGCCACAGCGCGTAAAGTACTTGCGCCTGTTGCAGCGGTTCGCCACAAAAGGTTAAACAGTGGCTGGCACGGCCATTTTCCAGTGCCTGGGCGAGCAGGGCGATTACCTGGCGTGCACCTTTATCCATTGCGCTGCGCATATCTTCTGACAGGTCACACACTTCGGCAGAGAGCTTTACTGTCAGGCATCCGCTGATAGTTCCATGCTGGCAAAACTGATTAAGCGTCTGCTGGTAATAAGCCAGAATGCGGTCGCGGTAGTTACCTTCACCGGAATGCAGTAACTCCGTCAGTCGCAGGTGATATGCCGCGTAATGACGCTCAAGCATGGCAACGCCAAACGCTTCTTTAGAGCGAAAGTAGTGATAGAACGACCCTTTCGGCACTTCAGCGGTTTTTAGTAATTCGCTTAGCCCCATCCCGGTGAATCCACGTTGCAGGCAAAGTTGCTCACCCGTAGCCAGGAGGTGTTCGCGAGTATCATGTTCGGTGTGTTTGTTCATGCGTTCGAGTGTAGTAGACCAGTCGGTCTAGTGCAAGCAAAGTTGCTACTTTGGGCATTAACAGCTTCAATAGTGGTAATAATCTCATCTCAGGAGGGCGAAATGGCGGAGCAATTAGAGTTCTTTCCCGTCCAGAGCCCGTGCCGGGGAATTTGCCAGTCTGATGAACGCGGATTTTGTCGCGGCTGTTTTCGTAGCCGGGATGAGCGTTTTAACTGGAATAAAATGAGTGATGGCGAAAAACAAGAGGTGCTGCGCCTTTGTCGGCAACGACTTACGCGTAAATTACGTGCAAATAAGCCAGCGTCATCAGACGAACCGGAGCAACCATCACTCTTTTGAGCATAATCTTGCGTATACTCCTCTCATATCTGATAAGAGGAAGCGATTATGGTTCAGCGTATTACTATTGCGCCGCAAGGCCCGGAGTTTTCACGTTTCGTGATGGGCTACTGGCGACTGATGGACTGGAATATGTCCGCTCGCCAGTTAGTCAGTTTTATTGAAGAGCATCTGGATCTCGGCGTGACTACCGTGGACCACGCTGATATTTATGGCGGTTATCAGTGCGAAGCGGCGTTTGGCGAGGCGTTGAAACTGGCGCCTCATTTGCGTGAACGAATGGAAATTGTCAGCAAATGCGGTATCGCGACGACCGCGCGTGAAGAAAACGTCATTGGTCATTACATCACTGATCGCGATCACATCATTAAGAGCGCCGAACAGTCGCTGATTAATCTTGCGACCGATCATCTGGATCTGCTCCTGATCCATCGCCCCGACCCGCTCATGGATGCCGATGAAGTGGCAGATGCGTTTAAACATCTGCATCAGAGCGGAAAAGTACGCCATTTTGGCGTATCCAACTTCACGCCTGCGCAATTTGCGCTGTTGCAATCGCGTCTGCCGTTTACCCTTGCCACTAATCAGGTGGAAATATCCCCGGTGCATCAGCCGTTACTGCTGGATGGCACGCTTGATCAACTGCAACAACTGCGTATTCGCCCGATGGCCTGGTCTTGTCTTGGCGGTGGTCGTCTGTTTAATGATGATTATTTCAGGCCGCTACGTGATGAACTTGCTGTGGTGGCGGAAGAATTAAACGCGGGCTCTATCGAGCAGGTGGTTTATGCCTGGATATTGCGTCTGCCATCGCAGCCGCTGCCGATTATCGGCTCCGGTAAAATTGAGCGTGTGCGGGCTGCTGTCGAAGCGGAAGCATTGAAAATGACCCGCCAACAATGGTTCCGTATCCGTAAAGCGGCACTGGGTTACGACGTACCGTAAACACTTTTAGGAATAGCCGCCGTTCAAATATGTGTCACTGGTTTACACTTAACGGGTATGCACATTGAACGGAGGTCCTATGAAACGTTTTAGTCTGGCCATTCTGGCGCTGGTTGTTGCAACCGGCGCACAAGCTGCCAGTGAAAAAGTCGAGATGAACCTCGTCACGTCGCAAGGGGTTGGGCAGTCAATCGGTAGTGTAACGATTACTGAAACCGATAAAGGTCTGGAGTTTTCACCCGATCTGAAAGCATTACCACCCGGTGAGCATGGCTTCCATATTCATGCCAAAGGAAGCTGCCAGCCAGCAACGAAAGATGGCAAAGCCAGCGCCGCAGAATCCGCAGGCGGGCATCTTGATCCACAAAATACCGGTAAGCATGAAGGGCCAGAAGGTGCAGGACACTTAGGCGATCTGCCTGCACTGGTAGTTAACAATGACGGTAAAGCAACCGATGCCGTCATTGCGCCTCGTCTGAAATCACTTGATGAAATCAAAGATAAGGCGCTGATGATCCACGTTGGCGGCGATAATATGTCCGATCAACCAAAACCGCTGGGCGGTGGCGGTGAACGCTATGCCTGTGGTGTTATTAAGTAATTAAGAGGTCAGCGTACCTTGCGGCGGCGCTTGCTCAAGTTGCGAAAGCGAGCAGTACAGACGCCAGACAATCGCCGCCAGCTCACGGGCAGCGGGTTGATGATGGTGGGCAAGGCTATCGCATATCCGCTGTAATTCTTCAAGTGTGGCCGCTAGTGATTTTTGCTGAACGCCACGCTCACTCATTACTCCCCGCAACAGCAAAATACAGTTATCCCGCACTCGCGATAACGGATCGGAACGCGACTCCCAGTCCCGCAATTGCCAGACAACATGTGAACAGTTCAGCAGCACCACGCCCCAGCGTAATAACCAACGGCGAGCCAGTGCATCCTGGCTGTTGCTCAACTGACTAACGTGGTGATAAGTAAGCGATTCAAATTCGCTTTCACTCAGGGTTGGATGGCGGCTTAGTTGGTCGACAAAATCCCGGCGCAGCGCGCGAATATGTCGGCGGCTTTTACGAGCATCCGATCCTGGACGCAGAATGGCGAACGCTAACCACGCCAACGCCACGCCAACAATTTTCGCCAGATTATCGTTAAGAAAGTCAGCAAAATCATACACCGGTGGATTAGTGACAGCGATGAACGAACCCATAAATACAATCAGTTGTCCCCACAGCGCGGCAAATTTGGGCATCTGTAATTTGAGAAGTTGCATCGTTGCCAGTAGCGGGAAGAGAAACAGCAAAAATTGCCACAGATCGCTAATCTGAACCATCAGACCAAACTTAACCACAAAGCTAAATAGCGAAAGTAATACCAGCGTGCGCATAAGTAGCGACAGTGACTTAAACGGTGCCGCGACGGCGGAGTAGAGTACGCAGCTAATTGCTGCCAGTGTTAATGCATTGGCACCGGCATCCCATTGCGAGGCAATACTCCATGCGCCAATTATCATCAACGTACAAAATGTGCGCAGTCCACTCCACATTGCTTCGGCGTTATCGGTATGACGTGCCAGGCCGGCTGTTCGTGGGAGTCTGGCTCGATCATCTGTACCGCTTTCCAGACGATGTAGTTCCTGACTACTTTGCAGATAAAGGCGGCAAAAATAGCGTAGTCGCTGCCAGAAGGCGACGTGCCGATAGTCGGCGGCGTTGGTTGGGCGCAGTGGGGCAATGATACGTGCGACGGTGTAAAAATCAGTTTGCGAACTGGCAAGCGCCGTCAGCAACTGTTCGAGAATTTCACGAGTGGCGGCGGGCGTTGATGACCAGTTGAGCAACATACGTCGCAGGCTGGAGATGACGCTGGTCATGCGTAATTGCTGGTGGAGTAGCGCATTCAGGCGTGCATTTTGCTGGCGGAAACGATAGTGACTCCAGAACGCCTGAATGCGCAGCAAATTCATGGTTAATATTTGACCAATAATTCCTTCGTGTGCTGTGCGAATGGCATCGGTTGTTTCAGGCTGCCAGAGCAAGCTGGCATGTTCCAGTAAACGGGCATGCATGTTTTTTAACGCGGTTAAAAGCGCGGTGGCGTCGGAACTACTCGGCAGGATCATCATCATCATGCCGCCGCAAAGAATACCGACGATGACTTCGCAAACGCGCGCCTGAGCGATATCCCATAACTGGCTTGCTTCCGTGATATTGACCATCGGAAAGGCGATAATGGCCGCAGTGTAGCCCGCCAGTTGGAAGGCATACGCCACGTTATTCGTGAAGTGCGCGCAAGCCCAGGTACAAAAACCAAGCCACGCCGACATGCTCAATAGAAAAAACCACGGCTCGTTAAGCGTATGCCCGGCAAGAATCAGTGCCGCAATGGCTCCCAGCAAACTGCCAGCGATGCGTCCGAGGCTTTTGCTGATGACACCACCAACGGTGGGGAAGCTTACCACCGCAGCCGAGGTCATCGCCCAGTAGGGTTCATCGAGATTTAAATAATAGGCAACCGTCAGCGCCAGGCACATGGCAATGGTATTGCGTAACGCATAACGCCATTGCGCCAGCGTGGCCCTGAACCAGGGCAAATTGCGCAAGAACCATGGCGATGCGCTCATTATTGACCTACGGCGATGCTACAGGTGGTGCCCGACACCAGCGTGACATCGCTGGGGACTTTATCCAGAGCAAAGCGGACGGGAACGCGTTGGGCGAGACGTACCCAGGGGACGTTAGGTTTCACATCAGGAATCAGGCTGGAATCACTTTCAACGCTCTGATCATAAATCGCCCGACCGATACTGGAAACGTGACCCTGTAACGTTTTGTTGTCGCTATAGAGCGTAATTTGTGCTGGTGCACCGTCGTGGATATGGCGCAATTTGGTTTCTTCAAAATAACCAATGACGTAAAACGAATGGCTATCCACCAGGGCAAACAGGGGTTTTCCGGTGTCGGCGTAGTCGCCGATGCGGGTAGTGAGATTAGTTACCCATCCACTCACCGGAGCGCGAATTTCCGTTTGCGCCAGTTGCCATTGTGCCTGTTTAAGCGTCGCCTGTGCGGCATCAACACTGGCCTGCATCGCTTTAACATTGAGGTTAGCGGTATCCAGCTCTTCGGCAGAGATAAAATTATGTGAGAGATGACGGCGACGGTTAGCTTCGTTATTGGCTTTGGCGAGGTCAGATTGCGCTTTCGTTAACTGTGCCTGGGCGTTCAGTTCGGCTATCTGAAAGGGCGTTTTATCGATGGTGAGCAAAATATCACCAGTATTAACCAACTGGTTGTCTTTTATATTCATCGCAACAATACGTCCAGACACCTGTGGCGTGATAGAAACCTGTTCTGCACGTATTTTTCCATCGCGTGTCCACGGTGACTGCATGTAATAGTTCCATAGCCACCATCCGGCAAGAATCGCAACAACCGCTACAATAATTGTTGAGAAATACTTAATTGTTTTAATTGACATAGTTACCACGCAATCAGTATTGCCAGAGCAAGGCAAACGCAAATCGCAAACAGCGATAAATCCATTAACAAGGGATGCCAGATGTCACCGGCGTAGATCCAGCCGCGAAGCAGGCGGTGTATGACAAGCCAGAGGACAAATCCAAGCGCGAACGCTTTGAAAAACGGAGGAAAATAGACGGACGCACCGAACACCAGATCTTGTAAGGGCAATCCCGTTGCATTAAGCATAAACTTCACAAAATAGATTCCTTTACGACCGAATATATTGCGTTAGATTAATAAATATTCTTTAAGTGCGAAAAAGTTACGCGCAATTTCTGAAAAGCATGTCTGACGGTAAGCAAATGCAGCAATACATTTGTTTTAGCAATACAATTGCTGCACACTATTCTAAAAGCTGTATAATATCTTAGCAAGCTAATTATAAGGAGATGAAATTGGAATCGCCACTAGGTTCTGATCTGGCACGGTTGGTGCGCATATGGCGTGCTCTGATAGACCATCGCCTGAAACCGCTGGAGTTAACGCAAACCCATTGGGTAACGTTGCACAATATTCATCAGTTACCTCCAGACCAGTCGCAAATTCAACTGGCAAAAGCGATCGGCATTGAGCAGCCTTCACTGGTTCGTACGCTGGACCAACTGGAAGAAAAAGGGTTAATTTCGCGTCAAACTTGCGCCAGCGATCGTCGGGCTAAACGTATTAAACTGACGGAAAAAGCGGAGCCGCTGATTAGCGAAATGGAAGCGGTTATTAACAAAACCCGGGCGGAAATATTGCATGGAATTTCCGCAGAGGAAGTAGAACAGTTGATTAAACTCATTGCAAAACTTGAGCATAATATCACTGAGTTACAGGCCAAAGGGTGAAATGAAAGGGGCGTGTGGTCAGTGACCTGACCACACGTCAACTTGTTTAGCGCGGGGAAACCGTCACCTGGCTACCGTTGCTGGCCAGAATAACACGTTGTCCCGGAGAGAAGTGGGTATTGCCCTGTTTCTGTACCACCATAATGGTGTTGCCATCATCTTTACGAATTTCCAACTCCACACCCTGAGTTTTGTTCATTGCGCTCTGCACGCCCTGACCAGCTACGCCACCTGCGATAGCGCCTGCCGCAGTTGCCAGAGAACGCCCTGTTCCGCCACCAACGGTATTCCCAAGGAAGCCACCGAGAACCGCACCGCCAATTGCGCCGATAACGTTGGAATCATCACCGCCCTGAATTTGTACCTGTCGTACATTAACGATTGTGCCATAGCTGACATTCTGCACTTGCTTCGCTTCAGAGGCGGTATAGACATCGCCAGAAAGGGTATCGTTATTAACACAACCGACAAGAGACAGACCTACCATTGATACAACCAGTACGCGCTTAATCATTGAAAAATCTCCTGATTACCATGAAACGCCTCACAAGCATCCCTCATGGCCAAAGTAAATGGCATTGGTATAACTATGATTACATGTTCCACTAAAACATGATGGAATCATAATTAGAATACGGTTAACCAAGTATAAACAAAACATTCATAGTAATTATTGATATGAATATAATGTTTTCCTGGTAATGGTAAAAATCGGCGCTCATGCATGGAATTCGTGAGAGGTTTGTGTTTGAGTGGAGCGCAAACGACAGGTTGAAAAAGGATGAACTATGAAATCAGGCCGCTTTATTGGCGTAATGTCAGGCACTAGTCTGGATGGTGTCGATGTTGTACTGGCGACTATCGATGAACACAGGGTGGCGCAGTTGGCAAGTTTGAGCTGGCCGATTCCCCCATCACTTAAACAAGCAGTACTGGATATTTGTCAGGGGCAGCAGCTTACGCTTTCTCAGTTCGGTCAACTGGATACTCAACTTGGTCGCTTGTTTGCCGATGCCGTTAACGCACTGCTCAAGCAAGAAAATTTGCAGCCAAAAGATATCGTCGCCATCGGGTGTCACGGACAGACTGTCTGGCACGAACCTACTGGCGTTGCACCGCATACTCTACAGATTGGTGATAACAATCAAATTGTGGCGCGCACTGGAATTACTGTCGTTGGTGATTTTCGCCGTCGCGATATTGCCTTAGGTGGGCAGGGGGCGCCGCTGGTGCCAGCGTTTCATCACGCATTACTGGCTCATCCGACGGAGCGGCGAATGGTTCTCAACATTGGTGGTATCGCCAATTTGTCGTTGTTGATTCCAGGGCAGCCGGTGGGGGGGTACGATACCGGGCCGGGTAACATGTTGATGGATGCGTGGATCTGGCGTCAGGCCGGTAAACCTTACGATAAAGATGCTGAGTGGGCGCGGGCGGGTAAAGTCATTTTGCCGCTGTTGCAGAATATGCTTAGTGATGCGTATTTTTCCCAATCCGCGCCAAAAAGCACCGGGCGCGAATACTTTAACTATGGCTGGCTGGAGCGCCATCTGCGTCAATTCCCGGGTGTTGATGCGCGCGATGTCCAGGCAACGCTGGCGGAACTTACCGCCGTGACCATTTCTGAACAGGTATTATTGAGTGGCGGCTGCGATCGTTTGATGGTCTGTGGTGGCGGAAGCCGTAATCCATTGGTGATGACGCGACTTGCTGCTTTGCTGCCAGGAACCGAAGTGACCACCACTGACGCCGTTGGCATTAGTGGTGATGACATGGAAGCATTGGCCTTCGCGTGGCTTGCCTGGCGGACGCTGGCGGGGCTGCCAGGCAACCTGCCTTCGGTCACCGGCGCAAGCGAGGCGACGGTGCTGGGCGCAATTTTCCCTGCAAACCCGCGATATCAGAGTTAACTGAATTTTTCCTACTGCGTCTGCCGTTACACTTGGAAGTTGAGGAGAGCGTTTTGCTCTCCGGACCAGGAAAGTCTTCGGGATGTGTTTATGAAAAAACTGTTACTGATCTGTTTGCCGGTGCTTCTCACTGGCTGTGGCGCGTTTAATCAACTGGTTGAACGTATGCAAACTGATACGCTGGAATACCAGTGTGATGAAAAACCGTTGACGGTAAAACTGAATAATCCGCGTCAGGAAGTCAGTTTTGTCTACGACAATCAATTAATTCACCTTAAACAGGGCATTTCAGCCTCTGGCGCACGTTATACCGATGGCATTTATGTTTTCTGGTCAAAAGGTGATGAGGCAACGGTCTATAAGCGTGACCGCATCGTCTTGAATAACTGTCAGTTACAAAATCCGCAGCGTTGAGATTTTTCCAGGGGCGGCGCACAATAGCGTCACCCACTGACAATCCGTAAAGAAAACCATGTCTGATAACGACGAATTGCAGCAAATCGCGCATCTGCGCCGTGAATACACCAAAGGCGGTTTACGCCGCCGCGATCTTCCCGCCGATCCTTTAACCCTTTTTGAACGCTGGCTCTCCCAGGCCTGTGAAGCCAAACTGGTTGACCCCACTGCGATGGTCGTCGCAACCGTTGATGAACATGGTCAGCCTTATCAGCGCATCGTGTTACTCAAACATTACGACGAAAAAGGGATGGTGTTTTACACCAATCTCGGCAGTCGCAAAGCGCATCAAATCGAAAATAACCCGCGCGTTAGCCTGCTTTTCCCGTGGCATACTCTTGAACGCCAGGTGATGGTGACCGGTAAAGCGGAGCGTCTTTCGACTCTCGAAGTGATGAAATATTTTCATAGTCGTCCGCGCGATAGCCAGATTGGCGCGTGGGTATCTAAGCAGTCCAGCCGTATTTCCGCGCGAGGGATCCTTGAGAGCAAATTCCTTGAGCTGAAGCAGAAGTTTCAGCAGGGCGACGTCCCGTTACCGAGTTTCTGGGGCGGTTTCCGCGTAAGTCTTGAGCAGGTTGAGTTCTGGCAGGGCGGTGAGCATCGTCTGCATGACCGCTTTTTGTACCAGCGTGAAAATGAGGCGTGGAAAATCGATCGTCTCGCACCCTGAAAAGATGCAAAAATCTTGCTTTAATCGCTGGCACTCCTGATTCCGGCACTTTATTCTATGTCTCTTTCGCATCTGGCGAAAAGTCGTGTACCGGCAAAGGTGCAGTCGTTATATACATGGAGATTTTGATGGCAAGCAGTAACTTGATTAAACAATTGCAAGAGCGGGGGCTGGTGGCCCAGGTGACGGACGAAGAAGCGTTAGCAGAGCGACTGGCGCAAGGCCCGATCGCGCTCTATTGCGGCTTCGATCCTACCGCTGACAGCTTGCATTTGGGGCATCTTGTTCCATTGTTATGCCTGAAACGCTTCCAGCAGGCGGGCCACAAGCCGGTTGCGCTGGTAGGCGGCGCGACAGGTCTGATTGGCGACCCGAGCTTCAAAGCTGCCGAGCGTAAGCTGAACACCGAAGAAACTGTTCAGGAGTGGGTGGACAAAATCCGCAAGCAGGTTGCCCCGTTCCTCGATTTCGACTGTGGAGAAAATTCTGCTATCGCCGCGAACAACTATGACTGGTTCGGCAATATGAATGTGCTGACCTTCCTGCGCGATATCGGTAAGCACTTCTCCGTTAACCAGATGATCAACAAAGAAGCGGTTAAGCAGCGTCTCAACCGTGAAGATCAGGGTATTTCGTTCACCGAGTTTTCTTACAACCTGTTGCAGGGCTATGACTTTGCCTGTCTGAATAAACAGTATGGTGTTACGTTGCAGATTGGCGGTTCTGACCAGTGGGGTAACATCACCTCTGGTATCGATCTGACCCGTCGCCTGCATCAGAATCAGGTGTTTGGCCTGACCGTTCCGCTGATCACCAAGGCTGACGGCACCAAATTTGGTAAAACTGAAGGCGGCGCAGTATGGCTGGATCCGAAGAAGACCAGTCCGTACAAGTTCTACCAGTTCTGGATCAACACCGCTGATGCCGACGTTTACCGCTTCCTGAAGTTCTTCACCTTCATGAGCATTGAAGAGATCAATGCCCTCGAAGAAGAAGATAAAAACAGCGGTAAAGCACCGCGCGCCCAGTATGTGCTGGCGGAGCAGGTGACGCGTCTGGTTCACGGTGAAGAAGGTTTGCAAGCCGCGAAACGTATTACCGAATGTCTGTTCAGCGGTTCCTTGAGTGCGCTTAGCGAAGCGGACTTTGAACAGCTGGCGCAGGACGGCGTACCGATGGTTGAGATGGAAAAAGGCGCTGATCTGATGCAGGCGCTGGTCGATTCTGAACTGCAACCATCCCGTGGTCAGGCGCGTAAAACTATCGCATCCAATGCCATCACCATTAACGGTGAAAAACAGTCCGATCCTGAATACTTCTTTAAAGAAGAAGATCGCCTGTTTGGTCGTTATACCTTACTGCGTCGCGGCAAAAAGAATTACTGTCTGATTTGCTGGAAATAATGCACTAAGTGGAAAGGGGGAGTGAGAAATCACTCCCCTGATTTTTATACAGGGAACACAATGAAAAATATTCTCGCTATCCAGTCTCACGTTGTTTATGGTCATGCGGGTAACAGTGCGGCAGAGTTTCCGATGCGCCGCCTGGGCGCGAATGTCTGGCCGCTGAATACCGTTCAATTTTCTAATCACACTCAATACGGCAAATGGACTGGCTGTGTGATGCCGCCCAGCCATTTAACCGAAATTGTTCAGGGCATTGCCGCCATTGATAAATTACACACCTGTGATGCCGTACTCAGTGGTTATCTGGGATCGGCGGAGCAGGGCGAACATATCCTCGGTATTGTCCGTCAGGTAAAAGCGGCGAATCCACAAGCGAAATATTTTTGCGATCCAGTAATGGGGCATCCGGAAAAAGGCTGTATCGTTGCGCCGGGCGTGGCGGAGTTTCATGTCCGTCACGGTATGCCAGCCAGCGATATCATCGCGCCGAATCTGGTCGAGCTGGAAATTCTTTGTGAACATCCAGTACATAACGTCGAAGAGGCCGTTAAAGCTGCGCGTGAGCTTATTGCGCAAGGGCCACAAATCGTGTTGGTTAAACACCTGGCGCGTGCGGGCTACAGCACAGATCGTTTTGAAATGCTGCTGGTTACTGCCGATGAAGCCTGGCATATCAGCCGTCCGCTGGTCGATTTCGGTACGCGCCAGCCGGTAGGCGTTGGTGATGTGACGAGCGGTTTACTGCTGGTGAAATTGTTGCAGGGGGCAACGCTGCAAGAGGCGCTGGAACACGTGACGGCCGCAGTATACGAAATTATGGTGACCACCAAAGCAATGCAGGAATATGAGCTGCAGGTGGTTGCCGCGCAAGATCGTATAGCCAAACCGGAACACTATTTCAGCGCAACGAAGCTCTGAAATACCTCGGCCCACAGCTTCCTGTGGGCCGATGACGATTACTGCAATCCTTCCGCCGTTAACGCAGCTTTCACCGCAGGTCTTTCAGCCATACGCTGCATAAAGGCTGCAATGTGCTCTAAACCCTCCAGATTCAGTTTCACCGCATATGCCCAGCGCAGAACCGTAAACAGATAGGCATCAGCGATGGTGAAACGTTGCCCGCAGATCCAGTGTTCATCTTTCAGCGCGTCGTTAACATACTGTAGCTTTTTCTCCAGTTGTGCACGGGCAGCCTGTTTATACTCTTCCGGGGTATCCGGGCGGAACAGTGGTGTGAACCCTTTATGCAATTCGGTGGCGATATAGTTCAGCCATTCGATGGTTTTATAGCGAGAAATACTGTTTACCGATGCCAGCAACTGGCGGTCGGGAACACTGTCGGCAAGATACTGCATAATTGCTACGCCTTCCGTCAGCAAAGTACCATCGTCCAGCAGCAACGCAGGAACCTGTCCCTTAGGGTTAATGGCAAAGTAATCATCACCGTTCTCGAGACGTTTTTTCATCAAATCCACACTGACGAGCGTAAAGTCCTTTCCGCTCTCACGCAGGGTGATATGGGAAGCAAGAGAGCAGGCACCCGGTTTGTAGAACAGTTTCATCGGTAACTCCTTTTGGCTGTGGTTTAAAGTATGGTAGTGCGTTGCTGAACAAAAAAAAAGCCGCTAACGAAAAGTTAGCGGCTTGTAAAAGAGTTTCCCTGAAATTTACGCTACGGCAGCTTTTGCCGCTTTGTCTGCAGCATCGTCCTGGGTCATGCGATGCAGTTTCGGCGCGGTCAGCAGCATCAGCACAGCAATAACGGCAGTGGCGACCCCAATCTGCAAGAACACGCGACCATACACTTCCAGCGACATCAGCGGATCGGTTACGTTATCCGGAACAGCCATCATACCCGCAACATAACCACCAATCAGGTTTGCACCGGCAGTGGTCAGGAACCAGCTACCCATAATGAACCCCATCAGACGCTGCGGAACGAGCTGTGCAACCATCGCCAGACCCAGACCAGAGATCATCAGTTCACCGATACTCTGCAGGCCGTAGCTAGCTACCAGCCAGCTTACAGAAACGATACCTGCGTCAGACGCGAATTTCGCACCCAGCGGCAGGATCAGGAACGCACCAGAGCACATCACCATACCGATTGCAAACTTGGTCGGCATCGGCAGGGTATCGCCCATCTTGTTATAGATAGCGGCCAGAATCGGGCTACCAATGATGATCCAGAACGGGTTCAGCGCCTGATACTGCTCTGGCTCAACGGCCAGACCCAGAATAGTGTGTTCAACGTTACGAATCGCAAAGAAGTTCAGAGACGTCGGCATCTGGCTGTACAGCACGAAGAAGATGATTGCTTCAAGCATCAGGATGAAGGCAACGATCATTTTACGACGCGCAGCACCTTTCATGGCAAACGCTTCTTTACCGAAGATAACCACGATACCCAGAGCAACAACGCCCAGCGCCATACGTGCAACTTCCTGGTTGTGCAGCAGCCAGGTTGCAACTGCGATCAGGGCCACAACACCAATAATGGTCAGCAGCAGGTTACGGTAGTTGACTGGTTCAAAGTCAGGTTTTGAGCCGTACTGCTTAACCCAGCGTTGGCAGAAGGCGAAGTTAACGATAGTGATTAACAGACCTACTACGCTAAGGGCGAACGCGACGCTCCAGCCATATTTGGCAGCCAGCCATGGGGTTGCAATCATAGAGAAGAAAGAACCGATGTTGACGGACATGTAGTACATGGTAAATGCACCGTCCAGACGCGGGTCGTTTTTCTCATAGCAAGTAGAGAGCAGCGAAGACGGGTTGGCTTTAAACAGGCCGTTACCTACGGCAATGGCCGCCATACCCATATAGACGATACCGGCGTCGTGACCAGACCATGCAACCAGCGCATAACCAATGGCCAGTACAATAGCACCAAGCATAATAACGCGTTTAGTACCCAGTACCTTGTCACCTAACCAGCCGCCGATAGCGACCAGACCATAAACCAGGGCGCTAAAGGAAGAGAAAAGGGTGATTGAATCCGCTTCAGACATACCCAGTTGTTTAACCAGGTAGACAGCCATAATTCCTTGTAGGCCGTAATAACCAAAACGTTCCCATAACTCAATCGAGAAGATGAGATAGAACGCCTTCGGTTGTTTGAAAGCGTTCAAACTAACGCTTTCTGTTGGTTTTTGGTTTGCAGTGGACACTTTTACCTCTTTTTTTACATCCCATATTAACGGGGGTGCTTTCTCGCGTGATGTCTAAAAAACATACGCGCAATTGTTATAGTGGGAGGGGAAACGGCAGGTAATGTTCACTATCTTGCACTTTCAGACAAGTCTTTTGTAATAATCTGTTACATATAACTGGCGTGGGGAATTCATCGGCTCCGCGAAATGTTATCCAGCGTTAAATTTTTCAAAAAACGTAACGGCAGATTTTTTCACTACTGAGATAGGGTAATAATTCCAGTTTGGCGATATGTTCTGCTATAAGGTGTTTTATGTAGTGGGATAGTCCATTATCTGAAAAATAGCCAGTGTAATGTTTTGTAGGTTTCAGGACGGATTGAATCAATGCTTTGTCAAATTTAACTTTTAAAATGCATTGTTTTTACATTTCAGCATCAGTGTGATCTTGATCACGAATGGATAGAAAATTTCGCTATTAAAAAAACAATTAACCTGCATTTTTGGTTATTCACAAACGGATTGCCTGATGATGCCGCAGCGAGGCGGCATCATTAACGTTAGAAGGATGTTTTTGAAGAAGATAAGGAAAGGTAATGGATGGGTAGACGACGCTACCCATTTGTGTCAGATGTCAACTTTCTCTTTGTATTCACAAAGATCTTCAATAATGCAGGAGCCACAGCGGGGCTTGCGGGCGATGCAGGTATAACGTCCGTGAAGAATTAACCAGTGGTGGCAATCGACTTTAAATTCTGCTGGCACCACTTTCAGCAATTTTTCCTCGACCTGCTCGACATTTTTTCCTGGTGCAAATTGGGTGCGGTTGCAGACACGGAAAATGTGGGTATCTACAGCGATGGTCGGCCAGCCGAAAGCGGTATTCAACACCACATTAGCTGTTTTACGTCCTACGCCTGGCAAAGCTTCAAGCGCCGCGCGATCTTCCGGAACTTCGCCATTATGCTGTTCCAGTAAGATACGGCAGGTCTTTATGATATTTTCCGCTTTGCTGTTATAAAGCCCAATAGTTTTGATATAGGTTTTCACCCCTTCGACGCCCAGTTCGAGCATTGCTGCAGGTGTATTAGCCACCGGGTAGAGCTTCGCCGTCGCCTTATTAACGCTGACATCGGTGGCCTGGGCGGAAAGCAGTACGGCGATCAGCAATTCAAAAGGCGAACTGAAATTAAGCTCGGTTGTGGGGTGAGGATTGTTCTCACGCAGGCGTGTGAGGATCTCCAGGCGTTTTGCTTTGTTCATCAGACATTCCCTGTTTCACCGTTCGGCAAGTCGCGTTCGGCGACGGCTTCAGCGCGGCGCTTTTTCATTTTTTCATCAATCAGATATTTCACTGCCAGCATCAGTCCCAGACCAATAAATGCGCCTGGTGGTAACATTGCCAGCAGGAAAGGGGAATCAGTGTGGAAGATCTCCACCCGCAATATTTTTGCCCAGTTACCCAACAGCGCATCGGCACCGTCAAACAACGTTCCGTTGCCGATGATTTCGCGCAGTGAACCCAGCACGAACATTGCGCAGGTTGCGCCCATGCCTATCGAAAAACCATCAAGAGCCGAAAGCGCCGGACCTTTTTTGGCGGCGAAGGCTTCAGCGCGACCCACAACGATACAGTTAGTGACAATCAGCGGAATAAAAATCCCTAACGACTGATACAGGCCGAAGGCGTAGGCGTTGATCAGCATCTGTACGGCGCTGACAACCGAGGCGATGATCATCACGTAGATCGGGATACGGATCTCAGCTGGCGTCCAGTGACGCAGTGTCGAGATAGTCAGGTTGGTAAGCGTCAGCACCAGCGTCGTCGCAAGCCCTAAACCCAGTGCGTTGGTGGCAGTGGACGTGACCGCCAGCAGCGGGCAGAGGCCAAGCAACTGAACCAGTGCGGAGTTGTTCTTCCATAACCCCTGAACAATAACGTCTTTAATTTCGCTCACGGTTTATTCTCCACAGGCAGGAAGTTGAGAAAGTTGTGCCGGTAACGTCTGAGCGTACAATCCGGCGCGTTTTACCGCATTCACCACCGCGCGAGGCGTAATCGTCGCGCCAGTAAACTGGTCGAAATCACCACCATCTTTCTTCACCGCCCAGTGTGCGTCGTCAGCACCGCTGATTTTTTTACCTGCAAAATGGGTGATCCAGTCTGAAAGGCGCAGTTCGATTTTATCGCCAAGCCCTGGCGTTTCGTGATGTTCTGTCACGCGCGTGCCAAGTACCGTGCCGTTAAAATCGGCTCCCACCAGTAGCTGAATCGCACCGGAATAGCCATCCGGCGCGGTCGCCTCCAGAACGGCGGCTACCGGCTTGTCATCCTGTTTAGCGATGTAAACCCGATGCTCACCTTTACCTAACTCTGGTGCCGTCACCAGGTAGCAACTCTGCGCCAGCGCATTGTTATAGCGTTCGGCTGGCAGCACCTGATCAAATAACGCCTTTTGTTGCAGGCTGGCCTGTTCGGCAATCGTCGTTTTGGTCATCTGGTTGATGGCCGCCGTTAAACCTGTTGAACCCGCAGCAAACAGCGCCAGTGTAATACCGTGTTTTCGGATAGTTTTCAGCATGGTTTATCCTTTGCGATGGCCGTAGACGCGCGGACGCGTGTAGTAATCGATCAGAGGAACCGTGATGTTCGCCAGCAAGACAGCAAAAGCCACGCCGTCAGGATAGCCGCCGAAACTGCGGATCAACCAGACTAATAAGCCCGCCAGCGCACCGAAAATCAGACGACCACGATTGGTCGTAGAAGCGGTCACCGGATCGGTCAGAATAAAGAATGCGCCGAGCATGGTCGCGCCAGAAAGCAGATGAATTTGCGGTGATGCCAGTGTTTCTGGTGAAAACAACCAGCCCAACGTTGCGCATAACGCCAGCGTTACTAAGAAGCTGACCGGAATATGCCAGCGAATAGCTTTCTGCCATAGCAACCACACGCCGCCAACCAGCCAGGCGAGGTTTACCCATTGCCAGCCAGCACCCGCCAGAATACCGCTGTAGATCGGATACTGCATAATCTGCTCAACCGAATGACCGGCGCGGACAGAAGTTTTGAACGTATCCAGTGGCGTTGCCTGGCTAATGCCATCAATACCTAAGCGTAGCGTGTTCATATCACCGCCGCTGGCAGTATGACCGCTGAAGATAACCTGTATGGCGTCGATGAAGCCAGGAATGTTGACCGCAATTTCATGCGGTGGCAGCCAGCTGGTCATCTGCACCGGGAAGGAGATCAGTAAGACCACATAGCCAATCATCGCCGGGTTAAACGGGTTTTGCCCCAGACCGCCGTATAACTGTTTAGCGATGATCACCGCAAACACCGTACCCAGCACGACCATCCACCACGGTGCGAGGGGGGGAATACTTACGGCGAGTAACAACCCTGTTAAAAGCGCCGAATTATCTTTCAAGGTTGTGGAAACAGGCTGTTTGCGCAGTTTCAGCACAAGAGCTTCGGCTAACAGTGCACTGACCGACGCCAGGAGGATCTGAACGAGAGTACCCCAGCCAAAAAACCAAAGTTGCGCAGCGATTCCGGGCACGGCTGCGATCAGTACCAGCAACATAATGCGCGATGTCTGGCGCTGGTTATGGGTATAAGGGGAGCTAGCTATTCTGAATACCATTTAGTCCTCGTTTACAACCTTTTGCTGGGCGGCTTTTTTGGCCTGAACGCGGGCTATAGCCGCAGCAACTGCCGCTTTGCGCGGATCGACCTGTTCTTCTGGTTCTGCATTAGCCTGTTGCTGTTCCAGTTTGCGTGCTTTGGCGCGGGCAATAGCGGCTTCAACGGCGGCCTTGCGCGGATCAACCTGTTCTTCTGGTTCTGCGTTTGCCGGCTGCTGTTCCAGCTTACGTGCTTTGGCGCGGGCGATAGCAGCTTCAACGGCGGCTTTGCGCGGGTCGACCTGTTCTTCTGGTTCTGCGTTTGCCAGCTGCTGTTCCAGTTTGCGTGCTTTGGCGCGGGCGATAGCAGCTTCAACGGCGGCCTTGCGCGGGTCGACCTGTTCTTCTGGTTCTGCGTTAGCCTGCTGTTGCTCCAGCTTACGTGCTTTGGCGCGGGCAATAGCGGCTTCGACGGCGGCTTTGCGCGGGTCAACCTGTTCTTCTGGTTCTGCGTTAGCCTGCTGCTGCTCCAGCTTGCGTGCTTTGGCGCGGGCGATAGCGGCTTCGACGGCGGCCTTGCGCGGGTCAACCTGTTCCTGCGGCGATTCGTTAGCAGGTTGTTGTTCCAGCTTGCGTGCTTTCGCTCGAGCAATTGCGGCCTCTACTGCCGCTTTACGTGGATCAGCAACGCTTGCGGCGTCGTTAGTTTGCTGCAATTCTGCCTGTTTTGCTCTGGCTTGTGCTTTACGGGCTTCCCGTGCCGCAATAATCGCGCTGTTATCCGGGCGTTCGCCCGCTTTAATCACAATCGGTTGCGTGGCCTGAGCTTGTTTTTCTTTCACACGTGCCAGTGCGGCAGCAATCGCATCTTTGTCTTTGGCTGCCGGTTGAACTGCTGCGCTCTTATGTCGTTCAAGACGCGCAGCTTTTTCGCGTTCCAGACGTGCCTGACGAGCTTCAAAACGCGCTTTAGCTTCTGCGGCGCGTTTCTCTTCCTGACGAATGGCGACAATCTCGGCTTTTTCCTGACGGAAATATTGCACCAGGGGAATATTACTCGGGCAAACCCACGCGCAGGCACCGCATTCAATGCAGTCGGCAATGTTATGCGTGGTGGCTTTGTCGTGCTGTTGACCTTTGCTGAACCAGTACAACTGCTGCGGCAAAAGATCCGCAGGGCAGGCATCGGCACAGGCGCTACAGCGGATGCAGCTTTGTTCTTCCTGTGGTTCGCCCAGTTCACTGGCGGACGGAGCTAACAGGCAGTTGGTGATTTTGACTACCGGTACATCCAGCCACGGTAAGGTAAAGCCCATCAGCGGGCCGCCCATAATCACCATTTGATCGGCAGAAGGGCAGAATCCGGCATCGTTCAATAAATGACGCACCGGCGTACCCAGACGCGCCCAGACGTTGCCCGGACGAGCAATCGCTTCGCCGGTCAGCGTCACCACGCGCTCGGTAATCGGTTCACCATCGATTACTGCGCGTTTTACTGCGTAAGCCGTACCAACGTTTTGCATTAACACGCCGATATCCGATGAGCGACCGCCGTGCGGTACTTGTTTCCCGGTCAGGATGTACGTTAGCTGTTTGGCGCCGCCGGAAGGATATTTGGTTGGAATCACCCGCAGAGAAATATCGTGAGAATCCGCCAGCACCGCGCGAAGCATGGAGATCGCCTGAGGTTTGTTATCTTCAATACCGATAAGGATTTCGCGCGGCTGTAGGATATGCGCAAGAATGCGAATGCCTTCTACGACCTGAGCAGCGCAATCCTGCATCAGACGGTCATCAGCGGTAATATACGGTTCGCACTCGGCTGCGTTAATAATCAAGGTTTCGATTTTATCGCCGCCGCCCTGCAATTTAACGCCTGTCGGGAAGCCTGCACCACCCAGCCCGGCGACGCCAAACTGATGAATGCGTTCAATTAATTCTTCCCGGCTGCGTGAGCGGTAATCAGCCCAGCCGTCACGTGGGAACCAGCAATCTTCACCATCGGCATCAATAATCACACTTAATTCAGCTAAGGCTGAAGGATGAGCCGTCGAGTGGGGTGCAATAGCCGTAACCGTGCCAGACGTTGGCGCGTGAACCGGCAGCATTTTGCCGCGACCACGGGTAAGCGGCTGACCGCGCAATACTTTATCGCCGACGTTAACACACAGCTCACCTTCAGCACCAATATGCTGTTTCAATGGCATGACAAAACGCTGCGCCAATGGAACCTGGCGCAGGGGAGTACCGTTGGACTGAGTTTTCATCTCCGGTGGATGGATGCCGCCGTTGAAATCCCAGATTTTATTTTTTTTGAATGCAGAGAATAACTTAAGCATGGTGTTCCACGGGAATAATGCGCACGGGAATGGTGTTCAGATCCCATTTCCAGGAGTCAGGCGTTTCTGCGACCGGTTGCAACGAGATGCAGTGCGTCGGGCACGGGTCAACGCATAAATTGCAGCCCGTACAGAGATCACTCATTACCGTATGCATGGCACGGGTAGCGCCAACGATGGCGTCTACCGGACACGCCTGAATGCACTTGGTGCAGCCAATACAGTTATTTTCATCAATAACCGCCACCATCCGCGCAGGCGTCAACTCTTGCGCATCGCCATCCAGCGGCTGCGGCTCGACATTAAGCAGTTCGGCAATTTTTAGCATTACAGCTTCGCCGCCAGGGGCGCAGCGGTTGATTTTTTCACCATTACAGCTGATGGCTTCCGCATACGGGCGACAGCCAGGATAACCGCACTGCCCACACTGGCTCTGCGGTAAGATTTCGTCAATTTTCTCAACGACCGGATCGTCTTCCACCGCAAAACGGCGGGAGGCATAACCCAGAATGGCGCCAAACGCCAGACCCAGCAGGCTCACGGCGGCAACGGCAATCCAGATAGCATTCATTACAACTTCACCAAACCACTAAAGCCCATAAAGGCCAGAGACATAAGACCTGCGGTAATGAGAGCAATGGCATTACCGCGAAAAGGTGCCGGGACATCAGCCACAGCAAGGCGTTCGCGAATGGCGGCGAAAAGCACCATCACCAGCGAGAAGCCGACAGCAGCAGAAAAACCGTACAGTGCCGACTGCAAGAAATTGTGTCCGAGATTGATATTCAGCAATGCCACGCCGAGCACCGCACAGTTGGTGGTGATAAGCGGGAGAAAAATCCCCAGCAGTCGGTAAAGCACCGGGCTGGTTTTACGTACCACCATCTCGGTGAACTGCACGACCACGGCAATCACCAGAATAAAGGCCAGGGTGCGCAGGTAAATCAGATCGAGTGGGATCAAAATCCACGTGTCGATAAGCCAGGCGCAAATAGACGCCAGCGTCATCACAAATGTTGTTGCCAGCCCCATGCCCATTGCGGTTTCCAGCTTTTTGGAAACGCCCATAAACGGGCAAAGCCCCAGAAACTTGACCAGTACAAAGTTATTGACCAGTACAGTTCCGACAAACAGTAACAGGTAGTCAGTCATTTTTCGGCCTGAAATAAAAAAGCCGCCTATTATCCGTTAATCCAGAGCAGGCGACAACAGGTTAACTGTAAGGTTATTACGGATTCACAAACGTCGCTTTCACCCGCGACGAGCGTTTGAAATAGGGGACGATCAATGCGGTTGCCAGCAAAGTAAACAGCAACTGGCGAACGGCGACACCATCTTCAACTGGCGAAAACGCGAAGGCTTTAACCGCCAGTAATACGGAAATCAGTAACCAGATAATATAGTGTTTAGGAACACAACGCCGGCGTTTAAAGAATGCGATAGTTAACCACAAGGTGTAATACCACATGGCAATAGCGGTAATAAACGAAACGCCCCATAAGATTTGCGTCGTTAGTGTTTGTTCGCCGAGCGTTTTAAATGTTTGAGGAGAGGATAACGCTGCACAGTACAGCAACAACGCCAGCGTCGTACTCAATAGGGCGACTAACAGCCAGGCTAACGGCCCAAGCAACCAGCCTCCAATACGTTGTGGCGTTGTGGTGGTCATACGTTCTCCAGAATAGCGACAGCAAACAGGCAAATCTAATTTTAGGGGCGTTATTATAAGGCTTTTATAACCGATCGCTACTTTCTTTATTGAACATAGTGCCAGACGGACTTTGGAACCTGGCCAAGGTCAAACAATCGACCGCCAGAGACCAGTTCAGCACGGCGGTGATCGGCTGCGCGATACATATTGATAATATCCTGATCGTCCGTCAGGGTGTAATTAAGGTGGTCGTAGAGTTTTTCCAGACTTTCGAGAGAATTGATTTTACGAAACTTTAATAAGTATTCCTGAGCAGTCATAAAAGATCCATAAAATAACTAATACCAAAGTGGTAGGTGTTATATGTTATGATAAAATTTCACCAGCGGTGAACGCTTTTGCAATAACAATAATAAGAATGTGCTGATGGCAAATATTCAGGGATGAAATACTGCTAATAAAAGAGTAACGCGCTTTACTATTCCTGACAATCGTCAACTCCATCGAGCAAGATAATAAATTCCTGGTTTAAATACCTGTCAAGTTAAAACATGCACCCGGATGGCTGCATGTTGCCTTGCAAACGCAGAGATTACTTGTGTTGCACCTGGGTACTCTGTTCTGGCGGCTGGTAGTTGTCAATGTGACTCGCCACGCCAAGAAGAATGACTGAAACAACAAGAACGATCCAACCTGTTAATTCAATAAGACGATTCATTACTGCCTACATCTATGTTGATTGATCCATTAACTAAGGCCGTAAATGTTACTTAGCAATAATTGCTCCAGCAAGATTTTTACTGATGTTTTTGCGATATTTATCTTTTTCCTTCGGAAAATTAGCTATTTTTTTGACTTAAGTTAAATAACATCCCTTATTGCAGGCAGGTTATTAAACTGTTGAGAGAGGGTAAAGGATAGTGTCAAATAGCAATCATACTTCAATGAGAGGCAATGACATGAGCGACAACATCCGTGTTGGGTTGATTGGGTACGGTTATGCGAGTAAAACCTTCCATGCGCCCCTGATTGCGGGCACGCCCGGGCTGGAGCTGGCAGTTATCTCCAGCAGTGACGAAACAAAAGTAAAGGCCGACTGGCCAACGGTTACGGTTGTCTCTGAACCGAAGCATCTCTTTAATGATCCCAATATTGACCTGATTGTCATTCCTACGCCCAACGATACTCATTTTCCGTTAGCGAAAGCGGCGCTGGAAGCGGGTAAACACGTAGTCGTTGATAAGCCCTTTACCGTGACGCTGTCACAAGCGCGGGAGCTGGATGCGCTGGCAAAAAGCCTTGGACGCGTGTTGTCCGTGTTTCATAACCGTCGCTGGGACAGCGATTTTCTGACGCTGAAAGGATTACTTGCGGAAGGTGTGCTGGGTGAGGTTGCTTACTTTGAGTCACATTTTGATCGTTTCCGTCCGCAGGTACGCGATCGCTGGCGTGAACAGGGCGGTCCTGGCAGCGGTATCTGGTACGATCTGGCACCGCATCTGCTCGATCAGGCCATTACGTTGTTTGGCTTACCTGTCAGCATGACCGTGGATTTAGCACAGTTACGCCCAGGAGCGCAGTCGACCGATTATTTCCACGCCATTTTGTCCTATCCACAGCGGCGGGTTATTTTACACGGCACTATGCTGGCAGCGGCAGAGTCGGCGCGTTATATCGTTCATGGCTCTCGCGGCAGCTATATTAAATATGGCCTCGATCCACAGGAAGAACGCTTGAAAAATGGCGAGCGTCTGCCACAAGAGGATTGGGGCTACGATATGCGTGACGGCGTACTTACCCGCGTTGAAGGTGAAGAACGTGTCGAAGAAACACTGCTCACGGTGCCGGGAAATTATCCGGCTTACTATGCTGCTATTCGTGATGCGTTGAATGGCGATGGAGAAAATCCGGTTCCGGCAAGTCAGGCAATCCAGGTGATGGAGCTGATTGAGCTGGGCATTGAATCCGCCAAACATCGCGCGACGCTGTGTCTGGCGTAAATAATGTAGACATTCTTGATGAGTTTAATGCCTGATACGACGCTTACGTGTCTTATCAGGCATGTTCTTATTTCGCTGCTACTTTTTCTTTCAGTGCGCGTTTTTCCTCTGCGCTGAGGAAAGCCATTTCCAGACCATTAATCTGCGCCTGGCGGATTTGCTCGCGGGATAACCCAGCAGCCGGCGCGGCAACGGTATATTCGTGAATGATATCCACACCCTGTACGCCTGGATCGTCAGTGTTAATGCTGGCACAAATACCATGCTCAAGGAACGTTTTCAGCGGATGTGCCGCCAGAGACGCTACGGTGCTGGTCTGAACATTTGAGGTCAGACAAGATTCAATACCAATTTGCTGTTCAGCGAGGAAATCCATCAGCGCCCGATCTTCAATGGCTTTTACGCCATGTCCAATACGCTGCGCCCCCAGTTCACGAATAGCCTGCCAGATGCTTTCTGGCCCGGCGGCTTCGCCTGCATGGACAGTAATATGCCAGCCTGCATCACGCGCGCGATTGAAGTGAGAAAGGAACAGACTCCCCGGGAAACCAAGCTCATCACCGGCTAAATCCAGTGCGGTAATCTGATCGCGGTGAGCCAAAAATGCTTCCAGCTCTTGCTGACAGGCGGCTTCGCCAAAGGTTCGGCTCATAATACCGATAAGTTTCGCCTGCACGCCAAAGGTGCGGCAGCCTTCACGTACGCCATCAATGACTGCTTCGACGACGCCAGCGACAGGCAGCTGATGCGCCATCGCCATGTAACCCGGCGAAAAACGCAGTTCAACATAGTGCAGGCCATTACGGGCGGCATCTTCTATATTTTCAAACGCCACGCGACGGCAGGCGTCGAGCGTGGCAAGAACTTTAACGCCCCAGTCAAGTTTGGTCAGAAAGCTAACCAGATCGGGTTCGTTGGCGATGACCTGAACGTGAGGGATCAACGTTTCCAGGGACTGTGCAGGAAGCGAGATATTATACTGGCGGCCAAGTTCAAGAATGGTCTGGGGACGAATGTTGCCATCAAGGTGGCGATGGATATCGGTTAATGGCAGGGTGGTATCAATCATGGTCGCACTCTTTTTCTGTATATAAAAGTGCGCACCATTATAAAAACAAAACCGGGTGAAAATCTACGATTGCGCAACGATTATTTACGTTGCGCAATCGTAATCAACGTACAGTTCGGATGGCGTTAATCAAACCGGCAACACCTTTTTCCAGTTTTGAACGCGGGCATCCGGCATTGAGACGAACAAAGCCACGACCCTCTTCACCGTAGGTATATCCCGGCATGATCGCTACTTTTTCTTGCTCAATCAGGGCTTTTTGCAATGCGTTGTCGTCTATATTTAACGGACGTAGATCAAGCCAGGCAAGATAAGTGGATTGTGGGATCTGCCAGTTGAGTTCCGGGAACGCTGCATTCATCGTATTTGCGATATATGTCAGATTGTCTTTCAGATAGACACGTAAGGCATCCAGCCACGGCGCGCCTTGTTGATAGGCGGCAATATGGGCGGTAAGCGCCAGTACGGCTGGTGAGGACAATCCATCACGACCTTTCAGTGCCGATAAATACGCCTCGCGACTATCGCTATTTTCAATGATGCCGTAGGCTCCGGTCAGAGCGGGTATGTTGAAGCTTTTTGAGCCTGAGGTCAGCAGCGCCCAGTTTCCGCGCGCCACGTTACTCCAGGGAATATGCGGTTGCTCGCCCCATACCATATCCATATGGATTTCATCGGAGATAACGCGCACATCATGCCGCTCGCACAGGTCTGCCATTATCTCCAGTTCGTCACAACTCCAGACCTTACCGGTGGGGTTCTGCGGGCTACACAGGAGCATAATTTTACACTCCGGTTTTGCCAACACCGCTTCCAGTTTGGTCATATCGCAAAACCAGCCGTCTGCCCGTTTCTCTAAAGCAACGGGCATCACGGTGCGCTGATTACCTTCGATGGCTTTGTAAAATGCGTCGTAAGCTGGGGTATGGATCACTACACCTTCACCGACAGCAGACCACTGGCGAATCAATTCCGACACCATATAGATAACAGAAGGACCATAAACTACCGACTGCGTATCAATGGCGGTGTTATGCTGGGTGGAGAACCAGTGGGCAATAGCCGCGAGAAACTCATCGTTTTTCCAGCGGCTGTAGCCAAATACACCGTGCATCAGGCGTTGATTAAGCGCCCCGATAATGCAGGGGGCGGTAGCAAAATCCATGTCTGAAATCGTGAACGGTAACAGGTCAGCAGTGCCGAAACGGTCAGCGACATAGTCCCACTGTGTACACCATGTTCCATGACGATCCACGACCTTTGAAAAATCGAACATATTTTATCCTTATGCCTGAACAGTACGCATCAGACCAGCCATTTCGTCTTTTACAGACTGAACTTGCGGCCCGATAACAACCTGCAGGTTATGTTGATTAAGTTGTACTACGCCAATTGCCCGATTGTCCTTTAGCGCCTGCACATTAACAAGCGACATATCTTTCACTGACAAACGCAGGCGGGTAATGCAGTTATCCAGGCTGACAATATTGTCGGCACCGCCTAAGGCTTCGAGAATTGCCGGAACGTTGTAACCTGATTTACCCGGCGCACCAGCAACGGCTTTTTCGATTGAGCTGGCAACTTCACTGTCGCGCCCCGGGGTTTTCAGATTGAAGCGGGTGATAGCGAAACGGAAGATGACGTAGTAAACGACAAACCAGATTGCCGCCACCACTGGCACCATGTACCACTTAGTCGACAGGCCATGCAAAATACCGAACACCACAAAGTCGATGATATTGCCGTCGGTATTACCGATGGTGACGCCGAGCACAGACATGACGGTGAAGCCGAGGCCGGTTAACAGCGCGTGGATGACGTACAGAACTGGCGCTACGAACAGGAACAGGAACTCCAGCGGTTCGGTAGTGCCGCCAACAACACAGGCGATCAGGCCAGAAATCAGCAGACCTTTAATTTTATGACGGTTTTCCGGGCGAGCACAGTGATACATGGCTAATGCAGCACCTGGCAGACCGCCGAGGAATGCAGGCATTTTACCCTGGGAGAGGAAACGCGTGGCGCTTTCAGAGAAACCGTGAGTGGTCGGGCAGCTTAATTGCGCCTGGAAGATGGTGAGTGCGCCGCTGACGGTTTGTCCACAGACTTCCTGCGTGCCGCCCGCGTCGGTAAAGCGAATTAATGCCACCAGAATGTGATGCAGACCAAACGGCAACAGCAGACGTTCACCCGTACCAAACAGCATAGGTCCGAAATCACCCGCGCTGTTGATCATATGACCTAAGCCGCTAATACCCATGGCAAAAATCGGCCAGACTAACGGAATCACCAGACCGACAAGACCCATCACCAGCGAGGAGATAATTGGCACGAAGCGCGTACCGCCGAAGAATGCCAGCGCATCCGGCAGACGGATATTATGGAAACGCTCATGCAGCATCCAGACGATAATACCGGCGATTACCGCACCGAGGATCCCGGTGTCGATCGACTGGATCCCAAGAATGCTCTGGATGTTATTGGCTTTCAGAACGGCTGCATCGGTGGTTGGCAGAATGCCTTTATTGGTCAACCAGAAATTAACCGCCAGGTTCATTACCGCATAACCCACGAAACCAGCGAACGCTGCTACGCCTTTGTTCTCGCGCGCCAGCCCTAGCGGGATCGCAATACAGAACATCACCGGCAGAAAGCTAAAAGCGAACGAGCCAATTTTACTCATCCAGGTAAAGATAGCCTGCAACACGGGGTTACCCAATGCCGGGATGAGGGTGATGACATCATGGCTACTAAGGGAACTACCAATCCCTAACATAATGCCGCAGAACGACAGTAATGCGACGGGTAACATAAAGGTTTTGCCTAACTGCTGGAAAAATTCCCACAGCGTGACTTTCGGTGCTGCTTTCGCCGTCATAAAACGACTCCTTGTTAAGAACAGTCTGGATTCAATAAATTGCGCGAGAAGATAAAACGTTTTATCAAACTTTAGTGAGGCATAAATCACATTACGCGACGATAATAGCGGGTATAAGATAAATTAAAGGTAAAACGTTTTATCTGTCACAAAATCAGGGAGTAGGTCATCTGTATGGCTACCGCCAAAAAAATCACCATTCATGATGTTGCGCTGGCTGCGGGAGTATCGGTCAGTACCGTTTCGCTGGTACTTAGCGGAAAAGGACGGATATCTACCGCTACGGGGGAACGGGTTAACGCAGCTATTGAAGAGCTGGGATTTGTGCGCAATCGCCAGGCGTCGGCACTGCGCGGCGGGCAAAGCGGCGTCATTGGTTTGATCGTGCGTGATTTATCTACGTCATTTTACGCTGAATTAACGGCCGGATTGACGGAAGCTCTGGAGGCGCAGGGGCGGATGGTTTTTTTGCTTCACGGCGGTAAAGACGGCGAGCAGTTGGCACAGCGGTTCTCACTGTTGCTCAACCAGGGCGTCGATGGTGTAGTGATTGCCGGTGCGGCGGGAAGCAGCGATGGCCTGCGGCGGATGGCAGAAGAAAAAGGTATCCCGGTGATTTTCGCTTCCCGTGCCAGTTATCTTGATGATGTCGATACGGTTCGCCCGGACAACATGCAGGCTGCACAGTTGTTGACGGAGCATCTCATTCGCAATGGACATCAGCGTATCGCCTGGCTGGGAGGGCAAAGTTCTTCATTAACCCGCGCGGAGCGGGTGGGGGGATACTGTGCGACATTATTAAAATTTGGCCTGCCGTTTCACAGCGATTGGGTACTGGAGTGCGCTTCCAGCCAGAAGCAAGCTGCGGAAGCTATCACGGCACTTTTGCGCCGTAACCCGACTATCAGCGCCGTGGTTTGTTATAACGAAACTATTGCGATGGGGGCATGGTTTGGTTTGCTAAAAGCAGGGCGCCAGAGCGGGGAAAGCGGAGTCGATCGTTACTTTGAGCAACAGGTTTCGCTGGCGGCATTTACCGATGCGACGCAAACCACACTTGATGACATACCCGTTACCTGGGCAAGTACACCTGCGCGGGAACTTGGTACAACACTTGCGGATCGCATGATGCAAAAAATCACCCATGAAGAGACGCATTCACGTAATCTTATTATCCCCGCCCGGCTCATTGCGGCGAAATAATCCTCTCTTTATCTGCTATACCTGGTAGTGTCCTTTCCTCAAGGTTAATGATAAAAAATGTGGCACACAGGCGGTGCCTTTTATTTTTACTGAAGTTCACAGGAGGTTTATGTGTTTAATTCTGACAACCTGAGACTCGACGGAAAATGCGCCATCATCACCGGTGCGGGTGCAGGTATTGGTAAAGAAATCGCCATTACATTCGCGACAGCAGGTGCATCTGTAGTGGTCAGTGATATTAACGCCGATGCAGCAAATCATGTTGTTGATGAGATTCAACAACTGGGTGGTCAGGCATTTGCGTGGCGCTGTGATATTACGTCCGAACAGGAATTATCCGCTCTGGCAGACTTTGCCATTAGTAAGTTGGGTAAAGTGGATATTCTGGTTAACAACGCTGGTGGCGGTGGTCCTAAGCCATTTGATATGCCAATGGCGGATTTTCGCCGCGCTTATGAACTGAATGTCTTTTCTTTTTTCCATCTTTCACAACTCATTGCGCCAGAAATGGAAAAAAATGGCGGTGGCGTTATTCTGACTATCACTTCCATGGCGGCAGAAAATAAAAATAAAAACATGACCTCGTATGCGTCCTCTAAAGCTGCGGCCAGTCATCTGGTCAGGAATATGGCGTTTGACCTGGGTGAAAAAAATATTCGGGTGAATGGTATTGCGCCGGGAGCAATATTAACGGATGCCCTCAAATCCGTTATTACACCAGAAATCGAACAAAAAATGTTGCAACACACGCCAATCAGACGTCTGGGCCAACCGCAAGATATTGCTAATGCGGCGTTGTTCTTGTGTTCACCCGCAGCCAGCTGGATAAGCGGACAAATTCTCACTGTCTCCGGCGGTGGGGTACAGGAACTCAATTAATTCGAATAAACCGGAAAACAACGCAACTCAGCGTTGTTTTCCGGTGCTGATGGGTTATCAGAAGAATGTCTCCATCTCGCTACTGGTTGCCACATTTCGATTGTTGGTTGACCAATTATCGTGTGAATAATACTCGAATGCGGGGGGCTTCGCACATTTGACCTGCAATGTTAGGCGCTTGCATAGCAAAGCGGTAAACTACTTATTCACGCTAACTATAATGGTTTAACGATGGATAACATGCAGACTGAAGCGCAACCGACACGGACCCGGATCCTCAATGCTGCCAGAGAGATTTTTTCAGAAAATGGATTTCACAGTGCCTCGATGAAAGCCATCTGTAAATCTTGCGGCATAAGCCCAGGAACGCTCTATCACCATTTCATTTCTAAAGAAGCCCTGATTCAGGCGATTATCCTTCAGGATCAGGAGAGGGCGGTGATCCGCTTCCGCGAACCTATCGAAGGGATTCATTTCGTTGACTATATGGTCGAGTCGATAGTGTCTCTCACTCATGAAGCCTTTGGACAAAGGGCGCTGGTGGTCGAAATTATGGCAGAAGGGATGCGCAATCCACAGGTCGCCGCCATGCTAAAGAATAAGCATCTGACGATTACGGAGTTTATCGCCCAGCGTATGCGCGATGCCCAGCAAAAAGGTGAGATAAACCCTGACATCAACACGGCAATGACCTCTCGTTTACTGCTGGATTTGACCTATGGCGTACTGGCCGATATCGAAGCCGAAGACCTGGCGTGTGAAGCGTCATTCGCCCGGGGATTACGCGCGATGATTGGCGGTATTTTAACCGCATCCTGATTCTGTCTTTTCGCGGGTCGGTGAAGACTGGCCTGCTTAATCCTGCATAGAAACTCTTTCCGTTTCGTCACAAAACCACCGTTAACACATACACAGTGGCCATATGACACGTAAATTTATCATTTAAAATCTATTCGAATGAACGTTCGATTGCTTATTTTGTGGCTTCTGTCAACGCTGTTTTAAAGATTAATGCGATCCGTATCACGCTGTGGGTATTGCAGTTTTTGGTTTTTTGATCGCGGTGTCAGTTCTTTTTATTTCCATTTCTCTTCCATGGGTTTCTCACAGATAACTGTGTACATCACAAAATTGGTTAACTAATCAGATTAAAGGTTGACCAGTATTTTTATCTTAATGAGGAGTCCCTTATGTTACGTCCTGTAGAAACCCCAACCCGTGAAATCAAAAAACTCGACGGCCTGTGGGCATTCAGTCTGGATCGCGAAAACTGTGGAATTGATCAGCGTTGGTGGGAAAGCGCGTTACAAGAGAGCCGGGCAATTGCTGTGCCGGGCAGTTTTAACGATCAGTTCGCCGATGCGGATATTCGTAATTATGTGGGTAACGTCTGGTATCAGCGCGAAGTCTTTATACCTAAAGGTTGGGCGGGGCAGCGTATCGTGCTGCGTTTCGATGCGGTCACTCATTACGGCAAAGTGTGGGTAAACAATCAGGAAGTGATGGAGCATCAGGGGGGATATACGCCGTTTGAAGCCGATGTCACGCCATATGTTATTGCCGGGAAAAGTGTACGTATCACCGTTTGTGTGAACAACGAACTGAACTGGCAGACTATCCCGCCGGGAATGGTGATTACCGACGAAAACGGTAAGAAAAAGCAGTCTTACTTCCATGATTTCTTTAACTACGCCGGGATCCATCGTAGCGTAATACTCTACACCACGCCGAACACCTGGGTAGACGATATCACCGTGGTGACGCATGTAGCGCAAGACTGTAACCACGCGTCTATTGACTGGCAGGTGGTGGCAAATGGTGATGTCAGCGTTGAACTGCGTGATGCGGATCAACAGGTTGTTGCAACAGGACAAGGCAACAACGGAACCTTGCAAGTAGTGAATCCGCACCTCTGGCAACCGGGTGAAGGTTATCTCTATGAACTGTACGTCACAGCCAAAAGCCAGACAGAGTGCGACATCTATCCACTGCGCATCGGTATCCGGTCAGTGGCAGTGAGTGGCGAACAGTTCCTGATCAACCACAAACCGTTCTACTTCACTGGTTTTGGTCGCCATGAAGATGCAGATTTACGCGGCAAAGGGTTCGATAACGTGCTGATGGTGCACGATCACGCATTAATGGACTGGATTGGGGCTAACTCCTACCGTACCTCGCATTACCCTTACGCTGAAGAGATGCTCGACTGGGCAGATGAACATGGCATCGTGGTGATTGATGAAACTGCAGCTGTCGGCTTTAACCTCTCTTTAGGCATTGGTTTCGAAGCGGGCAACAAGCCGAAAGAACTCTACAGCGAAGAGGCAGTCAACGGGGAAACTCAGCAGGCGCACTTACAGGCGATTAAAGAGCTGATTGCGCGTGACAAAAACCACCCAAGCGTGGTGATGTGGAGTATTGCCAACGAACCGGATACCCGTCCGCAAGGTGCACGGGAATATTTCGCGCCACTGGCGGAAGCAACGCGTAAACTCGACCCGACGCGACCGATCACCTGCGTCAATGTAATGTTCTGCGACGCTCACACCGATACCATCAGCGATCTCTTCGATGTGCTGTGTCTTAACCGTTATTACGGTTGGTATGTCCAAAGCGGCGATTTGGAAACGGCAGAGAAGGTACTGGAAAAAGAACTTCTGGCCTGGCAGGAGAAACTGCATCAGCCGATTATCATCACCGAATACGGCGTGGATACGTTAGCCGGTCTGCACTCGATGTACACCGACATGTGGAGTGAAGAGTATCAGTGTGCATGGCTGGATATGTATCACCGCGTCTTTGATCGCGTCAGCGCCGTCGTCGGTGAACAGGTATGGAATTTCGCCGATTTTGCAACCTCGCAGGGCATTTTGCGCGTTGGCGGTAACAAGAAAGGGATCTTCACCCGCGACCGCAAACCGAAGTCGGCGGCTTTCTTGCTGCAAAAACGCTGGACTGGCATGAACTTCGGTGAAAAACCGCAGCAGGGAGGCAAACAATGAATCAACAACTCTCCTGGCGCACCATCGTCGGCTACAGCCTCGGTGACGTCGCCAATAACTTCGCCTTCGCAATGGGGGCGCTCTTCCTGTTGAGTTACTACACCGACGTCGCTGGCGTCGGTGCCGCTGCGGCGGGCACCATGCTGTTACTGGTTCGGGTATTCGATGCTTTCGCCGACGTCTTTGCCGGACGAGTGGTGGACAGTGTAAATACCCGCAGGGGAAAATTCCGCCCGTTTTTACTCTTCGGTACTGCGCCGTTAATGATCTTCAGCGTGCTGGTATTCTGGGTGCCGACCGACTGGAGTCATAGCAGCAAAGTAGTGTATGCATATTTGACCTACATGGGCCTCGGGCTTTGCTACAGCCTGGTGAATATTCCTTATGGTTCACTTGCTACCGCGATGACCCAACAACCGCAGTCCCGCGCCCGTCTGGGCGCGGCTCGAGGAATTGCCGCTTCGCTGACCTTTGTCTGTCTGGCTTTTCTGATAGGACCGAGCATTAAAAACTCCAGCCCGGAGGAGATGGTGTCGGTGTACCATTTCTGGACGATTGTACTGGCCATTGCCGGGATGGTGCTTTACTTCATCTGCTTCAAATCGACGCGTGAGAATGTGGTACGGATCGTGGCACAGCCGTCATTGAAGATCAGTCTGCAAACGCTGAAACGGAATCGTCCGCTGTTTATGTTGTGCATCGGTGCACTGTGTGTGCTGATTTCGACCTTCGCGGTCAGCGCATCGTCGTTGTTCTATGTTCGCTATGTGCTGAATGACACCGGTCTGTTTACTGTGCTGGTACTGGTGCAAAACCTGGTCGGTACAGTGGCGTCGGCACCGCTGGTGCCAGGGATGGTCGCCAGGATTGGTAAAAAGAATACTTTCCTGATTGGCGCTCTGCTGGGAACCTGCGGTTATTTGCTGTTCTTCTGGGTTTCCGTCTGGTCGCTGCCAGTGGCGTTGGTCGCGTTAGCCATCGCTTCAATTGGTCAGGGCGTTACCATGACCGTGATGTGGGCGCTGGAAGCTGATACCGTAGAATACGGTGAATACCTGACCGGCGTGCGAATTGAAGGGCTTACCTATTCGCTATTCTCATTTACCCGCAAATGCGGCCAGGCAATAGGAGGTTCAATTCCCGCCTTTATTTTGGGATTAAGCGGATATATTGCGAATCAGGCACAAACACCGGAAGTTATTATGGGGATACGCACATCAATTGCCTTAGTCCCTTGCGGATTTATGCTACTGGCATTCGCTATAATCTGGTTTTATCCGCTCACGGATAATAAATTCAAAGAAATCGTGGTTGAAATTGATAATCGCAAACAAATGCAGCAGCAATTAATCAGCGATATCACTAATTAATATTCTATAAAAATAATCAGAACATCAAAGGTGCAACTATGAGAAAAATAGTGGCCATGGCCGTTATTTGCCTGACGGCTGCCTCTGGCCTTACCTCTGCTTACGCCGCGCAACTGGTTGACGATGAAGCGGGGCTACGTATCAGACTGAAAAATGAATTACGCCGGGCCGACAAGCCCAGTGCTGGTGCGGGAAGAGATATTTACGCGTGGGTACAGGGAGGATTACTCGATTTTAATAGTGGCTATTATTCTAATATTATTGGCGTCGAAGGTGGAGCATATTATGTTTATAAATTAGGTGCTCGCGCTGATATGAGTACCCGATGGTATCTTGACGGCGATAAAAGTTTTGGCTATGCCCTGGGCGCGGTAAAAATAAAACCGAGTGAAAATAGTTTGCTTAAATTAGGCCGCTTCGGAACAGATTATAGTTATGGCAGTTTACCTTATCGTATTCCGTTAATTGCTGGCAGTTCGCAACGTACATTACCAACTGTTTCCGAAGGGGTATTAGGTTATTGGGCTTTAACACCTAATATCGAACTGTGGGGAATGTGGCGCTCAAGAGTATTTTTGTGGACCGACTCAACAACCGGTATTCGTGATGAAGGGGTGTATAACAGCCAGACGGGGAAATACGATAAACATCGCGCACGTTCTTTTTTAGCCGCCAGTTGGCATGATGATACCAGTCGCTATTCTCTGGGCGCATCGGCACAGAAAGATGTTTCCAATCAGATACAAAGTATTCTGGAGAAAAGCATACCCCTCGACCAGAATTATGCTCT
Source organism: Escherichia sp. MOD1-EC5433 (assembly GCF_002966005.1). Lineage (NCBI taxonomy): Bacteria > Pseudomonadati > Pseudomonadota > Gammaproteobacteria > Enterobacterales > Enterobacteriaceae > Escherichia > Escherichia sp. MOD1-EC5433. The sequence goes on along the minus strand of NZ_PTRL01000004.1, from coordinate 158,663 downwards.
GAAAGGAGAGTTGCTCGGCTTTTACGCGCAACTCGAAGGCTTAAGTCGTAATACCAGGCAGCCCAATGAAACGACGTTGGTTAGTGGACAATTGACCTGGAGCACGCCGTGGGGAAGTGTATTTGGTAGTGGTGGTTATCTGCGTCATGCGATGAATGGCGCCGTGGTGGACACTGACATTGGCTATCCTTTTTCATTAAGTCTAGATCGTAACCGTGAAGGAATGCAGTCCTGGCAATTGGGCGTCAACTATCGTCTAACCCCGCAATTTACGCTGACTTTTGCGCCGATTGTGACCCGTGGTTATGAATCCAGTAAACGAGACGTGCGGATTGAAGGTGCGGGCATCTTAGGTGGTATGAACTATCGGGTCAGCGAAGGGGCGCTACAAGGGATGAATTTCTTTCTTGCCGCCGATAAAGGGCGGGAAAAGCGCGATGGCAGTGCGCTGGGCGATCGCCTGAATTACTGGGATGTGAAAATGAGTATTCAGTATGACTTTATGCTGAGGTGAGAAAAAACGCCGGAGAGAAAACTCTCCGGCGTTTTGGCAGTGAATTACTGTTGCGGAATGGCTGGTACAGCCGGAACGTTTAATGCTGGCATTGCAAACATACCAACAAAATCTTCCAGCGGCATTTTCTGGCCATTCAACGTGATCTGACCGTTAGCATATTGCAGGCTGGTGGTGATGGTATTGTCCTGCAAGGTGGTCAGTCGGAACATCTGACCCATTGCTGATGCACCTTCAACTTGCTGTTTTGCCAGTTTTTTAGCTTGATCTTCCTGATAACCTTCCAGCTTCGCTACCTGGGTCATCAGCTCAGTTGCCATATCAACCGGAATGGTCAGTTTTGCCTCCAGAGACTTAACCGAGCGATCAACTTCCTGAGCCAGTGTCTGCGGCGCTTCTTTAGTCGTTGCCGGATCTTTCAGGAACAGCGACAGATTCAGCGCACTTTCACCCTGACTGTTTTTCCAGCTTAACGGAGCGACAGTTATCACCGGATCGCCTTTCAACATCAGTGGCAGGGCGCTAAAGAAGGCTTCTGTCACTTTCTCCTGATAAAGTTCGGGATTGTTGGCAATCTCTGGCTGTGCCAGCAGTGCCTGAGTTTGCGCGTTATATTGCTGGCTAAACTGATGCCAGGCTTCGCCATCAATCTGACCGACTTTTAAAGTCAGCTTGCCGCTGCCCAGATCCTGATTCTGTACCTTCAGGCTATTTAGCGAATAATCCAGTTGGCTATTGATCGTTTTACCGTCATTGACCAGGTCTGATTTACCGCTGATCTCCATGCCTTCCAGCAGTGCCAGTTCTTTGCCTTCCACCGAAATGGTCATTTTTTCCAGTGACAGTTTTTGGTTGCCCACGCGCTCACCAAAACTTGCCAGCGTGCTGGAACCGTCGGTTTTCAGATTATTAAAGGTCAACTGTACTTTCTGGTTGTATTCGTTAACCGCATCTACCCGACCGCTTTGCGCCTCCCCGGAAAGGGAGATAGCTTTGCCGTCTCTGTCTGCATTTAACTGGAATTCGCCGCCGCTAAAGGCGACTTTTTCATCTTTTTGTTCGTAATTCAGTGGCTTGAGAGAGATATCTGAGCTGGAATCACCGCTGTAACCAATGCGGGAGTTAATCTCAAAAGGTGTTTCTCCTTTTGCCATATCAAACAGTGGCTTGCTCACATTGTTGTTGACAAGCGTGGTTTGAATCGACGCCATCGATGGGATCAGGTTCAGTTTTTTCAGCTGAGCCAAGGGAAAGGGACCATGATCAACAGATTCGTTGAAGATGACGCTCTGACCACTTTTAATCCACGGATTTTCTTTCCCGGCAACGGGTTTCACCACCAGTTGTAACTGGCTGCTGAACACGCCGCGATGATAGTTTTGATAACTCACTTCCAGGTTGGATTCAGGAGCCGTCAGCTTAAGTTGCGCATTCGCCTGCGCGACCATGTCTTCGAGATGGGTTTCTATTTTCTTGCCTGTGTACCATGCGCCGCCTGTCCAGACTACGCCGAGCGCAACAATGACGCCTACCGCTACCAGCGATTTATTCATAGTGATTATCCATAAAATGAAATCAGGCGGACTGGCCGCCTGAAGTGTTATAAGCCTTTAATAAGCTTAGCAAGAGATGTTAATTTTTTCAGTAAGCTCTTACAGCTTGTTGTAAACACGGGCTAAACGTCCGTGGCCTTTCACTGTCACCGGTGTCTCGTTGGCGGCAATAAACGCTGACTCACCCGGTTTAAGCTGTAACTGTTGAGAACCTTTACACAGAGTTGCTTCGCCTTCAACGCAGAACAAAATGGCGGCACTTTGCTGGCTGATGGTGGTTTCGTTATCGCTAAGGTCATGCAGCGAGAAGGCAAAATCATCCACCGGAATCGGGAAGTCCAGTTCTGCACCTTGCTTCACCGGCTGGGTCAACAACTGGTTAGCTGGTTTGGCTTCGAACTTCACGTTGGCAACCAGCTCAGGAATATCAATGTATTTAGGCGTCAGACCCGCACGCAGCACGTTATCGGAGTTCGCCATCACTTCCAGCGCCACGCCTTGCAGGTAGGCGTGCGGTGTTTCAGCGAACAGGAACATCGCTTCGCCAGGGTTCAGTTTCACCACATTCAGCAACAGCGGGGAGAACAGACCGCTGTCATCCGGGTAAAATTCAGAAATTAAACGAATCGTTTGCCACGGTTCACCCTGCTGGCTGTCGAGCGACGATTTTAAAATCGCCAGCGCGCGGGATTTCTCTTCACCCTGCATATTTAACAGGCTGGCGAACAGTTCGCTTAAACGTTCGGCATTAGGCTGTTGTAAAAAGTGAGCAATCGCCGGATGTGCACCTGCGACCGGCTGGAGCAGGGAGACAATCTCGGAAAACTCTCGAAACGCGTTCATCGCAAGGAAAGGCGTCAGCGCAAAAACCAGCTCCGGCTTGTGGTTAGGATCTTTATAGTTACGCTCGGCGGCATCCATCGGAATACCTGCGGCATTTTCTTTGGCAAAACCGATTTCAGAATTGCGTTTGTTTGGATGAACCTGAATGGAGAGCGGCTGGGCTGCGCATAATACTTTGAACAGGAAAGGCAGTTCGCCAAAGCGTCTGGCAACGGCCTCTCCAAGCAGAGTCGATTTATCACTCTCAATCACATCACGCAGTGAAACGATATCTCCTGCGGCATTGTACACACGGGAACTGCTTTTCGGATGTGCCCCCATCCACAGCTCGGCCATCGGCTGGCTGGACGGATTTTCCATACCATAAAGTTCAGTCAACGCCGTTTTGCTGCCCCAGGCATAGTTTTGCACTGAGTTAATGAGTTTTTGCATGATCAATCCCTGTTTAAATGTGGAAATTAATCCCGCTATTAAAGCAAGAATCCTACGGGAAGTAACCTGGAGCCGCAAAAAGTCGTACTAGTCTCAGTTTTTGTTAAAAAAGTGTGTAGGATATTGTTACTCGCTTTTAACAGGGCAACGGAACACCCGCCCAGAGCATAACCAAACCAGGCAGTAAGTGAGAGAACAATGTCAAACAAACCCTTTCATTATCAGGCTCCTTTCCCACTCAAAAAAGATGATACCGAGTATTACCTGCTGACCAGCGAACACGTTAGCGTATCTGAATTTGAAGGGCAGGAGATTTTGAAAGTCGCGCCAGAAGCGTTAACTCTGCTGGCGCGTCAGGCGTTTCATGATGCGTCATTTATGCTGCGTCCGGCTCACCAACAACAGGTGGCCGACATTCTGCGTGACCCGGAAGCCAGCGAAAACGATAAATATGTGGCGCTGCAATTCCTGCGAAACTCCGATATCGCGGCAAAAGGCGTTCTGCCAACCTGTCAGGATACCGGCACCGCGATTATCGTTGGTAAAAAAGGGCAGCGCGTATGGACAGGTGGTGGCGACGAAGCGGCTTTGGCTCGCGGTGTCTATAACACCTATATCGAAGATAATTTGCGCTACTCGCAAAACGCGCCGCTGGACATGTATAAAGAGGTGAATACCGGCACCAACCTGCCAGCGCAGATCGATCTTTATGCCGTTGATGGTGACGAGTACAAATTCCTCTGTATTGCCAAAGGTGGCGGTTCGGCAAACAAAACGTATCTTTATCAGGAAACCAAAGCGTTACTGACGCCGGGGAAACTGAAAAATTATCTGGTTGAGAAAATGCGCACGCTGGGGACGGCGGCCTGTCCTCCGTATCACATTGCGTTCGTTATTGGCGGAACTTCTGCGGAAACTAACCTTAAAACGGTAAAACTGGCTTCCGCTAAATACTATGACGAACTGCCAACGGAAGGGAATGAGCACGGTCAGGCTTTCCGCGATGTGGAGCTGGAAAAAGAATTGCTGATCGAAGCGCAAAATCTTGGTCTGGGGGCGCAGTTTGGTGGTAAATACTTCGCTCACGATATCCGCGTGATTCGCCTGCCGCGTCATGGCGCATCCTGCCCGGTTGGTATGGGCGTTTCCTGTTCCGCTGACCGTAATATTAAAGCGAAGATCAACCGTCAGGGGATCTGGATCGAAAAACTGGAACATAATCCAGGCAAATATATCCCTGAAGAATTGCGTAAAGCGGGAGAAGGCGAGGCGGTGCGCGTAGACCTTAATCGTCCGATGAAAGAGATCCTTGCTCAGTTGTCGCAATATCCTGTTTCTACGCGATTGTCGCTTAACGGTACTATCATCGTCGGTCGTGATATCGCCCATGCCAAACTGAAAGAGCGCATGGACAACGGCGAAGGGCTACCGCAATACATCAAAGATCACCCGATTTACTACGCGGGGCCGGCAAAAACGCCGGAAGGTTATGCCTCCGGTTCTCTTGGTCCAACAACCGCCGGACGGATGGATTCTTATGTCGATCAACTGCAAGCGCAGGGCGGAAGTATGATCATGCTGGCGAAAGGCAACCGCAGCCAGCAGGTGACGGATGCCTGTAAAAAACACGGTGGCTTCTACCTCGGTAGTATTGGCGGCCCGGCGGCAGTGCTGGCGCAGGGTAGTATTAAGAGTCTGGTATGTGTTGAGTATCCTGAACTGGGAATGGAAGCTATCTGGAAAATCGAAGTGGAAGATTTCCCGGCGTTTATTCTTGTGGATGATAAAGGAAATGACTTCTTCCAGCAGATACAGCTCACGCAGTGCACCCGCTGCGTGAAATAAACAGAGCCGTCCTTCGGGGCGGCTTTTTTACATGGCACGAAAGACCAAACATTTGTTATCAAATAGTAAATAATGAGTGAGCTAAAAGTTGCTTAACGTAAGCAAAACAGAAAGAAAAAATTAATCAGGTGAGGAGCAGTCCATGAAAACAGTACGCAGCGAAAAAGATTCGATGGGTGCGATCGATGTCCCGGCAGATAAGCTGTGGGGCGCACAAACTCAACGCTCGCTGGAGCATTTCCGCATTTCGACGGAGAAAATGCCAACCTCACTGATTCATGCGCTGGCGCTAACCAAGCGCGCAGCGGCAAAAGTTAATGAAGATTTAGGCTTGCTGTCCGAAGAGAAAGCGAGTGCCATTCGTCAGGCGGCAGATGAAGTGCTGGCGGGACAGCATGACGATGAATTTCCGCTGGCTATCTGGCAGACCGGTTCCGGTACGCAAAGCAATATGAATATGAACGAAGTGCTGGCTAACCGGGCGAGCGAATTGCTTGGCGGCGTGCGTGGGATGGAACGTAAAGTTCACCCTAATGACGACGTGAACAAAAGCCAAAGTTCCAATGATGTCTTTCCGACAGCGATGCATGTTGCGGCGCTGCTGGCGCTGCGCAAGCAACTCATTCCGCAGCTTAAAACACTGACACAAACGCTGAGTGAGAAATCGCGCGCATTTGCCGATATCGTCAAAATCGGTCGTACCCACTTGCAGGACGCCACGCCGCTGACGCTGGGGCAGGAGATTTCTGGCTGGGTAGCGATGCTGGAGCATAATCTCAAACATATCGAGTACAGTCTGCCGCACGTGGCGGAACTGGCGCTGGGTGGTACAGCAGTAGGGACGGGGCTGAATACTCATCCGGAATATGCGCGTCGCGTTGCGGATGAACTTTCGGTAATTACCTGCGCGCCGTTTGTTACCGCCCCGAACAAATTTGAAGCTCTGGCGACCTGTGATGCGCTGGTTCAGGCGCACGGCGCCTTGAAAGGGTTGGCTGCGTCACTGATGAAAATTGCCAATGACGTCCGTTGGCTGGCATCTGGCCCTCGCTGCGGAATTGGTGAAATCTCAATCCCGGAAAACGAGCCGGGCAGTTCAATCATGCCTGGGAAAGTGAACCCAACGCAGTGTGAAGCGTTAACCATGCTTTGCTGTCAGGTGATGGGGAACGACGTGGCGATCAACATGGGTGGCGCTTCCGGAAACTTTGAACTGAACGTCTTCCGTCCGATGGTTATCCACAATTTCCTGCAATCGGTACGCTTGCTGGCAGATGGCATGGAAAGTTTTAACAAACACTGTGCAGTGGGGATTGAGCCGAATCGTGAGCGAATCAATCAATTACTCAATGAATCGCTGATGCTGGTGACCGCACTCAACACCCACATTGGCTATGACAAAGCCGCCGAGATTGCCAAAAAGGCGCATAAAGAAGGGCTGACCTTAAAAGCCGCAGCCCTTGCGCTGGGCTATCTTAGCGAAGCCGAGTTTGACAGCTGGGTACGACCAGAACAGATGGTCGGTAGCATGAAAGCAGGGCGTTAATCTGCAACATACAGGTGCAGCCGTGGGATGATCAAACGAAGCGGCTGCGCCTGCGGTTTATAACGGTGCTGCACATTGTCGGCATCGTAATTCAACAACTCGCCAACGTCCGGCACGCCCGCGCCATTATCCCGATTAATCAGTGCAATCAGAGGCGTCGGGCAGGCGTGTTGTACCTGTTTTTGATCTCCCTTGTACCAGACGCGGGCAATCGGCTGCACCTTCACCGGACGTTTGATTTTTAACTTCGCGTCCTGTGGCAGGGCGGCAATATCCTGATATTCACGCTCCAGTTTTCCCTGCCACTCCTCACGCGTCCACGGTGCGACGCTGCGGGGTGATTTCAGACTTTTTTCCAGCTGCGCCAGCACTTCATCACGACGTAAATTCTTAATGATATGTTTATTCGCCCAGCCAAAACGTAAAGTTGCGGGGTCATGCAGAACGGTGAGGGTGCGGTAAGCGTTAAGTGTGATCAGCCCCGGCAAATGGCGATGCACCCATTCAAAACGCGCCGCCGTAGGAAGTTCTGACTCAACCGTGACAATATGCTCGAAAGTAGTTTTAAGTTGATTGATGCGCTGGATATGACTTACCAGCGCCGCTTGTGAAAGATTATCGACCTGATAACACAACACGCCGGGCAGACGAACAGCGGCCTTGCTGCTGCGATTTTCAGACTGTTGCTGAATAAACAAATGGCGGAAATGACGTAACGCGAGCGCCTGCGCCTCTTTGCCGAGATGTTGCTTAACTTCAATGCAGTTCAGCGGATTATGCTCATCTTCTTTTTTGACTTCCGGTAAAGAGAACACCCGGGCAACCAGCAACTTGTGCTGTTCAAGCTCAGCGGCAAATGCGGCCAGTTCTTGCTCCATCTGGCGAAAGGTAGTATTGAGTCGATCTACGAGATCGTAACGAGCCATAAAATCACCACTTAGTTACAACATACTTATTTTATAGCACAGTGGCGACGGCTTGACCACCGTGCGCGTAGCGTCAGGCAGAGGTAAATTGCGCAATGTTGTGCCATAACGGCCAGCTAAACGAGAAGCGGGCACCACCCAGTTCGCTGGTATCACAATTAACCGTTCCGCCCATAGCCAGCGCAATAGAGCGGACAATTGCCAGTCCCAGCCCGCAGCCGCCGGTTGCACGGTCACGGCTGGGGTCGAGGCGAACAAAGGGTTCAAAAATATGCTCTCGATCCTGTGGTGCAATCCCTGCACCATCATCTTCAACAATTAATGTCGCTCTGTTTCCTGTCAGTAGCAGGCTGGTTTCAACGGTTGAATGGCAGTAGCGCAGGGCGTTATTGAGCAAGTTATCCAGCACGCGCTCCATTAAGCGCATATCCAGCGCCGCATAATGACCTTGTATGATGGTTTTTATCCGTACCGTTTTATCGGGAGTTAGCGCCTGAATGTCGGTCAGATGCGTTGACAGCCACAACGGCAGGTCTGGTTCGCTAAGATGGAGCTCATTTTGCGGGCGATCGAGTCGGGCATAAGTCAGCAGTTCTTCAATTAAAGCTTCCAGTTGGCTGATATCGCGATTCAATGCCTGGGATTCTGTTGCGCTCAGGTTATCGCTCATCTCCAGTCGATAACGCAGGCGCACTAACGGCGTTCGCAGTTCGTGGGCGATACCGTCGATAAGCTGTTTTTTGCTGGCAATCAAGGCGTTGATATTGTCCGCCATCTGGTTAAACGCCACGCCAAGTCGTTCAAAACTCGAACCATCATCAAAGTGAATACGTTCATTGAGATGCCCATCGCCAAATCGTTGTGCCGCTGCTTCCAGTTTTAGCATGTCCTGCCAGTGCGGACGCATCCAGATAAACACCGGAAAGGCGAGGGAGATGGCAATAAAAGCGATCAGCGCGATATCCAGTAATCGCATTTGATGGAGGTAATAAAGATAAGGCACGGGACCGACTGCCAGCACGTAGTGGCTGCGCGGTATACGTTGCAAAAAAGTGTACTGATCGTCCAGGGCGACAATTTCGCCGCCATGCAGCCGATGCATGGAGATTTCATCGAGATGATATTTACTCAACGGTTCGACGCGCAGATCAAAAGAGAGATTTAAATCCATCTCCTTCAGTGTTTTCCCCCAGTCGTGCGGGGGGATCTCGCGCAATTCACTACGCATCAGGTATAGCGAACTGTTCATCAAATCATCCAGCGACTGTTTGCCTGCGCGTTCGGCGGTAAATTTGTACACCAGCCCAACCAACAGGGACATCACCAGAAAGCAGACAAACAGTAAAAGATAAAACTGGATAAACAGTTTTTTCATCGCTTATTCCCACGCATGAGGCGCAAACAGATAGCCTTTGTTTCGCACGGTTTTAATGCGATAAGGTTCGGCAGCGTTATCGCGCAGTTTTTTTCTTAACCGCGAAATAGCCACGTCCACGCTACGATCCAGACCGTCATAGCTGACGCCGCGTAAATTTTTCAACAACGCATCTCTGTCCATAATTTGCCCCGCGTGGGTGGCTAACTCCCAGAGCAGTTCAAAATCGGCGGTAGAAAGTGAAATTTCACGGTTAGCAAGCGTAACTACACGGTTAATGGGATCGATGGTCAACGTACCGAAATGCAATGCCTTGTAAGGAGTAAGAGGTGCTTCTTGTATACCTTTGGTCAGCGTGGTTTGCTCATTCTGACGCAAATGTAAACGTAACCGCGCCAGCAGGACTGCGGGGGGCGTCGTTTTGAGAATATAGTCGCAGGCGCCCATTTCCAGAGCCAGAATGTGGTTCATATCACTATCGAGAGATGTCAGCAGAACTATAGGCCCGCTCCATTTAGTGCGTAAATCACGACAGACAGTCATGCCGTCCTTGCCTGGTAGCATGATATCGAGGAGCACCAGATCCGGATTTTCCCGCAGAATTGTTTCTTCTGCATGGTCGCCGCGAGGTTCAATGGTTACCTGTATATCATGTTTCGCCAAATACGCGGCAATCAGTGAACCGACTTCTGCGTCATCTTCCACAAATACGATAGTGTTCATATTATTCACGGTAGATATAAAAACGTCACAATACACCGCGTTGTTTTTACTTACTATCAATCGTTCCTAAACAAGTTTGCATCAGGTATTCTACGGATGACTTGTTATGGAAGTGTTAAGGTAAAAAGATGGGGCTGGTAATCAAAGCCGCGCTTGGTGCGCTGGTGGTGGTGTTAATTGGTGTATTAGCAAAAACGAAAAATTACTATATCGCCGGGCTGATTCCGCTTTTCCCGACCTTTGCGCTTATTGCGCATTATATTGTTGCCAGCGAACGCGGCATTGAAGCCTTACGCGCAACCATCATTTTCAGCATGTGGTCGATTATTCCCTATTTTGTTTACCTGGCGTCGCTGTGGTATTTCACCGGAATAATGCGCTTGCCCGCTGCTTTTGTGGGTTCCGTTGCGTGCTGGGGGATAAGCGCATGGGTGTTGATTATATGCTGGATGAAGCTGCATTAACGCAGATGTCGACCGCCATCAAGCGGAAAACTGCGTCCGGTAACAAAGCAACTGGTGAGTAAATAATCGACCAGATCGATCACTTCTTTCTCACCAGGCGCGGTTTTCATCAGTGATTTATTCAGCGCCTGTTGACGATATTCAGCATCATCATGCTCATTAAACAGGATCAGCGATGGCGCAATAGAATTCACTTTCACTTCCGGTGCCAGCTTGCGGGCAAACGAGCGGGTCATATTATCCAGTGCCGCTTTGCTTGCAGCATACGCAATATGTTTGTCGCTACCGCGCTCCACCACATAATCGGTAAAGTGAATGATATCGCTGGCGGCGTGTCCGTGCCCACGCAGTAATCTTTCCAGCGCATGGTTGAGCAGGTATGGGGTATTAACGTGGATCTGCATCATGCAAGCCAGTACGTCGGCCAGTGGCGCACCCGGTTTTTCCGCCATCCACGCACTGGCGTTATGCAAAATAGCACGCAGGCCGTGGGTGCTTTTTAGTACCTCATCGGTAAACGCCATCACACCGTCGTTGGTTGAAAAATCAGCCTGAATACATTGCGCACCCGCATTAATCAGCCCATCAATGGCAGGATAGTGCGTCCGATAGCTGACAATCACCGGTTGCTTTTGATTAATGAAATGCCAGGCGAGGGCGAGGCCAATGCGACGGCCTCCGCCAGTAATTAATATTGGCAAGGGGTGGGTTTTACCCATCGTTATCTCCTTTGCTATCCAACGATGGGACGAACGTTATCCCACCAGCATCCAGGTCGCCGGAACTGCGGCAATTAACAACATGCTAATTAGCATCATTTCCTGACGATTCAGTACATTATCATGTGTATGCGTTTTACGCGCGTACAGGAATACCAGAAGCCCAGGTGCATACAGAACGACGGACAACAGCAGGTGCATTGGGCCAGAGGCGTACAATAACCATAAGCCATAAATGCAGGCACCGATACCTACTGCTTTATGCAGTGGACGGGTAGCGATTTTCAGCAGGAACGCGCCAACCAGGAAATAGGGCACCAGAATCATTTCTGAGGCGATGGTCAGCAATGTGTTGTAATCGGAACCGGTTAGCCAGATGAGTACCAGGCAAATTTGCACGCAGATGTTGGTCAGCCACAGTGAGGCAGACGGCGCAGCTTGCGCATTCTGACGAGCAAAAATGCGCGGGAATGCTTTATGTGTGGCCGCCAGGAAGGGGACTTCTGCCGCCATAATGGTCCAGCTTAAGTACGCGCCGCAAACGGAAACGATCAGTCCGGCAGCGATGATAATCTCGCCCCACGGCCCCATCATTTTCACCATCAGGCCGGCCATAGACGGGTTACGGATTTCAGCAAGTTCCGGGCGTGCTACCACGCCCAGCGAAAGCAGTGTTACCAGTAAATAAACGCCCAGCGCGGAAAGTACCGCCAGAAGTGTTGCTTTGCCGACATCATGTTTATTACGCGCTCGCGCAGAAACGACCACTGCACCTTCCACGCCAATGAATACCCACAGTGTGATCAACATTGTGTTTTTCACCTGTTCCCATACTGGTATGCCAAGTGCAAGGCCAGTGAAGTCGAGTTTGAAGGTGTCCAGTTTGAACATCATCATCGCCAGCACAATAAACAGACCTAGCGGCAATAATTTTGCCAACGTCGCCACCAGGTTAATGCTGGCAGCAGTCTGCACGCCGCGCAGGATCAAAAAGTGAACAATCCATAATAAGGCGGATGCACCGACAATCGATTGCCAGGTATTGCCATCGCCAAACAGGCGCAATTCCGGCGTGTCAGTAAAAAAGCTTAATGCGGAAAAGACGATCACCAGATAGGAGACGTTGGCGATAACTGCGCACAGCCAGTATCCCCATGCAGAGCAAAAACCAATCAGTTCGCCAAACCCTTCACGGGCATAGGTAAAGATACCGCCGTCAAGGTCGGGACGAATACGCGTCAGGATCAGCATAGCGAAGGCCAGTAATAAAATCCCTGCGCCGGTGATACCCCAGCCGATCAATAATGCTGCCGGGCTGGCTACCGCCGCCATATTTTGCGGCAGACTGAAAACACCTGCGCCCAGCATTGAGCTTAATACCAGCGCAGTGAGCGCGCTCAGTCCCAGTTTCTTTTCCATCTGTATCCAGTGATCAAAACGTGTTTGGAAGAATAAATATTAGGACAAAACGCATAAAAATGGTGTTTGTCACTAAGGCGCGGGATTTTACGAAGAGATGTATCGTCATGCAATGGTTAGGGGAAAATTTGTGACTAAAAATGCTAAAGGCGGCATAAAGCCGCCTTATCGTGATACTGAATAGTTATTTATACAGGTCTGCGCTGATGGTCAGGTTATTGCCACGTTCCTGCCACTGGCGAGTGATGTGGTAATACTTAGCCCCTTTCTTCGCGGCACGTTTAGCAACCTGGTAGGAAACTTCGGTCATGTTGCCGTAGTTACCTGAGAACTTAATGCTGTCGAACGGCACCATCATCGCTGCGGTCGCTTTGTTCAGTTCTTCTACTTTAGTGCCGTCAGGTAGCGTGACAGTGTAACGTCCGCCTTTTGATGACTGGGTTTCAAAGAAACGACCGACTTCGGAACTTGGTGACGCAGTAGTGGCAACGCCAGGGATTTCAACTTTCTTCGCAGCTTCGCCACCGGCAGCCAGGGCTGCACGTCCCGCGTCGGAATCCGCCGGGATCACATCCGGGCTTTGTACTACGCGTTTCTTAGCATCTTTTTTATAGATGAATGCGGTAATACGCTGGTTGCCGCCCTGGTTGGCATCGATTTGACGAACAATATAGAAAGAGTATGCGCCTTTTGCTTTCGCCGCTTTGGTGATGGCGTCATTGACTTCAGGCTGGCTACGGTAAAAGCCCTGGACGGTAACTGTATCAAACGGTTCGATCAGAACGGCCTGGTCTTTGGGCAGCTCCACCACACCATTAATCACGCGATTTTTTTCGGTTTCTGCTTTTTCAGCATCAGACTTATAGAGATCGGCAACTACACGCCAGTTACCGCTGTTACCGAAATCTGACGTATCGACAACATAAAAAGAGGCTGCTCCTTCTTTATCAGCGCGGCGGGATACGGCTTTCACCGCCTCGCCAATGGCATTGAAACGTCCGGTAACCACTACACGGTCAAAAGGTTTAACCGCTGCCGCTTGCTCCGGTGTCAGTTCTGTTGCTGCGTTAACGGAGAATGCCGTGGCAGAAAGCAGTGCCGACGCCAGGAGGGTGTTCTTAAGCTTCATAAAAATAATCCTTCGCCTTGCGCAAACCAGGTACTGGTATTGTTATTAACGAGAAACGTGGCTGATTATTGCATTTAAACGGTGTAACTGTCTGCGTCATTTTTCATATCAGACTTCTTGATTTGATTTTAAACCTGTTCGAATAACCATGTGTGATTAAAAAGTGAGCGCAGTGGCATAGGCGGCTGAAATGGCTGAATTGTATAAGTTAATTTAATGTTAACTGGTGGCTTGCGACGGGGTGATCTCATGTTTTACCTGGCTATTGAAGACAATTATCGCCCTTTATCCTGTGTTCTATGGTGTTTATCCCACTATCAAGGCTGAATCGTTAATATTTTTCGAGTTAACGCCGAAATACTGATTTTTGGCGCTAGATCACAGGCATTATTTTCAGTACGTTATAGACGTTTGTTACTAATTTATTTTAACGGAGTAACATTTAGCTCGTTCATGAGCGGCTTGTGTACCGTGAAACACAGGCAAACCATCATCAATAAAACCGATGGAAGGGAATATCATGCGAATTGGCATACCAAGAGAACGGTTAACCAATGAAACCCGTGTTGCAGCAACGCCAAAAACAGTGGAACAGTTGCTGAAACTAGGTTTTACCGTCGCGGTAGAGAGCGGCGCGGGTCAACTGGCGAGTTTTGACGATAAAGCGTTTGTGCAAGCGGGCGCTGAAATAGTAGAAGGGAATAACGTCTGGCAGTCAGAGATCATTCTGAAGGTCAATGCACCGTTAGATGATGAAATTGCACTGCTGAATCCAGGTACAACGCTGGTAAGTTTTATCTGGCCTGCGCAGAATCCGGAACTAATGCAAAAACTTGCGGAACGTAACGTCACCGTGATGGCGATGGACTCCGTACCGCGTATTTCTCGCGCCCAGTCGCTGGACGCGTTAAGTTCGATGGCGAATATCGCAGGTTATCGCGCTATTGTCGAAGCAGCTCATGAGTTTGGTCGCTTTTTTACCGGACAAATCACTGCGGCAGGTAAAGTGCCGCCGGCAAAAGTCATGGTGATTGGTGCGGGTGTTGCTGGTCTGGCGGCCATTGGTGCAGCAAACAGCCTCGGCGCAATTGTGCGTGCGTTCGATACTCGTCCGGAAGTGAAAGAACAAGTTCAGAGTATGGGCGCGGAATTCCTCGAACTGGATTTTAAAGAGGAAGCAGGCAGCGGCGATGGCTATGCCAAAGTGATGTCGGAAGCGTTCATCAAAGCGGAAATGGAGCTTTTTGCTGTGCAGGCAAAAGACGTCGATATCATTGTTACCACTGCGCTGATTCCAGGTAAACCGGCACCGAAACTGATTACCCGTGAAATGGTGGACTCCATGAAGTCGGGCAGTGTGATTGTCGATCTGGCAGCACAAAACGGCGGTAACTGTGAATACACCGTGCCGGGGCAAATCTTCACCACTGAAAATGGCGTCAAAGTCATTGGTTATACCGATCTTCCGGGGCGTCTGCCGACGCAATCCTCACAGCTTTATGGCACCAACCTCGTCAATCTGCTGAAACTGTTGTGCAAAGAGAAAGACGGCAACATTACTGTTGATTTTGATGATGTGGTGATTCGTGGTGTGACCGTGATCCGTGCGGGTGAAATTACCTGGCCGGCGCCGCCGATTCAGGTTTCAGCCCAGCCGCAGGCAGCGCAGAAAGCAGCACCGGAAGTCAAAACCGAGGAAAAATGTGCCTGTTCGCCGTGGCGTAAATACGCCTTGATGGCGCTGGCAATTATCCTTTTCGGCTGGCTGGCAAATGTTGCACCGAAAGAGTTCCTCGGACACTTCACCGTGTTCGCGCTGGCGTGCGTTGTCGGCTATTACGTGGTGTGGAATGTATCGCACGCGTTACATACACCGTTGATGTCGGTCACCAATGCGATTTCAGGGATTATTGTTGTCGGAGCACTTTTACAGATTGGCCAGGGCGGCTGGGTTAGCTTCCTTAGTTTTATCGCGGTGCTTATAGCCAGCATTAATATTTTCGGTGGCTTCACCGTGACTCAGCGTATGCTGAAAATGTTTCGCAAAAACTAAGGGGTAACATATGTCTGGAGGATTAGTTACAGCTGCATACATTGTTGCCGCGATCCTGTTTATCTTCAGTCTGGCTGGGCTTTCAAAACATGAAACGTCTCGCCGGGGTAACAACCTCGGTATCGCCGGGATGGCGATTGCTTTAATTGCAACTATCTTTGGACCGGATACTGGCAACGTTGGCTGGATCTTACTGGCGATGGTCATCGGTGGGGCGATTGGTATCCGTCTGGCGAAGAAAGTCGAAATGACCGAAATGCCGGAGCTGGTGGCGATCCTGCATAGCTTCGTTGGTCTGGCGGCGGTGTTGGTTGGTTTTAACAGCTATCTGCATCACGACGCGGAAATGGCGCCGATTCTGGCCAATATTCACCTGACGGAAGTGTTCCTCGGTATCTTCATCGGTGCGGTGACTTTCACGGGGTCGGTCGTGGCGTTCGGTAAGCTGTGCGGCAAAATTTCGTCTAAACCGCTGATGCTGCCAAACCGTCACAAAATGAACCTGGCGGCTCTGGTCGTTTCCTTCCTGCTGCTGATTGTATTTGTTCGCACGGATAGCGTCGGCCTGCAAGTCCTGGCATTGCTGATAATGACCGCCATTGCGCTGGTATTCGGCTGGCATTTAGTCGCCTCCATCGGTGGCGCAGATATGCCTGTAGTGGTGTCGATGCTGAACTCTTATTCTGGTTGGGCAGCGGCGGCGGCGGGCTTTATGCTCAGTAATGACCTGCTGATTGTGACCGGTGCGCTGGTCGGTTCTTCTGGTGCCATCCTTTCTTACATCATGTGTAAGGCGATGAACCGTTCCTTTATCAGCGTAATTGCAGGTGGTTTCGGCACAGATGGTTCTTCCACCGGTGACGATCAGGAAGTGGGCGAGCACCGCGAAATCACTGCGGAAGAGACGGCAGAATTGCTGAAAAATTCGCATTCGGTGATCATCACCCCCGGCTACGGCATGGCGGTCGCGCAGGCACAATATCCGGTGGCAGAAATCACCGAGAAATTGCGTGCCCGTGGTATCAATGTGCGTTTCGGTATTCACCCGGTTGCGGGGCGTTTGCCTGGACATATGAACGTATTGCTGGCTGAAGCAAAAGTACCGTATGACATCGTGCTGGAAATGGACGAGATCAACGATGACTTTGCTGATACTGACACTGTGCTGGTGATTGGCGCTAACGATACGGTTAACCCGGCGGCGCAGGACGATCCGAAGAGTCCGATTGCTGGTATGCCTGTGCTGGAAGTGTGGAAAGCGCAGAACGTGATTGTCTTTAAACGTTCGATGAATACTGGCTATGCTGGTGTACAAAACCCGCTGTTCTTCAAGGAAAACACTCACATGCTGTTTGGCGATGCCAAGGCCAGCGTGGATGCAATCCTGAAAGCTCTGTAACCCTGACGGCCTCTGTGGAGGCCGTTACTCTTTATTGAGATCGCTTAACAGGACGGCGATGCTTTGGCCTCCCGCCGTTTGTTCAAGCGCAATTTTGACAATAATTGTCAACGGCACGGAAAGCAGCATTCCCACCGGTCCTAACAACCATCCCCAAAAAATTAACGACAAAAAAACTACCAGTGTCGAAAGCCCCAGCCCGCGCCCCATGATGCGCGGCTCCAGAATATTGCCGAAGACCAGATTAATCAGCAGATATCCCGCCAGCACCAGTAACGCCTCATAGAAACCATTAAACACCAGTACCTGAGCGATAGGGGGGATAGCCGCGAGAACAGAACCAATGTTAGGGATGTAATTAAGCGCGAAGGCCAACAATCCCCAGACAAAAGCGAAGCGAACATCGAGTGCGGCGAGCATCGCCCAGGCGACCAGACCAGTGATGATGCTGATGGCTGTTTTCAGCACCAGGTAATGCGACACACTGTCAATGGCGCGCTGGATCGCCGCCATACCTTCGACCGGGCGCGCCATCATTTGCTGGAGTTTGCCGGGAAGTTGTGGCACTTCGAGCAGCATAAACAACACCGTCAGCAACAATAAAAATATGGATGACATGGCGTTAGATAACTGCGTCAGCAAGTTGGTGAGCAACGTCATCGCCGCGTTCGGATCAATATAATGCGCCAGTTGGTCAACCGAGACATCAATACCCGCGCGTTGTAATAAAGGTTCCAGAACTTGCAGGGGCTTTATGATTGAGCTGCGATACTGTGGCAAAGTGCGGGTCAGCTCATTGAGCGTTGAGCCGAGATAGGCCAGTAATAGCACCATCGCCATCACGATGATGACCATTAAAATCGACACAGCCAACACACGCGGCACTCGCCAGCGAACCATGCGTTGTACCAGCGGATTAAGAATGACTGCAATAAATAGGGCGAGGATAAAGGGGACGATGATATCGGCGGCAAAACGGATACCGCAGAGAATAATGACCAGCATTCCCAACATAATGACTATTTTTAGGCCATTGAGCGTGATGATCGGCTTTGCCATGCGTATCCCCGTTTTTTCTTCCTTCGCAAATAATATTTTCTTTTTAGCCGTGGCATTATAACGAAAATCAAACTACTCAGGTAAAGAAATGAAAATGTTTTGAGTTAATTCTTAAGCTATGATACAAATCAGACGTGTACAACTACCGAGGACAATTATCATCCGCGATGACGAGAAGCAACACTGCGGATAATTGTAATATTATGGACAATTTGTTCAGGACGTTATTTTCTACATTTACTCATTTCCGTACCTCAACCACCATCTTGCTCGCAGGTGAGCAACACTGGCGCAACGCGCTTTAGTCCCTTCCTCTGCCAAAGCTGGCGCTCTGCGCTGGACTGAATACTTTTCTTTTGGTTTCGCTGAGTCGAGCGAACGTTAAAATAATTCTCTTGCAGGGGAAGGACGATGTATATTTATTGGGTTTTATTAGGTCTGGCTATTGCCACAGAAATTACCGGCACGCTGTCAATGAAATGGGCGAGCGTTAGTGAGGGAAACGGCGGTTTTATTTTAATGCTGGTGATGATTTCGCTGTCATATATATTTCTCTCTTTCGCCGTGAAAAAAATAGCACTTGGCGTGGCTTATGCTCTGTGGGAAGGCATCGGTATTTTATTTATAACGCTCTTTAGTGTTCTGTTATTCGACGAAAGTTTATCGCTGCTAAAAATTGCCGGGTTAACAACCCTGGTGGCTGGGATTGTGTTGATTAAATCGGGTACTCGCAAAGTGCGTAAATCCTCACTGGAGGTGAATCATGGCGCAGTTTGAATGGGTTCACGCCGCCTGGCTGGCACTGGCAATCGTGCTGGAAATTATTGCTAACGTCTTTTTGAAATTTTCTGACGGCTTTCGCCGTAAAGTCTATGGCTTGCTCTCACTGGCGGCGGTGCTTGCGGCCTTTAGCTCACTCTCCCAGGCAGTAAAGGGCATAGATTTGTCGGTAGCGTATGCGTTGTGGGGCGGGTTTGGTATTGCCGCCACGTTAGCCGCTGGCTGGATCTTGTTTGGTCAACGTTTAAATCGTAAAGGCTGGGTTGGTCTGGTCTTGCTGTTGGCTGGAATGATTATGGTGAAACTTGCATGATGAACACGCTGCCCGACAATGCGGGCAGCGTTTGAAATGTTATTGCCGGGTCAGTTCTTCTAGTTTGTCGCGAAAACCAGTGACAGAAATGGCCCGGTTATCAGCACGCCAGCGATCTTTCGCTGCAGGAGCTGAACTTTGCACCCCAATTAACTGCCAGCCGTCATCAGTATGAAGCATCAACGGCGAACCACTGTCACCCGGTAGGGTATCGCACTGGTGCGACATTACCGAGGTTTGCGCCCAGCCGGTTATTTCGCAATTTTGATGACTGTACAACGTATCGAGATGATCTTCAGGATATCCCGCCTGAGTCACTTTACGACCCGCTGCTTTTAATGCGGCGATAAGCGCGGTTTTATCTCCCTCAAATAACGGCAATGGCGTAATACCCGAAGGCGGATTGCGCAGCACAATCAAACCGAAATCCCACGGCGCGGCTGCGGGGGGAACAATCCAGCCATCCCCATCCGGCTTTAACCGCTTCCCTAGTGTCGGATCAACGCGGCCTTCGATGTCGTGGATCTCATAGCGCCAAAGACCTTTATTCGACACAAAACGCAGCGCAACTGCTTTATCCGCTTTACCCTTCGGCGGCGTTAATAAACAGTGTCCTGCCGTTAATGCCAGGTTCGGCGCAATTAGCGTCGCCGTACATAAATTGCCGCTGGCCGTTTCTAGTTGCCCAACCGCATCCCACGGCGATTGGCTCGTGTTATTTACTGATACACGATCATCATGACCAAAAAATAGGGTGCTGACCTCATTATTGGTCGATTTATGATCGTCCGGTTTATCCGCAAACACAAATGCAGATGTCAGACTAATTGCACCCAGCACTACAGCAATAGTTATACGCATATCATACTCTGGTGAGTAATTATGATTATTAAAAGCAAACCCTCATGAATACTATAGACGGGACGGGATGAAAGTGGGAGTAAAATCAGATAACTACGCTCAGAAAAGATAAAAACGGGTGGCAATCAGGGCACATAAAATAAGGATGATAAGAATGAACTCAAAGCGATAACGGCCCACCATAGTACCCTCCGCTAAAGGCGGTGTTAAACGTTATCCGTTTAACACCGTAATTTTCAGGCGCGAGGGGGCGCGCCATTATTGCTGCCGAAAACTTACGCGGCTGGTTGTACAACTGGTTTTGCAGATTGCTGCTGGCTGTGTTTTTTGCTGTGTTTTTTGGCTGCCTGTGCTTTTTGCTCAGGCGCTTTCTGTTCATTTTTCGCTTTTTTATGATGCTTTTTAGCCGCCTGCGCTTTTTGGGCAGGCGCCGCTTTATGCTGTTTTTTATGATGCGTTGCTTTTGCAGCCGCTGCTTTGGACACTGTAGCAGTCGGAGCAGGCGTGGTCGCAGTTTCTGCAGCAAATGCGACAGAAGAGAGACCCATAGTAGCGGCAACAACCAGAGCTAATACTTTTTTCATTGTCATACCCTCAATTTTGTTTTTTATGCAACCCCACTGCGGGGCCGATGTAATGACTATATCTCTGGAAATGACAGGCTTCCGTGAGTGGTTGGTTTCGGCATGTAACGATATGTACAAAGCGAATAGCGATGACGTGGGAAATAATAACGCATTGTGACGTAAGGAGAATTTCCCACCAATATAGGTAGTATTGAATAACTTAGCTTTTTCACTACCTATAAATCGGTAGAATCACTGTGTATTAGCAATAAATGACACACAGCAAAATGAATCCGCTAATTTGGGTATTTATTATCCTGATGACGTTAGATGCCCTGCGAGAAATGGCAGGCGCTTCGTCTGTTTTAGGGTGGTTATTAACGTTGAGTTGAGCAGGCAATAAGTCCGGACAGTAATTTAACACATCGTCCGGACTTATTTTTTTCAGGCGTGCAGGCGATGATGTAAACGTGTTCCGACCAGAATAGCGACCACCAGCATCAGGGCAATAAATGCACCGACACCGTTCCAGCCATAGTTATGCCAGAAGACGCCACCTAATGTACCGGCAATGCTTGAACCCAGGTAGTAACAGAACAGATACAGCGAGGAAGCCTGACCTTTGGCGCGTTTAGCACGAGGACCAATCCAGCTACTGGCGACAGAGTGAGCGGCAAAAAATCCGCTGGAGAAAAGCATCATACCGACAAAAATCAGCCACAGTGAGCTGAACAATGTCAGGATAAGACCAAAAAGCATAACACCTGTCGAAAATAACATCACCGGGCCACGACCGAAGCGGGTAGTCATGGTGCCTGCTTTTGGCGAACTCCAGGTGCCTGTCAAATAGACCAGCGATAATAACCCAACCACTGCCTGGCTAACATGCCATGGTGAAAGCATCAACCGATAGCCGATGTAATTAAACAGCGTTACGAATGAGCCCATCAGCAAAAAGCCTTCGACGAATAATAAGGGGAGTCCCCGATCGCGCCAGTGCAGACGGAAGTTAATAAACAGTGTTTTTGGGCGCAGCGAGGAAGGACGGAAATGACGTGATTCCGGGAGAATTTTCCAGAACATTAACGCCGAGGTTAGGGCGAAACAGCCGATAGCCGCCAGCGCAATTCGCCAGTTAAAGAAGTCAGTAAATACACCGCTGATTAAGCGCCCACTCATGCCGCCAATCGAGTTGCCGCTGATATACAGCCCCATTGAAAAGGCCACAAAACTGGGGTGGATCTCTTCGCTAAGGTAGGTCATGCCAACGGCAGCTACGCCACTTAACGACAGACCAATCAAGGCGCGCATAATCAAAATGCCGTGCCAGCTGGTCATCATTGTCGAAAGTAACGTACAGATGGAGGCCAACAGTAGCGCCGTCACCATCACTGGCTTGCGACCAATGGCATCGGATAGCGGGCCAGTAAACAGCAAACCGATAGCCAGCATCGCCGTTGAAATGGACAGTGAAATACTACTGTTAGCAGGCGTTAAGCCAAATTCTTGCGAAAGCACCGGAAGAATAGGCTGCACGCAATAGAGAAGCGCGAAGGTTGCCAGCCCGGCAGAGAATAGCGCCAGAGTGACACGCATAAATTGCGGTGTACCGCGTTTAATGAATTCGTTTGGCTGGGAAAGGGGTTGCTCGTCAGTGTCGCTTGCCGGAGCGCCATCAACAGTTGTAGTACGACTCACTTGAAATCCTTGCTAATTATGCCTGTGATGTGGGATCAGGAATAGAGTAGGAAAATCGAATTGTTATGTCTAATATATTAATAATCTCAAATAAGATGTTTAAAATATGAATATTGAATTGCGTCACCTCCGTTACTTTGTTGCCGTTGCGGAAGAGCTGCATTTTGGGCGCGCGGCTGCCCGCCTGAACATTTCGCAACCGCCGCTAAGTCAGCAGATTCAGGCTCTGGAGCAACAAATTGGCGCGCGACTGTTGGCACGAACCAACCGCAGCGTGCTGCTAACGGCAGCAGGAAAGCAGTTCCTTGCTGATAGTCGGCAAATTCTGTCTATGGTGGATGACGCAGCCTCTCGCGCTGAACGTCTGCATCAGGGAGAAGCGGGAGAGTTACGCATTGGCTTTACCTCGTCGGCACCCTTTATTCGCGCAGTGTCTGATACCTTATCCCTATTTCGGTGCGAATTTCCTGATGTCCATTTGCAGACGCGTGAGATGAATACTCGCGAGCAAATAGATCCTCTTACCGAAGGGACGCTCGATATGGGGTTGTTACGAAATACCGTGTTGCCGGAGACGCTGGATCACGCGGTAATCGTGCATGAACCGCTTATGGCAATGATCCCGCACGATCATCCTTTGGCAAATAAACCGAAGGTAACGCTGGCGGAACTGGCAAAAGAACCGTTTGTTTTTTTTGATCCACACGTAGGGACGGGGCTGTATGACGACATTATTGGCCTGATGCGGCGTTATAATCTGACTCCGGTCATCACCCAAGAAGTGGGCGAGGCGATGACTATCATCGGTCTGGTTTCCGCCGGTCTTGGTGTTTCGATTTTGCCCGCCTCTTTTAAACGTGTCCAACTCAATGAAATGCGCTGGTTACCTATTGCTGAAGAGGATGCGGTTTCTGAAATGTGGCTGGTTTGGCCAAAGCATCGTGAACAAAGCCCGGCAGCACGAAACTTTCGTATTCAGCTGATGAATGCACTCCGGTGAGGGAAATTTCAGCAAAAAAAACCGAAAAATGTGCTGTTAATCACATGACGAAGTAAAAATTTGACGACGCATATTGAAGTACTTCACCATAACCTACAGATTATTTCGGAGCGCGAAAATATAGGGAGTATGCGGTGGTTGCTGAAAACCAGCCTGGGCACATTGATCAAATAAAGCAGACCAACGCGGGCGCGGTTTACCGCCTGATTGATCAGCTTGGGCCAGTTTCGCGTATCGATCTTTCCCGGCTGGCGCAACTGGCGCCAGCCAGTATCACCAAAATTGTCCGCGAAATGCTCGAAGCGCACCTGGTGCAAGAGCTGGAAATTAAAGAAGCGGGAAACCGTGGGCGTCCGGCGGTGGGGCTGGTGGTAGAAACAGAAGCCTGGCACTATCTTTCTTTGCGCATTAGTCGCGGGGAGATTTTTCTTGCCCTGCGCGACCTGAGCAGCAAGCTGGTGGTGGAAGACTCACTGGAGTTGGCGCTTCAGGACGAATTGCCACTGCTGGATCGCATAATTACTCATATTGATCAGTTTTTTATCCGCCATCAGAAAAAACTCGAGCGTCTGACATCTATTGCCATTACGTTGCCGGGAATTATTGATACGGAAAATGGCATTGTGCATCGTATGCCGTTCTATGAGGACGTAAAAGAGATGCCGCTCGGCGAAGTACTGGAGCAGCATACCGGTGTACCGGTTTATATTCAGCATGATATTAGTGCATGGACGATGGCTGAGGCTCTGTTTGGCGCATCACGCGGAGCGCGCGATGTGATTCAGGTGGTGATTGATCACAACGTGGGTGCGGGTGTGATTACCGATGGCCATTTGTTACACGCGGGAAGCAGTAGCCTTGTGGAGATTGGTCACACTCAGGTCGATCCCTATGGGAAACGCTGCTATTGCGGTAACCACGGCTGCCTGGAAACCATCGCTAGTGTTGATAGTATTCTTGAGCTTGCACAATTACGGTTGAATCAATCTATGAGTTCTATGTTACATGGGCAGCCATTAACCGTGGATTCATTGTGCCTGGCTGCGTTGCAGGGCGATCTGCTGGCAAAAGATATTATTACTGGCGTGGGGACGCACGTCGGGCGCATTCTTGCCATCATGGTGAATTTATTCAACCCACAAAAAATACTGATTGGTTCGCCGCTAAGTAAGGCTGCAGAGATCCTGTTCCCTGTAATTTCTGACAGTATCCGTCAGCAGGCGCTTCCAGCCTACAGCCAGCACATTAGCGTCGAGAGCACCCAGTTCTCTAATCAGGGGACGATGGCGGGGGCGGCGTTGGTAAAAGACGCGATGTATAACGGTTCTTTGTTGATTCGTCTGTTGCAGGGTTAACATTTTTTAACTGTTCTACCAAAATTTGCGCTATCTCAAATTGGGCCAGGAACGCATAACTTAGACTTCCAAAGTTGAATTATTTTCCTGGCTTATATTTGTGAAGCATAACGGTGGAGTTAGTGATGCTGAAGCGTTTCTTTATAACAGGTACAGACACTTCTGTGGGGAAAACGGTGGTTTCCCGCGCATTGCTACAAGCGTTAGCCTCCCAGGGAAAAACGGTTGCGGGGTATAAACCCGTGGCGAAGGGGAGCAAAGAGACACCTGATGGGCTACGTAATAAAGATGCCCTGGTGTTGCAGAGTGTTTCATCAATTGAACTGCCTTATGAAGCAGTCAATCCCATAGCGTTAAGCGAAGAAGAAAGCAGTGTGGCGCACAGTTGCCCGATCAATTACACCCTCATTTCAAATGGTCTGGCTAATCTGACTGATAAAGTCGACCATGTGGTTGTTGAAGGTACTGGCGGCTGGCGTAGCCTGATGAATGACCTGCGTCCGCTCTCTGAATGGGTGGTTCAGGAGCAGCTACCCGTGTTGATGGTGGTAGGTATTCAGGAAGGCTGTATTAACCATGCGCTTCTGACCGCACAGGCGATTGCAAACGACGGACTGCCGCTGATTGGCTGGGTGGCTAACCGTATCAACCCAGGGTTAGCACACTACGCTGAAATCATTGATGTATTGGGTAAAAAACTCCCGGCGCCGCTTATTGGTGAGCTTCCTTATCTGCCTCGCGCAGAACAGCGAGAACTGGGGCAATATATCCGTTTATCCATGCTGCGCAGTGTGCTGGCGGTAGATAGAGTCACGATGTAACGTCCGCGACATTACTGACGCAATCACACAAGCAATCAATAAACCGGGGAGTAGCTGATACTCCCCGGTCATTTCACATATCATCAGTGTCGACATAATGGGCGCATGTGTGGTCGCAGCCAGAAGTGTTGCCATCCCGGTTAACCCAAGTAAAAGCGTAATTTCTTCGCTGCCAGTAAACCATAACCCCAGGCTCCGGCCATACAACATGCCAATTGCCAGTCCGATAAATAGCGTCGGCGTAAACACCCCCCCAGGTGCGCCGGAACCACTACTGGCCAGCACGGCAACTAGCTTGCAGAGGAAGATCCCTGCAATGACCATAAACAGTGGCGGGGCAGTTAAAAAGGATTGCACCGTACTATAGCCGTTGCCCCACACGGCAGGAGTGAGCAGGGAAAGCAGACCCACGATCAAACCACCCAATGCCAGTTGCCAGGGCGGCGCAAGTTTAAGATTAACAAAACCCCGATGACTGGCGTTCATTAGCTTTAAAAACAATGGACCGCACAAGCCCATCAACACGCCCGTACTGATAATCAGTGCATAGTCGCGAGTCTGAACTATCACAGAGAGTTGCACGCTGTAGAGCAAAGCATTGCTGTGATTAAGAAGATTGCTAATAAGCAATGCCACTACGGCAGAGATCACTACTGGTCCGAGGGAGGCCAGCATCATGGTGCCAAACAAGACTTCGGCAATAAATAAACTCCCGGCAAGTGGGGCGCGATAGGCTGCTGCCATTCCCGCAGCCGCGCCACAGGCAATCCACAATTTCCACTCTTCACGTGGGGTAAAACGTTGGGCAAACCAGGAGGCAGCAAGTGCCGCCAACAGGATCATCGCACCTTCACGACCAATGGCGCTGCCGCTGGTCACCACCAGCAAAGAAGCGAAGGATTTAATCAGACTGGTGGCGTAATCAAACTGCCCATCGGTTTGTAACGCCTCCATATAATCGGTAGGTGCATGGGGGCGTTGCTGAGAGAGTTTCTGCCAGACCATCAGCAATAAACCTGCCGCCAGTCCGCCGAGCGCCGGCGTTAGCAGTCGTCGCCACGGAGAAAGGTTCGTTGCTGCATTGACCAGACTGCCGGAGTCGTTATTGAGGAACAGCCACTCCAGTAGCAGCATCGCATGACGAAACCCTGCAACGGCAAAGGCCGCCAGAATGCCTACGACCATTGCGATAAGCAGGCGGCGAAACATGGTGCGCAGATCCGGGTAGATGTGTAGATGTTGCATGAGCAGAAATGGCAAATTAAACACGGGGCTCTATTTTGCGGGAAAAGAGACCTGGTGCAAAAGCTGTGCGTGCTGTATGTGGAATTAAACGTGACGTTGTCACTTATTGGATTTGAAAGGCGTGCAGTTTACGCCTTTCGATAATACTAAGGATTATTCAGCGAAACAGGGGTTTTACCGCGACAGGGATCAGCAACTGTGACTGCCATTGTGTCAGCGTTAAACGAGCCAGCTCACCGAGCGCGCGATAAAAAGAGTGTTCCGCCTTTTCGATAAACACTTCAAGAAAACGCGTGGACCACGGTAAAAGATGCCAGGCCAACAACTCTTCACACTCGGTCTGACGACCATTCTCTGCCAGCCATGCTGCCATCAACAGCAGCGAACCAAAATGATCTTCTGGTTCGTTTTGTTTCATTTCAAACTGAATGCCTTTTTCGCGCATCCATTGACGAAGCGCCAAAGTAGAATCGCCAAACAGCACCGATTCGCGATCCAGCCAGACAGATCCCCATGGAGGAGAGGGTAACGCCCACGGCCCGACAAATAATCGTTGCCATGCCTGACTACGCGACTCTTCACATTCTTCCTTAAAAGCCGTTGCCAGCGGCGCTAATGACGTTTGTGATAAAGGCCACTGGGTGACCCAATCGTCACTGGTTAGCGCAGAAACCAGTGGAGAGGCTTCTTTACTCTCAGGAGCGTAATAAAACAGCGCGCCCAGCACGCGCGCTGCGACAGAAAAATTATCTTGTTGTGAGAAATGCGTCATTCCTATCATCCTGAAACGTGCGGTTTACCCCGCACCAATTTGTTAACCTGCGATGGTCATTCCGAGCATTATGTGCAGGCCATAAACGAGCGCACGCCCGATCATCTCAGCAGGTATCCCGGCTAGCGGGCACAGCCAGCGCATAACAATACCACACGGCAGGCCTGATATGTGCGTAAGCATCGTATCAGGCAGCCTCAGGTTTATTAATGCGATTCAGCAGGCTCATTATCATGGGTTGGCTGGGGGTGGGCAGAAACATTACCGCTGGTGGTGCGAGTGTAGAGAATTTTATGCGTGTCGTTAGCGCAATGCCCGACGACCTGTGAATCAGGCTGGTCGACCTGATCATTTGGCACAATACTTAAAGTGAAGCCACTTTCTGGTACGCCGTTATTGATAATGCGCTGTGAAATATCACTTTTTATGCGCTCACATGAATCCGACGCGGCGAGCACTGTGGATGAGGCCAGGGTGAGCAGAAGTGCGGCACTGCAGGCTAAGATTTTCATCATTGGCTCCTTACATGAATATTACTAACTAAGCATAGCATTTCACGTGTAAATTACTGTATTTACTACTATGATTGAGAATCATCTCTACTGTCTGGTGATTGATGTGAATTACAAATTACTGCCATGTTTACTCGCGATAATACTCACAGGATGTGACCGCACAGAGGTAACACTTTCATTTACGCCAGAAATGGCCAGTTTCTCTAATGAATTTGATTTTGATCCGCTGCGTGGACCGGTTAAAGATTTCACTCAGACGTTAATGAATGAGCAAGGGGAAGTGACGAAACGTGTTTCGGGGAATTTATCGGAAGAAGGCTGTTTTGATTCCCTCGAATTACTGGATCTGGAGAATAATACCGTGGTTGCCCTGGTGTTGGATGCAAATTATTACCGGGATGCACAGACACTGGAGAAAAGAGTACGTCTACAGGGAAAATGCCAGTTAGCAGAATTACCTTCTGCCGGGGTAAGTTGGGAAACTGACGATAATGGCTTCGTGGTTAAGGCCAGCAGCAAACAGATGCAGATGGAATATCGCTATGATGATCAGGGTTATCCGCTGGGGAAAACGACGAAAAGTAACGACAAAACGTTATCTGTCAGCGCCACTCCATCAACGGACCCGATCAAAAAACTGGATTACACGGCAATTACTTTACTGAATAATCAACAGGTTGGTAATGTCAAACAGACTTGTGAATATGACAGCCACGCGAATCCAGTGGACTGCCAATTAATCATTGTGGATGAGGGAGTAAAACCCGCCGTCGAACGGGTTTACACCATCAAAAATACCATTGATTATTATTAATACTATTGCGCGGTTGGTTTTAGTAGAGTCTGCCCTTGCGTTTTATGTTCCGCCAGATACTGATGCTGGAATATGCACATGCGAATAGCATTGCGATATTGACCGTTAATAAAGAATTCATGCATCAGTTCACCTTCGACCGTAAAACCGAGCTTACGATAAATATGAATCGCTTTCTCATTCTCTTTATCGACAATCAGATAAAGCTTATAGAGATTAAGAACAGTGAAACCATAATCCATCGCTAATTTCGCGGCGCGGGTTGCCAGACCTTTACCCTGGTATTCCGGGGAGATGATTATCTGAAATTCTGCGCGGCGATGGACGTGGTTAATTTCTACCAGTTCCACCAGACCTGCCTTTTCGCCATCGCATTCCACGACGAAACGACGTTCACTCTGATCGTGAATATGCTTATCGTACAGATCAGAGAGTTCAACAAAGGCTTCGTACGGCTCCTCAAACCAGTAACGCATCACGCTGGCGTTATTGTCGAGTTGATGTACATAGCGTAAATCTTCACGCTCCAGCGGACGTAGCTTAACACTGTGGGCGCTAGTCATAACGTGTCCTTACATTCCTTATATCAATAACAGGTTAGGGGATGATTACGCGACCAGTACGACGGTCCAGGCAGCGTAAAGTATTCGGCTCCCAGTAGGCATTAATATTGGCACTCTGCTCGCATTTATCGCGGCTATCAAATGCGGCGTCAGCTTTATCCCATTCTTTCTCGGTGCGTTTGTTGATTTTTTGACGCAGATTACGCGTGTCATTCCATTGCTCTTTTTCCATTGCTGCCTGCTGGCGACTCTGTGCGCTGTCGCCAGATTCAATCACCAGTTTGTTGGTTTCTGCATGGGTAGTTGCGCTAAATGCCAGTGCGCAAGGCAGCAGAAAAGCGAGCAGGCTGAGTTTTTTGCAGAGAGTGATATTCATGATTCATTCCTTACATGAATGGTTAAGGGCGATTTTACACGATCCACTGTGAACGCGAAACGTACCAGAAGGATGTCTATGTTGATGATATTATGTCGCCCTATAAATATACATGATGTCAATGAGTGACAAAGATGATTAAAACAACGTTACTGTTTTTTGCTACCGCTTTGTGTGAAATCATTGGTTGTTTTTTGCCCTGGCTGTGGCTGAAACGGAATGCCAGTATCTGGTTGTTGGTTCCAGCGGGGATTTCTCTGGCGCTTTTCGTCTGGCTGTTAACGTTGCATCCGGCAGCAAGTGGGCGAGTTTATGCAGCGTATGGCGGTGTTTATGTCTGTACGGCGCTCCTGTGGCTGCGGGTGGTAGATGGGGTGAAGCTCAGTCTCTACGACTGGACGGGAGCGATAATTGCGCTTTGCGGCATGTTGATTATTGTTGCTGGCTGGGGACGCACCTGACTTTTCTGATATGATTAATTATTTTTTATCAATAAGATACGCACTAGTCGAACCCCGGAAAAACAATAAAGCTTGACTGTTTTTAGAACTATTCACGGCGCAAATATGCGCCTTTTTTTGTGATCGCTCTGGCTTTTCTTGATCTTAATACTTGTATGGTAGTAGCTCAGTTGCGTAGATTTCATGCATCACGACAAGCGATGCAAGGAATAGAACATGAAGATCGTAGGGGCTGAAGTTTTTGTTACCTGTCCGGGACGTAATTTCGTCACCTTAAAAATCACCACCGAGGACGGTATTACCGGTCTTGGTGATGCCACTCTGAACGGGCGCGAGCTTTCCGTTGCGTCCTATTTGCAGGATCATATCTGTCCGCAACTTATAGGCCGCGATGCCCATCGTATCGAAGATATCTGGCAGTTTTTCTATAAAGGCGCTTACTGGCGTCGCGGCCCTGTCACCATGTCGGCTATTTCCGCTGTTGATATGGCGCTGTGGGACATTAAAGCCAAAGCCGCAAACATGCCGCTTTACCAACTGTTAGGGGGGGCTTCCCGTGAAGGCGTAATGGTCTATTGTCATACCACCGGTCACAGTATTGATGAAGCACTGGATGATTATGCTCGTCATCAGGAACTGGGATTCAAAGCCATCCGCGTGCAGTGTGGTATTCCCGGTATGAAAACGACTTACGGTATGTCCAAAGGAAAAGGGCTGGCTTATGAACCTGCGACCAAAGGGCAGTGGCCAGAAGAGCAGTTGTGGTCAACGGAAAAATATCTCGACTTCATGCCAAAACTGTTCGACGCAGTGCGCAACAAGTTTGGCTTTAATGAGCATGTGCTGCATGACATGCACCATCGTTTAACGCCCATTGAGGCGGCACGCTTTGGCAAAAGTATTGAAGATTATCGCCTGTTCTGGATGGAAGATCCGACACCCGCAGAAAACCAGGAGTGCTTCCGCCTCATTCGCCAACATACCGTAACGCCAATTGCGGTGGGTGAAGTCTTTAACAGCATCTGGGACTGCAAACAGCTGATTGAAGAACAACTTATCGACTATATCCGTACAACGCTGACCCACGCTGGCGGCATCACAGGTATGCGCAGAATTGCCGATTTTGCTTCGCTTTACCAGGTACGTACTGGCTCACATGGTCCTTCCGATTTGTCACCAGTCTGCATGGCTGCGGCGTTGCACTTTGACTTGTGGGTGCCGAATTTCGGCATTCAGGAGTATATGGGCTATTCAGAACAAATGCTTGAAGTCTTCCCGCACAACTGGAGCTTCGATAACGGCTATATGCATCCTGGTGATAAGCCAGGCATTGGTATCGAATTCGATGAAAAGCTGGCGGCGAAATATCCCTACGAACCTGCCTATCTGCCAGTCGCACGTCTGGAAGATGGCACGCTATGGAACTGGTAAGGAGTCATACAATAATGAAAAGTATTTTAATTGAAAAACCGAATCAACTGGCGATTATCGAACGTGAAATTCCGACCCCGGCAGTGGGCGAAGTACGAGTAAAAGTGAAACTCGCGGGAATTTGTGGATCGGATAGTCACATTTATCGCGGTCATAATCCGTTTGCAAAGTATCCGCGTGTCATTGGTCACGAATTTTTTGGCGTGATTGATGCCGTAGGTGAAGGTGTGGATAACGCCAGAGTTGGCGAACGTGTTGCGGTAGATCCCGTAGTCAGCTGCGGACATTGTTATCCGTGCTCAATGGGTAAGCCCAACGTTTGCACAACTCTGGCTGTATTAGGTGTTCACGCTGATGGCGGTTTTAGCGAATATGCAGTCGTTCCGGCGAAGAATGCGTGGAAAATTCCCGATGGAGTGGCTGATCAGTTCGCTGTAATGATCGAACCATTTACCATTGCGGCGAACGTTACTGGACACGGTCAGCCGACTGAAGATGACACCGTGCTGGTTTATGGTGCCGGCCCGATTGGTCTGACTATCGTTCAGGTATTGAAAGGTGTTTATAACGTTAAAAATGTGATTGTCGCCGATCGCATTGATGAACGACTGGATAAAGCGAAAGAGAGCGGGGCAGACTGGGTGATTAATAACAGCCAGACAACGCTTGGCGAAATATTCGCTGAAAAGGGCATCAAACCAACATTAATTATTGATGCTGCTTGCCATCCTTCCATTTTGAAAGAAGCGGTTATGCTGGCTTCTCCGGCGGCACGAATTGTGTTAATGGGCTTCTCCAGTGAACCGTCTGAAGTCATTCAGCAGGGAATTACCGGCAAGGAACTCTCTATTTTTTCTTCCCGGTTAAATGCCAATAAATTCCCGGTCGTTATCGACTGGTTAAGCAAAGGGTTAATTAATCCTGATAAATTAATTACCCATACCTTTGATTATCTGCATGTTGCTGATGCCATTTCATTATTCGAAAAGGAACAAAAGCACTGTTGCAAAGTTTTACTCACGTTTTCTGAATAATACCAATAATAGCGAATAAGCAGTACGCATCTTACCTCTTATTTAGAGATAATAATTATGACAATAGAAAAACATGAAAGAAGCACTAAGGATTTAGTGAAGGCAGCGGTATCAGGATGGTTAGGTACGGCACTTGAATTTATGGATTTTCAGTTATACTCGCTCGGTGCAGCGTTAGTATTCCATGAAATATTTTTTCCGGAATCATCAACCGCAATGGCGTTAATTCTGGCAATGGGAACCTACGGTGCTGGTTATGTTGCACGTATTGTCGGAGCATTTATTTTCGGCAAAATGGGCGACAGAATAGGGCGTAAGAAAGTGCTCTTTATTACCATCACCATGATGGGGATCTGTACTACCTTAATTGGTGTGTTGCCGACCTATGCGCAGATTGGTGTTTTTGCGCCAATATTGCTGGTGACGCTGCGTATTATTCAGGGGCTGGGGGCAGGCGCTGAAATTTCCGGTGCTGGTACGATGCTGGCGGAATATGCGCCGAAAGGTAAACGCGGCATTATCTCCTCATTCGTTGCGATGGGAACGAACTGCGGTACGTTGAGCGCAACGGCAATCTGGGCCTTTATGTTCTTTATTCTTAGTAAAGAAGAACTGCTGGCATGGGGATGGCGTATACCGTTCCTGGCGAGCGTTGTCGTGATGGTCTTTGCTATCTGGTTGCGTATGAACCTGAAAGAAAGCCCGGTCTTTGAGAAGGTTAACGACAGCAACCAACCTACAGCAAAACCTGCACCTGCTGGTAGCATGTTCCAGAGCAAATCTTTTTGGTTGGCAACGGGTCTGCGTTTTGGACAGGCAGGAAACTCAGGTCTGATTCAAACCTTCCTTGCTGGTTATTTAGTGCAAACTTTGCTGTTCAATAAAGCAATTCCCACAGATGCATTAATGATCAGTTCTATTATCGGTTTTATGACGATTCCTTTCCTCGGTTGGTTATCTGATAAAATTGGTCGTCGTATTCCTTACATCATTATGAATACTTCAGCTATTGTACTTGCGTGGCCAATGCTTTCTATCATTGTAGATAAAAGCTATGCACCGGGCACCATCATGGTTGCTCTCATTGTGATTCACAACTGTGCGGTGTTGGGATTATTTGCCCTGGAAAATATTACCATGGCAGAGATGTTCGGCTGTAAAAATCGCTTTACCCGAATGGCAATATCTAAAGAAATTGGTGGTCTTATCGCTTCAGGTTTTGGTCCTATTCTGGCCGGTATTTTCTGTACCATGACAGGATCCTGGTATCCGATTGCAATAATGATTATGGCTTATTCCGTCATCGGCTTAATTTCCGCGCTGAAAATGCCAGAAGTTAAAGACCGCGATTTGAGTGCGCTGGAAGATGCTGCAGAAGATCAACCGCGCGTTGTAAGAGCTGCGCAACCTTCAACAAGTCTGTAAATCCAGAATCCCTTCTCTTAGTGAGGAGGGATTTTTTTATTCATATAACAAACCATTCAGCTTGCCATATTGAAATTAAAGGAATTTTCATGGGAAATAATTTGTTATCAGCCAAAGCGACACTCCCTGTTTATGATCGTAATAACCTGGCGCCCAAAATTGTTCATTTAGGGTTTGGTGCATTTCATCGCGCGCATCAGGGCGTGTATGCCGATATCCTGGCAGCCCAGCATCACAGCGATTGGGGCTACTATGAAATGAACCTGATTGGCGGTGAACAGCAAATCATCGATCTAAAACAGCAAGATAATCTCTATACCGTTGCAGAAATGTCGGCTGATGCGTGGACCGCTCGCGTCGTCGGCGTCGTGAAAAAGGCGCTGCACGTACAAATAGATGGCTTAGAAGCCGTGCTGGCCGCGATGTGTGAACCGCAAATCGCAATTGTCTCTCTGACAATCACCGAAAAAGGGTATTTCCACTCTCCGGCGACCGGACAGTTAATGCTGGATCACCCGATGGTAGCTGCCGACTTGCAAAATCCCCACCAGCCGAAAACAGCAACAGGCGTGATTGTCGAGGCGCTGGCTCGCCGTAAAGCCGCAGGACTTCCAGCGTTTACCATCATGTCATGTGACAACATGCCAGAAAACGGTTACGTTATGCGTGACGTTGTCACTTCATATGCCAGGGCTGTAGATGTAAAACTGGCGCAATGGATAGAAGAAAACGTGACTTTTCCGTCGACAATGGTGGATCGCATTGTACCCGCAGTGACGGCAGAAACGCTGGACAAAATCGAACAACTTACCGGCGTGCGCGATCCGGCAGGCGTGGCCTGTGAGCCTTTCCGTCAGTGGGTTATTGAAGATAATTTTGTTGCCGGACGCCCTGAATGGGAAAAAGTCGGTGCTGAACTGGTCAGCGATGTACTGCCTTATGAAGAGATGAAACTGCGTATGCTCAACGGCAGCCATTCATTCCTGGCGTATCTGGGCTATCTGGCGGGATATCAGCACATTAACGACTGTATGGAAGATGAAAATTATCGTCATGCAGCACATGCCTTGATGTTGCAGGAACAGGCGCCCACGCTGAAAGTGCAGGGGGTGGATCTGCAAGATTATGCCGATCGACTGATTGAACGCTACAGTAACCCGGCTTTACGCCACCGGACCTGGCAGATTGCAATGGATGGTAGTCAGAAACTGCCGCAGCGGATGCTGGATTCAATTCGCTGGCATCTGGAACATGACAGCACGTTCGATCTGTTGGCGCTGGGTGTCGCTGGTTGGATGCGTTATGTTGGCGGTGTTGATGAACAGGGGAATCAGATTGAGATTAGCGATCCGTTACTACCGGTCATTCAAAAGGCTGTGCAAAGTAGCGCCGAAGGGAAAAAGCGTGTGCAGTCGTTGATGGCGATTAAGGCGATATTTGGCGATGATTTGCCGAACAATAGCTTGTTTGTTGCAAAGGTGACGGAAGCGTACTTGTCTTTATTAGCGCATGGCGCGAAAGCGACCGTAGCGAAATATATCGTGAAGTAAAAACAGCAATGCCGCCATCGGCGGCATTCACACGCTTAGTTCATGCCGAGACGAATCAGGTCCAGAGGCGCGAGTTTTTCATCACAACCTTCAACAACCACGGTTTTACCGCGACGGATTTGCTCTGCGGTCAGACCTTCAGTGTCAATCGACAGGATCTTGCCAGTGTGACCGGTGCCGCTAACCATAACACGGCTGCCAGTGGTGATTGCGTTACGGTTACGATCGTAGGTCGTCATAGGTGTTTTCTCCTTTCTGATTTACAGTCGAAGCCCACGTAACGGGCGCAATATAAATACTCCTGTCGAGTGAATATTTTTTTGTTTATGATCAAGTTCACATCTTTTTTGATGCTTGCATGAACCAGAAGAAGGTGATGGACTCTCACCCCGGATGGGATGAGAGGAAATGAATTACTCTTCGCTAAACCAGTCGCTATTTTCCTGGCGGATCAGCTGCACGGATTCACTTATTTCCTGCAAATGCAGAGTCATTGCTTTTTCTACCACATCGCCATCATGTTTTTGTAGAGCAGTAAAAATATCCATGTGTTGACGTAATAACATATCGGGCGGCGATACGTGGTCAAAGCTCATATAGCGCACGCGGTCAACAGTTGCTTTCAGGTTTTCAATGGTGTCCCACGCAAGCTGACAGTCGGCAATCTGCGTCAGAATTTGATGGAAGTTATCATCCAGCTCAAAAAAATCATCCAGCTGTTTGCGTTCAATGGCAATACGTTGTTGGTGGAGATTTTGCTCAAGCTGATAGCACTGGCTATCAGTAATCATGGTCGCCGCCCGGCGGGCAACGGCACACTCAATAGCCTGACGAATAAAACTACCGTTGCGTACCTGAGTCATGGAAATTTTATTGACGTAGCTGCCACGCTGCGGGCGAATTTGAATCAGGCCGTTTTCTGCCAGTTTAATGAAGGCTTCACGAACCGGCTGGCGTGACACATTGAAACGAACAGAAACTTCTTTTTCCGACAACGGTGTGCCCGGTGGAATTAGGCAATGGACAATGTCGCGGCGAAGAATACGATAAATTTGCTGATTGACAGGTTGTGTGGGATTAAGTTGCGTTTCGACGGTCATTCGTTCTTGCTTGTGAGTGGGTTAACTGCGTGAGTCTACCACTTTTTTGTGACAAGCAATAACCCGGCGGTTAAGCCGGGTATAAAAATTAATGGCGATGGACATTCAGTCCGGCATAGCTTTGGGTAACCGGCATCATTTCCAGGGTGTTGATGTTGACGTGAGCAGGGAGTGTGGCAACCCACCAGACTGCTTCGCTGACATCTTCTGGCGTCAGCGCAACGGTGTTTTGATAGGTTTTTTCCGCTTTATCGTCGTCGCCTTTAAAGCGGACATTAGAAAACTCGGTGCCACCCACCAGCCCCGGCTCGATGTCGGTGACGCGTACTGCCGTGCCATGCAGGTCAGTGCGCAGATTCAGGCTGAACTGACGAACAAACGCTTTTGTCGCGCCATAAACGTTACCACCAGCATATGGCCAGCTACCCGCTGTTGAGCCAATGTTAATTATATGACCATGATTACGCTCGACCATGCCAGGCAGGACAGCGCGGGTCATATACACCAGGCCTTTATTGTTGGTATCAATCATGGTTTCCCAGTCTTCAACGCTGGCTTTATGTGCAGGTTCCATACCCAGCGCCAGTCCAGCATTGTTTACCAGAATATCGATATTACGCCACTCGGCAGGAAGCGAAGTCAGCATCTCTTCAATGGCGGCGCGGTTGCGAACGTCCAGTTGGGCGATATACAAATTATCGCCCAGTTCGTCTTTTAACTCCTGCAACCGTTCCTGGCGACGGCCAGTGGCGATAACTTTATGCCCTTGTTGAATAAAACGACGCGTAATGCATTCACCAAAACCTGCCGTTGCTCCAGTTACTAAAACGATCATCTCACTGTTCCTCAACGATTTTGTGTGTCAATAACATAGCACGTGATGCTTAAGAGCGGGTAATACTGGTTTGCAAGATTGCACTCCGTTATTAGTAAGCCTACGCTATGGAACACCTCGTTTTCAGGAGTAGAAAATGTCAACGACGAATCCTTTCCTTACGCAGAGTACTCTGCCGTATATGGCTCCCCATTTTGATCAGATTGAAAATCAACACTATCGCCCGGCATTCGATGAGGGAATGCGGCAAAAGCGGGTTGAGATAGAGGCGATAGCTTTAAACCCGCAGACGCCCGATTTTAATAACACTATTCTGGCTCTCGAAAAGAGCGGGGAATTACTCACTCGTGTTACCAGCGTCTTCTTTGCCATGACCTCGGCGCATACTAATGATGAATTACAGCGTCTTGATGAACAGTTCTCGGCGGAACTGGCGGAACTGGCGAATGATATCTACCTGAATGGTGAATTATTCGCGCGGGTAGATGCTGTCTGGCAGCGGCGCGAAACGCTGGGTCTTGATAGTGAATCTATTCGTTTGGTTGAAGTTATTCATCAGCGTTTTGTTCTTGCCGGTGCCAAACTTGAAGATGCTGATAAAGCAAAATTAAAATTGCTGAACACAGAAGCCGCAACCCTGACCAGTCAGTTTAACCAGCGATTATTAGCCGCGAACAAATTCGGTGGGCTGGTGGTTGACGATGTTCAGCAACTGGCAGGCATGAGTGAGCAAGAAATTGCGCTGGCGGCTGAGGCGGCTCGCGAGAAAGGTCTGGAAAACAAATGGCTTATTCCATTGCTGAATACCACGCAACAACCGGCGCTTGCGGAACTCCGCGATCGTTCTACACGTGAAAAACTGTTCACTGCGGGGTGGACACGCGCGGAAAAAAACGATGGCAATGATACTCGTTCCATCATTCAACGGCTTGTGGAGATCCGCGCCCAACAGGCGAAACTACTTGGTTTCCCTTATTATGCCGCATGGAAAATTGCCGATCAGATGGCAAAAACACCAGAAGCAGCACTCAACTTTATGCGGGAAATTGTTCCGGCGGCACGTCAACGTGCGAGCGATGAATTAGCGTCTATACAGGCGGTTATTGATAATCAGCAGGGCGGGTTCAGCGCCCAGCCGTGGGACTGGGCATTTTATGCTGAACAGGTGCGGCGGGAGAAATTCTGTCTCGATGAGGCGCAGCTTAAACCTTATTTCGAATTAAACACGGTGTTGAATGAAGGTGTATTCTGGACCGCCAATCAGCTCTTCGGTATTAAGTTTGTCGAACGTTTTGATATTCCTGTTTACCATCCTGATGTCCGCGTATGGGAAATTTTTGATCATAATGGCGAGGGACTGGCGTTATTTTACGGTGATTTCTTCGCCCGTGATTCAAAAAGCGGCGGCGCATGGATGGGTAATTTTGTAGAGCAATCTACGCTCAATGAAACACGCCCGGTAATCTATAACGTTTGTAATTATCAGAAACCGGCAACAGACGAACCCGCATTGTTGCTGTGGGACGATGTTATTACATTATTCCATGAGTTTGGGCATACGTTGCACGGTCTGTTTGCCTGCCAGCGTTATGCCACGCTTTCTGGCACCAATACACCACGCGATTTTGTCGAATTTCCTTCGCAAATCAACGAGCATTGGGCAATGCATCCGCAGGTATTCGCGCGCTACGCCCGGCATTATCAGACCGGGAAAGCAATGCCGGAAGAGTTGCAACAAAAAATGCGTAATGCCAGCCTGTTCAATAAAGGTTATGAGATGAGCGAACTGCTTAGCGCCGCACTTCTTGATATGCGCTGGCACTGTCTGCAAGAGCATGAAGCGATGCAGGATGTGAATGATTTCGAACTGCGGGCGCTGGCGGCGGAAAATATGGATCTTCCCGCCGTACCGCCACGTTATCGCAGCAGTTATTTCGCCCACATTTTTGGTGGCGGATATGCGGCGGGATATTACGCCTATTTGTGGACGCAAATGCTGGCAGACGATGGTTATCAATGGTTTGTCGAGCAGGGCGGCTTAACGCGTGAGAATGGGCAACGTTTTCGCGAGGCGATTCTTTCCAGAGGCAACAGCGAAGATTTAGAACGCCTGTATCGTCAATGGCGCGGTAAGGCACCACAGATTGCACCGATGTTGCAACATCGCGGGCTGGACGTCTAATTTTCTGTAAATATGGCTGGTCTGGCGTGAAGCCAGGCCAGAACGTCACTCCAGTAATTTCAAAAGCTGCGCCAGTGCAAATCGAACCGCCAATGCTAATACCGTTTCGCAATCGCCATCAAAATGCATAACCGCAGTATGCATTTTTCCTTTAATATTCCATGCGAACCAGACTGTGCCTGCGGGCGTACCATCCTGCCCACCTTCAGGCCCACCGTAGCCGGTAATGGCAATACTCATATCGACATCTGCGCGCTCTTTGGCACCAGTTGCCATTTCTGCCGCTATCTTCTCACTCACTGCCGTATATTTCTCAAGAGATTGCTGACTGACGCCAAGGATTTTCATTTTGGCTTGATCGGTAAAGGTGACAAAGCCTGCGCCGTAAAACTTTGGTGTGTCTTCAGCAGCACACAGCGCGCAAGCCAACTTACCGCCAGTGCATGATTCGGCGGTAGTTAAGCGTAATTGATCAGCGATAAGTCTTTGGCTCAACGCGGATGTCAGGTTTTCAATGGTATCGCTATCTGCAAGTTGTACAATTTTATTGCTATTAATGTTCATCGTTGTTTGTCCACGTTATTAGCTGCAAAGATGATTTGCCTTTTTTGTATGTTTTTTCACTATAATAAAAATCAAATTTATAAAGCCGATTATTCTGAAAATATACTTAAGACTTAAACACAGCTTTCTTTAATCTTTTTATTGTCTTTATGAGTTAAATTTGCTGAAGATTTTGTTGCTAGCTGACTGATTTTAATTGTTTTATAATAATCAGTATGATTCTTATTTGTCAATTATAAAAATAGCAACCAGACTTAATAAGTCAAACCAAACGCAATTAAGGAGTCAGTATGAAATTTCAGGCCATTGTATTAGCAGGTTTTCTTGTCATGCCTTATGCGTTAGCGGATGACCAGGGCGGCTTAAAACAGGGTGCTGCGCCATCACCGCCACATGCAATAGAAGACGGCTATCGCGGAACTGATGATGCAAAAAAAATGACCGTTGATTTTGCGAAAACTATGCATGATGGTGCCTCAGTTTCATTACGAGGTAATTTAATTTCCCACAAGGGTGAAGACCGTTACGTTTTTCGCGATAAGAGCGGTGAAATTAATGTTGTTATTCCTGCTGCCGTTTTTGATGGACGACAAGTTCAGCCTGACCAGATGATCAACATTAGCGGGAGTCTGGATAAGAAAAGCACCCCAGCCGTGGTTCGGGTCACACATCTGCAGAAATAGTCACAAAAATAAATGCGTCTGATGGCCCAATCAATTGGGGCATCAGGCTTTGCTGTTTATGTTATTTGCCTCTGTTTTATGGCGCAAGGAAGAGATGATTTACAGAATTAAACACTTTTTTATCTGCTTATTTTGTTTTAAATCACAATGTTATCTTTAACGTCGTCTCAGATTAGGATTTCTATTAAAATATTGACGTAATTTTTCTTTTCTCTCGGTAGAATACGGCG
Source organism: Escherichia sp. MOD1-EC5433 (assembly GCF_002966005.1). Classification (NCBI taxonomy): domain Bacteria; kingdom Pseudomonadati; phylum Pseudomonadota; class Gammaproteobacteria; order Enterobacterales; family Enterobacteriaceae; genus Escherichia; species Escherichia sp. MOD1-EC5433. The sequence continues at coordinate 117,490 of NZ_PTRL01000004.1, read as the reverse complement.
CACAAGGAACTGTGAAAAAGGAGTGGCAATGATCAAGAAGACAACGGAAATCGATGCCATCTTGTTAAATCTCAATAAGGCTATTGACGCCCATTACCAATGGCTGGTGAGTATGTTTCACAGCGTGGTAGCGAGAGATGCCAGTAAGCCAGAAATTACGGATAACCATTCTTATGGACTGTGCCAGTTCGGTCGCTGGATTGATCATCTGGGGCCACTCGATAACGATGAATTACCTTACGTTCGGCTAATGGATTCTGCCCATCAACATATGCATAACTGTGGTCGGGAATTAATGTTGGCTATTGTCGAAAATCGCTGGCAGGACGCTCATTTTGATGAATTTCAGGAAGGGTTACTTTCTTTTACGGCAGCATTAACCGATTACAAAATTTATTTACTGACGATTCGTAGCAATATGGATGTTCTGACTGGATTACCTGGTCGTCGGGTTCTTGATGAATCCTTTGATCATCAATTACGTAATGCTGAACCACTGAATCTCTATTTAATGCTGCTGGATATAGACCGATTTAAATTGGTTAATGATACCTACGGGCATTTAATCGGTGATGTGGTATTACGCACCCTGGCAACTTACTTAGCTACCTGGATACGTGATTATGAAACGGTTTATCGCTATGGCGGCGAAGAATTTATCATCATTGTCAAAGCTGCTAATGATGAAGATGCCTGTCGTGCCGGAGTACGCATTTGCCAGCTAGTCGATAACCATGCAATCGCACATTCTGAAGGGCATATCAACATAACCGTGACCGCAGGTGTGAGCCGTGCATTTCCTGAAGAACCGCTGGATGTAGTCATCGGAAGAGCAGACCGGGCAATGTATGAGGGTAAGCAAACCGGAAGAAATCGCTGCATGTTTATTGACGAACAAAACGTGATTACCCGAGTTTAAGCGCCGTTTAACATTCATTGAGAAAAATAGTGCTACTGTGTCAATGATCCGTTACCAGTGCAGAGAAACGCCTGTTAGCGCAAAAGTAAAAACACAAATCTATCCATGCAAGCATTCACCGCCGGTTTACTGGCGGTTTTTTTTCGCCATCAGAAAAATCAGGCCCCTTGTACACAATTGTAACAAGGGGCCGGTTAGGTGAGGGATTATCTCCGTTCATTAGTCATCCCATTTGTGGCTGAAATACGCGGCCAGAAAGCCAGAAAATAAAATTATTCCCAGCACAGCTATAAAAACATTCATATTACCCAGCATTATTTGCCTCCGTTTATGGTGTGGTGTGTTTCCTCTCTTACCTTAATTTTCATCTCAATGAGAAAGATATTAGCAGAGGTAACCTAAACGAAGGCTGAATTAGAGGGTTAATGTGATGAGGAGCGGCTGTTTTTCCGATATTGTGAAGGGGATAATAAAAAACGCTGGTGAAAATGATGACGCAGTAAAGATGAATTACCAAACCCCGTCAGCTCGGCAATTTTATCGATGCTAAACGACGAATTTTGCAGATAATCCTCCACTCGCATTAATCGCTCATTGAGAAGCCAGCGGGCGGGTGTCATACCCGTTAAGGCGACAAAACGTCTTAAAAAAGTACGTTGACTCATATTCACTCGTCCGGCGAGAGAGGCAACGGTATGCGTTTGTGCCAGATTTTGCTGTAAAAAGTCGAATAATGCGCCTAACGTATGGCTTTCACGCGGCGCAGCCATCGGGCGTGTCAGGTTTTGTGGTTGCTCACCGTGGCGATGTGGCTGAATGACCAGCCGCCGGGCGACATTATTAGCAATTTCGTGACCATAATCTTTGCGCACGATATGTAAGCACAGATCGATCCCTGCTGCGCTTCCGGCGGATGTCATCACTTGTCCTTCATCCTGATATAACACATTGTCACTTACGTGAATTGAAGGGTAACGATGCTGGAGTTGTTCAGTGTAGCGCCAGTGGGTGGTCGCTTTTCGCTGGTGAAGAAGGCCTGCGGCGGCAAGGACAAATACGCCCGAGCATATCGATACCAGACGACTACCGCGTTGATGTGCTTCGCGCAACACCTGACATAGTACTTCTGGTACTGTTGCATCTATACCGCGCCAGCCTGGAATAATAATCATATCGGCTTCAGTCAGTAGCTCCAGCCCGCCATCCGCAACTACGTGGATCCCGCCAGTAGCTTGCAGCGCGCCGGGTTCTACCGCCGCAACAGCAAACCGATACCAGTTATCGCCGAGTTCCGGGCGTGGCAGACCGAAGATTTCAACGGCTACACCGAATTCAAAAGTACAAAGCCCGTCATAGGCCAGCACAGCGACTAGCGGTCGTTGTACTATTGTCATCATTTTGCTTTTTTCTGGCATATCGGAAGGCGGTCAGTGAAAGGTTGATTGGTTACATTATTGTTAACACAACAACCCAAAAGGAAAAAGCAATATGCGTTATGTCACTGAATTTACCGCAGCGAAACCGGACGTTGCCGAAGCGCATTTTCTCGCGCGTTTGAGTGTCGAAACGGATTGCGCCGATGTTCATGACTCGCTGGCCTACATTGGCGATGATTTCGTTTTGCTGCATGTGGTCGGGCGTGAAGAGGATTTCGCCCGTCGGCATGTCCCCGGCGCGATTCATCTGCCCCATAAGCAAATGACCGAAGAGAGAATGGCTCAATGGTCGGAAGATACTCTGTTTGTGGTGTATTGCGCGGGGCCACATTGTAACGGCGCAGACCGTGCGGCACTCAAACTGGCTCGGTTAGGAAGGCCAGTTAAAATCATGATCGGCGGGGTAACCGGCTGGGAAGATGAAGGCTACGCCTTTGCAACAGGAAAATAATGAGTCAAGCCGTGCCGTTAAGGCACGGCAGTGAGTCAACAAAGAACCGGCTGTCCCCAGGGTCTTGCGTGAATGCCTTTTAACATCAGCACCCATGCAGCAATGATCGCCAACGCTAAGATAACAAACAGCGAGGACGGCGGCAGGCTGGTGAGCACGACGCCACTCACTAATGGGTTAATCGCTGCACCAAGCCAGCCTAAAGACTGGGCGGAAAAATAGCTGGCTTTCATCCCTGATGGTGCAATATGGTCAATCAACATATATTCGCCAGGGGCATAAATGATTTCGCCAAGAGTAAACACGGCGGCTGAAATTCCCCAAAGTAGCAGGCTGTTGCCCGATAAGATAAACCCGACCAGACCGACGACAAAACAGAGAGTGCCGACCGTCATTAGCGCGCGGATGTTGGTCGGATTAATGCGCCGACCCACGGAATATTGCAACGTAACTACCATCGCAGCATTAACCGGAAGAACAACCGCGACCACCTTTTCGGCAAAATCACCATCAGCAATCACCATCACGTATTGTGAAATGCACGAGGCAAACGCTCCGCTCACGAAAGAGGCCAGAAAGGCTGAGCAGGTGAACCACAGCAGAGCTTTATCCTGTAACAAAACCTTTGGAGACCAGACGCTGCCTGTTTCTGTGGCGATGATTTTCTCGCTGCGTTTCACCCAAATTTGAATGAAAAGCACAGGAAACGCAGAACAGATGGCTGCCAGCCAAAAGGGCAGATTGATACTTTGCATTACCAACAGCGTGCCGAGCGGTGGGCCGATGGTCCAGCCAATGTTGAGCATGGTGTAGTTGATCGAGAAGATCTTCGTTTTACTGGCGGAGGAAAGATTATCGGCAAACCAGGCTTTCAACACGGTAGCAAAAACGGAATACGCGCAGTTGATGAGTGCGAAGAACAGCACCACCAGCGTCACGTTGTCCACCAGGGGAATGGCGATAAAACCGCTGGCGAAGGCGGTAATTGCCAGTAACATATAACGTTTCTTGTCGAACTTATCCGCCAGAATGCCAAACCCGAGGCTGAAAACGACGCCGATAGTGAGCGCAATTGTCATCGCATAACCAATCAAATCGACACCCAGACCGTACTGGCGACTCAAATAAATGGTCATAAACGGCAGCGTAGCGCCGCGTCCGATGGTTAATAACAACGACGAGGCAAGAAGGGCGCTGGTAGAGCGTCGCAGAGATAAGTTCATTTGGCTGTCCGGCAGTGCGTTTCGTTATGTTTTGTTTTAGAGATGTAAAGAAATAGCATGGCAAAAATCCGAAGTATAGCGACTTATTTGCGCATTAATGCCGTCGTAAACGGTGACTAACGAATCAACTGTTAAAGAAAAGTAAATTCCGCTAAGTTGATTGCTTACAAAAGATGAAAATTCAGGGGCGGTAGAATGTCGCGAAAAGATGGGGTGTTGGCGCTACTGGTAGTGGTTGTGTGGGGGCTTAATTTTGTGGTCATCAAAGTGGGGCTTCATAATATGCCACCGCTCATGTTGGCCGGTTTGCGCTTTATGCTGGTAGCCTTCCCGGCAATCTTTTTTGTAGCACGACCGAAAGTACCGCTGAATTTGCTGCTGGGGTATGGTTTAACCATCAGTTTTGCGCAGTTTGCCTTTCTGTTCTGCGCCATTAACTTCGGTATGCCTGCAGGTCTTGCTTCGCTGGTTTTACAGGCTCAGGCGTTTTTTACGATTGTCCTCGGCGCGTTTACTTTCGGTGAACGACTACATGGCAAGCAACTGGCGGGGATCGCCTTAGCGATATTTGGCGTGCTGGTGTTGATTGAAGATAGTCTGAACGGTCAACATGTGGCGATGCTCGGTTTTATGCTGACCCTGGCGGCAGCATTTAGCTGGGCGTGTGGCAACATCTTCAATAAAAAGATCATGTCGCACTCATCGCGCCCGGCAGTGATGTCGCTGGTAGTGTGGAGCGCATTGATCCCGATTCTCCCGTTTTTTGTTGCCTCGCTCATTCTCGATGGTTCCGCAACAATGATTCACAGCCTGGTCACTATCGACGTGACCACCATTTTGTCTCTGATGTACCTGGCGTTTGTGGCGACAATTGTCGGCTATGGGATCTGGGGTACGCTGCTTGGGCGTTATGAAACCTGGCGCGTGGCACCGTTATCGTTACTTGTCCCGGTGGTCGGTCTGGCAAGTGCGGCGTTATTGTTAGATGAACGATTAACGGGTCTGCAATTCTTCGGTGCGGTGCTGATAATGGGCGGGCTGTATATCAATGTGTTTGGTTTGCGGTGGCGTAAAGCGGTGAAGGTGAGAAGTTAATAAGCCCCGAGATGTCGGGGCCAGAATTAACTACATGGCGTGTTGATTATAATAGGGCACGCCCAGCGCATCCGACTTATCACTGCCTGTACCCATGTGATTTAAATCGAATGGTGGTTGTTCCTGCGATGGGGGAACAATCACTTCATCACCACAGGGAATAACCGTCGGCTGCGTGGTTTGTTCCGCAAAGCCTTGCGCAGAAAAGACAATAAGCGCGGTTATCATTGCGGATAAAAGTGGTTTCATGATTGCCTCAGTGACGTTGTCACGTTTCAACTAGCTATTGTAATGATTTAATGGATGTAAAAAGCGCGATTCGCCCTGAATATTAGCCATCCGGTATTTATGCGGCGGAACATCAAAGTAGTTTTTGAAGGTTCGGGTCAGCGTTTGCTGGGACTCGAAACCATAACGTTCTGCCAGATAGAGTATCGGCTCGTTGCTTTCTTTCAGCTTTTGCGCGATTTCTGTCATCTTACGGCTGCGGATATATTGGCCTAATGAATGACCGGTTTCTTTTTTAAACATCCGTTGCAGGTGCCATTTGGAGTAACCCGAACGCTCTGACACTTTCTCCAGTGACAGTGGCGATTCCAGGTTGTCCTCGATCCAGTCCAAAATGCTATGAATGGTAATAGCGTCAGTGTTGCGTCTGGACATCGTCATACCTCTTTTTTTGTTTACGGCAGGACTTTCTTAAGCAAATGCTCAAGCGTTGCCACTTCGTCCGCCGTCAGGTTTTTTGTTAATTCTTGATGCAGGTTCTGGCCAACTAATTGATGGCATTGTTCACATATCGCTGCGCCGCTGGTGGTGAGCTTTACCAGCACGCCGCGCTTGTCATTCGGGTTCGGCAACCGTTCTACCCAGCCTTTACAGACCAGGCGATCCAGCATACGGGTCAGTGCTCCAAGGTCGACCGACAACACTTTTTTCAGTTCGACCGGTGTAATGCACGCCGCGCAGCGGATAGAGCAGAGCACCTTAAACTGTGCCGCCGTGATATCCAGCGGAGACAGATAATCGTTAAGCAGACGGTCTTTCTTCTGATTAACCATATAGATTAAGCGACCCAAGGGGATGATTTCATTGAACAGGTCGCTGGTACTTTTCACAATGGTTGCCCTGGCAAGTAATTAGTTGCAGGGGATAATATTGCCCAGGCAAGTATATGTCAAATGAATGAATTGTCTGATGCCACGTTTTGCTAAATCGGTTCAAGTTTTGGTCAGTGCTATGCAAGATTAGTTAAAGAGTGAAACTTTCTCTTTGTTTTCCCTTTATACTTTTCGCTGATTACTCAGACACACAGGACAACAACCACCAATGTTAGATTTGTTTAAAGCAATTAGTCTGGGGCTGGTGGTGTTGCTGCCGTTAGCCAACCCATTAACGACAGTCGCGTTATTTCTTGGCCTGGCGGGCAACATGAACAGCGCCGAACGTAATCGCCAGTCGTTGATGGCCTCGGTATACGTATTTGCCATCATGATGGTGGCGTATTACGCCGGGCAACTGGTGATGGACACGTTCGGAATTTCGATTCCCGGTCTACGTATTGCCGGTGGTTTAATTGTCGCGTTTATCGGTTTCCGTATGCTCTTTCCTCAGCAAAAGGCAACGGATTCACCGGAAGCAAAAAGCAAATCAGAAGAACTGGAAGATGAACCCAGCGCCAATATTGCTTTTGTGCCACTGGCAATGCCAAGTACCGCCGGACCGGGAACCATTGCGATGATCATTAGCTCGGCGTCAACGGTGCGTCAGAGTTCAACCTTCGCGGACTGGGTTCTGATGGTTGCGCCGCCGCTGATCTTTTTCCTGGTGGCGGTCATTTTATGGGGAAGCCTGCGTAGCTCTGGTGCCATTATGCGGCTGGTGGGGAAAGGGGGAATTGAAGCAATCTCCCGCCTGATGGGCTTCTTGCTGGTTTGTATGGGCGTGCAGTTTATTATTAATGGCATCCTGGAAATTATTAAAACTTACCATTAAAAAAGACCCGAATGGGTCTGAGGCAGATGACAAATGCAACATTGCCTGATGCGCTACGTTTATCAGGTCTACGTAATCTCTGCAATGTATTGAGCTTGAGTGCTTTTGTATTTACCGACCCGAACAAAGCGGCCTGTTCGGGTCTTTAAACTACCGTGTTTGTTCTTCGAGTGTCACTGGCCAGCGGCGGAATATGATGATTGACCATATCAACGCGGCGAGTGCCGGAACTGCACCCACATAACCAATCATCGACATCGACCAGTGCAGACTTACCTGATTACCCACCAGTGCTCCGGCGCCAATGCCAATATTAAATATCCCGGAAAAGAGCGCCATCGCAACGTCGGTGGCATCCGGTGCCAGCGCCAGTACTTTAACCTGCATCCCAAGCCCGATGATCATCATCGCAATCCCCCAGAAAATGCTCAGCACGCCGAGGTGTATCTCACTACTTGCCGAAGGTAACAGAAGCGCCAGACACACCAGCAATAGCGCAATCGCCGCGCTGACCAGCACAGATGCGTACTGATTACCCAGCTTACCGAAAATCACGCTACCAATGATGCCTGCACCACCGAGCATCAATAGCAATGCTGTGGCAAAGTTGGCGCTGAACCCCGCAACGTTTTGCACAAAAGGTTCAATATAGCTGTATGCCGTGTAATGGGCGGTGACCACGACTACCGTCAGCAAATAAATGCTCATCAATGCCGGGCGACGAAACAGCAGCGGAAGACTTTTTAACGAACCAGAGTGCTCACTGGGCAGTAATGGAAGTAATTTGATCAGGCACAAAAGGGTGATAAGCGCCCCGATACCAATTGCGAAGAAGGTCATTCGCCAGCCGAAATACTGCCCCACAATGCGCCCGAGAGGTAAACCTAATACCATCGCCAGTGCTGTGCCGGTGGCAATTAAACTCAATGCCTGCGCTCGCTTCCCGGCTGGTGCCATACGGATTGCCAGAGACGCCGTAATCGACCAGAAAATAGCATGGGCGAAAGCCACACCAATACGACTGATCACCAGAACGGTAAAGCTCCACGATAAAAACGACAGTATGTGGCTGGCGATAAACACCACAAACAGACAGATCAGTAATTTGCGGCGTTCAACCTGACTGGTCATTAGCATAAAAGGCAGTGACATTAGCGCCACCACCCACGCATAAATGGTCAACATGATACCGACTTGTGCGGTTTGCATATGAAAGCTTTGCGCAATATCAGAAAGCAAACCTACAGGCACAAATTCGGTGGTATTGAAGATGAAGGCGGCAACTGCCAGCGTAACGACCCGTAGCCACGCCACTTTGCGGGAAACAATATTTGTTGTCATAACCGATTATCGGATGAGTTGCGAAAAGGTAATGAAATGATCTTAAAACGGTTAATGATCTGAATACAACGGTTTTGTGATCTATGTCGCGTTTCGCCGATTCATGCTGTATCAACGGCAGCGTGAGTAGCAGGTACAACATTTAGTCTGGTACATCCAGCAGTTCAATAAACGCCTCAAGCGGACGCGTTTTCGCCCCGCGACGCCAGACCAGCCAGGTCGTTAACCAGCGCCATTTCTCAGCCAACGGCCACGCTTCAACCTGATGATGCCCGGGCATACTTTCCAGCATAGATCGTGGGATAAGCGCAATGCCCGCACCCGCGACCACACAGGCCAACATCCCGTGATACGATTCCATCTCATGAATAGTCCCCGGTGCTGCGCCGTCAGCATGAAACCAGCTCTCAAAATGACGGCGGTAAGAACAATTGGCGCGAAAGGCATAGATGTTGTAACCATTAGCCTGACTGGCGCGGGTTACTGGCGCATGTCCTTGTGGCGTGACGATCATCAGCTCTTCGCGATATACCGGTATCCCGTCGATGGCGGTATGGTTAATCGGCCCATCAATAAATGCCGCATTCAGTTTTCCTTCCAGTACGCCGTCCAGCATCGTGCCAGAAGGGCCGGTGGAAAGTGAAAACTGAATTTTGGGGTAACGGCGGTTAAATTCTGCCAGCGTTACCGGAATACGCACTGCGGCGGTGCTTTCCAGCGATCCGAGAGAAAACAGACCTTGCGGCTCATCGCCAGCCACGACATTTCGCGCTTCATCCACCAGCGCGAGAATTTGTTGGCTGTAGCGTAAAAAGTTATGCCCGGCGGGAGAGAGACGTAAACGCTGATTTTCGCGGATAAACAGCTCAACACCGAGCTCTGTTTCCAGTTGACGTATACGAGTCGTGAGATTCGACGGCACACGATGAACTTTAGCCGCAGCCTGGGTAATGCTGCCAGCCTCGGCAACTGCGTTGAACATCTCCAGTTGAGTCAGATCCATAGTATTCTCGATTTGTGAATAAGTGGCTTAATATTATTCATTTTTAAACAAGAGTAAATCTACGTATCTTCAAACCATAACTCATAAAGGAGATACCCCAATGACCATCACTCCGGCGACCCATGCCATTTCGATAAATCCAGCCAATGGTGAACAACTTTCTTCACTGCCCTGGGCTGGCGCTGACGATATTGAAAACGCTCTTCAGCTTGCAGTGGAAGGTTTTCGCGGCTGGCGCGAGACAAGCGTAGATTACCGGGCGGAAAAACTACGTGATATCGGTAAAGCTCTGCGCACTCGCAGCGAAGAGATGGCGCAAATGATCACCCGTGAAATGGGTAAACCCATCAAGCAGGCACGTGCCGAAGTGGCGAAATCGGCGAATTTGTGTGACTGGTATGCAGAGCATGGCCCGGCAATGCTGAAAGCGGAACCAACGCTGGTTGAGAATCAGCAGGCGGTTATTGAGTATCGACCGATGGGGACGATTCTGGCGGTTATGCCGTGGAACTTTCCTTTATGGCAGGTGATGCGTGGCGCTGTTCCCATCATTCTTGCAGGTAACGGTTACTTACTTAAGCACGCGCCGAATGTGATGGGCTGTGCTCAGCTCATTGCCCAGGTGTTTAAAGATGCGGGTATCCCACAAGGCGTATATGGCTGGCTGAATGCTGACAACGATGGTGTCAGTCAGATGATTAAAGATTCACGTATTGCGGCGGTCACCGTAACCGGAAGTGTCCGTGCAGGGGCGGCTATTGGTGCACAGGCTGGTGCGGCACTGAAAAAATGCGTACTGGAGCTGGGCGGTTCAGATCCGTTTATTGTGCTTAACGATGCCGATCTGGAACTGGCGGTGAAAGCGGCGGTAGCCGGGCGTTACCAGAATACCGGACAGGTTTGCGCGGCGGCAAAACGCTTTATCATCGAAGAGGGGATTGCTTCGGCATTTACCGAACGTTTTGTAGCGGCTGCGGCAGCGTTGAAAATGGGCGATCCCCGTGACGAAGAGAACGATCTTGGTCCGATGGCACGTTTTGACTTGCGTGATGAGTTGCATCATCAGGTGGAAAAAACCCTGGCGCAGGGCGCACGTCTGTTACTGGGTGGGGAAAAGATGGCTGGGGCAGGTAACTACTATCCGCCAACGGTTCTGGCAAATGTCACCCCAGAAATGACCGCGTTTCGGGAAGAAATGTTTGGCCCCGTTGCGGCAATCACCGTAGCGAGAGATGCAGAACATGCGCTGGAACTGGCTAATGACAGTGAGTTCGGCCTTTCTGCGACGATTTTTACTACTGACGAAACACAAGCCAGACAGATGGCGGCACGTCTGGAATGCGGCGGCGTGTTTATCAACGGTTTCTGTGCCAGCGACGCACGGGTTGCTTTTGGCGGTGTGAAGAAGAGCGGTTTTGGGCGTGAACTTTCTCATTTCGGCTTACATGAGTTCTGTAATATCCAGACGGTGTGGAAAGACCGGATCTGACGTCACATATTTAGCTCTGTTATACTCGCAGGTCTTTTCAGACCTGCGAGCAAGGAGCAGAGAGTGGCTGTCGCCATGGATAATGCAATTTTAGAGACCATTTTGCGGCAAGTGCGACCGCTGATCGGTCAGGGTAAAGTCGCTGATTATATTCCGGCACTGGCAACCGTTGATGGTTCCCGTCTGGGGATTGCTATCTGTACCGTTGATGGGCAGCTTTTCCAGGCCGGAGACGCGCAAGAACGTTTTTCCATTCAGTCTATTTCCAAAGTGCTGAGTCTCGTTGTCGCCATGCGTCATTACTCCGAAGAGGAAATCTGGCAACGCGTCGGCAAAGATCCGTCGGGATCTCCGTTCAATTCCTTAGTGCAACTGGAAATGGAGCAGGGCATTCCGCGTAATCCGTTTATTAATGCCGGTGCGCTGGTGGTCTGCGATATGCTGCAAGGGCGATTAAGCGCACCACGGCAACGTATGCTGGAAGTCGTGCGTGGCTTAAGCGGCGTGTCTGATATTGCCTACGATACGGTGGTTGCCCGCTCCGAGTTTGAACATTCCGCAAGAAATGCGGCGATCGCCTGGCTGATGAAGTCGTTTGGCAATTTCCATCATGATGTGACAACCGTTCTGCAAAACTACTTTCATTACTGTGCACTGAAAATGAGCTGCGTTGAGCTGGCGCGGACGTTTGTCTTTCTGGCGAATCAGGGAAAGGCTATTCATATCGATGAGCCCGTAGTGACGCCAATGCAGGCACGGCAAATTAACGCGCTGATGGCAACGAGCGGAATGTACCAGAACGCGGGGGAGTTTGCCTGGCGGGTAGGGCTTCCGGCGAAATCTGGCGTTGGCGGCGGTATTGTTGCGATCGTCCCGCATGAAATGGCTATTGCGGTATGGAGCCCGGAACTGGATGATGCAGGTAACTCGCTTGCCGGTATCGCAGTACTTGAACAATTGACGAAACAATTAGGACGCTCGGTTTATTAATGCAGTCACTTGATCCACTCTTCGCGCGTTTATCCCGCTCAAAATTTCGCTCTCGCTTTCGTCTGGGCGTCAAGGAGCGTCAGTATTGTCTGGAGAAGGGCGCGCCGGTTATTGAACAACATGCGGCAGATTTTGTCGCTAAGCGTCTTGCTCCGGCATTACCGGCGAACGACGGTAAGCAAACCCCCATGCGTGGGCATCCGGTGTTTATCGCTCAGCACGCTACCGCGACCTGTTGCCGTGGCTGTCTGGCTAAGTGGCATAACATTCCGCAGGGTGTTTCGTTAAGTGAGGAACAACAACGTTATATTGTGACGGTTATCTATCACTGGCTGGTTATTCAGATGAATCAGCCATAAGAATGGTGGTAAAAGCCAAAAGATCATCTGATTGATATCTTTCTTTGTCGCCGCTGTCAGCGAACATGCTATCCTTTATGAGAATTTACTTATTGCGTTGAGATAATTGCCACTCGCAATTGTATGGACAGATAATTAATGCATGTACACCCCATATCCACTTTCCGTTTGTTCCAGGAAGGTCATCTACTACGTAATAGCATTGCAATTTTTGCGCTAACGACGCTGTTCTATTTTATAGGTGCAGAGCTACGCCTGGTTCACGAACTTTCTCTTTTCTGGCCACTGAATGGCGTGATGGCAGGGGTATTTGCCCGCTACGTCTGGCTTAATCGTCTGCATTACTATGCCATCTGTTACGTGGCAATGCTGGTTTATGATGCCATGACCACCGAATGGGGGCTGGTTTCACTGGTTATCAATTTATCCAATATGATGTTTATCGTAACTGTCGCCCTACTGGTTATGCGGGATAAGCGTCTGGGGAAAAATAAGTACGAGCCAGTAAGCGCATTACGGTTATTTAATTATTGTCTGATTGCCGCTTTATTATGTGCCATCGTCGGGGCGATTGGTTCGGTCAGTATTGATAGCCTGGATTTCTGGCCTTTGCTTGCTGACTGGTTTAGTGAACAATTCTCAACAGGCGTGTTGATTGTTCCTTGTATGCTGACGCTGGCAATTCCTGGGGTATGGCCGCGCTTTAAAGCAGAGCAGATGATGCCAGTCATTGCGCTTATTGTGTCGGTTATTGCCTCGGTCGCCATTGGCGGAGCGGGGAGTCTGGCGTTCCCGCTGCCCGCATTAATCTGGTGTGCGGTGCGTTATACGCCACAGGTGACGTGTCTGCTGACTTTTATCACCGGAGCAGTGGAGATCGTACTGGTGGCAAATTCGGTAATTGATATCGCCGTCGGTTCGCCTTTCTCTATTCCGCAAATGTTCTCCGCACGTCTCGGCATAGCGACGATGGCGATTTGCCCAATTATGGTTTCCTTTAGCGTGGCAGCGATTAATTCGCTAATGAAGCAAGTTGCGCTGCGAGCCGATTTTGATTTTCTGACTCAGGTTTACTCACGATCCGGTCTTTATGAGGCGCTGAAAAGTCCATCGCTGCAACAGACACAACATCTGACCGTCATGCTGCTTGATATCGACTATTTCAAAAGCATTAACGATAACTATGGTCATGAGTGTGGCGATAAAGTGTTAAGCGTGTTTGCCCAGCATATTCAGAAAATTGTCGGCGATAAGGGGCTGGTGGCAAGAATGGGAGGCGAAGAGTTTGCCGTAGCCGTGCCTTCAATGAATCCCGTTGATGGTCTGCTGATGGCGGAGAAAATTCGTAAAGGCGTGGAACTGCAACCGTTCAACTGGCAACAAAAGACGCTTTATCTGACGGTTAGCATCGGCGTCGGTAGTGGGGATGCTTCATACCGCACACTAACCGATGACTTCAATAAATTGATGGTTGAAGCTGATACGTGTCTCTATCGGTCGAAGAAAGACGGGCGTAACCGCACCAGTACCATGCGTTATGGTGAGGAAGTTGTCTGACAGCTTTGTTATTTTGTCACGGTTTTAGCGTAATGTGTTCTACCACTCTGCCGACTGGAGAAAGAGGAAAATCCTCGATGGAACCATGATCCGCGCCACATTTTTATCTTAAACCTGCTAATTAATCATCACGAGTTGATCAAAACAGGGGTTCAGTGTATTAAAGTTTGCTAACCTGTCGTACCAATTCAAACAGGTTGTATGACTAATCAAAAGGGAACCCATTGTGAAAACACTAAATCGTCGCGATTTTCCCGGTGCACAGTATCCAGAACGAATCATTCAGTTTGGTGAAGGTAACTTTCTGCGCGCCTTTGTTGACTGGCAAATTGATCTCCTGAATGAACACACCGACCTGAATTCTGGCGTGGTCGTTGTTCGTCCGATTGAAACTTCATTCCCGCCGTCACTGAGCACGCAGGATGGTCTGTATACTACCATTATTCGTGGCCTGAATGAGAAGGGAGAAGCGGTCAGCGATGCGCGTCTGATTCGTTCTGTAAACCGTGAAATCAGCGTCTACGGTGACTACGATGAATTCCTGAAACTTGCGCATAATCCGGAAATGCGCTTCGTCTTTTCCAACACCACAGAAGCGGGTATTAGCTATCATGCGGGCGACAAATTTGATGATGCGCCAGCGGTAAGCTATCCGGCCAAACTGACGCGTCTGCTGTTCGAACGTTTCAGCCATTTCAACGGTGCGCTGGATAAAGGTTGGATCATCATTCCGTGCGAGCTGATCGACTACAACGGCGACGCGTTGCGTGAACTGGTGCTGCGCTACGCACAAGAATGGGCACTGCCAGAAGCATTTATTCAATGGCTGGATCAGGCTAACAGTTTCTGTTCTACGCTGGTGGACCGCATCGTTACCGGTTATCCGCGTGATGAAGTGGCTAAACTGGAAGCTGAACTCGGCTATCACGATGGTTTCCTCGACACCGCTGAACACTTTTACCTGTTTGTGATTCAGGGGCCGAAATCCTTAGCGACTGAACTGCGTCTGGATAAATATCCGCTTAACGTGCTGATTGTTGACGATATTAAACCGTATAAAGAGCGCAAAGTAGCAATCCTTAACGGTGCACATACCGCGCTGGTGCCGGTTGCGTTCCAGGCAGGGCTGGATACCGTTGGCGAAGCGATGAACGATGCTGAAATTTGCGCATTCGTTGAAAAAGCGATTTACGAAGAGATTATTCCGGTGCTGGATCTGCCACGTGATGAACTGGAATCTTTCGCCAGTGCCGTCACCGGGCGTTTCCGTAACCCGTACATTAAGCATCAGCTGCTGTCTATCGCGCTCAACGGTATGACCAAGTTCCGCACCCGCATCCTGCCGCAGTTGCTGGCAGGGCAGAAGGAAAACGGCACACTTCCGGCGCGCCTCACTTTCGCATTAGCGGCATTGATTGCGTTCTATCGCGGAGAGCGTAACGGAGAAACGTATCCGGTACAGGACGATGCGCACTGGCTGGAACGTTATCAACAACTCTGGAGCCAGCATCGTGACCGTGTTATCGGCACCCAGGAACTGGTTGCGATTGTGTTGGCAGAAAAAGATCACTGGGAGCAGGATCTGACGCAAGTGCCTGGTCTGGTCGAGCAGGTTGCTAATGACCTGGAAGCGATTCTGGAAAAAGGGATGCGCGAAGCTGTACGTCCGTTGTGCTGATCCTTGCATTATTTTGTATGCTGGATAAGGCCTATACACCGCATCCAGCATGATTTACCAACTAACTATATGGTTTCAGTTAGTTGTAGCCCTGATAAGCGTAGCGCATCAGACAATTAACGGCACAATCACTGAACCCGGTTTCGACCGGGTTTCTTAGCATTCCATATTAGTTACAACATCCTATATGCTTTAATATAAACAGGTGCTAAATGTAGCACCTGTGAATGTTGTAGTCTTGTAGGTAATTTGTAATTAGGGACTTGAGAATGTGATCACAATCACGTTTAATAGAGCGACTTTTCCACGCCTGAAGATAATCATGATTGTTCGCCCACAACAACACTGGCTGCGCCGTATTTTTGTCTGGCACGGTTCAGTATTATCCAAAATATCATCGCGCTTGCTACTAAACTTTCTCTTTTCTATCACGGTTATTTTCATGCTGCCCTGGTATACGCATTTGGGCATCAAATTTACCCTCGCGCCGTTCAGCATTCTCGGGGTTGCTATCGCCATCTTTCTGGGGTTTCGTAATAACGCGGGGTACGCCCGTTATGTTGAAGCGCGCAAACTTTGGGGGCAGTTGATGATTGCCTCACGGTCGTTACTGCGTGAGGTAAAAACGACATTGCCTGATTCGGCAAGTGTAAAGGAGTTTGCCCAGCTACAAATCGCCTTCGCCCACTGTTTACGCATGACATTACGCAAACAGCCACAGGCGGAAGTGCTGGCATATTATCTTAATACTGGAGATCTTCAGCGAGTACTGGCTTCCAACTCTCCAGCTAACCGTATTTTATTGATAATGGGTGAGTGGTTAGCCGTTCAGCGGCGGAACGGGCTACTTTCTGACATTCTGTTTATTAGTCTGAACGAGCGTCTTAATGATATTTCTGCGGTACTGGCAGGGTGCGAGCGTATTGCATATACACCAATTCCCTTTGCTTACACCCTGATTTTGCATCGCACCGTTTATCTTTTTTGCATCATGCTACCATTCGCCCTTGTGGTGGATCTGCATTACATGACGCCTTTTATCTCTGTGCTAATTTCCTACACCTTTATTTCGCTGGATTGTCTGGCGGAAGAGCTGGAAGATCCGTTCGGTACTGAAAACAATGATTTACCGTTGGATGCCATCTGCAACGCTATTGAAATTGACCTGTTACAGATGAACGACGAAACAGAAATTCCGCCGAAGATTCTTCCCGATCGCCATTACCAGCTGACGTAATAATTACTCCTTGCGCCGGGCAACAATAAACAGACGCGGAAATGCCAACAGTATCTGCCCGTTCTCCTGCAGTGGATACTGTTCTTCCAGCATCTGATGGTAGCGCGTAAGAAAATGCTGCTGCTCACTCTCCGTCAGATCCTGCAACCATGGGCGTAATCCGGTGGCTGTCACCCAGTCAATAATCGCCTGGTGCGACGGCATCTGGTGATAGTAGGTGGTTCGCCAGATATCAACCTCACATCCGGCTTCGCTCAGAATATCGTAGTAAGCATGAACGCCTGCCAGCGGTTCGCGTCCACGATCCGGATAATGCTGCTCCCAGGCGACTTCGCGCATTAACACATGCGTCGGCTCCAGCCAGTTGTCCGGCATTTGCACCGCCAACACGCCATGCGGATTGAGTAACGATACCAGATGCGGAAATAGCTCATAGTGTTCGGGCAGCCATTGCAGTGAGGCATTGGCAAAAATCAGATCGAGTGCATGGTTCGGTTGCCAATTGCGGATGTCTGCTTCCACAAACTGACATTCTGGTAAAATTGCGCGCGCTTCGGCAATCATCGCCGGAGACGAATCAATGCCGGTAATTTTAGCCGTTGGCCAACGTTGATGTAGCAGGGCGGTGCTATTGCCTGGGCCACAGCCAAGATCAGCTATTTCCCTGGCGTTTTCCAGAGGGACTCTGGCAAGCAGTTCTACCGTCGGTCGTGACCGTTCGGCGTTGAAGTGCAGATATAAAGAGGGGTTCCAGTCAGCCATTTTTTTACTCCCGTCAGCGCATTATCCCAAGTGTAGATAAAACTGATGGATTCGCCTCACGTCATCAATCCATTGAACACGCGCTTTGTACGTGGCCTACGTGATTAACTCAAATGTAGCCAGGCGTAAATTTTAATTACAACCACTTTAAAACAAATAAAATCCATATATTAAGCTTTTTGTTGATTTTATATGAATCTATTAACATACAGAATATTCAATATCTAATTTTAATACTTGCCAGCTAAATATCCATGAAGGGAATAATTCCACAGTGGCTTTTTTTTGATATCCTTAGGGCAGGAGCCAGATTTGAAGGAGTTTCTGTGTAATCATGGCATTTTGGACACTAACTCTATCGGATATAGAGATATAAAATATGACGAGAAAATTTGCATTCAACATTTTATACATCATTGATGTTTTAGGTGATGAAGATCTTGATTCCCCGAGTGATATCAAAATCAATAATAAACCAGATGATATAACGCTTAAAAGTAATACCGCCTCAAAACTATTTAAATCCATATCAAGTCTGAAAGTGCCAATTCCTATTGTTTTTGTTAAGATACATAATATCCCCATGCTGAATTCTTTCTTTAAAGAACTGGAAAAAGGAGTCATAAAAAAAGGGTTAATTCCTATAGTGCATTTTGAGTGTCATGGTTCACCTGAGGAAGGGATGTTTTTCCCTGGAATTAAAAAGTATATCTCCTGGGGGGAGATGAATGATTTATTTTTAATGATAAACAAACATACCATGAATAACCTACTAGCCATTGTCGCGGGATGTGACAGTTTCAAATCAACAGAAAATATAGAGTTTGCAAAAGGAAGTCCTTATGGCTGCTATATTGGCGCAAACAAAGTTACTGACGCAAGTATAATTAGCAGGTTTAAAGATTTTTACCGTTATATCTTTTTATATAATGATTTCGATGGGGCTTGTGATCTTTTAGGTGCCGATTTTTCTATGGTTTTCTCATATGATATCTGTATGCAAAGCTTTTTACTTCCGTTGGTCTTGAGTTATTTCGGAAAAGATAAAAAAGAGTTTGTTGAGTATACAATCAACCGACTAATAGACAATGGACAACAGGGCTCTATAGGTGAAATAAGAAAATTAGCAAAATACAGGTTAAAACATATTGATAAGTATTATGAACGTTCTGGTGTTCAATTCTTACATGGGCAAAAGCCGCTTGCGTTTACGGAATTAAAGCGAATTGCACAGGAGCTTAAGGACAAACTTATTGACGAGGCTAAATTCAACCTCGAACTGAGGAATGCAATTAAATTGAAAAGAAATACAATTATGGGGAAGGGGGCTTGACCCTGAAGAACTGGATTTACTGCTGTAGAATACCTGGTGTACATCAAGTCAGGTGATATACACCAGGTGGCACAACTTACGAAGTGGTCATAATAATCAGCTTGCGCACGGAATCAGGATCAGACATTGCAAACCTCGCGGGAGAGTTATTTAACAATGGGCATGTCTGCGAGATGCTTAACAAAACGCTTCCTCACTTCCAGGTAACCGTTGCTTTCATAAAACTTGTGTGCTCTGACTCGACGTTCACTGCTTGAAAGTTCAATCTGAGAACATCCCTGATCCAGTGCGATTTTTTCAGAGGCAATGAGAAGCTTTTGTCCGATCCCTGTACCTCGCGACGATTCATCTATGACCAGAGCTGAAATTAATGCCCACAAGCCGTTTTCATGTACAGGGGTGATAAAATTCATCACAATAACCCCACAGAGTTCCTTTTCTGTTTCAGCAACCAAAATGCTAAGACTGGGATGCTTCTGGTTAATATGATTTTCTAAGCGTTCTACATCTGTCTGATAACCCAATTGCAGAAAGAGCTTTTGTAGAGATGGTATATCTTTTAATTCAGGAGTCCTGATTAAGACCATTGCCATAACCTTTGTCAGAAGAGTTAAGTAAAAATATCCAAATCTCTCTAAAGTTGCCAGGGTTGCTTTTCGCTGTGAATTCAACTGATGGACGCACAATGTTGCTGAATGAGCTCACCAGTACAAGCATGTCGATCCTTGGCTGCTGAATTTTGGGGGCGCGAAGCCTGCGTGGAACCAAACACGTCCTGTAAGAGCCTGAGTTGATTAACATCGGTCATTGAGAAAAACTCAGTTCCGAGTGTAGTTATGAGTCTCATCCTTTGAAAGCAGTGGTGAGACTGTAGCGCGGACATGGCTATATTTGCCAGAAATGGACATCTCAATTTAGCCTCTACAATCTATGTCAAAGCTAAGTTCAGATGTCCGGGGCAGGGTAAAGCTGAAATGTCCGCTGTGTGCCAGGAACGGACGTTGTTTTCCAACTATTACCCAGGCCTGCGAATCATCTCATCTTCATCCCTTAAATTCTCAATGTATCGATAACCGCTCGTAGAGCGGGTGACACATTTCTGTGCGGATAATAGATATATGAACCTTCCAGGCGTTGGCTGTAGCATTGCAAAACTCTGATCAGCGCCCCCTGTTCTATATCATCAGACACCAATTCCTCCGGAACATAAGCCAGTCCCAGACCTAGCCTCGCGGCTTTGGCTTCCATATAACTGTCAGCAAAGGCCCATTGTCCCTGAGGCTGATGGGTGATCTTTTTACCGTCCTGATTGAGTTCCCAGGCATACAGGCTGCCGTCGCCGAACTGGTAAGCGATGCAGGGATGACCCACTAAATCGGTGGGGGTTTGCGGAAATCCGTAGCGACGAAAGTGCTCGGGTGTGCCGACAACGGCCATCTCCATATCGGGCGAAATACGCACCGCGACCATACCGCTATCCACTTCCGAGCCCAGACGTATACCGGCATCGAAGCGTTCAGTAATAATATCGACAAACCGGCTTTCACTGATGAGCTCCAGCCGAATATCCGGGTAGCGTTGTTTAAACACCGCCAGCTTCGGCAGCAGTACTTTGTCAATGGCGTGCTGGCTGGCATTAATACGGACCGTACCCGATGGTGTATGGCGATAATGGGCCAGCGTGGCAAGCCCCATATCTAAGGCGTCAAATCCAGATTCGACGTTTTTATAGAGCAACTCGCCAGCATGGGTGAGCGATAGCTTGCGCGTGGTGCGTACCAGAAGCTGCACGCCCAGTCGTTCTTCCAGCTCGCGCACTGCACGGCTAATTCCTGACTGCGCCAGACCAAGCCTCTGTGCGGCGGCGGTAAAACTCCCTTCTCGCACGACCTGCATAAACAGATAGAGATCGTTATAGTTTTCCCTTTTCGCCATCATTCTTCCTCTGCTGCTGCATCACAATTCAGAACAATATGGTATTAATCTTAGCATTATTTACCCTCTAATCAGCACTATTAGTGCTAACTATAATATGCGCGTTGCAACAAAGCACGGCAGCGTTGGCCGTATGAAACCAGTATCTGGCACATTTTATGAAGGGGATTTTGATGACTGCTTTCACCCAAAAATTGACAGCTGCGATACCCGCCATGCTGTTATGCGCATCATTAAGTGGAGTCACAAATATGAGTTACGCTGATACAACCAATCCGAACGCGCCCGTTTCGCTGGTTGAGAAATGGGATAAAACTTTTGCTGAGAGCACGAAAGTTGATCACCGTAAGGTGACCTTTCCGAACCGGTACGGGATCACCTTAGTCGGGGATCTCTACATACCGAAGGATCGTGGAGATCGCAAGCTGGCCGCTATTGCTGTTAGTGGCCCCTTCGGGGCGGTGAAAGAGCAATCCAGCGGCCTGTATGCGCAGACGCTGGCTGAACAGGGATTTGTCACTCTGGCTTTCGACCCTTCATACACGGGTGAAAGCGGCGGCTACCCGCGAAACGTCGCATCTCCGGATATCAACACCGAGGATTTCAGCGCGGCGGTTGATTTCTTAGGCCTGCAAAAAGAGGTGGATCGCAACCGTATCGGGTTGCTCGGTATCTGCGGATGGGGCGGCATGGCTTTAAACGACGCTGCGATGGACACGCGTGTCAAGGCGGTGGCGAGCAGCGTGATGTATGACATGAGCCGTGCAATGGGTCATGGCGTGGGCGATGGCAAAGACCGCTATACCACTGCCGATCGTCGTGCCGTATTGCAGTATCTGAACATGCAGCGCTGGAAGGATGCGGAAAATGGCGCTTTCGCGCCAGGCGGGCATGACATTTACGTTGATGAGAAGGGCAACGTCACCGCTTCCGATCGTATTTTACCGGAAACTCTGCCCACGAATCCTAATCCGGTATTGAAAGAGTTCTTTGATTATTACCGCATGCCGCGTGGTTTCCATGCGCGTTCGGTCAACTCAACCGGTGCCTGGAATGCAACCATGCCGCTGTCATTTATGAATATGCCGCTGCTGAGTTACGCTAATGAAGTTACTATCCCTACACTCATCGTGACCGGCGAAAAAGCCCATTCACGCTATTTTGCTGAAGATGCCTTTAACGCGATCGGCAGCAAAGAGAAAGAGTTAGTGATTGTTCCCGGGGCAAACCATGTTGATCTGTATGACAACGTTGCGGGTAAGATCCCATTTGCCAAATTTGAGCAATTTTTCAAGGCAAACTTAAGATAACCCGAAAGGTTTACCAGGCCACCTGTCGTAAACGGGTGGCTTTTAACTGCCTGATGTGATGCAGAATATGCCACATCGCCCTCTATTCTCACCCAACTATTATGTCGTTATTCCCTGAATAACTTCTGACCCGACTGCGCCTGAATCTGGCTGGTTCGATATTAAGGGATGCTAATAATGTTCACTATAAGTCTAAAACAATCATACGAAAAAACGCATGCATACTGGAGCGGCGTATTTGCCATGACGCTTTGCGTGTTTGTGCTGATCGCTTCTGAGTTTATGCCAGTCAGCCTGCTTACGCTCATTGCCCATGATTTACACGTTACCGAAGGGCTGGCAGGGCAAGGAATTGCTGTGTCTGGCGCGCTGGCGGTGCTTACCAGTCTGACTATCTCCCGTATTGTCGGAGACCTGAATCGAAAATATCTTCTGCTGGGGCTGACGGTCTTAATGGCCATATCGGGAATAGTTATCACCATAGCGCCTAACTATCCGGTTTATATGCTGGGGAGGGCTCTGATTGGCGTCGTCATCGGAGGATTCTGGTCAATGTCGGCTGCAACCGCCATTCGGCTCGTGCCGCAGCACCAGGTCCCCCGCGCACTGGCAATTTTTAACGGCGGCAACGCGCTGGCCACCGTTGTGGCTGCGCCGCTTGGTAGCTATCTGGGGACAACCATCGGTTGGCGTGGCACCTTTTTATGTCTGGTCCCCCTTGCGATGGCTGCGTTCATCTGGCAATGGATCAGCCTGCCTTCGATGGAAAGCGATAAAACACATAAACCACAGGGGTCTGTGCTTCGTCTGTTCAGTGTCGCCATCGTACCAACGGGACTGCTGGCCTGTGGGCTCTTCTTTATGGGACAGTTTGCTTTATTTACCTACGTGCGCCCCTTTCTGGAAAGCGTCACCAGAGTGGGAGCTTCTGATCTTTCTCTGATTTTGCTCGCAATAGGTGTAGCAGGTTTTGTCGGCACAATGCTCGTCTCAACATTCCTGAACACCATATTTTATAAGACATTAATCATGATCCCGTTGCTTATGGCAGCGATTACCGGTGCGTTACTGCTGGTCGGACACCACATCTGGGCTGTTGCCGTTTTACTCAGCCTGTGGGGGCTACTTGCAACGGCTGCGCCAACGGGGTGGTGGACATGGATAGCACGTGCGTTACCCGAAGATGCAGAGACGGGGGGAGGCCTCATGGTTGCGGTGATTCAGCTATCTATTGCACTTGGTTCAACGGCTGGAGGTCTGGTATTCGACAGTCTGGGATGGAGAAGTGCTTTTGGTTTAAGTGGTTTGTTACTTCTGGGTGCGGTGGCGATGACATGGGTCACATCCCGTCAAAGTAGGAATGCGCAGTAGCGCAATCCTTTTATTTCTGGCGTACGCTCTTTAAGGCATACGGCTGAGGGGCTAATGACCGCTCCTCGCTCAAAGCGGACATTAATGTCTCTGGCAATTCAGTTCTGTGAAGGGTGGGATTATGTCTGCCTTCAGAGCTTCGTCATTTCCTTGTACCGAAAATTTCTTCAGAACGGGACTGTAACGTCTTCAACGCATCAAGCATATCGTCACCATTCAGTGAACGTTGCGATTTCTTTTCGCCTGGTTTTCTGGGCCATCACCGGCAGGGAGTGCCTGTGAACGGTTATTATCGCGTTTATCCTGAAACAGTTTGATAAATTCAAGGGTACGTCCGAGTCGTTTGTTGTCCACGATAGCCCCCTGGTCGATTTCCTGGAGCCGATCATAGGTGGAGTAGGGAAGAGCTTCACCGTTAAGGCAGAGTTCTTTACGACCTTCCGGGTAATGCCAGACCTCGATATATTTCCCGATAGCCCTGCGGCTTAACTCATCTCATTATCTTCAATCAGATAAAGTACTGCACCGTTAAAGATTTTGAAACACGTCGCAGTTCCCGCCATGTGAAAGATGCGGCTAGATCATCATCAGTTTCAAGTGGCCGGTGAACATCAAAGTCATGCCGAGGCGATTTCGCAAAGCGCCGGTTGTAATCATCATTTTCCGCACGGTCTCTTTTGAAATCCGGACACCGTATTCTGTGGTCAGAATTCGCCAGATTGCAGACGGATTCATCCCCCGACCACGTGTGCGAATAAACTGCAGGGTCTGGTCTCTGATGGCAGTGTTTAACTGATGGTTGCCGGGCTTTCTCCTGCGCTGGCTGACCAGACCGGCAGGTCCCAGCTCACGGTAACGTTTATTATCAATGTATTGCTGGGTGGCCATCATGTAGTCGAACGCATTTTCTGAATCACAGAATCGCAGGTGCATCAGACGACCGGTGGCGTCATCCATGAAGAGCTGAAGCACATGGAGATGGTGCAAGTTACAGGCAACTTGTAACCAAGATCAATGTTCTTGAATTTGATGTTGAAACTCCCCACACTCCAGTTTACGAAGAAGGGGATGTTTCAGCGATAAGATCTCTCATCAAAGCAGATAATGCTTTTATTCTTGGGTGCGCTGAACTGATCCGAGAAATTTCTGAAACAATTAGCAAGCAATGTCCTGACTCTTTTGTGTAGTTGAATAAAAAAGAGCAGGGGTCAGCGTTTTAGGCTGGCCCTGAATTCCTCGGGATTTGCCAAAACCGGGTTAATTGCCCTGAGTTGCTCCTGAACCCTGGCTTGTGCGCGTCGTTTAGGCATCTTTTTGCTCCGATCACGCTTACCATCGCGTTCGAGTTCATGCGTAACACCGGTCGTGGTGGAACCACCATTATTGACCCTGAAAATGCCGTGCTTATCACTGTAAAACGCCAGGGGTTTGCCGTGTTGCTCAAGATACTCACGAGTGGCCATCATGTAATCAAAGGCTGATTCAGTCTCACCAAAGCGCAGGTGCATCAGGCGGCCAGTAGCGTCATCAACAAAGACGAGCAGGCAGCATTTCGGCGCACGTCCTTCAAACCAGTCATGCGGGGAACCATCAATCTGAACAAGTTCTTCGAGGCAGTCACGCCGGTATCTGGGTTGATGAACACGTGGCTTGCGACGCGAGTATGGGACCCAGAGTCCATCAGCCGTCATCCATTTTCTGAGCGTTTCAACAGACACCGTGATGTTATGGCGTTCGCGCAATTTTTCTGCGGCAAGCGTTGGTCCAAAGTCACTGTAGTTATCGTGAAGTAAAGAAAGTACTCGCAACTTCAGTGACTCAGAAAGTCTGTGATTACCGGGGCGTCCTCGTCGAAGGTTTGCCAGACCTGCAGCACCAGATTCACGAAAGCGGTTCATCAAACGCTGAGTCTGACGTTCGGTCAGAGCAAGTTGGTGTGCAGCATCACGACGGCGCATGCGCTTTTCGACAACCGACTGAATGACATTAATCCTGTTCAGTTCTTTATCTGACATGGTCACTAGCATCCTGATGTCTCCACGGCAATAAGGTTCAATCCTTTATGCCAGAAAAAGTGACATCTCTAAATGATTAGAATATGGGAGCTACAACCTTGGTGCGCATAATGTATATTATGTTAAATACAAGATATCAACATACACCTGACCACCGTACCGACCTCATAGCTTTAATGTACATGCTCCCTCCCCATTACCCGACAGGCACTATCAATCGTTTTGCCTCGGGTATTTCTGTTTTTGATATACTCAAAGCCACTGTCGCCAGGAAAATGTGCAAAGTGACTAAAGATAAATGGAGAATGTTATGATCAGGCAGAAGATTTTACAGCAGCTCCTGGAGTGGATTGAGTGCAATCTCGATCACCCTATCTCAATCGAAGATATTGCACAGAAATCTGGCTACAGCAGACGCAATATTCAACTTCTGTTCAGAAACTACATGCACATGCCCCTGGGCGCATACATCCGCAAACGAAGACTTTGTCGGGCAGCCATTCTTGTCAGACTTACTGCTAAATCAATGCTTGATATTGCGCTCTCTTTGCATTTTGATTCACAGCAGTCATTCAGTCGTGAATTTAAAAAATTGTTTGGATGTTCTCCCAGAGAATATCGGCACCGTGATTTTTGGGATCTAACAAATATTTTACCCCCGTTATTAACGCGTCAACATCAAAAGACAGATTGCACATTAATCCATCTTCCTGAAACACGTATTTTTGGCAATGCATTTAAATATGATATTGAGCTATCTAATACGCCACCAGATGAAGAAGCAAAACTGCGGCGTAATCATTTATCCCGGTGTCTGCAAAATTTGAAGATGGATATCTATTACGTCTCAGCGTATACACCATCAACAAAATCGGTAGATTTGCTCACAGTTGAAACTTTCGCCGGTACTGTATGCAACCATGCGGATACAGACATGCCAAAGGAATGGATAACGGCTGGAGGGCTTTATGCATCTTTCCGCTATGAAGGAGATTGGGAGCACTACGCTAACTGGGTGCGGAACCTCTATCTGATAGAACTGCCAGCGAGGGGGTTAGTCAGAGTCAACGGCAGTGATATTGAGCGATTTTACTACGATAAAACTTTCGTAGAAAAGGATAGCAATTATGTTGTTTGCGAAATTTTTATCCCCGTTCGCCCAGCTTAGTTTGTATCGGTGTCACATTGAGGATTACCCTACCCTGCTACCGTCTAATCAGTATCAGGGTAGGTATTTAGTGGAATAATGGCGTTGAGAATGTCAACGCCATTATTCTTTATTACAGCGAGTTTTTCATTCCGGGGACAATTATTTTACTACCTCCTCACCCTCTTCAGTAGCAGCTTTCACAGCGTTAATAGTCACCGTCACAGGCTGCATTTCGTACCCACCATACGTCAGAGTGTTGAATGTAAATGTATATTCCCCTGGCTTAGTGGTACTGAATTTACGCGTGATTTTCCCGTTCACGAAATGGTCAGCTTTCGACGGCAAGAACTGGTAATCATTCTCCGTCACGCCTTCCGGAGCCTTAATGTCGACCCACATATTTCCCCCAACAGGGTTGCCAGCCGACATTAGAGTAACATCCAGCGTTGCGGTCGCCACTCCGTCTGCTACCAGTTCTTTTACATCAGATGATGCAGCAAGTACTGCATTTTTATCATCCGCAACGAATCTGGATTCGGCAGTTTTCGTCGATACCTGACCGTCGGTCCGATTCACTTTCGCTGTTAGCGTATATATCGCCGCTTTAGTGGTAGAAGCGGTGAATACAGCCTGCCCTTGCTCATTAGTTGTTGCAGTCCCGTTCGGCTCCAGATCTAACGTTGTCGGGCTGGCGGTCAGCGTCACTTCACTACCTTGCACAAGGTTGTTATTGGCATCAGTAACCGTAACTTTATAAGTCTGTTTGGCTTTACCATCTGCCAGTGCGCGGTTGCCAATCACCTCAATACTCGAGATGGTTGCCGTAGCCTTGTCAGCCACAAACGTGATGCTCTGCGCATCCGACATCTGGTCATTTCCTGCCGTTGCGGTGATTGCATACGTTCCCGCAGTCACAGAAACGACTCGCAGCTCGGCTTTACCTTCATCGCTGGTCTTCACCCAGGTACTCTCGTCATTAAGCGGTGTGACGCCCCGAGGCAGATTAAAGGCGACCATAGTTCCGGGAACAGGGTTGCCGTTTTTATCCTCAACAGTTGCCGTCAGCGTAAAGGCATCTTTGCCGTTTGCTGCTTTTTGATCGGCAGTATCAACCTGAAGGCTTGCCTGACCGGTTTTGGCATCCGCTTTGAACTTCACCGTGGCAGTCTTCTGATTTTTATTCACCGAGGCCGTGATTGTGTGTTCCCCGGCAACGGTGGACATCAGCTCAATATCGGCTTTACCTGCCGCATTCGTTGTTACCGTATTCCCCGTCTTGCTGCTCACCCCCTCAGGCAGAGTCAGTGTTACCGTTTGATCCTGCAACGGGTTACCATAGGAATCCGTTACGGTCAGGGTAACCTTGTTGGCGGACTGTCCATCAGCCAGTTGGTTATCAACATTCACTGAAATATCGTGAATGTTAGCCTCAGAAGCGTTACCCACAACGTTCAGCAGTAGCGGTTTCGAAGCAGCATCTTTGCCATTCACTCGGGGCCAGATAACCAGTTGACCGGCTGCAGAGCCTGTGGTTAACGTCGTAACATAGGTGCCATTGCTTTGTTCCGTCCAGGCTCCTGCCGAAGGTTGTTCCGTCCCTGTGCTGGCTACGCCACTAAATTCTGGAGCATCAGGTTTCAGACCACTTACAGGGTTACCGTTCGCATCCTTCGCCGTGAAGGTCAATTGTGTCGTCGTTTTGATCATCGGGGCTTCATTATCTGCAACAAGCGTGGAGTTCACTAACGACATCTCCCCGGCGGCGATGGTGACAGAAACCGCCTGCTTCAGAGCATCAGCGCCATCAACGCGCGGCATGATGGTTAACTCACCAACTCCCGTTGCGCCAGCAGTCAGCATCGCCGTATAGGTTCCATTGCCCTTCTCCGTCCACTGACTGACGGATGGACGCTGCTGGTTGACGTTGTATGCATCACCACCAAATTGCGGTGTTTCCGGTGTAATACCGGTGATTGCGTTGCCGAATTTATCCTTCACAGTCAGCGTCAGCGTGATACTTTCGCCTGCGGTAATCGACGTTTTTGATACGGTCATTTCCGAGTGGTCAACCGCAATAGTCCCCGCTTTAACGTTAACCGGAGTTGCCTGTGCTGTAGCGTTTTTGCCATCGATCTGCGGCATAATGTTCAGCGCGCCTGCCCGCGTTCCCGAACGCAGAACAGCCGTGTATTCGCCGTTGCCTTTATGGCTCCAGCCTGTAACTGAACTACCAGACGCAGCGTCACCGGAAAGCGATGCGCCAAGTTTAGCGGTGTCAATATCGGTAAGCGCGTTTCCAAACTGGTCTCTGGCGGAGAAAGTCAGTTCCGTTGTGCTTTCAATAGCAAGATTGGCATCTTTTACAGTCAGCGTTGAAGTAGAAACTGCCTGATCGCCCGCGACGACAGTCAACTGCGCGGCGTCGGTGGTAGCTGGCTGGCCGTTGAATAACGGCATAATGCGAAGATCACCTGTCTTTCCGCCGGTGGTCAGCGTAGCGACATAGGAACCATCGCCTTGCTCGCTCCAGCTGGAAACGTTCGCCCCTTCAGACGCAGCTCCCGTCAGGCTTGTCGACAGGGAAAGACCGCTGATTGCGTTACCATGCGCATCTTTTGCCACAAACGTCACAGTCGTGCTTTCCCCTGCTTTTACGCGATCCGATGCAACGGATACTTTCGACTGTCCTGAAGATAAAGCATCAGCTACCACGGTCACTTTAGCCGCATTAGCTGCTGCATCCTGGCCGTTGAGCTTCGGCATAACAATTAATTCACCCGCCGTAGTACCCAGAGAAATCTGCGCAGTCCACGTCCCATCGCCATTATCCGTCCAGCCTGAAACTGAAGAACCCGCAGCGGCAGCCCCTGTTAATGACGGTGTATCTGGAGTGAGACCGGTCACCGGGTTGTCATAGGCATCTTTTGCTGCCCAGATAGCTGTAAGCGTGCCACCAACTACCGGTTTATCCGGGTTCAGGGTGATGGTTGAATGCGCTGTATCAAGCGGTCCGGCGACAAACTTCAGCGTTTGTTGTAACGTTCCCAACTGATACTGCTCGCTAAAAGCACGCACAACAATGTTTCCTGCGCGGGTCGAAGAAACCGTGGCGCTGTAAACACCTGGGTTTGTCTCCGAAATGCTGCCAATGGTAACGCCATTGCTGTCCTGTGGAACAAATCGCAGGCGGCTGGCTTCTCCCGTCACAGGGTTGCCATCGGTATCCACGGCAGTAAGCGTCAGCGTGTAGGATTGCTGACCATTGGCAACCTCGTCACCTGACGGCTCATTCACACTCAGAGTCGATTTTGTCACATCCATCATAGTGGCACGCAGTTCAGCAGTGACGGTTTTGCTCATGCCATCAACGCTCACCGTAATGGTTGCTTCACCTGATTGCGTACCGGTGGTGAAGACCGACTGGTACACCCCAGCTTCTGTTTCGGTGATCTCCCCCAGAGTTGGTTGTGCCTGTGATTTAGCAGACTTAATGCCACGCGTTACGATGTTTCCGGCAGGTTTAAACGTCAGTTCAGTTTTGATCTGATCTTTCATACCCGTGATTGGCTGCCCTTCGGCGTCTCGCAGAGACAGAACCAGCGGCTTTTGCGCACTCCCGTTAGCAAGCATTTGGATACGGCTCTGACCGTCAAGCGTTAACGTAGTGCGATCGGCGCTCATACCTGCCCCGGTGATAACCACCTCAGTCTGTACGCGTTTTGAGGCATTGCCTTTGTTATCGTATGCGACCGCAGAAATTGCGTAATAATTGTTTTTGCCTGCCTGATAAGCCGGGAGCGTCACTTGCCACTGGTTACCCTGACCGGTAATTTTACCGCCTGCGGCCAGCAAGGACGGCGCTTCCCATTGCACATTTTTCAGACCGTGAGTTGCTTTGCTGACTACAAGACCAAGCGAAACCGTCTGTCCACCCTTACCTTCAATACGATCAGGCAGAGCAATACGGATCACCTCAGCTTTGCGATACTCAAGAACAATGTTGTTATTACGTTCAACCAGATCATAACGGCTGCCTGCGAGTACCCGACGCTCGCGAATGCTATCCGTATCGAGTTGTTTCTCCAGAGGCTCGCCAAACCGGTAGTTAACTTCCAGACCAAAGCGAGTGTCATTCTGACCGCTCTTGCCCTGCTTGTGCTCTGCACTCAGTGTCAGAAGAGGCACTGGCGTATAGTTCACCTCGGCGGAAATGGCATGTGGGTCTTTCTGGCGCTTATCTTTACCAAACAGCCCTACCTCATCGCCATAATATTGTTCATACATCAGGCTTGCGCCAAGCTGCGGCCAGGCCGGTAAATATCCCTCTGCGCGGATATCCCAACCATTAGCCGGACGCTCTTGATAATCTTCAATATCTGGTGATTTTTTCCAGCCAGAAGCCCGGATATAACCATTGGCACTCAGTTTCAGATAATCACGCCAGTATTCCGCACCAACGCCAATACGGGTATGACTACGGGATAAATCATGATCGATAAATGTGTTCAGCCCCGCCATCCAGTCATTGCCTGAAAAATGACGCCAGCCGAAACCAATATTTGACTGAGTACGATCGTCGGTACGATGTATTGCCCCCTGAGTGAACAGCATATCTGAAGGCGTATCATAAATCGGATAAAGCATTTCCAGCGAAGAGTCTTTCAGCGAGAAATCTTTATCGGCATTCAATTTGACACGCGCCGTACCATATTTTCCAAGCCACTCCTGGATTTCCTGGGTAGCCTTAGCTGTGGCCATTCCGGTAACAAAATTGCGTGTCGCATCGCTATCCGGCTGACTGCTTAAAAATTTACCGGCATTCGCGGCAAACGACGCGATATTTTTTTCTGCATTATTGTCAGTAGCAACCGCAGTATTTTCCGTACTTAGACGAGGCAGAGCCGCTCGCGCCGTCATTGTCGGCGTAAAGGTGACAGCCAGTGGAAAAAGAACCTGAATAGAGATGTTTGCCCACGCCACGCAGTGAGCCAGGGCTGAATAACGAAAGCGTGGTTGTTTATTAGCTTTTTTAAAACGTGACATTGAGATAATTTCCTGATGAACGAATTAACGAACATAAGCAAACGCATATAAAAACGTTTGCTTGTCAGAAAAACCGGATATTTCCCGGTTTCCTTTTCCGCAGAAAAGGAAATACCTTTATGAAAGAAAGCGCATCGCCACCCTGAACATTCAGTGGTTGCAATTACTCGTCTGGTGACAGGGCCGGGATTATATTTTTGTTTGTAAATATGAATTTAGCTTTTTGTGCAAGAGTTAATATAAAGGGGTAAGTTCTATTGGATGCTGACTAAATTACGGTTGCGTAGTTATTATTTAGTAATCGCAACTGGCCTTCCGTAGATGGGGTGCATTACAGCTAAAATAAGTCAATAAGCCTTCGGTGGTATGTCAATCCTCATTTATAGTCATGTGATCTTCGACCAGGAAATATCTTATAGATATTACTTAATTTTCCGCATCGTTATTATCTGCGCACATCTATACTGGACTATGGCTGTAGAAATAAAAATCACTCGTTAACATGGTTGGCTGAGATTCCAGTAATAACCTTTGTTATTTGACAATATTATCCACCGCTTTCATAAATTAATGAGGGCGAATAATGATATTTTACTGGCTGATTTTTATGTGATAATCATGTTGCGTAGGAAAATCACAGAAAAATAACAACATATAACTCAATACCCATTATCGGAAACTGTTGTATCTCATTGTAATTAATTATGAAAAATACACAGTACTTATTCCGAAAATCAAAAATCGGTTAGGATTTTGTTATTTAAAACCAAAGCCATTACGCTTGCTTACTTTATCGATAAATCCTACTTTTTTTAATGCGATCCAATCATTTTAAGGAGTTTGAAATGGATAAGAAGCAAGTAACGGATTTAAGGTCAGAACTACTCGATTCACGTTTTGGTGCGAAATCTATTTCCACTATCGCGGAATCTAAACGTTTTCCGCTGCACGAAATGCGCGATGACATCGCATTCCAGATTATCAATGATGAATTATACCTGGATGGCAATGCCCGACAAAACCTTGCCACATTTTGTCAGACCTGGGACGACGAAAATGTTCATAAGCTGATGGATCTGTCGATCAACAAAAACTGGATCGATAAAGAAGAATATCCGCAGTCCGCAGCTATCGACCTGCGTTGTGTAAACATGGTTGCCGACCTGTGGCACGCGCCTGCGCCGAAAAACGGTCAGGCCGTTGGCACCAACACCATTGGTTCTTCCGAGGCCTGTATGCTCGGCGGGATGGCAATGAAATGGCGTTGGCGCAAACGAATGGAAGCCGCAGGTAAACCGACCGATAAACCCAACCTCGTGTGCGGGCCGGTGCAAATCTGCTGGCATAAATTTGCCCGCTACTGGGATGTGGAACTGCGCGAGATCCCTATGCGCCCGGGTCAGTTGTTCATGGATCCGAAACGCATGATTGAAGCCTGCGACGAAAACACCATCGGCGTGGTGCCGACTTTTGGTGTGACTTACACCGGTAACTATGAGTTCCCGCAACCGCTGCACGATGCGCTGGATAAATTCCAGGCCGACACCGGGATCGATATCGATATGCACATCGACGCCGCCAGCGGTGGCTTCCTGGCACCGTTCGTGGCTCCTGATATTGTCTGGGACTTCCGCCTGCCGCGCGTGAAATCAATCAGTGCTTCAGGTCATAAATTTGGTCTGGCTCCGCTCGGCTGCGGCTGGGTTATCTGGCGTGATGAAGAAGCACTGCCGAAAGAACTGGTGTTCAACGTTGACTATCTCGGCGGTCAAATCGGGACTTTCGCCATCAACTTCTCTCGCCCCGCCGGCCAGGTAATTGCGCAATACTATGAATTCCTGCGCCTTGGTCGCGAAGGCTACACCAAAGTACAGAACGCCTCTTACCAGGTCACCACTTACCTGGCGGATGAAATCGCTAAACTGGGACCGTATGAATTCATCTGCACCGGTCGCCCGGACGAAGGTATCCCGGCGGTTTGTTTCAAACTGAAAGATGGCGAAGATCCGGGATATACCCTGTATGACCTCTCTGAACGTCTGCGCCTGCGCGGCTGGCAGGTTCCGGCCTTCACCCTTGGCGGTGAAGCCACCGACATTGTGGTGATGCGTATTATGTGCCGCCGTGGCTTCGAAATGGACTTCGCTGAACTGTTGCTGGAAGACTACAAAGCCTCCCTGAAATATCTCAGCGATCACCCGAAATTGCAGGGTATTGCTCAGCAGAACAGCTTTAAACATACCTGATAACGTTTAGATGGTAATGGCGTCCCGGAACGATCCCGTTTCGGGACAAATTCCAGAGTCTGTTCACTGGCATTAGCAATGGAAAAATATTGCTCTGAATACGCTTCAGAACAAGACAGGCGCGGTTCCGACAGGAATACCGTTTTAGGGGGAAAATATGGCTACATCAGTACAGACAGGTAAAGCTAAGCAGCTAACATTACTTGGATTCTTCGCTATTACGGCATCGATGGTAATGGCTGTTTATGAATATCCTACCTTTGCAACATCCGGTTTTTCATTAGTTTTCTTCCTGCTATTAGGCGGGATTTTATGGTTTATTCCCGTTGGGCTCTGTGCTGCGGAAATGGCTACCGTGGACGGTTGGGAAGAAGGTGGCGTTTTCGCCTGGGTATCGAATACCCTGGGGTTAAAATGGGGATTTGCAGCGATCTCATTTGGTTATTTGCAAATCGCTATCGGCTTTATTCCGATGCTCTATTTCGTGTTAGGGGCACTCTCCTACATTCTTAAATGGCCAGCACTGAATGAAGATCCGGTAACAAAAACCATTGCGGCACTCATCATTCTTTGGGTTCTGGCATTAACTCAGTTTGGCGGTACTAAATATACAGCGCGAATTGCTAAAGTCGGCTTCTTTGCCGGTATCCTGTTACCCGCATTTATTTTGATTGCATTAGCGGCGATTTACCTGCACTCCGGTGCGCCAGTTGCTATCGAAATGGATGCAAAAACCTTCTTCCCGGATTTCTCTAAAGTTGGCACCCTGGTTGTGTTTGTTGCCTTCATATTGAGTTATATGGGGGTAGAAGCCTCCGCAACCCACGTCAATGAAATGAGCAATCCTGGGCGCGATTATCCGTTGGCAATGTTATTGCTGATGGTGGCGGCAATCTGTTTAAGCTCGGTTGGTGGTTTGTCCATTGCGATGGTCATTCCGGGTAATGAAATCAATCTGTCCGCTGGGGTAATGCAAACCTTTACCGTTCTGATGTCCCACGTGGCACCGGAAATTGAGTGGACGGTTCGCGTGATCTCCGCACTGCTGCTGCTGGGTGTTCTGGCAGAAATCGCCTCCTGGATTGTCGGTCCTTCTCGCGGGATGTATGTTACAGCGCAGAAAAACCTGTTACCTCCAGCGTTCGCCAAAATGAACAAAAATGGCGTGCCGGTCACTT
The DNA here is from genome assembly GCF_002966005.1 of Escherichia sp. MOD1-EC5433. NCBI lineage: Bacteria > Pseudomonadati > Pseudomonadota > Gammaproteobacteria > Enterobacterales > Enterobacteriaceae > Escherichia > Escherichia sp. MOD1-EC5433. The sequence goes on along the minus strand of NZ_PTRL01000004.1, from coordinate 82,374 downwards.
TGGTTATTTCTCAGTTGGTGATCACCTCTATCGCCTTGATTATCCTCACCAATACCGGTGGTGGTAACAACATGTCCTTCCTGATCGCACTGGCTCTGACGGTGGTGATTTATCTGTGTGCTTATTTCATGCTGTTTATTGGCTACATTGTGTTAGTCCTTAAACATCCTGACTTAAAACGCACATTTAATATCCCAGGCGGTAAAGGCGTGAAACTGGTTGTGGCTATTGTCGGCCTGCTGACCTCAATCATGGCATTTATTGTTTCCTTCCTGCCGCCGGATAATATCCAGGGTGACTCTACCGATATGTATGTCGAATTACTGGTCGTTAGCTTCCTGGTGGTACTTGCCCTGCCCTTTATTCTCTATGCCATCCACGATCGTAAAGGCAAAGCGAATACCGGTGTGACACTGGAGCCAATTAACAGCCAGAACGCACCGAAAGGTCACTTCTTCCTGCATCCACGTGCTCGTTCACCGCACTATATTGTGATGAACGATAAGAAACATTAACCATCTCTGAAGGAGATAAGACAAGGGAGCGATAGTTAATCGCTCCCTTTTTCGTACCTGTTATCGTATTGACTTGCCCCAGATAAGTACGAGAATGAGCAACACATCTGTTTACCGGAAACCAGCATATATGGATATCTGCTCCCGAAACGTGAAATTAGCGATCAAAAAGCCAGCCACACTCGTTGCTCTGGCTCTTTTACTGTGTAGTTGTAAGACCACACCGCCAACGCCAATAACTACACCACCAGCAGGTTCAAAACCACCAGCGACCACACATCAATCAGCGCAACCGATGCGCGGTATCTGGCTGGCCACTGTGTCTCGCCTCGACTGGCCACCTGTTTCCTCGGTTAATATCAGTAACCCCACCAGCCGAGCCCGTGTACAACAACAGGCGATGATTGACAAGTTAGATCATCTACAACGTCTCGGCATCAATACGGTTTTTTTCCAGGTAAAGCCCGATGGTACAGCCCTTTGGCCATCGGAAATTTTACCGTGGTCCGATCTTATGACTGGCAAGATTGGTGAAGATCCAGGTTACGATCCGCTGCAATTTATGCTCGACGAAGCCCACAAGCGTGGGATGAAAGTGCACGCTTGGTTTAACCCCTACCGCGTGTCGGTTAACACAAAACCCGGAACTATCAGGGAATTGAATAGCACCCTGTCACAGCAACCAGCCAGTGTCTACGTGCAGCATCGCGACTGGATCAGAACGTCGGGCGACCGTTTTGTTCTCGACCCTGGTATCCCTGAGGTTCAGGATTGGATCACATCAATAGTTGCGGAAGTGGTTTCCCGTTATCCGATAGATGGCGTGCAGTTCGACGATTATTTCTACACTGAATCACCGGGTTCGCTGCTGAACGATAACGAGACGTACCGCAAATATGGGAGAGCTTTTGCATCAAAAGCAGACTGGCGGCGTAACAATACCCAGCAATTAATTGCAAAGGTATCGCACACCATTAAAAGCATTAAGCCAGAGGTTGAATTTGGCGTTAGCCCGGCAGGCGTCTGGCGCAACCGATCACACGATCCGCTCGGTTCCGATACCCGAGGCGCAGCCGCCTATGACGAATCCTATGCAGATACCCGCCGTTGGGTAGAACAAGGTTTACTGGATTATATTGCCCCACAAATTTACTGGCCTTTCTCACGTAGCGCCGCACGTTATGACGTACTGGCAAAATGGTGGGCAGATGTCGTTAAACCGACCAAAACCCGTCTATATATCGGTGTTGCCTTCTATAAAGTGGGTGAACCCTCAAAGATAGAACCTGACTGGATGGTTAACGGCGGCGTGCCAGAACTAAAAAAGCAGCTTGATCTTAACGATGCTGTACCCGAAATTAGCGGCACGATTCTGTTCCGCGAAGATTACCTTAATAAGCCACAGACCCAACAAGCCGTTAGTTATCTGCAAAGTCGTTGGGGAAGTTAAACGCCCTGTTTTACTGTGTCATGCCGGTGATGTAAGCACCGGCTTGTCACCCTGCAAAAATGCCGTAACCTCTTAAATAAAATTATCTCCATATAAGCCGATTGCTATAATCCTCTGATTAATTAGTATCAACATGAAAAACAATACGATATTCGTCACCACCGAAAAATAATCACGATGGGCTATACTCTTCAGAAGAACAGTAGCGTAGATTAAAACTGTCTAATCCGTTTATTTCTTTTCATTATATCCTCATATTTCAGGAGAATATGGTGCGATAAGTCTGTCCAGTATGTTGCGTTTCGTTTTTCGATCCCATCTGCCTTTCCAGTCGTATAAGGGGCTGAATTATGGAGATGTACTTTAAAAGAATGAAAGATGAGTGGACTGGATTAGTGACCCAGGCTTCCCCTCTCATTCGCGCTAAAGCCGCAGAAATTGCTGTTGCACATGCCCATTACCTGAGCAATGAGTTTTATCGTATTGTACGCACTGACCCACATGCCGAAGAGTTTTTGAGTAACGAACAGGTTGAAAGGCAACTTAAAAGTGCTCTGGAGACATGGATTATCGATGTGCTCTCTGCGCAAGCGGACGATGTTGATAGGCTTATACAAATCCAACATACCGTGGCCGAAGTACATGCCCGTATTGGCATTCCCGTAGAAATCGTTGAGATGGGTTTTCGTGTATTGAAGAAAATCCTCTATCCAGCAATATTTTCCTCTGATTATTCGCCTGCGGATAAACTTCAGGTTTATCATTTTTCGATTAACAGTATCGATATAGCCATGGAAGTTATGACCCGTGCGTTTACCTTTAGTGACAGTCGTGCGGCTAAAGAAGACGAAAACTATCGTATCTTCTCACTACTGGAAAATGCCGAAGAAGAAAAAGAACGGCAAATAGCCTCATTACTTTCATGGGAATTAGATGTTATTTATAAAGTCCTGTTGGATTCTGATTTAGGCAGCAGCTTACCGTTAAGCCAGGCGGATTTTGGCTTATGGTTTAACCATAAAGGTCGTCATTATTTTAGCGGTATTGCCGAAGTAGGTCATATCTCCCGCCTTATTCAGGATTTCGACGGGGTTTTTAATCAGACAATACTCCATGCCAAAAATCTGAGTAACAAAAGTCTGCGAGTGAAGTTTTTATTGCAGATACGAAATACCGTATCGCAAATTACCACCTTACTACGAGAACTGTTTGAAGAAGTTTCTCGCCATGAAGTAGGAATGGATGTGTTGACTAAGCTACTTAACCGTCGTTTCCTGCCGACTATCTTCAAACGTGAAATTGCCCATGCCAATCGGGCTGGCACGCCGTTGTCTGTTCTAATCATTGATGTTGATAAATTCAAAGAGATCAATGATACATGGGGACATAACACCGGCGACGAAATTCTGCGTAAAGTCTCGCAGGCGTTTTACGACAACGTTCGTAGTAGTGATTATGTTTTCCGCTACGGTGGTGATGAATTTATCATTGTTCTGACAGAAGCCTCAGAAACTGACACTTTACGTACCGCAGAACGTATCCGCAGTCGGGTAGAAAAAACCAAACTGAAAGCTGCAAACGGCGAAGATATTTACCTCTCTCTGTCCATTGGCGCCGCCATGTTTAATGGACATCCGGATTATGAACGTTTAATTCAAATAGCCGACGAAGCTCTGTATATCGCCAAAAGACGAGGTAGAAACCGTGTTGAACTCTGGAAAGCCAGTCTTTAGATTCGCCCGGATGCAGAGGTAATCATGAAGCTAACCGATGCAGAGAATGCCGCTGACGGCATTTTTTTCCCCGCGCTTGAGCAAAATATGATGGGCGCGGTGTTAATTAACGAAAATGATGAAGTGATGTTTTTCAACCCCGCAGCAGAAAAGCTTTGGGGATATAAACGCGAAGAGGTCATTGGCAATAACATCGATATGCTGATTCCCCATAATTTGCGCCCTGCACACCCTGAATACATCCGGCATAACCGCGAAGGAGGTAAAGCGCGTGTCGAAGGAATGAGCCGGGAATTGCAGCTTGAGAAAAAAGATGGCAGTAAAATATGGACACGATTTGCCCTGTCAAAAGTGACTGCCGAGGGGAAAATTTATTACCTGGCGCTGGTGCGAGATGCCAGCGTTGAAATGGCGCAGAAAGAACAGACCCGGCAGTTGCTCATTGCCGTGGATCATCTCGACCGCCCTGTGATTGTGCTTGATCCTGAGCGCCATATCGTTCAGTGCAATCGCGCGTTTACAGAAATGTTCGGCTATTGCATCAGCGAAGCCAGCGGTATGCAGCCCGATGCGCTGCTTAACATTCCTGAATACCCGACAGATAACCGCATCCGTTTACAGCAGCTTTTGTGGAAAACCTCCCGCGATCAAGATGAATTTTTGCTATTAACGCGCACGGGTGAAAATATCTGGATTAAAGCGTCTATCAGTCCGGTCTATGACGTGCTTGCTCATCTACAAAACCTGGTAATGACCTTCTCAGATATCACCGAAGAACGGCAAATCCGCCAGCTGGAAGGCAACATCCTCGCCGCCATGTGCAGCAGCCCGCCGTTTCACGAAATGGGCGAAATCATTTGCCGTAATATTGAATCCATTCTTCATGAATCGCATGTTTCGCTGTATGCATTGCGTAATGGGATGCCAGTGCATTGGGCGTCGTCCTCTCATGGGACAGAAGTAAAGAATGCACAAAGCTGGGCTGTTACCATTCGCCAGCGCGATGGCGCACCAGCGGGAGTTCTGCAAATCAAGACGGCTGCTGGGACAGAAACCAGTGCATTTGTCGAACGCGTGGCAGACATCAGCCAGCATATGGCCGCACTGGCGCTGGAACAGGAGAAAAGCCGCCAGCACATCGAACAGCTAATCCAGTTTGATCCGATGACCGGTTTGCCAAATCGCAATAATCTGCACAATTACCTCGATGACCTTGTTGATAGAGCCGTCTCTCCGGTGGTTTATCTTATTGGCGTCGACCATATTCAGGATGTGATCGACAGCCTCGGCTATGCGTGGGCCGATCAGGCATTGTTAGAAGTCGTTAATCGCTTTCGTGAAAAACTCAAACCCGATCAGTATCTCTGCCGCGTTGAAGGTGCACAGTTTGTCCTCATTAGTCTGGAGGATGAAGTCAGCAACATTACCCAAATCGCTGATGAGCTACGCAACGTCGTTAGCAAACCGGTCATCATTGACGATCAGCCTTTTCCTTTAACCTTAAGCATTGGTATCAGTTACGACGTTGGTAAAAACCGTGACTACCTGCTTTCTACCGCCCACAATGCAATGGATTTCATTCGCAAAAACGGCGGTAACGGCTGGCAGTTCTTTAGCCCGACAATGAACGAGATGGTTAAAGAGCGGTTGATATTAGGCGCGGCGCTGAAAGAAGCAATCAGCAACAACCAGTTGAAGCTGGTTTACCAGCCGCAGATCTTCGCCGAAACGGGCGAACTGTATGGTATTGAAGCTCTTGCTCGCTGGTATGACCCGCAGCATGGACATGTTCCCCCTTCCCGGTTTATTCCCCTCGCAGAAGAGATTGGTGAAATTGAAAATATTGGTCGTTGGGTAATTGCTGAAGCCTGTCGCCAGTTAGCAGAATGGCGAAGCCAGAATATTCATATCCCGGCGTTATCCGTAAACTTATCTGCGCTGCATTTTCGCAGTAATCAGCTACCCAATCAGGTTTGCGATGCGATGGAAGCCTGGCAGATTGACGGCCACCAGCTGACGGTGGAAATCACTGAAAGCATGATGATGGAACACGATACGGAGATCTTTAAACGCATCCAGATCCTGCGGGATATGGGCGTAGGTTTATCTGTCGACGATTTCGGCACCGGCTTTTCCGGCTTATCTCGCTTAGTCAGCCTGCCGGTAACGGAAATTAAAATCGATAAAAGTTTCGTCGATCGTTGCCTGAGCGAAAAACGCATCCGTGCCTTATTAGAAGCCATTACCAGCATTGGGCAAAGCCTGAACTTAACCGTAGTGGCGGAAGGTGTGGAAACGAAAGAACAGTTTGAGATGTTACGCAAGATCCACTGCCCCGTGATTCAGGGCTATTTCTTCTCACGTCCTTTGCCCGCTGAGGAGATCCCTGGCTGGATGTCTACTACGCTACCGCTTCAAATCGACGCTTAGTACATCTTGCCCGCGCAGGCGGGCAAGATTTCACGTATTCATATTCCGCCATTCGCCCGTCGCTATATTAAAATTTGTACTGAATGCCCGCGCCAATAATGTAATTATAGTTTTGCATCCCTGGCGAATCTTTCTCTTTTACGCTTTCACCCTTTTCTTTATAAGAAATTACTGTGTTACCAATATCATTAGAGAATCTACTCCATGACATTTCTGTGAAAATACGTGCCTGTGAATTAATGTTATACCCCACATTAATAAGACCTGAATAATATTTTTGGTTGGATACTTTATCTTTAAATGTAATGTTGCGCAAATAATGCTGATCTGTTCCTTTCCCTTCTCCCCAGGCGCTATATTTAAATTGAGCAATAATATCAAAATCATGATAGATATATTTACCAGAAAGACCTAAATAAGGCGCACTGAATTTTTGTTGGTAGCCAATAACTCTTTGGTTATGAGGAATATCTCCAGTGTCGGCACCATTATCATAACTATAGTAACCTCCTTTCGCCGTCCAACTGAAACGTGTCTCCTGATAGCCTAACATGGCGCCGAGTTGGTAGTTTTGATCCTTTAAAAACCAACCTGTCATATTGAGATCAAACTGATTTGCAAAATTCAACCGCGTTGCCGGATGATGTGACCAATCGCTCCAGTGGTGCTGCCCCGGCTCGAGCCAGTCATAATCATCCATCAGCGTGCCGGCAGACGCAATCGTCGTCCAGCCTTTAGCATTAAGCGTCAGCCATGAGATTGCATCCCAGGTTAGCCCCATTTTAATAATGGGGGTATTTTGAATTTTCCAGTCCAGTTGGCTAAGTTTGCCGCCATCGCTATAAACAAACTCACCTGACTCACCATTCAGAAATGAAAGAGAAGCATCACCAAAGACATTGTCAGATAAGAAATTAAATTCTGAAGATGCGCTTGCATACTGACTTAGAGATATTAAAGCAATAGCAAAAGAGACCTTTTTCATCAACATAGTTTCATCCTTATTAAACAATGTTAATTAGCTCATTAATTAAATTTAATTAATTCAAATTAATTAAATCAACTGAATCTTACAATGCCATAAATGTTTCTCACCATCAAACAGAGAACATAAATAAACAGAGTTTTACTGTTATTCTGAACGAAATAGGAGTTTACAACCTGATGCAATAATGATTGTTCGAGAACAGGCGGGAATAACGAAAAGAATGACGATGCAGTTTAAATGCGAGATTTCATTGAGATAAGCAGAAAATATTGGTGTAAATGCTTGCCGGATGACAATATCATCCGGCGAGTACTTATGCTTTCAACTGGTAATCCAGCGTAATTTCCGCTTTCAGTACCTGAGAAACCGGGCATCCGGCTTTTGCTTTCTGAATAATGCCGTCAAAGGTTGAGGCATCAATACCCGGTACGGCAACTTCGCTCTTCAGTGCGATTTTGGTAATCGCGAAACCAGCATCGACTTTATCCAGCGATACATCGGCGGTGGTATCAATCGATGTTGGCGTGAATCCCGCTTCCCCCAGCATTAATGAAAGCGCCATCGAGAAACAAGCGGCATGTGCTGCGCCAATCAATTCTTCAGGGTTGGTTCCTTTTTCGCCTTCAAAACGTGTGTTAAATCCATACGGCTGTTGGTTCAGCACGCCGCTCTCGGTGGATACTGTTCCCTTCCCGCGTTTGATATCGCCTTCCCAGTGTGCCTGACCTTTCTTATGGATTGTCATTGTTGCTCTCCTGTGGGCTTAAAAAGGAAATTATAGACTACGTGAGAAATAGCACGAAGATAAGCAGGATATTCCGAATAAAATCCGTCGAAAATATTACCTCTGCACTTAAATAAAATTACCACAACAGACGACTGGAAATATATGTATTGAGAAATATCGCAGCAATATCAATCCACAACCGCCAATAATGCCCATGAATATCATGTAGTTAAAATATAAAATTCATCAACCAGGACTAATCTTAACAACGAAGCGGCAAATATTTGCCATGCTGAATGTGCTTTATAAATCTGCGATCCGTAGCAGACACCATAAATACACAGACACGGAGAATCACTATGTTTACTTATTATCAGGCAGAAAATTCAACAGCAGAACCCGCTCTGGTTAATGCCATTGAGCAAGGCCTTCGGGCAGAGCTCGGTGTTGTCACTGAAGATGACATTCTCATGGAGCTGACCAAATGGGTGGAAGCTTCTGATAACGACATCCTCAGTGATATCTACCAGCAAACCATCAATTATGTGGTCAGTGGCCAGCACCCTACGTTTTAAGCTGCTATGCTTGATCGGCAACCTAATTTAGGGGTTTAGCACGTGTTTCTTCGCTACGGCGATGTTGTCCTTAAAACTAGCAACAGGATTGAGGAGTTAAAATGAAATCGAACCGTCAGGCACGTCATATTCTTGGACTGGATCATAAAATTTCTAACCAGCGCAAAATAGTTACCGAAGGTGACAAATCCAGCGTGGTAAATAACCCAACCGGCAGAAAACGCCCCGCTGAAAAGTAATTCATAACCATCAGTCCTCAATGACGATTAAACACCATTGCCTGCGCAATGGTGTTTTTGTTTTTATCTGCTTTATACTTGGGGCCGACGCCCTGGCGGTAAAGCAAAGACGATAAAAACCCCAGGGATGGATATTCAAAAAAGAGTGAGTGACATGGAACCAAAAACAAAAAAACAGCGTTCGCTTTATATTCCTTACGCTGGCCCTGTACTGCTGGAATTTCCGTTGTTGAATAAAGGCAGCGCCTTCAGCATGGAAGAACGCCGTAACTTCAACCTGCTGGGGTTACTGCCGGAAGTGGTCGAAACCATCGAAGAACAAGCGGAACGAGCATGGATCCAGTATCAGGGATTCAAAACCGAAATCGACAAGCACATCTACCTGCGTAACATCCAGGATACTAACGAAACCCTCTTCTACCGACTGGTAAACAATCATCTTGATGAGATGATGCCCGTTATTTACACCCCGACCGTTGGCGCAGCCTGTGAGCGTTTTTCTGAGATCTACCGCCGTTCGCGCGGCGTGTTTATCTCTTACCAGAACCGCCACAATATGGACGACATTCTGCAAAACGTGCCGAATCACAACATTAAAGTGATTGTGGTGACGGATGGCGAACGCATCCTGGGTCTTGGTGACCAGGGCATCGGCGGGATGGGTATTCCAATCGGTAAACTGTCGCTCTATACCGCCTGTGGTGGCATCAGCCCGGCGTATACTCTTCCGGTGGTGCTGGATGTCGGCACCAATAACCAGCAACTGCTTAACGACCCGTTGTATATGGGCTGGCGTAATCCGCGTATCACTGACGACGAATACTATGAATTCGTTGACGAATTTATCCAGGCAGTGAAGCAACGCTGGCCGAACGTGTTGCTACAGTTTGAAGACTTTGCACAAAAAAATGCGATGCCGTTGCTTAACCGCTATCGCCATGAAATTTGTTCTTTTAACGATGACATTCAGGGCACTGCGGCGGTAACGGTAGGAACGCTGATCGCAGCCAGCCGCGCAGCAGGTGGTCAGCTAAGCGAGAAAAAGATTGTCTTCCTCGGCGCAGGTTCAGCGGGATGCGGCATTGCCGAAATGATCATCGCTCAGACCCAGCGCGAAGGATTAAGCGAAGAAGCGGCGCGACAGAAAGTGTTTATGGTCGATCGCTTTGGTCTGCTCACCGACAAGATGCCGAACCTGCTGCCTTTCCAGACCAAACTGGTGCAGAAACGCGAAAACCTCAGTGACTGGGATACCGACAGCGATGTGCTGTCACTGCTGGATGTGGTGCGCAATGTAAAACCAGATATTCTGATTGGCGTCTCAGGACAGACCGGGCTGTTTACGGAAGAGATCATCCGTGAGATGCATAAACACTGTCCGCGTCCGATCGTGATGCCGCTGTCTAACCCGACTTCACGCGTGGAAGCCACTCCGCAGGACATTATCGCCTGGACCGAAGGTAACGCGCTGGTTGCCACCGGTAGCCCGTTTAATCCAGTGGTATGGAAAGATAAAATCTATCCTATCGCCCAGTGCAACAACGCCTTTATTTTCCCAGGCATCGGGCTGGGTGTTATTGCTTCCGGCGCGTCACGTATCACCGATGAGATGCTGATGTCGGCAAGTGAAACGCTTGCCCAGTATTCGCCGCTGGTCCTGAACGGCGAAGGTCTGGTACTACCGGAACTAAAAGATATTCAGAAAGTCTCCCGCGCAATTGCGTTTGCGGTTGGCAAAATGGCGCAGCAGCAAGGCGTGGCGGTGAAAACGTCTGCCGAAGCTTTGCAACAAGCCATTGACGATAATTTCTGGCAAGCCGAATACCGCGACTACCGCCGTACCTCCATCTAAGTCTCCGCCCGGTAGTGAATGTTACCGGGCAATTATCCTCTCCCTTTTTCAGATCTCATCCATACTGGGTAGTGGCAAATAAATCTCATTTGCCTCACCTGCTATGCAGAACATCATCCGAAAAGGAGGAACTATGAAGGCTGCGGTTGTTACGAAGGATCATCATGTTGACGTTACGGATAAAACGCTGCGCTCACTGAAACATGGCGAAGCCCTGCTGAAAATGGAGTGTTGTGGCGTATGTCATACCGATCTTCATGTTAAGAATGGCGATTTTGGTGATAAAACCGGCGTGATTCTGGGACACGAAGGCATTGGTGTTGTGTCAGAAGTTGGCCCAGGTGTCACCTCATTAAAACCAGGCGATCGCGCAAGCGTGGCATGGTTTTACGAAGGATGCGGTCATTGCGAATACTGTAACAGTGGTAACGAAACGCTCTGCCGTTCAGTTAAAAACGCCGGATACAGCGTTGATGGCGGCATGGCGGAAGAGTGCATCGTAGTGGCTGATTACGCAGTAAAAGTGCCAGATGGCCTGGACTCGGCTGCTGCCAGCAGCATTACCTGTGCGGGCGTCACCACCTATAAAGCGGTGAAGCTGTCAAAAATTCGTCCCGGTCAGTGGATTGCTATCTATGGTCTTGGTGGCTTGGGTAATCTCGCCCTGCAATACGCGAAGAATGTCTTTAACGCCAAAGTGATTGCCATTGATGTCAATGATGAGCAGTTAAAACTGGCGACTGAAATGGGCGCTGATTTAGCGATTAACTCACGCACCGAAGACGCCGCCAAAATTGTGCAGGAGAAAGCGGGCGGTGCACACGCTGCGGTTGTTACAGCAGTAGCCAAAGCCGCATTTAACTCGGCGGTTGATGCCGTTCGTGCAGGCGGGCGTGTTGTGGCAGTCGGTCTGCCGCCGGAGTCCATGAGCCTGGACATCCCACGGCTGGTGCTGGATGGTATTGAAGTGGTCGGTTCACTGGTCGGCACGCGCCAGGATCTCACCGAAGCCTTCCAGTTTGCCGCCGAAGGTAAAGTGGTGCCCAAAGTCGCCCTGCGTCCGTTAGCGGACATCAACACCATCTTTACCGAGATGGAAGAAGGCAAAATCCGTGGTCGTATGGTGATTGATTTCCGCCGCTAAGAGACCATTGCTGCGACTGCCATGTTCGAGTCGCAGCCTGTTTTGCGAGACGCTTTCCGCTATTTAACTCTTCTTCTTTTCCTCCCTCATCTTTCCCCTCACAATTCGCGAAAACGTAGCGAAATTTGTTGCGCTGCACGGAACAATAGTGATAGTGTTCCTTTCGAAGGAACAAGGATGAAGAGATGATAATGAATTTCAGACACAAGGGATTGCGTGACTTGTTTCTTCTTGGCAAAACCTCCGGCGTTATACCGACGCAAGTCAAAAGATTACGCCACCGACTCGCTGTAATTGATGCAGCAAGCTGTCTTGCTGATATCGATATGCCAGGTTACCGACTACACCCGTTAAGCGGCGATCGCGATGGAATTTGGGCAATCTCTGTCTCGGGCAACTGGCGGATAACGTTTGAGTTCGTCAATGGCGATGCATACATACTGGATTACGAGGACTATCACTGATGAAAATGGCCAATCATCCCCGTCCAGGGGACATCATTCAGGAATCACTGGACGAACTGAACGTCAGCCTGCGCGAGTTTGCCAGAGCAATGGAAATTGCGCCCTCAACGGCAAGCCGATTGCTGACCGGAAAAGCGGCTTTGACGCCGGAAATGGCGATTAAACTTTCCGTGGTGATCGGCAGTTCGCCGCAAATGTGGTTGAATCTGCAAAACGCGTGGAGTCTGGCAGAGGCTGAAAAAACGGTGGATGTGTCGCGACTACGCCGTCTGGCTGCGCAATAAAAAAATGGCGCCTTTTACAGCGCCATTTTCTGTCTAAAGTTCAAAAGAGATTATATCCCTTCTTCACTCTCTTTTTTCGCTTCTGCCTTCTCGATTTCACGATACCAGCGCGGATGGTGTTTCTTCGCCCAGCGACGGCTCACCTTCCCTTCGATCATCCCTTTAATCGACCCTTTCACCCAGAATGCCATATACATATGGATAAGGATGGCGTGGATCAGGATGATACCCGCTGCCGCGTGGATCAGCAGGCTGTAGCGGACAACCTGCATCGGGAAGTACTGCGCAAAGTACGGACGCCAGATGATCACCCCGGTCACCAGCAGCACGAAAATCATGCTCATGATTGACCAGAACATCATCTTCTGTCCGGCGTTGTACTTACCAACATCCGCCACTTTGTGCTCATTGCCTTTCAATACTTCGACAATGTTCAACAGCCACGGAATATCTTTCTTATCCGGGATGTTGTGATGCACAAAGCGGAAGAACATAAACATCAGCGCGACGAAAATCGCAATGCCGAAGAACGGGTGCAAAATGCGCCCCATCTGCGGCGTACCGAAGGTTTGCGTCAGCCATTGCAGCGTCGGGAAGAAGAACGAAATCCCGGACAGCGCCACCAGGAAGAAGCAAATCACCACGGTCCAGTGACAGGCGCGATCAATAAACTTTGTGCGCACAATCATTTTCGACTTACTCATGATGATCCTCCTCGTCATCGTCCACTTCCTTATTCGGGCCAATACCGATGTAGTGGAAAATCAACCCGGCAAAAGTGGCGATAAAGCCAGCCGCTGCCAGCGGTTTCAACGCGCCTTTCCACAAGCTCACCGAGGTATCGATCTTCGGATCTTTCGGCAGACCGTGATACAGCTCCGGCTGATCGGCGTGATGCAGCACGTACATGACGTGCGTACCACCGACACCTTCCGGGTTGTAGACGCCAGCATGTTCGTAACCACGCGCTTTCAGTTTCGCCACGCGCTGTTCCGCCAGCTCCAGCATCTCCTTCTTGGTGCCGAAGTGGATAGCCCCGGTCGGGCAAGTTTTTACACAAGCCGGTTCCTGGCCGACGCTGACGCGATCGACGCAGAGCGTGCATTTATATACCCGGTTATCCTCTTTGTTGAGGCGCGGAATATTAAACGGACACCCGGCAATGCAGTAACCACAGCCGATACAGTTTTCCGACTGGAAATCGACAATCCCGTTAGCGTACTGAATGATCGCACCGGCAGACGGACATGCTTTCAGGCAGCCCGGATCTTCACAGTGCATACAGCCGTCTTTACGGATCAGCCACTCCAGCTTGCCGTTCTGTTCGGTTTCGCTAAAGCGCATCACCGTCCAGGACTTGGCGCTCAGATCGGCGGGGTTATCGTAAACCCCGACGCAGTGCCCCACTTCATCACGGATGTCGTTCCACTCCGAACACGCCACCTGGCAGGCTTTACAGCCGATACAGGTGGAAACGTCGATAAGTTTCGCGACTTCTGCTTTGTAATCACGCACCTGAGAAGGCGGCGTGATGGAGTTAGTTGCGGACCTTTTGATAATGTCCTGCGTTTCCATAGCCATCTGTTCGCCCCCTTACGCCTTCTCGATGTTTACTAAGAACGCTTTATATTCCGGCGTTTGCGAGTTTGCATCACCGACATTCGGCGTCAGAGTGTTAGCGATATAACCTTTACGCGCGACACCCTCAAAGCCCCAGTGGATTGGAATACCCACCGTTTCAACCTGCTGACCGTTTACATTCAGCGGTTTCAGACGGCGCGTTACCACAGCCACCGCGCGGATAAAGCCACGCTTGCTGGAGACAGTGACACGGTCACCATTGGCGATGCCTTTCGCTGCCGCCAGCGTTTCGCTGATTTCCACAAACTGTTCCGGCTGGGCGATTGCGTTGAGCAACGCGTGCTTGGTCCAGGTGTGGAAGTGCTCGGTCAGACGATAAGTTGTACCCACATACGGGAACTGCTCTTTTTTACCCATCCGCAGCGCGTCTTGTTCATACAGACGAACGACCGGGTTAGAAACCACGTTCGGATGCAGTGGGTTAGTTCCCAGCGGCGTCTCAATCGGCTCGTAGTGTTCCGGGAACGGACCTTCCGCCATTTTGTTAATGGCAAACAGGCGTCCCATCCCTTCCGGCTGCATGATAAACGGCCCGGTTGGCGTACCCGGCGCGGCATTGCCGAAGTCAGGAATATCGTTACCCGTCCACTTGCTGCCGTTCCACTGGATCAGCATTCGTTTCGGATCCCACGGTTTACCGTTGATATCCGCCGAAGCACGGTTGTAGAGTACGCGACGGTTGAGCGGCCACGCCCAGGCCCATCCCAGCGTATTCCCCAGACCAGACGGGTCGGAGTTATCGCGGTTAGCCATCTGGTTGCCCTGCTCTGTCCAGCTACCGGTATAGATCCAGCAAGAAGATGCGGTCGTACCGTCATCACGCAGATGCGCAAAGCTACTCAGCAACTGACCTTTCTTCGCAATCAGCACGCCATTAGCGTCATAGAGATCTTCCAGCGCGTAGCCGTTGTTCTCTTTAGCCACTTCGTCAGATTGCGGTTCGTGCGGCTGCTTGTAGTTCCAGCTCATCTTCATCAGCGGTTCTACGCCTTTACCACCTTCGGCCTGGTACAGCTCGCGCAGATGATGGTAGATACCCGCCAGAATTTCGCCGTCGTTACGCGCTTCGCCCGGCGCGTCCTGACCTTTCCAGTGCCACTGCAACCAGCGACCGGAGTTAGCGATAGAACCATCTTCTTCAGCAAAGCAGGTCGAAGGCAGACGGAATACTTCAGTCTGAATAGATGCCGGATCGACATCGTTCGACTCGCCGTGGTTCTGCCAGAAGGTAGAGGTTTCAGTCACCAGCGGATCGATAACCACCATGTACTTCAGCTTGCTCAGGCAGCTAACCACTTTGTTTTTGTCCGGGAAGGACGCAACCGGGTTAAAGCCCTGGCAGAAATAACCGGTGACTTTGCCTTCGTCCATCATGTTGAAATACTTGATGACGTCGTAGGTCTGGTCCCACTTCGGCAGCCAGTCGTAGCCCCAGTTGTTCTCTTTCTGCGCGGCATCGCCGTAGAAAGATTTCATCAGGCTAACGAAGAACTTCGGATAGTTGCTCCAGTAGTTCACCTGATCCGCCAGCGTCGCTTTCGGCGTGTTCGCTTCCAGATAAGACTGCAGATCAACCTGCTTTTCTGACGGCAGCATCAGATAACCCGGCAGGCTGGTAGAGAGCAGGCCTAAGTCGGTCAGACCCTGAATGTTGGAGTGACCACGCAGTGCGTTCACGCCGCCACCAGCCATACCCATGTTGCCGAGCAGCAACTGGATCATCGCCATAGTACGAATGTTCTGCGCACCGACGGTGTGCTGCGTCCAGCCCAGCGCGTACAGGAAGGTGGTTGTGCGATCCGGCGCGCTGGTGGAGGCCAGCACTTCACACACTTTCAGGAAGTCGGCTTTTGGCGTACCGCAGATGTTTTCCACGACGTCCGGCGTGTAGCGGGAAACGTGCTCTTTCAGCAGGTTCCACACGCAGCGCGGATGAGTCAGCGTATCATCGCGTTTCGCATAGCCGTTTTCATCGAACTGATAGTTCCAGGACGACTTATCGTACTGGCGTTTTTCAGCGTCATAACCGCTGAACAGACCGTCTTCGAAAGCAAAATCATCACGCACCAGCAGGCTGGCGTTGGTGTAATGCTTAACGTATTCAGCGTTGATTTTGTTGTTTTCGATCAGGTAGCGCAAAACGCCAGACAGGAACGTAATGTCCGTACCGGAACGAATAGGTGCGTAAATATCCGCCACAGAAGCGGTACGCGTAAAACGGGGATCGACAACGATCAGGGTTGCATCGTTGTTGTTTTTCGCTTCCATCGCCCAGCGGAAACCGACGGGATGCGCTTCAGCAGCGTTACCGCCCATTACCATTACGACGTTAGCGTTTTTGATATCCACCCAGTGGTTGGTCATCGCACCGCGACCAAATGTTGGAGCAAGACTTGCTACCGTTGGTCCGTGTCAGACGCGCGCCTGGTTGTCTACCGCCAGCATCCCGAGGGAGCGGGCAAATTTTTGGGTCAGCATCCCGGTTTCGTTGCTGGCGCCGGAAGCACACAGCATACCGGTAGAAAGCCAACGGTTTACCGTTACGCCCTGCTCATTCTTTTCAATAAAGTTGGCGTCACGGTCAGCTTTCATCAGCTTCGCAATACGGGAGAATGCTTCTTCCCAGCTAATGCGCTGCCATTTATCAGAGCCTGGCGCACGATATTCCGGGTAACGCAGACGGTTTTCGCTGTTCACGTAATCCAGCAAACCGGCGCCTTTCGGGCACAGTGCGCCGCGACTTACCGGATGATCCGGGTCACCTTCAATGTGATAAATCGCTTCTCTGGCGTTTTTCGCGCCATCACCCAGGCTATACATCAATAGCCCGCAACCTACGGAACAGTATGTGCAGGTGTTACGGATCTCTTTAGCGCGTAATAATTTGTAGTTTCGCGCCTGAGCCAGTGCTTGCTTCGGGGCAAAGCCCAATGCCGCTACCGTTGTTCCAGCCATACCGCCCGCGCAGATTTTAAAAAATTGTCTGCGACTGACGTCCATTGCTTTCCTCTTTTTTCAGGGGTATTACTGCGCGAGGAAACTAACAGTAAAATTCTGAATCTTTTTGCGCGAAATCAAAAAGAACACGTGTTTGCCACAAAATAATCCGCCTGCGCAAATTGACCTACCTCAATGGCGGTAGAAAAACGCACCACTGCCTGACAGGCCGGTTAAAAAAATGCTATAAATTTCAGCTTAATTTTTAACGGCAAGAGAGACTAAACAGCGAGCATGACACGACAAAAAGCAACGCTCATAGGGCTAATCGCGATCGTCCTGTGGAGCACCATGGTGGGGTTAATTCGCGGCGTCAGTGAGGGGCTTGGTCCGGTCGGTGGTGCGGCGGCGATCTATTCATTAAGCGGACTGCTATTAATATTCACCGTTGGATTCCCGCGTATCCGGCAGATCCCGAAAGGCTATTTACTTGCCGGGAGTCTTTTATTCGTGAGTTATGAAATCTGCCTCGCGCTTTCCTTAGGTTATGCTGCTACCCGCCATCAGGCGATAGAAGTAGGCATGGTGAACTATTTATGGCCCAGCCTGACGATACTTTTCGCCATTCTTTTTAATGGTCAGAAAACAAACTGGCTGATTATTCCCGGATTGCTTTTAGCCTTGATGGGTGTCTGTTGGGTATTAGGCGGCGACAATGGGCTACAATATGATGAAATCATCAATAATATTACCACCAGTCCATTAAGTTATTTTTTGGCGTTTATTGGTGCGTTTATCTGGGCAGCTTATTGCACAGTCACTAATAAATATGCCCGTGGATTTAACGGCATTACCGTTTTCGTTCTTCTGACGGGAGCAAGTCTATGGATTTACTATTTTATAACTCCACAACCAGAGATGGTTTTTAGCACCCCCGTCATCGTTAAACTCATATCTGCGGCATTTACTTTAGGATTTGCTTACGCCGCCTGGAATGTCGGTATTTTACATGGCAATGTAACGATTATGGCAGTGGGTTCTTATTTTACGCCTGTACTTTCTTCTGCTTTGGCTGCCGTGCTACTCAACGCACCGCTATCGTTCTCATTCTGGCAAGGCGCACTCATGGTCTGTGCCGGTTCTCTGCTCTGTTGGCTGGCGACACGTCACCGATAAAGAAAGATGACAACGCTTCATGCTGCAACAAAGTTCGTTCAGGGTATGCGGATTGAAATATTAGTGAAGGCAATGATATATCTTTGTTACATTCAGTAACACATAACCCTTCAGATAATCCGCATTCTCGCCGCGCGGCTGCGCTTTCTTATCTATTCTTTCAGTCAGTATCTCACCTGATTCTCTTAATTCTAAAAGTGGGTCATCGCGCCCAACGTCCTGTCTTTCTTTTTTTCATTACCAACGTGTGCATGTGAGGAAGAATATGGCACTGCAAAATGAGAAAAGTAATCGTTATCTTTTGCGCGACTGGAAGCCAGAAAATCCGGCCTTCTGGGAAAATAAAGGAAAACATATAGCACGAAGAAATCTCTGGATATCAGTCAGTTGTTTACTTCTTGCATTCTGTGTCTGGATGTTATTTAGCGCAGTCACCGTTAATCTCAATAAAATTGGCTTTAATTTTACGACCGATCAGCTTTTTTTATTAACCGCATTACCCTCCGTTTCGGGCGCATTATTACGTGTCCCCTACTCCTTTATGGTGCCTATATTTGGTGGGCGTCGCTGGACTGTTTTTAGTACCGCGATCTTGATTATTCCCTGCGTCTGGCTCGGTATTGCCGTACAAAACACCCATACTCCTTTTGGAATATTTATTGTTATTGCCTTGCTGTGTGGTTTCGCTGGCGCGAACTTCGCTTCCAGTATGGGTAATATCAGTTTTTTCTTCCCGAAAGCAAAACAAGGTAGCGCATTAGGGATTAATGGCGGATTAGGCAATTTAGGCGTCAGCGTGATGCAACTGGTTGCGCCACTGGTGATTTTTGTTCCGGTATTTGCCTTTCTCGGTGTTAATGGCGTACCGCAGGCCGATGGCTCGGTGATGTCACTGACGAACGCCGCATGGATTTGGGTGCCACTGCTGGCGATTGCCACTATCGCCGCCTGGTTTGGGATGAACGATATCGCCAGTTCACGCGCATCAATTGCCGATCAGTTGCCTGTGTTACAACGCCTGCATCTCTGGTTGTTGAGTTTGCTCTATCTTGCCACCTTCGGTTCGTTTATCGGTTTTTCCGCTGGTTTTGCCATGCTGGCGAAAACTCAGTTCCCGGATGTGAATATTCTGCAACTGGCGTTCTTTGGGCCGTTTATCGGCGCGATTGCCCGGTCAGTTGGCGGTGCTATCTCCGATAAATTTGGTGGCGTGCGGGTGACGCTTATCAACTTTATTTTTATGGCGGTTTTCAGTGCCCTGTTGTTCCTCACTCTGCCTGGTACAGGTTCCGGCAATTTCATCGCATTTTTCGCCGTGTTTATGGGGTTGTTCCTGACAGCGGGTCTGGGTAGTGGCTCCACCTTCCAGATGATTGCCGTCATCTTCCGCCAGATAACCATTTATCGCGTCAAGATGAAAGGCGGCAGCGATGATGAAGCGCAGCGAGAAGCGATCACCGAAACGGCGGCAGCTCTGGGCTTTATCTCAGCCATTGGCGCAGTGGGCGGCTTTTTTATTCCGCAGGCGTTTGGCATGTCGCTGAATATGACCGGCTCTCCGGTGGGCGCGATGAAAGTGTTTTTAATCTTTTACATCATCTGTGTACTGCTGACCTGGCTGGTCTATGGTCGGCGAAAGTTTAGCCAAAAATAAGAGGGCGATGCCTGACGCGTCGAGTCGCACCCGTAGGCCGGATAAGGCGTTTGGCATCAGATCCCAAATCATTCCTGGAGCAGGAGTCATGTCATGAGTAAACTTTTGGATCGCTTTCGCTACTTCAAACAAAAAGGCGAAACCTTTGCCGATGGTCACGGACAGGTGATGCATAGCAACCGCGACTGGGAGGACAGCTATCGCCAGCGTTGGCAATTCGACAAAATCGTGCGTTCCACCCACGGCGTTAACTGTACCGGCTCCTGTAGCTGGAAAATCTACGTTAAAAACGGCCTGGTGACCTGGGAAATTCAGCAGACCGACTACCCGCGCACTCGCCCTGACCTGCCCAATCATGAACCACGCGGCTGCCCGCGTGGCGCAAGTTACTCCTGGTATCTCTACAGCGCCAACCGCCTGAAATACCCGCTAATTCGTAAACGGCTGATTGAACTGTGGCGCGAAGAACTTAAACAACACAGCGATCCGGTACTGGCGTGGGCATCGATTATGAATGACCCGCAAAAGTGCTTGAGCTACAAGCAGATACGCGGGCGCGGTGGCTTTATCCGCTCCAACTGGCAGGAACTGAATCAACTGATTGCCGCCGCTAACGTCTGGACCATCAAAACCTACGGCCCGGATCGCGTTGCCGGTTTCTCGCCGATCCCGGCGATGTCGATGGTCTCTTACGCCGCCGGAACGCGTTATTTATCACTACTTGGCGGCACCTGCTTAAGTTTCTATGACTGGTATTGTGACCTGCCGCCCGCCTCGCCGATGACCTGGGGCGAGCAAACCGACGTGCCGGAATCCGCCGACTGGTATAACTCCAGCTACATCATTGCCTGGGGTTCTAACGTACCGCAGACGCGCACGCCAGACGCCCACTTCTTTACCGAAGTACGTTACAAAGGCACCAAAACTATCGCCATTACCCCAGACTACTCGGAAGTAGCAAAACTGTGCGACCAGTGGCTGGCGCCAAAGCAAGGCACCGATAGCGCACTGGCAATGGCGATGGGACATGTGATTTTAAGAGAGTTTCATCTCGACAACCCCAGCGACTACTTTATCAACTACTGCCGCCGCTACAGCGATATGCCGATGCTGGTGATGCTGGAACCGCGCGACGATGGCAGCTACGTGCCTGGACGCATGATCCGCGCGTCTGACCTGGTGGATGGTCTGGGTGAAAGCAACAATCCGCAGTGGAAAACCGTGGCAGTTAATACCGCTGGGGAACTGGTGGTGCCGAACGGTTCGATTGGTTTTCGCTGGGGAGAAAAAGGCAAATGGAATCTGGAATCCATTGCCGCAGGTTCAGGAACAGAGTTGTCGTTAACCCTGCTCGGTCAACACGACGACGTTGCAGGCGTGGCTTTCCCCTACTTTGGCGGCATTGAAAACCCGCATTTTCGCAGCGTAAAACACGATCCGATTCTGGTACGCCAGCTTCCGGTGAAAAATCTGACGCTCGCCGATGGCAGTACCTGTCCGGTGGTCAGCGTTTATGATCTGGTGCTGGCGAATTACGGTCTCGATCGCGGGCTGGAAGATGAAAACAGCGCGAAAGATTACGCTGAAATCAAAGCCTACACGCCGGCCTGGGGCGAGCAAATTACCGGCGTGCCGCGTCAGTATATTGAAACCATCGCCCGTGAATTTGCCGATACTGCCCATAAAACCCACGGACGTTCGATGATTATCCTCGGTGCTGGTGTTAACCACTGGTATCACATGGATATGAACTACCGTGGGATGATCAATATGCTGATCTTCTGCGGTTGTGTCGGGCAAAGCGGTGGCGGCTGGGCGCACTATGTCGGTCAGGAAAAACTGCGTCCGCAAACCGGTTGGTTACCACTGGCCTTTGCGCTTGACTGGAACCGCCCACCGCGCCAGATGAACAGCACCTCATTTTTTTACAATCACTCAAGCCAGTGGCGCTATGAAAAAGTCACCGCTCAGGAATTGCTCTCACCGCTTGCCGATGCCAGTAAATACAGCGGTCATCTGATTGATTTCAACGTTCGCGCCGAACGCATGGGCTGGCTACCTTCTGCGCCGCAGTTGGGGCGTAATCCGCTCACGTTGAAAGCCGAAGCCGACAAGGCCGGATTGTCACCCGCCGAATTTACCGCTCAGGCGCTGAAATCGGGAGATTTACGTATGGCCTGCGAGCAGCCAGATAACGGCAGCAATCATCCACGTAACCTGTTTGTCTGGCGTTCTAACCTGCTTGGCTCCTCCGGCAAAGGCCATGAGTATATGCAGAAATATCTGCTGGGTACGGAAAGCGGTATTCAGGGGGAAGAACTTGGGCCGACGGAGGGAATTCAACCGGAAGAAGTTGAGTGGCAAACCGCCGCGATAGAGGGCAAGCTCGACCTGCTGGTGACGCTTGACTTCCGCATGTCCAGCACCTGTTTATTCTCCGATATCGTCCTGCCCACCGCGACCTGGTACGAAAAAGACGATATGAATACCTCGGATATGCATCCGTTTATTCATCCGCTTTCAGCGGCGGTCGATCCGGCGTGGGAGTCTCGCAGCGACTGGGAAATCTACAAAGGTATCGCCAAAGCATTCTCGCAAGTCTGCGTGGGGCATCTTGGCAAGGAAACGGATATTGTACTGCAACCGTTGTTACACGACTCTCCGGCAGAACTCTCCCAGCCGTGTGAAGTGCTCGACTGGCGCAAAGGCGAATGCGACCTGATCCCAGGTAAAACCGCGCCGAATATTGTGGCAGTGGAGCGCGACTACCCTGCCACCTATGAACGTTTTACCTCGCTGGGGCCGTTGATGGACAAACTTGGCAACGGCGGTAAAGGGATTTCGTGGAATACTCAGGATGAAATCGATTTCCTCGGCAAACTCAATTACACCAAACGTGATGGCCCGGCTCAGGGGCGTCCGCTGATTGACACCGCCATTGACGCTTCAGAAGTGATTCTGGCACTGGCACCGGAAACCAACGGTCATGTTGCAGTCAAAGCGTGGCAGGCGCTGGGCGAGATCACCGGGCGCGAACATACTCATCTGGCGCTGCACAAAGAGGACGAGAAGATTCGCTTTCGCGATATTCAGGCGCAGCCGCGTAAAATCATCTCCAGCCCCACCTGGTCCGGTCTGGAAAGCGATCACGTCTCCTATAACGCGGGATACACCAACGTTCACGAGTTAATTCCGTGGCGCACGCTGTCGGGACGCCAGCAGCTCTATCAGGATCATCCGTGGATGCGAGCCTTTGGTGAAAGCCTGGTGGCTTATCGTCCACCTATCGACACCCGTAGCGTCAGTGAAATGCGCCAGATCCCGCCAAACGGCTTCCCGGAAAAAGCACTTAACTTCCTGACGCCGCACCAGAAATGGGGCATTCATTCTACCTACAGTGAAAACCTGCTAATGCTGACGCTCTCGCGCGGCGGACCGATTGTCTGGATCAGCGAAACCGATGCCCGCGAACTGACCATTGTTGATAACGACTGGGTGGAAGTGTTTAACGCCAACGGTGCGTTGACGGCTCGAGCGGTGGTCAGCCAGCGCGTGCCGCCGGGCATGACCATGATGTATCACGCTCAGGAACGCATTATGAATATCCCCGGATCGGAAGTGACCGGAATGCGCGGCGGTATTCATAACTCAGTCACCCGCGTTTGCCCGAAGCCGACGCATATGATTGGCGGTTATGCGCAGCTGGCCTGGGGCTTTAACTACTACGGCACCGTCGGCTCGAACCGCGATGAATTCATCATGATCCGCAAGATGAAAAACGTTAACTGGCTGGACGATGAAGGTCGCGATCAGGTACAGGAGGCGAAAAAATGAAAATACGTTCGCAAGTCGGCATGGTGCTTAACCTCGATAAATGTATCGGCTGCCACACCTGTTCGGTGACCTGTAAAAACGTCTGGACCGGGCGCGAAGGCATGGAGTACGCATGGTTTAACAACGTCGAAACCAAACCTGGCATTGGTTATCCGAAAAACTGGGAAGATCAGGAAGAGTGGCAAGGCGGCTGGGTCCGCGATGTGAATGGCAAGATACGCCCGCGTCTGGGCAGCAAGATGGGCGTAATAACCAAAATCTTCGCCAACCCGGTGATACCGCAGATTGACGACTACTACGAACCTTTCACCTTCGACTACGAACATTTGCATAGCGCGCCGGAAGGTAAACACATTCCCACCGCCCGCCCACGTTCGCTGATTGACGGCAAACGGATGGACAAAGTGATCTGGGGGCCAAACTGGGAAGAACTGCTGGGCGGCGAGTTTGAAAAACGCGCCCGCGACCGCAACTTCGAAGCCATGCAAAAGGAGATGTACGGTCAGTTTGAAAACACCTTCATGATGTACCTGCCGCGCCTGTGCGAACACTGTCTTAACCCTAGCTGCGTGGCGACCTGCCCCAGCGGCGCTATCTACAAACGCGAAGAAGACGGCATTGTGCTGATCGATCAGGATAAATGTCGTGGCTGGCGCTTGTGCATTAGCGGTTGTCCATACAAAAAAATCTACTTCAACTGGAAAAGCGGCAAGTCAGAAAAATGCATCTTCTGTTATCCGCGAATTGAGTCCGGTCAGCCAACGGTCTGCTCCGAAACCTGCGTGGGTCGCATTCGTTATCTTGGTGTACTGCTCTACGACGCCGACCGCATCGAGGAAGCGGCGAGCACCGAGCGCGAAGTTGATCTCTATGAACGCCAGTGCGAAGTGTTCCTCGATCCGCACGATCCATCAGTGATCGAGGAAGCCCTGAAACAAGGTATCCCGCAAAACGTGATTGAGGCAGCCCAGCGTTCGCCTGTTTACAAAATGGCGATGGACTGGAAACTGGCGCTACCACTGCACCCGGAATATCGCACCCTGCCGATGGTCTGGTACGTGCCGCCGCTGTCGCCGATTCAGTCTTACGCCGACGCGGGCGGACTGCCCAAAAGCGAAGGCGTGCTTCCCGCCATCGAAAGCCTGCGTATTCCGGTGCAATACCTCGCCAATATGTTGAGTGCGGGCGATACCGGCCCTGTACTGCGGGCACTGAAACGGATGATGGCAATGCGCCACTATATGCGTTCGCAAACCGTAGAAGGCGTAACTGATACCCGCGCAATCGCCGAAGTCGGGCTGAGCGTCGCCCAGGTGGAAGATATGTATCGCTATCTCGCTATCGCCAACTATGAAGATCGGTTTGTCATTCCGACCAGTCATCGGGAAATGGCGGGCGACGCCTTCGGTGAACGCAACGGCTGCGGCTTTACTTTTGGCGACGGTTGCCACGGCTCTGATACTAAATTCAACCTGTTCAACAGTAGCCGGATCGATGCTATCGACATTACCGAAGTACGCAATAAAGCGGAGGGGGAATAATGCAAATCCTCAAAGTGATCGGCTTGTTGATGGAGTACCCGGACGAGCTGTTATGGGAGAACAAAGACGACGCGCTGGCGCTGATTCGCCACGACGCGCCGATGCTCACCGATTTCACCTGCGATCTGCTTAATGCGCCGCTGCTGGATAAACAGGCTGAATGGTGTGAAGTGTTTGACCGTGGACGTACCACCTCGCTGCTGCTATTTGAACATGTTCATGCCGAGTCACGCGATCGCGGTCAGGCAATGGTGGATCTGCTGGCGGAGTATGAAAAAGTCGGCCTGCAACTAAATTGTCGCGAGCTACCTGATTATCTGCCTTTGTATCTGGAGTATTTAAGTGTGCTACCCGACAACCAGGCTAAAGAAGGTTTGCTCAACGTTGCGCCAATCCTCGCCCTGCTTGGCGGGCGCTTAAAACAACGCGAGGCGCCGTGGTATCCGTTGTTTGACGCCCTGCTGCATCTGGCGGGAAGTACACTCTCAAGTGACAGTGTCACAAAACAGATACGCAGCGAGGAGCGCGACGACACCCGTCAGGCACTGGATGCGGTGTGGGAAGAGGAACAGGTGAAGTTTATTGAAGATAACGCCACGGCGTGTGACAGCTCGCCGCTTAATCAATATCAGCGACGCTTTAGTCAGGATGTCGCACCGCAGTATGTGGACATCAGTGCGGGAGGTGAGAAATGATTCAGTATCTGAACGTCTTTTTTTACGATATCTACCCGTACTTGTGTGGCACGGTTTTTATCCTTGGAAGCTGGCTGCGCTACGATTACGGGCAGTACACCTGGCGTGCCTCCTCCAGCCAGATGCTGGATAAACGCGGGATGGTGCTGTGGTCGAACTTGTTCCATATCGGCATTCTGGGGATCTTCTTCGGTCATCTGTTCGGCATGTTAACGCCGCACTGGATGTATGCGTGGTTTTTGCCGGTAGCGGTAAAACAGCAGATGGCGATGGTTCTCGGCGGTATTTGCGGTGTATTAACGTTGATTGGCGGTGCGGGGTTGCTGGTGCGCCGTTTAACGAATCCGCGTATCAGGGCGACGTCTTCTGGTGCGGATATCCTGATCCTCGCTATTTTGTTAATTCAGTGCATTCTTGGGTTAACCACCATTCCCTTTTCAGCACAACATCCGGACGGCAGTGAAATGATGAAGCTGGTGGGATGGGCGCAAAGCATCGTCACTTTCCAGGGCGGCGCATCGACGCATCTTGATGGCGTAGCTTACATCTTCCGCGTTCATCTGGTGTTGGGAATGACCATCTTCCTGCTCTTCCCGTTCACCCGACTGGTGCATGTATGGAGCGCACCATTTGAGTACTTTACCCGCAGGTATCAGATTGTACGTTCGCGGCGATAATTCTCATGCTGGCCGGATAGCCTTTCGCTCTCCGGCCGATTGCAGGCTATGATAGTTCTCCAGCCACAGGAGAACGTTAATGAAACCGCAGATTTACCACGTCGATGCTTTTACCTCTCAACCGTTTCGCGGCAATTCTGCCGGTGTTGTTTTCCCTGCCGATAATCTTAGCGAAGCGCAAATGCAACTTATCGCCCGCGAGTTAGGCCATTCGGAAACGGCTTTTCTGCTGCACAGTGACGACAGCGATGTACGTATTCGCTACTTTACGCCAACGGTTGAAGTGCCGATTTGCGGTCACGCGACGGTAGCAGCGCACTATGTACGTTCAAAGGTATTGGGTTTGGGAAATTGCACCGTCTGGCAAACATCGCTGGCGGGAAAGCACCGTGTCACTATCGAAAAACAAAACGGGGATTATCGTATTTCTCTGGAGCAAGGCACGCCGGGCTTTGAACCGCCGCTGGAAGGTGAAGCTCGCGCGGCAATTATCAACGCGCTTCATCTCACTGAAGACGATATTTTGCCAGGCTTGCCAATTCAGGTGGCAACCACAGGACACTCAAAAGTGATGATTCCGCTGAAACCGGAAGTGGATATCGACGCCCTTTCGCCTGACCTTGCTGCGCTGACCGCTATCAGTAAACAGATTGGCTGCAATGGTTTCTTCCCCTTCCAGATCCGCCCAGGCAAAAATGAAACCGATGGTCGCATGTTCTCGCCTGCGATTGGTATTGTGGAAGATCCGGTGACCGGCAATGCCAATGGCCCGATGGGCGCATGGTTGGTACATCACAACGTATTGCCTCACGATGGCAACGAGTTGCGTGTTAAAGGCCATCAGGGGCGCGCAATAGGTCGTGATGGCGTGATTGATGTGACGGTGACAATTCGCGATAACCAGCCGGAGAAAGTCACCATTTCTGGCACAGCGGTGATTTTGTTTCATGCCGAATGGGCCATTGATCTCTGAAACCGTTGCCGGTCCCAATTGCCTGATGCGCTTCGCTTATCAGGCCTACAAGGCGTATCGTAATTTATTGAATGTGTTGGCTAATTTAGGCCGGATAAGGCGTTTGCGCCGCATCCGGCACAAACTATTTCCCTGCCTCCGGATGCGTATCAAACGCCGCCATCACCAGTGCCAGTTCATCCACGGTAAACCCATGTTTCGCATCATCCACGCCCAGCCCAAATTGTTCCTGCATCACGGCATATAACGACGCCACATCTGGCAGATTCCGCTGATCCACCGCGTGCCCATTTTCATAATGGGTGAAATGGAAATTGGTCAGCGTCAGTTTGCCACCGTCCGGCAAATGGCGGCACATCAACAGATGATGGCGAAAATGCGACTGCGGCCAGTGCGCCGACCAGAAATTGCCCATCACATAATCACTTTGTTGCTGCTCGCAGAGATCAAAACGGTACATCGACTGCCAGTGCTGATGATGATTAACTGCAAAACCCAGTTATCACCCTCCTGCAACAACCGATACTCTCCGTGTGGCGTGGTTTGCGCGATATCCGGCACTAAACGGATTGGCGCGGTCAGCGTCTGACCACCAAAACCGACGTCGGCAATCCATTGTTCACCTTCCAGTTCTACTAACAACAGACGGTGCGTGCGCGGCGGTAACGATGCGGGGTTAGATAACACTACGCGACCTAACAAACTGCGAACGTTAAATCCCAGCTCGCGTAACACCCGCTCAAACACACCATTCTGCTCAAAACAGTAACCTCCGCGTCGCGCAGTCACCAGTTTCTCTTCCAGCGATTGATCATCAAGCTGGATTTCTCTCGGCAGCAAAACGTCGAGATTTTCAAATGGAATAGTGCAATTGTGTTTCAGGTGTAATGCTCTTAGCGTATCGATATTGACCGCAGCAGCACCCGTCCAGCGAATACGGGCAAAATAGTGATTCAGAATGGGCGTCATCAGGCGTTTCCCTTAGTGGTTTTCTCAACTTATAACCTGGAATAGATGCCACACTGGCTATTTTGTGCGATCGCGGACAAGCATCACGTTCGCAAATCGCTAATCCCGTTAATTTCGTTACTTATTGCGTTACGAGCTACGCTTTTAAAACAACCTTCTTAGCGAGGCGATACCGTGAGCCAATTTATTCCCGTTGAGTTGCATCATGCCAGCCGTCTGTTAAACCACGGACCTACCGTCTTGATCACCAGTTTCGATGAGCAATCCCAGCGACGTAACATTATGGCTGCGGCCTGGTCGATGCCCGTAGAGTTCGAACCACCACGCGTGGCCATTGTGGTTGATAAATCGACATGGTCACGGGAGTTGATTGAACGTAGTGGCATGTTTGGCATTGTGATCCCAGGAGTCGCAGCAACTAACTGGACGTGGGCAGTGGGCAGCATTTCTGGGCGTGATGAAGATAAGTTTAACTGTTATGGCATTCCGGTTGTGAAAGGTCCGGTGCTTAGCTTGCCGGTGGTCGAAGAGAAATGTCTGGCATGGATGGAGTGCCGCTTGCTTCCCGCGACTTCTGCGCAAGAAAAATACGACACGTTGTTTGGCGAAGTGATATCAGCAGCGGCAGACGCTCGTGTTTTTGTCGAAGGCCGCTGGCAATTTGATGACGATAAACTCAATACGCTACATCATTTAGGCGCTGGCACCTTTGTTACCAGCGGCAAGCGTGTTACGGCAGGTTAAGCATTACATGCTGTAACCGGGTTTCTTTATCAACGTCTCCATTTGAGGCGCGATTTCGGCGTCCCAGACCGCTTGCCATGATTCCGGTTGTATCTGTTGTAGTGCAATGCTTATCGAACTCTCTTTACTGTTCAGATGGCGAATAATGACGTCGGTAATCTCCGCCGCCAGTGCTGTTTTTTGTTGTTCATCCAGTTCACGGGGAAAACATTTAATGTCTATGTGTGGCATTGTTGTGCTCCTTTTGAAAGATGTCAGCAAAATTAGCACAAGCCGAAAACGTCATGTGTTATTTGATGCGAAATGATGTGCGATATATACGCCGTCACTTTAATAACGTACATATACTATTAGCTTCCGCGCCAATACGCACCCGTCCTGTAACATACAGAATCTATTCTTTATTTCTTATCATATTAAGAAAATTCACGACATCCAGCTTGCTGATTTATTAATGCCAATTATAGTTATTCTTGCCCTCAATCATAATTTTCACTCGTAATATCCTTTCTTTTATAAAGTCCTTCTGGAGACACTTGCGATGCAGCTTAACCATATTGCTAAAAGTCTGCTAGTCATGGGATTATTCACAACAAGTTCACTTCCTCTCATCGCAGCAGAAGCGCCCAAAGAGGCCTCCGCTGCCACCCAACAAGCGAATAACGCACTTTATAGTCAATTGCCGTTTTCCGATAACAGCGATTTTGCTGATGCTCATAAAGGTTTTATTGCTCCTTTACCTCAGGAAGTGATTAAGGGTGAACAAGGGAATGTTATCTGGAACCCACAGCAATATTCTTTTATCAAAGAAGGCGATAAAGCACCTGATACTGTCAATCCAAGTTTATGGCGTCAGGCGCAACTGATAAATATCAGCGGCTTATTTGAAGTGACTGAAGGCGTCTATCAGATTCGCAATCTCGATTTATCAAATATGACCATCATTGAAGGTAAAGAAGGTATTACCGTTGTTGATCCACTGGTTTCAGCAGAAACAGCTAAAGTTGGCATGGATCTTTATTATAAAAATCGCGGTCAAAAACCAGTGGTGGCGGTTATCTACACGCACAGTCATGTCGATCACTACGGCGGCGTTCGCGGTGTGGTTGATGAAGCTGACGTTAAATCAGGAAAAACAAAAATTTATGCGCCAGCCGGATTTTTAGAAGAGGCTGTTTCAGAAAATATTATGGCTGGCAATGTAATGAGCCGACGAGCCAGTTATATGTACGGTAACTTGTTGAAACCTGATGCTAAAGGTCAGGTCGGCGCTGGGCTGGGAACAACTACCTCAGCCGGAACGGTTACATTGGTTGCCCCCACCAACTACATCACCAAAACCGGACAAAAAGAGACTATCGACGGGCTGACCTATGATTTTCTGATGGCGCCCGGTTCCGAAGCACCTTCCGAAATGCTGTGGTTTATTGAAGAAAAGAAACTGATCGAAACCGCAGAAGATGTCACGCACACCCTCCACAACACCTATTCGCTGCGTGGTGCCAAAATTCGTCAACCTCTTCCGTGGTCTAAATACATCAACGAAGCACTCAATCTGTGGGGCGATAAAGCGGAGATTATTCTCGCCCAGCATCACTGGCCAACCTGGGGTAACGATAACGTTGTCAAACTGCTAAAAAGCCAACGCGATTTGTACCGTTATATCAACGATCAAACGCTACGCATGGCGAATCAGGGGCTGACTCGTGATGAAATTGCCGCAAACTTCAAATTGCCCTCTTCGCTTGCTAACACCTGGGCGAATCGCGGTTATTACGGTTCAGTGAGCCATGATGTGAAAGCAACTTATGTGCTTTATCTCGGCTGGTTTGATGGTAATCCTGCGACTCTCGATGAACTGCCACCAGAAGACGCCGCTAAAAAATTCGTGGAATATATGGGCGGTGCTGATGCCATTTTACAAAAAGCCAAACAGGATTATGACCAGGGAAATTTCCGCTGGGTTGCCCAGGTTGTCAGTAAGGTGGTGTTTGCCGATCCAAACAACCAGGCAGCAAGGAATCTGGAAGCCGATGCGCTTGAACAGTTAGGCTACCAGGCCGAATCCGGGCCGTGGCGTAATTTTTATCTCACTGGCGCACAGGAATTACGCAATGGTGTGCAAAAACTGCCTACGCCAAATACAGCCAGTCCTGACACCGTTCGTGCCATGACGCCGGAAATGTTCTTTGATTATCTTGCTGTGCATATAAATGGCGAGAAAGCGGCAGACGCTAAAGCAGTATTGAATTTTGATTTCGGTGAAGATGGCGGCACTTATAAAGTGGAACTGGAAAACGGTGTGCTCAATCACACGGCTGATACGCAAGCCTCTGACGCCGATGCGACTATCACCCTCTCCCGCGATGTCTTGAATAAAATCATCCTGAAGGAAGAGACATTAAAAGAAGCCACGGATAAAGGCGAAGTAAAAATCACTGGAAATGAGGAAAAACTCAACGAACTGTTAGGTTATATGGACAACTTTGAATTCTGGTTCAATATTGTAACGCCATAATTTTCGTGTAAGTCGGGCAGGTTCCCTGCCCTTTTTGGGTTATAAACAAACATGTATTCTGACAAAAGAAAACACCCTCATTATTCATGGAAAAACCGCCAGGATATGGTTATTCGCGGTATGGCGATTAGCCTGCCGTGGTTTGCGTTGATTAACATCAGTTTTTCATCGTTGGTTTTGCTTCGAGGGGTATTGTTTAATGAAGGCACGACTCCATGGTTTAATGAGAAAAATCTTGTACATACGATTGATATTTCATCATTAGGCATTTTGCTAATCAGTGGTCTTTTATTAGTTAGCCCACGCAACAAAGTACAGTATATTCAGCAGTTATTGGTTATTCTAAGCCTACTATGGTCATGGTGTTGTTTTTATTTTATTGCACACTGGACGCTGCCTTTTGCATATCCACTGTGCGTATTACTAATGCTTAGTGCCGTTGTTGCGCTATATTTCCACACCCCATCACTCCTCGCATTTGTCATTCCATTATGGTTTACCATCCCGTTAGCCAGTCTTGTGCTCAATCAGTATGTGAATATTCATTTCGCTGTTATCTGGAGCATTTTTTCACTGGCTCTCTATGGCGGACGTTTTATTTTGTTGCGTTGGTTTGAAGAAGCATGGCAACAAAATAAGTACAACAACCAGTTGATTCATCGCCTCGATGCATTAGCTCATCGCGATCCCTTAACTGGAGTGGCAAACCAACGAGCGTTGGATAGTATTTTACGCGATGCCGTCGAACAAAAGACGTCGTTCGTTTTAATTATGCTGGATGTCGATTTTTTTAAACGCTACAACGACACTTATGGGCACCCTGCTGGCGATCGTTGTCTAATACAAGTTGCCAACGCACTGCAACGTGCAATTCGCCAGCCCGAAGATGTAGTTACGCGCTATGGCGGTGAAGAGTTTGCCATTATTCTTTTCAATGCGGGCTTGCAGGAAGCCGAAGCGATAGCAGCCAGAGTTAAGCAAGAACTTAAACTGGCGGCTATCCCGCATCAGGCATCTGCTGTTAGTGCATTTGTTACGGTTAGTCAGGGGATTGCCTGTTCTGCTCCTGC
Source organism: Escherichia sp. MOD1-EC5433 (assembly GCF_002966005.1). Lineage (NCBI taxonomy): Bacteria > Pseudomonadati > Pseudomonadota > Gammaproteobacteria > Enterobacterales > Enterobacteriaceae > Escherichia > Escherichia sp. MOD1-EC5433. The sequence goes on along the minus strand of NZ_PTRL01000004.1, from coordinate 49,544 downwards.
AAAAACGGCTGAACAAATAGTTGCTGATGCCGATGCCGCGTTATATCGGGCGAAAGAAAATGGGCGAAATCGGTGGGCTAAATAACTCTATTCCGCTGACATCAACAAACTTATAGGGAATATCAGCCAAAGTCAGCATCAGTTCACTCATGGTGGAACCCCATCCTGGTACGCCATAAACCTTAATCATATCTCCTCCGCACAGCGTTAGAGCTTAAGTGTAGGTCAGTAAACAGGGCAACCCGGACTAAGATTTGTCATTTTTTCAGCAATCCTTTTAATCCCCACTCAACTTGTAAGGGGATATTTTGCATCGTTTATCGATAACAGGTAGGATGCTGCGCCGATAGTTTTATACCCATAAAGAATAATGGTGATAACTGTCATCGCCAGGATGAATAAACATTGTTCATGGCGACTTATAAGACTTTTTCAACGAAGCAATCAGGGAGAGCAATGAGTAAACACGACACCGACACTTCAGATCAACACGCCGCGAAACGCCGCTGGCTTAATGCCCACGAAGAGGGTTATCACAAAGCGATGGGCAATCGTCAGGTGCAGATGATCGCCATTGGCGGCGCGATTGGGACTGGTTTGTTTTTAGGCGCAGGTGCCCGACTGCAAATGGCCGGCCCGGCACTGGCACTGGTCTATTTAATCTGCGGCCTGTTTTCGTTTTTTATTTTGCGTGCGTTGGGTGAGTTGGTATTACATCGCCCTTCCAGTGGTAGTTTTGTCTCTTATGCCCGTGAGTTTTTGGGTGAGAAAGCCGCTTATGTTGCCGGCTGGATGTACTTCATCAACTGGGCGATGACGGGGATTGTCGATATCACCGCCGTCGCACTGTATATGCATTACTGGGGCGCGTTTGGCGGCGTGCCGCAATGGGTATTTGCGCTCGCTGCGCTGACCATCGTTGGCACCATGAATATGATTGGTGTGAAATGGTTCGCAGAGATGGAGTTCTGGTTTGCGCTGATTAAAGTGCTCGCCATTGTGACCTTTTTGGTCGTGGGTACAGTGTTCCTCGGTAGCGGTCAGCCGCTGGATGGCAACACCACTGGCTTTCATTTAATTACCGATAATGGTGGCTTTTTCCCGCACGGTTTGCTGCCTGCGCTGGTGTTAATTCAGGGCGTGGTATTTGCTTTTGCCTCCATCGAAATGGTCGGAACCGCCGCCGGAGAATGTAAAGATCCGCAGACTATGGTGCCAAAAGCAATTAACAGCGTGATTTGGCGTATTGGCCTGTTTTATGTCGGTTCTGTCGTGTTGCTGGTCATGTTACTGCCGTGGAGCGCCTATCAGGCCGGTCAAAGTCCTTTTGTGACCTTCTTCTCTAAACTCGGTGTGCCGTACATTGGCAGCATCATGAACATTGTGGTGCTGACCGCCGCGCTCTCCAGTCTGAACTCTGGCCTGTACTGCACCGGGCGTATTCTGCGTTCGATGGCGATGGGCGGATCTGCGCCGGGTTTTATGGCGAAGATGAGTCGCCAGCATGTGCCGTACGCCGGGATTCTGGCGACGCTGGTTGTGTATGTCGTTGGCGTATTCCTCAATTATCTGGTGCCGTCGCGCGTATTTGAGATTGTCCTGAACTTCGCGTCATTGGGAATTATCGCCTCCTGGGCGTTTATCATTGTTTGTCAGATGCGCCTGCGTAAAGCCATCAAAGAAGGTAAAGCAGCGGATGTCAGTTTTAAACTGCCTGGTGCGCCCTTCACGTCCTGGCTGACATTACTGTTTTTACTGAGTGTGCTGGTGCTGATGGCATTCGATTACCCGAACGGGACTTACACCATCGCGGCGCTGCCGATTATCGGTATTCTGCTGGTTGTGGGTTGGTTTGGTGTACGCAAACGCGTTGCCGAAATTCACAGCACTGCGCCGGTAGTCGAAGAAGAAAAACAGGAAATTGTGTTTAAACCTGAGACGGCGGGTTAATTGCAAAATGTGCCCGGCTACGAGCCGGGCATATTCATATTGCTGACGAGGTGCTCCGCTTGCCGAATGCAGCGCTTGCGCCGCATCCGGCCTACGAAAGACAAACTCCTCCATGTCTGTGTCTGTTACAGCGCAATACGAATCACATCGTCCGGCTGAGTGGCTTCTTGCTGTTTAGTCGATTTTTGCTTCACGCTGACATACAGCGTTTTGCCATCGGCAGAAAGCGCCAGGCTGTTAGGATGGGTCGGCGTGTCGAACGTTTTCACCACTTTATAGCTTTTCGCGTCAATCACACTGACTTTACCCGCCTGCCGATGCGTCACATAGGCTTCATTACGCGCCGGGTTAAACAATACAGCCAGTGATTCCGGTGCCGCTACCTTTGCCAGAATATTGCCGTTACGGGTATCGACCACTAACACTTCTGCCGCTTTGGAGTCAGTGATAAACGCTCGCTGGTTGGCAGTATCGAGACTGATGTTGATAAAGAAATGCTCTTTGCCATCATCCAGCAGCTTTTTACGGCTCAGGATTTTATTGTCGGCGGTGTCGATGGTAATCAATTCGCCGTCAGCGTTAGTGGTGTAAAGACGTTTGCCTTTGCTATCCAGCGCCAGACCGGTACTCATTTTACCGGTGTTCTGGATGGCAGTTTTCAGTTTGATATTCTCGCCATCAACCACCCAAATAACACTCTCTTTCCCAATACCGCTGATGTAAACAGTGTTCGTAGCATCATCAGCAACCAGCTCACGCGGCTGTAGCGGACGCACTTCTTCTGTACGTTTGCGATCGTCCAGTACCAGACGCCCTTTCACTTCGCCCGTTTTGGCATCAATTGCCGTGACCGCACTGTTTACTGTGTTACCAAACCACAACGTTTGAGTAGCGTTGTTGATAGTGGCGCCAAACGGCTTGAGATCGTTATGAATAGCCTGAGTGACTTCCAGAGTCACCGGATCGAGACGATAAACCACACCGCCTTTGTCCAGTTTGCGGCTTTGCGATGTGGCGAGCCACAGCGCGTTTTCCTGCTGGCTATAAGCCATTTCGTAGGCACCTTTACCTACCGCTTTACGCAGCATTTCTTCCGCTGCCTGCGTACTGAATGATGAAGCAACGAGCAATGAACCTAACAGTAGCGAACCACGCAGGCGCGATGAAAACAGATGACGTAAATGCATGACGACTCCCTTTGATGAACCGATTTATAGCTGCTTCACAATGCTTCGTTGAGCATAATCTTCGTTACGCCCTTGTTATAAATGGGAATGGTAATCATTATTTTCTCAAATGTGGAGCATTTCTTGTCGCTACGACTACAATTTTCCCAATTGATTAACGTATTGTGCCGTTTTGTTTTCTATAAATTTACAAATTCATTACCATGACGGTGTTTTCCCATTCTTAACCTGGCTTTTTTCATGAAGATCTTTTCCGTCCGACAGACCGTTTTGCCCGCACTGATTCTCCTTTCTCCTTCAACTTTTGCCGCTAATGAACAAACCATGATTGTTAGTGCCGCGCCGCAGGTAGTTTCTGAACTGGACACACCCGCTGCGGTAAGCGTGGTCGATGGCGAGGAGATGCGTCTGGCAACGCCGCGCATTAATTTGTCTGAATCACTGACCAGTGTGCCTGGTTTGCAGGTACAAAACCGGCAGAACTATGCGCAGGATCTCCAACTGTCTATTCGCGGATTTGGTTCCCGTTCCACTTACGGTATTCGCGGTATTCGCCTGTATGTTGATGGCATTCCCGCCACTATGCCTGACGGACAAGGGCAAACGTCTAATATCGATTTAAGCAGTGTGCAAAACGTGGAAGTGCTACGAGGCCCCTTCTCTGCCCTGTATGGCAATGCGTCTGGCGGCGTAATGAACGTCACCACACAAACCGGCGAACAGCCACCAACTATTGAAGCCAGCAGTTACTATGGCAGTTATGGTAGCTGGCGCTATGGGCTGAAAGCGACGGGCGCAATGGGCGACGGCACCCAACCTGGCGATGTTGATTACACCGTTTCGACCACGCGTTTTACAACTCACGGCTATCGTGACCATAGCGGCGCACAGAAAAATTTAGCCAATGCCAGACTGGGCGTACGCATTGATGACGCCAGTAAGTTAAACCTGATTTTCAACAGTGTGGACATCAAAGCCGATGACCCTGGTGGGTTGACCGAAGCAGAATGGAAAGCGAATCCGCAACAAGCTCCGCGTGCTGAACAGTACGACACGCGTAAAACCATCAAACAAACTCAGGCTGGATTACGCTACGAGCGCAGCCTTAGCGCGCAGGATGTGATGAGCGTGATGATGTACGCAGGCGAACGGGAAACGACCCAGTATCAGTCGATCCCGATGACCCCGCAGCTTAACCCGTCACACGCAGGCGGTGTAATTACCCTGCAACGTCATTACCAGGGTATAGACAGTCGCTGGACACATCGTGGCGAACTGGGTGTTCCGGTCACTTTCACTACTGGCCTGAACTATGAAAACATGAGTGAAAACCGAAAGGGTTACAATAACTTCCGCCTTAATAACGGCGTGCCGGAGTACGGGCAAAAAGGTGATTTGCGTCGCGACGAACGCAATCTGATGTGGAACGTCGATCCCTATTTACAAACCCAGTGGCAACTAACCGACAAACTGTCGCTGGATGCTGGCGTGCGCTACAGCTCCGTGTGGTTTGATTCTAACGATCATTACGTTACCCCCGGCAATGGTGATGACAGCGGTGATGCCAGTTATCACAAATGGCTTCCTGCGGGATCGTTGAAATACGCCATGACCGATGCCTGGAACGTCTATCTGGCAGCCGGGCGCGGTTTTGAAACACCAACCATTAACGAGCTTTCTTACCGTGCTGATGGGCAAGGCGGTATGAACTTTGGTTTAAAACCGTCCACCAACGACACAATCGAAATCGGCAGTAAAACGCGTATCGGCGATGGCTTGTTTACCGCTGCGTTATTCCAGACCGATACCGATGATGAAATCGTTGTTGATAGCAGTAGCGGCGGGCGTACCACTTATAAAAATGCCGGGAAGACGCGTCGTCAGGGGGCCGAGCTGGCGTGGGATCAGCGTTTTGCCGGAGATTTCCGTGTGAAAGCGTCGTGGACGTGGCTTGACGCAACTTATCGCAGCAATGTTTGTAACGCTCAGGACTGTAATGGTAACCGAATGCCCGGGATCGCCCGCAATATGGGCTTTGCGTCGTTAGGTTATGTGCCAGAAGAAGGCTGGTATGCAGGCACAGAAGCACGTTATATGGGCGATATCATGGCGGATGACGAAAATACAGCAAAAGCGCCCTCTTATACTCTTGTCGGTTTGTTCACCGGTTACAAATATAATTACCGTAATATGACAATAGATTTATTTGGTCGTGTCGATAATTTATTCGATAAAGAATATGTCGGCTCGGTGATTGTTAATGAATCCAATGGTCGATATTACGAGCCTGCGCCTGGGCGGAATTATGGTGTAGGCGTAAATCTCGCATGGCGATTTGAATAATATTCATTAGTGGCGGCAAGAATGCCGCCACCTGAAATGTTAATCATCATCCGCAACACGGATCACGACTTTGCCGAAGTTTTTACCATTCAGCAGACCGATGAATGTCTGCGGGGCGTTCTCTAAACCATCGGTAATTTGTTCACGATAGTGAATTTTCCCCTCCTTCACCCATTGCCCCATCTCTTGCTGGAACTCATGGATGCGATGACCATAATCCTGACTAATAATAAACCCTTGCAGGCGAATACGTTTTTTCAGCACCGTAGCCATAAGTAGCGGTAAACGATCCGGCCCGGAAGGCAGTTCGGTGGAGTTATAACCGCTCACTAAACCGCAAACGGGAATACGCGCGGATGTATTGAGTAAAGGCAGCACCGCATCAAACACCTTACCACCAACGTTTTCATAATAGATGTCCACGCCTTTCGGACACGCTTTCGCCAGTTGTTCGGCAAAATCATCTGCGTGATGATCAAGACAAACATCAAAACCCAGAACGTCTATGGCATGACGACATTTTTCCGCGCCACCGGCAACACCCACCACGAGGCAACCTTTTAGTTTGCCGATTTGCCCCACTGTCGCACCGACCGGCCCCGTTGCTGCAGCAACTACCAGCGTTTCTCCCTTTTTGGGTTGACCGATATCCAGCAGCCCCATATAAGCCGTAAAGCCAGGCATTCCCAGCACACCCAGTGACCACGAAGGATTTTCCGGATGATCGCCAAGTTTCACCAGATCATCGCCACTGGATATGTCGTAATCCTGCCAACCGCTGTAACCCAGCACCCAGTCGCCAGGCTGGTAATCCGGATGATTAGATTCCACCACCCGACTCACCGTGCCGCCGACCATCACGCCACCAATATCAACCGGTGGTGAATAAGATGGCTCATCGCTCATGCGCCCGCGCATATACGGATCCAACGACAGGTAGACCGTGCGTAATAACACCTGTCCTTCACCCGGTGTGGCGACATCATCTTCTTCAAGACGGAAATTCTCCGGAACCGGCGCGCCGTATGGACGCGACGCCAGAACCCAACGGCGATTACGCTGCTTTTGTTGCCCCATAATGCTCTCCTGTGCTTTTGGCATGAATCCATCAATAGTAGCAGGCTCACTGGATTGGTTTTGTTTTCAGCCGTCACATCCCCTCTGCAACACGCAATAATTTCATCGAGGAATCCGTTGCTTCGGGCTGTTTTCGATAGTATTGATAACGTCATCATCATTATTTTATCGAGGCTTAAGATGTCCATCCGTTCTGCCCGCAAAGCCGATTGTGCTGCAATTGCGGAAATTTATAACCATGCTGTACTGCATACGGCAGCTATCTGGAACGACCAGACTGTGGATACAGATAACCGCATTGCCTGGTTTGAAGCACGGACTTTATCAGGTTATCCGGTGCTGGTGAGCGAAGAAGATGGCGTAGTTACAGGATATGCCTCGTTTGGTGACTGGCGTAGTTTCGACGGTTTTCGCCATACCGTGGAACATTCGGTTTATGTCCATCCGGAGCATCAGGGTAAAGGTCTTGGGCGAAAATTGTTACGCGCGTTGATTGATGAAGCGCGGAACTGCGGTAAGCATGTGATGGTTGCCGGCATAGAATCACAAAATCAGGCGTCGTTGCATCTGCACCAGACGCTGGGATTTGTCGTCACAGCGCAAATGCCACAGGTAGGCACTAAATTTGGTCGCTGGTTGGATCTCACCTTTATGCAATTACAACTCGACGATCGTAGCGAACCGGATTCACTCGAATGAATCAGTCGCTTACCCTTGCCTTTTTGATCGCTGCCGGGATTGGTCTTGTGGTGCAAAACACATTGATGGTACGCATCACCCAGACATCCTCTACCATTCTCATCGCCATGCTGCTGAATTCACTGGTGGGGATTGTGCTGTTCGTGTCTATTTTGTGGTTTAGGCAAGGAACAGCAGGCTTTGGCGAACTGGTTTCCAGCGTGCGCTGGTGGACTCTAATCCCTGGTTTGTTGGGATCGTTTTTTGTTTTCGCCAGTATCAGCGGATATCAGAATGTTGGCGCGGCAACGACCATTGCTGTACTGGTCGCCAGTCAACTTATTGGTGGTCTGGTGCTGGATATTTTCCGCAGTCATGGCGTGCCACTTCGGGCGCTGATTAGCCCAATTTGCGGGGCAGTTTTATTGGTAGTTGGCGCCTGGCTGGTGGCCAGACGCACGTTTTAATCAGAGGATGGTGCCGCCTTTGGTTAACTGTTCGTGGCGCGCTTCCATATCTTCTTTATGCCTGCGACCGTGATGAGCAATTGCGGTGCGCAAACGCTGCTGCTGGGTGTAACGATCTTCCCGGCTTAACTCTGCGTCATCGCTCAGGGCGATTAACAACTCGTTCATATGGGCAATGACGCTCTCCTCAATCGCGGCATCCACGCGCGCGATGACTTCATCCAGATGCGACATACTTTCTCCTCAGCCACTTGTGAAATTTATCGATTCACCCAAATGATATAAGTCTGCGTTGTGCCGTCAAGCCGGCGAGTGAGATTTAAAATAGAGAAAACAGTAGCGCCACCGGAAAACTCATCGGCCATGTAATCCCCACCAGAAAGGCGCTCAGAAAGCGAATGCTCTTCTTATCGTGGGAAAGAAACCAGGTAATGAGAAAGGCGATTGCTGCCATGACAGCATAAAAAACAAGCCAACATTGAAAAAGAGACATGTACGGGCATCCAGCCAGATGAATAAAACGCGCGCAAATATGCGTCATTTCTTGATGTATATCAAGTTTTCAGTCCATTTGAGATAAATTCAATAACCTACGGCATGTTCTTGTCCATCTTCAGAATAAGTATGATTGCGGTTTTTCTTAACCCGTACTATACACATAAGGGCTATGACAAAAGGTGGCAAAAATGAACGTTTCCAGTAGAACTGTAGTGCTGATAAATCTCTTTGCTGCTGTTGGGTTGTTTACTCTTATCTCTATGAGATTTGGATGGTTTATCTGATGTAGCAAAATTGCACGCAGTACGCACTGTCAGAGAAAAATCAACTCTCTGACAGTGCGTTAGATCTTCTCACACTCTCCAGATTTACAACATTATCCTTAATGTTTAACCATTACGTGGCGTACTACGGTGTAATCTTCCAGCCCATAAAGTGACATATCTTTGCCATAGCCTGAGAGTTTCTGCCCGCCGTGCGGCATTTCACTTACCAGCATGAAATGGGTATTAACCCAGGTGCAGCCATATTGCAGACGCGCGCTGACGCGATGCGCCCGACCAACATCTTTCGTCCATACCGAAGAGGCCAACCCGTACTGGCTGTCATTCGCCCAGTTAACCACTTGTTCTTCGTTATCGAAGGCCGTCACGCTCACTACCGGCCCAAATACCTCTCTTTGGACGATGGCATCTTCTTGTAACGCACCCGCCAGCAGTGTCGGCGCATAATAATAACCATTACCCTGCCGTTTTTCACCGCCGGTGATCACCTTAATGTGTCCCGTCGCCTTCGCCTCTTCCACCGCCCGGCTGACGCGTTCGAGATGTGCCTGCGAACTTAAAGGACCAAGCTCTGTGGATTCATCATCCGGCGCGCCTGATTTTAACGTTGCCACTGCGGCACCAAGTTTTTCTACCAGCACGTCGTAAATGCCTTTTTGCGCGTAGATACGACAGGCAGCAGTACAATCTTGCCCGGCATTGTAATAGCCAAATGTACGCACACCTTCGACAACCGCTTCAATGTCAGCATCATTAAAGACAATCACTGGCGCTTTACCGCCAAGTTCCATATGAGTGCGCTTAATGGACGGTGCGGTATGACTGATGATGTGCTCCCCAGTGGCGATAGACCCCGTCAGCGACACCATCCGCACTTTGGGATGACCGGTCAGCGGATCGCCCACTGTTTTGCCTCTGCCAAACAGTACGTTGATCACGCCTGCCGGGAAGATATCTTTCGCCAGTTCTGCCAGCTTCAACGCTGTCAGCGGGGTAATTTCTGATGGTTTAAGCACTACGCAGTTCCCTGCCGCCAGCGCCGGAGCCAGTTTCCACGCAGCCATCATCAGCGGATAATTCCACGGTGCAATAGAGGCTACAACCCCCAACGGATCGCGGCGGATCATCGAGGTATGACCTTCAAGATATTCGCCTGCCGCCAGACCGTTCAGGCAGCGCGCCGCTCCGGCGAAAAAGCGAAAGACATCGACAATCGCCGGAATTTCATCATTGAACGCACTATGCAGCGGTTTGCCACAGTTACGGGACTCCAGTTCGGCAAAAAACTGACCGTTTTCTTCGATAACATCCGCCAGTTTCAGCAGGCATTCTGCACGCGCTTTCGGCGTGGTTTGCCCCCATTCAGCAAATGCTGCATCTGCCGCGCGAACAGCAGCATCCACCTGTTCTGCGGATGCCTCGGCAATCTCCAGTAATACTTCCCCCGTTGCCGGATTATAGACAGGCTGTTTTTCCCCTTCGCCGCTAACCAGTTCTCCGTTAATCAGTAACTTATGTTGCATAGCATATTCCTGTATCAGTGGTTATTGACCATTGTCGCCTTCGCGGGTTAGCCACCAGGCTCCCAGGATCGGCAAGGTTGTTACCAACATAACCAGCAGTGCCACCACGTTGGTTACCGGTACATCACGCGGTCGCCCAAGCTGATTGAGTAACCACAGTGGTAACGTTCGTTCATGACCTGCCGTAAAAGTCGTAACGATGATTTCATCGAACGACAAGGCAAACGCCAGCATTCCTCCTGCCAGTAGCGCCGAACTGAGATTCGGCAACACCACGTAGCGGAAGGTTTGCCAGCCATTGGCCCCAAGATCCATTGACGCCTCTACCTGACTCCACGAGGTACGGCGAAAACGGGCGATGACATTGTTAAACACCACCACTACGCAAAAAGTCGCATGACCGACTACGATGGTGAAAAATCCCGGCTCCAGATTGATAGTTTTAAACGCGGTTAATAACGCCAGGCCTGTGACAATGCCCGGCAACGCAATAGGCAGCAGCAGTAACAGCGAAATGGCGTTTTTGCCGAAAAAGTCTCGTCGCCAGAGCGCGGCGGCTGCCAGCGTTCCTAACACCAGCGCGATCAATGTCGCCAGCGTCGCCACTTTAAGTGACAGTGTCACGGCATCAAGAATATCACTGCGCTGTGCCGCCACGCTAAACCAGTGCAGCGTCAAACCTTGCGGTGGAAAACTAAACGCCGCATCTTCAGTGTTAAAAGCATAGGCCGCGATAATCAGGATGGGAAAATGGAGGAAAACCACGCCGCCCCAGGCCGCCAGTTTGAGGAAAAACGGTGCGCGTTCAGAGTGCATCGAACGCTCCCAGACGTTTCACGAACGCCAGGTACAGTGCGATCAAAACAATCGGCACCAGGGTGAACGCTGCTGCCATCGGCATATTGCCAATCGCGCCTTGCTGCGAGTAAACCATGTTGCCAATAAAATACCCTGGCGGACCAACCAGTTGCGGGACAATAAAATCACCCAGCGTTAGCGAGAAGGTAAAAATAGACCCGGCTGCAATGCCAGGGATCGCCAGCGGCAACACCACATAGCGAAAGGTTTGCCGTGGACGTGCGCCTAAATCCGCTGAGGCTTGCAAAAGTGACGAGGGCAAACGCTCCAGCGCCGCCTGTACTGGCAGGATCATGAACGGTAGCCAGATGTAGAGAAACACCAGAAAGCGCCCAAGCCCGGAAGTTGACAGCGTATTACCACCCACCGCCGGTAGCGTGAGGAACGCAGTTAATAACGGTTCCAACCCCAAATGCTGTAAAAACCACTGCGCCACACCATCTTTCGCCAGCAATAGCGTCCAGGCATAGGCTTTGACAATGTAGCTCGCCCACATCGGCAACATTACTGCGATGTAAAAAAACGCTTTCATCTTACCGCTGGTGTAGCGCGCCATATACCACGCCATTGGAAACGCCAGAAAAGCACTGGCGATGGTCACAGCAACTGCCATGGTTAACGTGCGCAGAATGATGTCATAATTGGCCGGATTAAACAGCGCGCGGATATTCGCCAGTGTCAGTTCCGGTGTTACCGACATGGTGAAATCATCAAAGGTATAAAAGCCCTGCCATAACAGCGTCAGCAGCGAACCGAAATAGACGATGCCAAACCACATCAACGGGCCAAGCAGCAGCAAAAACAGCCCCAGCCCCGGATTCCGCCAGAAGAAACCGGACACCTTGCCCAGACCTGGACGTGAAGGTGATTGCAATACGTTCATCGCCATTCACCTCTCCTCAACCAGCGGCACCATCACATCGCGCGCCCAGGAAACCATCACCTGTTGTCCTGGAGTAAGCGTAGCGGGGAGCTCTTCCCCCGTCATATTGGCCTGACTAACCAGCAGTTTTTCACCGCCGCTCAGTGTCAGTTCAAAACGGGTCGCCGCGCCCTGATACTGCACCGCCTGGATCGTGCCATTAGCCTGCACTTCGCCAGGTGTATTGAGGCGAATATGTTCCGGGCGCAATGCGAAGCTACCCATCATTCCGCAAAGTTTCTCTGCCATCAGCGCATCAAAAACATTTGATGTCCCAACGAATCCGGCAACAAACGGCGTGCGCGGGCGCATATAGAGATCACGTGGTGAATCGACCTGCTCAATGCGACCGTTGTTGAATACCGCAACACGATCGGACATTGATAATGCCTCGCCCTGATCGTGGGTAACGAAGATAAACGTAATGCCGAGAGACTGTTGCAGCTTTTTCAGCTCAAGTTGCATCTGCTCACGCAACTTGAGATCCAGCGCGCCGAGTGGTTCATCCAGCAATAATACGCGCGGTTCATTCACTAACGCTCTGGCGATAGCAACCCGCTGGCGCTGGCCTCCAGAAAGTTGTGATGGCTTACGTTGTTGAACAAAACCCAGCGCCACTTTTTCCAGCGCCTCTTGCGCCATGATGTAACGCTGTTTTTTCTCCACACCTTTGACCATCAGCCCGTAGGCCACATTATCGAGAATCGACATATGGGGAAACAGCGCATAGTCCTGGAAAACGGTATTAACATCCCGCTCCCACGGTGGCAGATTGCTGGCGGGTTTACCAAAGATAGCGATCGCCCCACCGGAAAGTTGTTCAAATCCGGCAATCAGGCGCAGGCAGGTCGTTTTGCCGGAGCCGGACGGCCCCAGCATTGAAAAGAACTCACCATCTTTTATCGCAATACTGACGCCATCTACCGCGCGCACGTCACCGTACAACCGCGAGACGTTGTCAAACTCCACTGCGTACGTCATAAAACACCTCAGCGAAGTTAGCGACCGCCCATAATGGCAATGTAATCCTGCGTCCAGCGACTGTAGGGAACAAACTTGCCCCCTTCTGCTATAGGCGTTTTCCAGAAGGCGATTTTATCGAAATAGTTAAAACCGTTGGTCTCACAGCCTTTTTCGCCTAATAACGGACTGGCTTTACATCCTTCCGGCACTACCGGCAACGAGCCAAACCAGGCCGCCACATCGCCCTGCACTTTTGGCGTTAATGACCAGTTCATCCATTTGTAGGCGCAAACCGGATGTTTCGCTTCGCTATGCAGCATGGTGGTATCAGCCCAACCGGTAACGCCCTCCTTCGGGAATACGGTAGCGATCGGTTGGCCTTCGGCTTTCAACGCGTTGGCCTGATAGGGCCAGGCACTGGAAGCCACGACACCCTCGTTTTTGAAATCGCTCATTTGTACGGTGGTGTCATGCCAGTAGCGATGGATTAACCCATGCTGATCGCGCAGCACTTTCAGCACCGCCTGATATTGTTCTTCGGTAAGTTGGTATGGATCGCTGATGCTCAACTGCGGCTGCGTGGCTTTGACAAACAACGCGGCATCAGCAATATAGATGGGGCCATCATAGGCTTGTACCCGGCCTTTGTTGCTCTTGCCGTCCGGCAGATTCTGCTCAACAAAAACCACTTGCCAGCTATCCGGTGGTGTCGGGAATGTTTTGGTGTTGTACATCAACAGGTTAGGCCCCCACTGATACGGCGTACCATAAACTTTACCGCCGACGTTAAACCAGTCGCCTTTTACTACACGAGGATCGAGTGTTTTCCAGTTAGGGATGAGCGCGGTATTAATCGGCTGCACGCGTTTACCCATAATCAAACGCAGCGAGGCATCGCCGGACGCCGTAACCAGATCGTAACCCCCTTTGGTCATCAGGCTGACCATTTCATCGGAAGTCGCGGCGGTTTTCACATTCACCGCGCAACCTGTCTCTTTTTCGAATTGCGTTACCCAGTCGTATTGTTTATCGGTTTGTCCGCGTTCGATATATCCCGGCCAGGCGATTATATCCAGGCGCCCTTCCGGTTTATCTAAATTGGCGGGAGGCTCGGCGGCGTGGGCAGTCATTATTGTCATGGTGAGCGCACACAGGCTGCTGCGGGCAAATGTCTTGCTCATAAGGTCTTACTCCTGTCGTAATTAATTGTTCAGCCGCCGTGCCGTAAAAATATCTCCTTGTTTAACCATAGACGGCGGCTTGCAGGCACACCTTCGCCCCTGAGAAAATTTAATCAGGTTGTGAGCTAACGCGCATTATGCCGTCCGTGAAGCTATCTTCTGGAGTATAGACAAGGGGTTACGAAATATGGCTTCTATTCGAAATTCATATTACCCAACCTGAGAGGAATTAAATTGAAAGCTACTTCAGATGTTCTTGAATAAGTTTGCCTAATTCTTTTACTGCCTGTTCTTCACGCTCTCCCCATTGCCACGCGGTATTAAAACGGAAAAAACGCGACCAGCGTTCGCCAGTAGAAAACATTTTACCCGGCGCAATACTGATGTGATGCGCCAGTGCCGCCAGGCTTAATTCACCCGCATCTAACGGTTCGGGAAGTTCCAGCCAGAGAAAATAACCACTGTCGTTATGGTGTATTTTCACTTCCGCAGGCAGGTAACGCAGCAGCGCCTGCCAGGCGCGTTGTTTGCGTTCCGCAAGCTGACGACGTAGACGACGCAGATGGGCGTCGTAACGGCGTGTAGAAAGGTAATCCACCAGGGCAAGCTGCATCGGTGAACTGGTGGAAAGTGTACTCATCAACTGCAAACGTTGGATTTTACGCGCATGTTTTCCTGCGGCGACCCAACCGATGCGAAAACCTGGCACCAGGCATTTGGAGAATGATGAACAATGCAGCACGCCATCGTGGCGATCCCACGCTTTTGCGGGCAGCGGTTTTTCCCGTCCGAAGTAAAGTTCGCTGTAGACGTCATCTTCAATCAGCATCACGTTGTACTGACTAAGGAGTTCTACCAGCTGTGCTTTTTTCTGTGGCGTTAAGGTAAAACCGAGCGGGTTCTGGCTGTTGGTCATTAACCAGCACGCTTTCACTGGATACTCTTGTAACGCCAGTTCAAGCGCCTGAAGGTCGATCCCTTCGTTAACATCCGTCGCCACCGATAACGCCTTCAGCCTTAGCCGCTCCAGCGCCTGTAACGCACCGTAGAAACAAGGATTCTCGACAATCACCCAGTCACCCGGTTCGGTTACCGCTTGTAAACTGAGATTTAGTGCTTCCAGCGCCCCGGCGGTGATGACGATCTCATCAGGCGAAATTGTGATGCCCTGTAGAGCATAGCGACGAGCAATAGCCTGCCGCAGTTCTGCGTTTCCTGGCGGTAAGTTTTCAATCACGCTCATCGCCGTTGCGGTTTTGCTTACCTGGGCCAGGGAGCGATTAAGTTGTTGAAGCGGAAACAAGCGCGGATCGGGAAAAGCGGATGCAAACGGCACCACTGAAGGATCGCGACTGGCCTGCAACATGTCAAAAATATAGGTATTGATATCGACCGTTTCATCACGTGTGACCGGAATGACTGGCGCTTTCGGCAGTTTTAATGCCTGTGGCGCAACGTAATAACCCGACTGCGGTCGCGCGATAATATGTCCCTGACTTTCGAGCAACTGATAGGCATGGCTGACGGTCATAAAACTCATGCCAGAAAGCGCCACCTGTTCACGCAACGAAGGCAAACGATCGCCGGGTTGCCAGATGCCCGACACAATTTGCTCGCGTAATTGTTCTGCCAGTTGCTGGTATTTTTTCATTATCGGATCGTTTTTATGTGCAGATGATCCGGCAGTCTATATCAGTTGTTAAAAATGACAACTTTTCGTTAACTGTAATTAAACCATCACCAGCGATAACTCTTTGCCCAGAGCTTTAGCCGCAAGCTGGACGGCGTCGATTTTTGTCGCGTGGTGCAAATCAAACAAGCGGGTGATCTCCTGCTTAGGTTTACCAATTCGCTTCGCCAGCTCTTGCTGGGTGATTTCTGACTGCAAAAAAGCATTTAGCAGCAATACCTTAGAGGCGACGCTTAAAGGTACTTCAATAAAGTGATCGTTATTATTTAATGGCGAAGGTAACGGGATAAGCTCGTTGTCTTCAAAATAAAAATCAAATGCGGTGATTAAGGCATATTTTGCTGCCTCCATCGCTTCAGCGACTGTTTCTCCCTGAGTCAACGCTTCAGGAATATCCACAAAAGAAACCACATAACCGCCTTCCGGCGCGGGTGTAAGAGTGACGGGATAACGCATAATTTCGACTGTCTCTCGCATGTCATTAACCTTTTAACTGGCGATTAACTCAAACCGAGTTGTTTCAGAATGGCGTTACGCAATGGTTCTTTGATCTCATCGCTTGGGTGACGCGGCATGACACTGCGCCTCCCGCGAAACCGGAGTTTCAAATGGTTGCTGCCATTCGCCACATCGACGCCCTGAGATTCGAGCCAACGTCTGAACTCGTTTTGTTTCACATCGCCTCCCTGCCGCTGAGTATATCAACAAAGTAAACATTATTGTTTACCTCCGTGTGTAATTTGCTCGAAAATAGCACTTAATCGCCGCAACGGCAGAATGCGATGCAAAATCAGGAAGGCTGATTCCAGAATTTCTTTGCGCTAATTTGCAAAACTGAATAATAACCTCAAGAAACTATCGGCATCATAGCGGCAAAAGGTAAGAAAAAGGTGTCGGGATGTTTACGAAGGCGTTATCGGTTGTCTTATTAACGTGTGCGCTGTTCTCTGGGCAGTTGATGGCAGGACACAAAGGACATGAATTTTTGTGGGTAAAAAATGTGGATCATCAACTGCGTCATGAAGCGGACAGTGATGAATTGCGCGCCGTTGCGGAAGAATCGGCAGAAGGTTTGCGCGAGCATTTTTACTGGCAAAAGTCACGCAAACCAGAAGCGGGACAGCGTTGAGTCGTTTGTTGCCGGATACGGTATGAACGCCTTACTCGGCCTGTAATATCTGTAAATTCAATAAGTTGTGAACAGGTCTGAAAACTTGCGTTGTTACCCTTTTCGCTTCGGCAATGTTTTCATCAGTTCATCCGGGCTTACGGAGGCGACAACACTCCCCGGTAACGGCATTTTCAGAATGTGATTTTTGATTTTGCCGATGACGTGCATCTCACACGGGCGGCAATCAAACTTCAGCGTTAACACTTCATCACCATTAACCAGCTGCATTGGCGTTGCTTTCCAGCTTTTAATATTACCTTTCGCCTGCTTCGGACACAGATTGAAGGCAAAGCGCAGACAGTGCTTGGTGATCATTACCGGCACTTCGCCCTTCTCTTCATGCGCTTCATAGGCAGCATCAATCAGTTGCACACCATAGCGATGATAAAATTCACGCGCTTTCTGGTTGTAAACGTTCGCGAGGAAACTCAAATGTGTTTGCGGATAAACTGGCGCAGGGTCAGCAACCGGTTTACGACTACCGCGCTGATAACTGGCAAGACGCGCAGCATCCAGCATTTCAGCAGCCTCACGGCGGAACTGATTTAACAGACTGTTTGGCACAAACAGCGCACCCGGCAAGTTAATTTGTACATTACGAGCGTAATAGATAGTCTGCCCCAGCTTCGACAATCCTTCGGTCAGATTGTTGAGTGCTTTTTCGGCATTATTCGCCTCGTCGAACTGCCCGTCCAGGGTATGCGTGATACTGACGCCCTCTTCGCTGGTCAGAGTCAGAATCAATTGTTCCTGCCAGCCGCCCAGTTCAATGTCTACCGCCACCCGACGTTCGCTGGAGGTTTTGGTCAGCGCCTGCTGCCAGTTATGGTCCAGGTTGCGATTAAGCGGATGGTGTGGGCGAATTTTGTGCAGCTCCGCTGGCATCTCATTTGGCCAGACGCGGTACTGATTTTCCCCGGTTTTTTCTACCGTATTGGCGCGAAAACCGACGACTTCACGTTTAATCATCACGTTCAGGCCATCACCGTTAGCCAGTGGTTCGGTCACCTCAACATCAAGATGATCTTTCGCTACTTTCACGACTTCACCCACCGGCAGGCCGATAAATTTCGGTGAATCGAACGCGCCAATATCGCCTTTACGCGCGTTAACAAAGTAGTCTGTGCTGCCACGATGGAAGGTTTTTTCCGTCGACGGTACGAAGAAGTGCTCAGTACGACCGGATGAAGCTCGCGCCAGATCGCCACGTTCTTCAATAATGGCATCCAGCATCTGGCGATAATGGGCGGTGATATTCTTCACGTAGCTCATATCTTTGTAACGCCCTTCAATCTTGAAGGAGCGTACGCCAGCATCAATCAGCGCGCCGAGGTTGGCAGTCTGATCGTTATCTTTCATCGACAGCAGATGTTTTTCATAGGAAACCACCCGCCCCTGATCGTCTTTCAATGTGTATGGCAAACGGCACGCCTGCGAGCAATCGCCACGGTTGGCGCTACGCCCTGTTTGCGCATGAGAAATGTAGCACTGACCCGAATAGGCCACGCACAGTGCGCCATGAATAAAGAATTCAATGGTCGCGTCCGTGGCCTGATGAATCGCGCGGATCTGCTCCAGATTAAGCTCACGCGCCAGCACAATCTGCGTAAAACCGACGTCCGAAAGAAACTTCGCTTTCTCTACAGTGCGAATATCACACTGCGTACTGGCGTGTAGTTCAATCGGCGGAATATCAAGTTCCAGAATCCCCATATCCTGAACGATCAGTGCATCAACGCCGGTCTGGTAAAGGTCGGTAATCAGTCGCTGCGCCGGTTCCAGTTCATCGTCATGCAAAATGGTGTTAAGCGTGACGAAAATTTTTGCACCATAACGATGGGCAAATGGCACCAGCCCGGCAATATCTTTCAGGCTATTACTGGCATTATGACGGGCACCAAAACCAGGGCCGCCGATATAAACAGCATCGGCACCGTGCAAAATAGCTTCGCGGGCAATGGCGGCATCGCGTGCCGGACTTAACAGTTCAAGGCGATGAGAAGATACGGTCACATTCTTATCCAGTAGCTGAAAAATGGCGGCTATTTTAGCCACAAGCGCGACGTTGCGAAATAGTTTTCCCGCTTAACTGCGTGGGTAATGAATAAGGGAATGAAAATGTACGGCTTGCTTGCCGCCATTACGATAGATATGCATGACGTCGGCAGCAAAACGAGCACCTTCTCCGCAATTAAGGCTACGCCATTCACCATCAACGCACAGATCTAGCTGCCCATCAATGACGACAACATGCTCAATTACCCCCTTTTCGTGCGGCGTCGATTCGCTTATTGCACCGGGTGCCATCTGAATCGAGAAGTGTTCAAAGCAGAGCTGCGGATCATAAGGAAACAGCGAAGTGATCACCATTGCCTGCTGTTGTGGATCATAAACTGATGGCGTGACGGTCTGTGGCGGCGAAATAAATGTCGAAAATGGCACGTTCATCCCGGTGGCAATTTTCCATAATGTCGCGACCGTCGGGCTGGATTCATTGCGCTCGATCTGCCCTAACATCGCTTTAGAAACGCCCGTGGCTTCTGCCAGTCGCGAAAGACTCCAGCCGCGCTGCTGACGAAGATGTTTTAGCGTGGCGGATAAATAGTGAGCGAGATTTTCCATGCGAGTCCTCCTGCAAAACAGGAGTTTATCACTTGTGCGTTATAACGGACAAATGATACGGTGCCTGTACGCTATAACGCACGAGGTGACTATGCGTCTGTTTTCTATTCCCCCACCCACGCTACTGGCGGGGTTTCTGGCGGTATTGATTGGCTACGCCAGTTCAGCAGCAATAATCTGGCAAGCGGCGATCGTCGCCGGAGCAACCACTACACAAATCTCCGGCTGGATGACGGCGCTGGGACTGGCAATGGGCGTCAGTACGCTGGCTCTGACATTATGGTATCGCGTGCCTGTTCTCACCGCCTGGTCAACGCCTGGCGCGGCGTTGTTAGTCACCGGTTTACAGGGATTAACGCTCGGCGAAGCCATCGGCGTTTTTATAGTCACTAATGCATTAATTGTCCTCTGCGGCATAACGGGACTCTTTGCTCGTCTGATGCGCATTATTCCGCACTCGCTTGCAGCAGCAATGCTTGCCGGGATTTTATTACGCTTTGGTTTACAAGCGTTTGCCAGTCTGGATGGTCAGTTTACGTTGTGTGGCAGTATGTTGCTGGTGTGGCTGGCGACGAAAGCCTTTGCGCCACGCTATGCGGTGATCGCCGCGATGATTGTTGGGATCGTGATAGTTATCGCAAAAGGTGACGTTGTCACAACTGACGTTATCTTTAAACCCGTTCTCCCTGCTTATATCGCCCCTGATTTTTCGTTTGCTCATAGCCTTAGCGTTGCCTTGCCTCTGTTTCTGGTGACGATGGCGTCGCAAAACGCACCGGGTATTGCGGCAATGAAAGCGGCCGGGTATTCGGCTCCAGTTTCGCCACTGATTGTATTCACTGGGTTGCTGGCGCTGGTTTTTTCCCCTTTTGGGGTTTATTCCGTCGGTATTGCGGCAATTACTGCCGCTATTTGCCAAAGCCCGGAAGCGCATCCGGACAAAGATCAGCGTTGGTTGGCTGCCGCCGTTGCGGGCGTCTTTTATTTGCTTGCGGGTCTGTTTGGTAGCGCCATTACCGGAATGATGGCAGCCCTACCGGTTAGCTGGATCCAGATGCTGGCTGGTCTGGCGCTGTTAAGCACCATTGGCGGTAGTTTGTATCAGGCGCTACATAATGAGCGTGAGCGCGACGCTGCTGTGGTGGCATTTCTGGTAACAGCGAGCGGGCTGACATTGGTTGGGATTGGTTCGGCGTTTTGGGGATTAATTGCCGGCGGCGTCTGTTACGTGGTGTTGAATTTAATTGCTGACAGAAACCGATAATAAGAAGCGCCATCTTACGATGGCGCGGCTGGCATTACTTTTTGTTAACGTCAAACATGGTGGCATCGGTCGCCATGTCATCAATAACTTGCTTAATGTTTTCAAAAGCCATTGGCGTACTTTCGTTATTCAGATCTTTACCTTCGCCCTGACGAACGACTTTGATAACAGGTTTATTGGTAGCCGCATCAATCAGTTCACCTTCAAAGTACAGGCGGGTATCCATGGTACGGTGACCGGTTGCCATTTGTGTTCCCGCTACCACTAATGCAACAGGAACCACTTCATAGAATTGCAGCCCTTCTTTGCTTGTATCAACACCGGTAATGGCACCACGGAAAATCAGACTACGCGGGCCAGCGGTAGTCACCAGTGGTTTACGCTGCGCAATCGCTTCTTTCATTTCGGTATTGGTATAACTCAAAATTCTATCCAGCACTTTCTGCCCTACCTGAGTAGAAGGTTTTGGCACCGGATAATAAGTGATTGGATTCCAGACAATACTGTCATATTTACTTTGGTCGAAATCAGGGGAAACCCAGCGTAAAACGGGTTTACCTGTTGCCGATGTTGTTTCTTGAAGATCAGAGTAATTCTTTAAAAAGCCAGAGTATTTATCCGGCTGGGTGATTTTAGAGGCACAGCCGGACAGAGCCAACAAGCCGCATAAAGCTGCAACTTTCGCAATTGATGTGGTACGCATGAATAGTTTCCTGAGATGATTATATTACTTTTTAAGTTATAGCAAAAAGCACCGCTTCGTGTTGTGGCAAAAAAAGTGTTGGCAGAAATAAATTTATCGGCCCCTTTTTCGACAATATAGTCAATGCTGAAAAAGGAGCTGAGTCAATCATCATTGATTTATTTTCAGAGACTTGAGGCGATAAAAAAGCACATCCGCTGTGACTTATTTCACATCATCCTGCTAAAAAATATGCTTACCGAATAGATCAACAGGCAAACTTCTTACGTTGATCCTTCTCAGGTCATTTTTTACGTGCCAGCATAGTCGCGAAACGCAGTTTAATACGATTACCGTTGGCATCGGTGCGGTGTAATTCACCGACATCTTCATTGTATTTCAAGAAATCCCAGCCTTCATAATAACGATGTAGCTCTCCTTCTTTGAAGGCAAACGGAAAGCCGACGGTACATGGAAAATCAGCGGTATCCATCGCCGCCACAATCAGATTGTAACCGCCAGGTTTAGTGCAACGTTGCATATTGCCAATCAGCCCTGGGATGGTTTTCGCCTCCAGGAACATCAGCACCACAGTAGAAAGAATAAAATCGTACTGTCCATCAAACGTGAGGCTATTCAGATCGACAACCTGAGTACGTAAATTTTCCAGATTTTCAATGGCTTTAATGCGCTCAACGTTGGCAATACTCATGGCATTTTTATCCCATGCGTCCACATCATAACCATTGGCTGCAAGGTAAAGACTGTTACGTCCATTGCCACAGCCCAAGTCCAGCGTTTTCCCCGGTTTAACGATTTTCACAGCTTCCAGAACTTCGGAGTGTGTGCGGGTGAGTTCGTATTTGTTAGTAAAGTAGTTTTCGTCACGAATGATCATTCTCTGTCCTCGGATTTCATTAAAACGGCGCGCTCAGTTCTGATTAACAATTTTCCCTGCATCAGAAGCGCGAAAGTACGGATGAGCAATAATGCAATAATAAAATTGGTAAAGATAAACAGCGGCACCGCCAGTGTATGGAAAAAGCCATTATCGCTGCCGCTTCCCAGATGCAAACCGGTGGTTGCCAGCGCAGAAACACCGAACGAAAAACTCCAGAATGAGGCATTAAACGGCTGTGAGAGATACCACGGCATCAGGCGCAGCATAAACAGCAATTGCAGCAGCCCATAGCCAAAGAGCATTTTCGCCAGCGTGTCACCCTCGCCGCCATTGACGCTCAACCAGGCGCTACAAGCCACCAGCGCAGGGGCAAGCTGAATGCCGAGCGATGTCCGCAGCGCCGTGGGTAATTCTCCCGAACTGCGCAGTCGTTGAAGGATCACCGGTTCAAGGCTTAACCAGGAGAAGACGCCAGCCCCTAAAAATACCAGTCCGGCATCGGTATAACCCAGCGCACCGCAGGCCATCGCGCTGATAAAGTTATTGGCAACCGTCGGCAAATAAAGCCCCGGTGTCGTCGCTTCTTCAGGGTGAGAACCGCGCCATAATCCGGCAGTTTGCCAGGCGGCGTAAACCAGTTGAATCACTACCCCAACGCTGAACAGACACACCGCCAGCGGGCGATACCACGGCACAAAACCAATTGCCACCAGCATCGTCGTCGCCGGAAACAAACTAACAAAACTGCTCATCACCGGATGGCGCACTTCCGCCAGCACGCTGTGCGGAAAGCGTATCAGTCGGGTAATGAATGCGGTGGTCAACAATCCCCAAATGATCATCGCCAGAATCACCAGCCCATCCCCCAACCAGTGACTGACCTGCCAAACCTGGCTGGCATAGCGCCAGGCAAATCCCATCCCTATCGTCCCCAACACAATGCCAAAATAACCTGCCGGCAAATTGAGCACTTTATCGCTCTGCATCTTCTTACTCATTTTGTTTAATTTATAAAGTATATTTGAAATGCATTTTATGGAAATTTCTCAAGCATAGCCAGAGTCGCAGAATTTGCTACGGTTATAGTAAGTCACCTGCGGGAAAACGCTATGCACAAATATCGTCTAAGTGAAGAGCAACGAGCCTTTAGTTATCAAGAAGATGGCCTCAAAAAAAGTGTGCTATTACGGCAGATTATTGCCATAGCCGATTTTAACGATGTGATAGCAGGAACGGCTGGTGGTTGGATCGATAGCGAAACTGTGCTGGCGCAGGAAGGAAATTGCTGGATTTACGACCAGAATGCCCTCGCGTTCGACGGAACGGTTGTTTCCGGTAATACGCGCATCACCGGGACCAGCGTGCTATGGGGAGAGGTTTGCGCGACGGATAACACCTGGATCGATAATAGTGAAATCAGCCAGGGCGTCCATATAAGTGACAGTGTCACCATTCGTGATTCATTAGTTTGCGGTCAGTGTAGGATTTTTGGTCAGGCCTGTATCGTTCAGCATTCAATGATCGTCGCCGCACAAGGGTTAAC
Organism: Escherichia sp. MOD1-EC5433; assembly: GCF_002966005.1. Classification (NCBI taxonomy): domain Bacteria; kingdom Pseudomonadati; phylum Pseudomonadota; class Gammaproteobacteria; order Enterobacterales; family Enterobacteriaceae; genus Escherichia; species Escherichia sp. MOD1-EC5433. The sequence continues at coordinate 25,740 of NZ_PTRL01000004.1, read as the reverse complement.
GCCCGACCACCATCTTCTGCTGCAAATTTATGACCGAGCCAGCGTCAGCGCCTCGCGCGTTGTCCATCAGGCGCAAATTTATGGCGATGCCGTCGTCCGCCATGCTTTTATTGAGCATCGTGCCGAAGTTTTTGATTTTGCGCGTATTGAAGGTAATGAAGAAAACAACGTCTGGCTGTGCGACTGTGCGAAAGTCTACGGTCACGCACGTGTGATTGCCGGAACTGAAGAAGATGCCATTCCGACAATTCATTACAGTTCTCAGGTGGCGGAATATGCCATTGTAGAAGGCAATTGCGTGTTAAAACATCATGTTCTGATTGGCGGAAATGCCGTTGTGCGTGGCGGCCCGGTTCTGCTCGACGAGCACGTTATAATACAAGGTGAGAGCCGTATTGCAGGTGCGGTAATGATTGAAAACCATGTCGAGTTAACCGACCACGCCGTCGTTGAAGCCTTTGATGGCGACACGATTCATGTCCGTGGTCCAAAAGTCATTAACGGTGAGGAACGTATTACGCGAACGCCTCTGGCAGGGTTATTATGATTCGATGATGCGCGCGTATAAGTTCACATCATCATAAGCATCATTCAGGAACTCAGCCTGTTTCAGGCAACCTTCGAGGATAAAACCATTGCGCAAGGCAACCTGATTGCTTTGCGGATTGTCCACCCGACATTTGATCACGAAGCGTCTAAGTTCACCAGACTGGGCGTAATGGTGAATCAATGCCTGTAGCGCCTGAGAAATGATCCCCCGCCCCTGATGGGATTCGTCCAGCCAGTAGCCGATTTCAGCGGTTTTATTCAGCGGTTCAATTCGATTAAACGATATAACGCCGACAAGTTCATTTTCTTTAAAAATCATAAACATTTTGGCATAGCCGCGTTGATGCAGCATCACATTCCCCTGCACCGTTTTTCGCGTGTCCTCTTCGCTGAGAACAAACTGCGGCCAGTTTAGCGACTGCTGTAACCAGTTTTTATTTTTACAGGTTAACTGATAAAGAGGTGTGATATGACTTTCTGCAACGGCATGTAATTCAAGTGAGTCGCTTACTTTTATCGTTTCAGTCATCTTATCTCCAGTCACTCTTTGCAGTCGTTAAAAAAGCCGCCTGGCAGGCGGCTCAGCAAAGTTTACACCTCTTTGACGCTCTCCTGTTGCAGGATTTTAAGCATCTCATCCTTCATTTGTAATTTCTGTTTTTTCATGCGGGCGACTTCCGCATTGTATCCTCGACCGTCAGAGCCTTCCTTTCTGGCAATTTCATGATCAAGTTTATTGTGTTTATCGAACAAGGACATAAAGCGAGGATTTTCGTTTTTCAGACGGGATATTAAATCTCGATATTCTGGAAACATACGCACTCCCTGTTAGTGGCTGACAACATGTATATGAAATATACAACATCAGATTACCCATTTAACTTGAGGAAAAATGCGAGCGGGATCGTGTTTAACCAGACGGCACCCTCCCGAAAGAAGGTGCCGAAAAAATGACGCTTAGTTCATCACGCGATCGTCAACATACTGGCGCTTATCCGGTGCTGGAGGAAAATACTGATACAACCATGTTTCACTGATAGCATCGCCCTGGCAGCGCAAATACATACGCATATCGACCGGATCAGTTGAATCCGAAGTCGGATACCAGTCAAACTGAATACGGTAACCATCAATCGGCTCAATGTAGAGAATTTCTATTTGTTTCGCTTCACCACTGGAAAGTGTGATAACAGGCTCAATCCCTTTCGGCGCAGCAGCTTTCAGATCACCACCGACAAAATCGACGGCAAAACGACGAGCCCATTTTTCCGGATAATGTTCACCTGGCGCCCAGCCTTCAGGGAATCCCCCCATGCCAGTACGCGTCGCCAGGACTCGTGCTAATGGACAATGAACGGGAGGTTGCGCACTCCAGTAAAGACGATACTGAAACGCCAGTTCGTCGCCCGCTTTGACTGCTTTTTCTGGTTGCCAGAAACAAACAATATTATCCAGCGTTTCGCCGGTCGTCGGGATCTCCATCAAACCGATAGTGCCCTTACCCCACTTGTTACGCGGTTCCACCCACAGACTTGGGCGTTTGTTATACCAGCCCATAATGTCCTGATAATGGGAGAAATCACGATCCAGCTGCAACAAGCCAAACCCTTTTGGATTGTTATCGGTATAGGCATTGAACTGCAATTTCTGCGGATTATTCAGCGGACGGCAGATCCACTCGCCATTGCCCCGCCACATGGAAAGACGGTCGGAATCATGGATTTGCGGATGAATAGTGTCGCACATACGACGTTCGTTAGTCCCGCAACTGAACATACTGGTCATCGGCGCGATGCCCAGTTGTTTAATGTCTTTACGCGCATACAGATGATTTTCGACATCCATAATCACCTGGTTCTTCTCACAGCGGATGGTGAACTTGTAAGCACCGGTAATGCTGGCGCTATCAAGCAACGCATAAACGGTAAAAGTGTTCGCGCCAGGTTTTACCGTATCGAACCAGAAGGCGGTAAAGTCGGGAAACTCTTCTTTGCTGTCGGTGTAAGTGTCGATCGCCAGACCACGCGCCGATAAACCGTATTGATAAGTGTCATCAACGGCACGGAAATAGCTGGCACCGAGGAAAGAAACCACGTCGCGGCGCGCCAGTTCCGGGGCTTTAAACACACGGAACCCCGCAAACCCGAGATCGCTTTGCCCTTCTAATTGTTTGGTATCAACACCCGCATCGTTGTATTTGAACAACTCCGGACGGAAGTGTATTTCGCGCGCCAGATGTGTTGCTGGATCAACAGAGAACATGCGAACACGGCGACGGAATCCCATCCCCATATGGAAGAACTGAGCGTCCAGCTGGCGATTCTCAACGTTATGCCAGAGTGATTTTTCGGCGTCATACTGAATGCTGTTATAAGCCTGCGGCGTCATCGTCGCCAACGTATCGGGTAACGGACGCGGCGCACCACGCCACGCCGTTTGCGCTAAGTCGTGCGCCATCGACTGTAAAACAGAGAAGTCAAAACGCTGGGTTTGCCCGTCGGCAATATCAGATTCTGCTGCGAACGCAGCCTGAGAAAAAAGAGAAGCAATGCCGCTAGTCCCGCACACGGCGGCCATAGCCATTGAACCTTTAATAAATCGTCTACGATCCATACCTGAAAGTGAGTCCTTCTGGTGTAGTGAATGGTCCCGCGCTGGTCGTATTCAGCGGCAAGAAAATGCTTATTAATGACCGCTCACTCTAGACAATATTTATTAATAATCCAATTGTTGAACTCAGAGAATATGCATAAATCGGCAATTTTTTTCTGTCGATGGGATGAGCCTGATTCGTTTGTAAAATCAGGCAAATTTTTGCAAAGTCGGATGGCCAGAATTTAAAGCAAACCACAGCGGCGTTTACTGCGTTCTTCCGCTTCCTGGTACAACTGAAATTCATCAAATACCGGACACCCCAGCGCCAGTTCAAAAGCCTCCCGGCTGGCATTACCGTGGCTGCGCATTTGCGTTTCATTACCCAGATTCGACTGGAAGATCCCCGCAGCACTAACCGGCAGGAAATCCTCATAGGTAATAGGTTGCGCCACTACCCAACCACGTTCGATCAAAGGTTGTGGATCGTCTCCGGGATGGATCGCCTGACGATGCGCCTCACCCGATGGCGTCAGGCGATAACGAAACCATGCCAATCCCTGCTGGCGCATCAGAAATTCACTGTCCGGGAAGGCGCTGAAAGTTTCCTGTAAATGCAGTTGGTGAGTGAGATTATCCTGTCCGATTCCGGCGTTACGCAGAAGATCATCATACAGTTGTCGTCCTTTCGGCGTTAACGCCACACCACGTTGCTCTATCTCACCAAAGCGTGCGGTATGCGTTCCCTGCTTTTGCCCAGCAAACAACACGGTCTCTTCCAGCGCCTTAAAACTGGTCTGGCGCAGTAAAATCGGCACCTCGCGGCGCGGCGGCCCTTCGATCAGAATTTTGGGTTCAATACCGCATTCGGGCATCATCGACTGCACCCGGTCAATGTCGAGCGTGCGTGGCGTCAGGTGGTTAATATGACAGCCAGGAAAACAGACCACATCAGCAATCAGTCGATGTTCGTTGTGCAACGCGCGATAGGTTTCTTCATCTACTGTTGCTGACTGATGCCAGCGAAACGTCTCCAGGGCTTCCTGCACAAACTCCCGCGCCTGAGCTTTGCTAAAGCCGCCCTCCTGATCATATACATCTAACAGTTGTCGACAACGCGGGGTAAAGATATCGCGCTGATGTAAAATCTCCGCCGCCTTCTGGCGCAAGGTTTCGTTTTCGATGAGTTCAAGGCGAAGCAATGAGGTAAAAACCCGGAAAGGATTACGCGCCAGCGAGGCATCATCGATTGGACGAAATGCTGTGGAATGTACCGGCACGCCAGCCTGCGAGAGATCGTAATAACTGACCGGATACATCCCCATAATGGCAAATATCCGCCGTAGAGTGGCAAGCTCTTGCGCGGTGCCGACGCGAATCGCCCCATGACGTTCAACGTTAAGTCGCGCCAGTTCGTCCGCATTTACCATTTTTTCATGCAATTGGGGATTGTTTTCCAGCACAGACAGATTGACGTCAGCCACCAGTTCCAGCAGCGTACCGTACTGTGGAACTTCTTGCTGATACATGGCTGACATAGCCTGCGAAAACTGTTCCCGAATCTCATCCGCCGTGATGCTGTTCGCCATAATCTCTGCCTCCAGTGGTCAGTAATCTGGAGTGTAGGTAACCACATTTACTCTGGTGGGAAGAATTTACAAACTGTGATCTCCCCACGAAATCAGTAAAACCATGCCTGTAAACGTAACAAAACTGCTTTATATGTTAATAATATTTTGCAATCAAGTTATCATAATCAAACAACTTCACTTGTCAGCGGCACCGCTTCGTTTTTAACATCGCTTATGGAAAAAAATAGTCTGTTTAGTCAGCGCATCCGTTTGCGCCACCTTCATACTTTCGTAGCTGTCGCACAACAAGGAACTTTGGGGCGCGCGGCTGAAACCCTTAATTTGAGTCAACCTGCGCTCTCTAAAACATTGAATGAACTTGAACAATTGACAGGCACCCGCTTATTTGACCGTGGGCGTCAGGGCGCACAGCTTACCTTACCTGGCGAGCAATTTTTAACCCATGCAGTCAGAGTGCTTGACGCCATCAACACCGCAGGTCAGGCGCTTAATCGTAAAGAAGGGCTTAACAATGATGTTGTAAGGGTTGGTGCATTACCCACTGCTGCACTGGGGATCTTGCCTTCCGTTATTGGTCAGTTTCATCAGCAACAAAAAGAGACCACTCTGCAAGTTGCCACTATGAGTAACACCATGATTCTGGCAGGCTTAAAAACGGGGGAAATTGATATCGGTGTTGGTCGGATGTCAGATCCTGAACTGATGACCGGGCTTAATTACGAATTGCTGTTTCTCGAATCGCTGAAACTGGTTGTCCGGCCTAACCACCCGCTTCTTCAGGAAAACGTGACGTTAAGTCGGGTACTGGAATGGCCGGTTGTCGTATCGCCAGAAGGCACTGCGCCCCGCCAACATTCAGATGCTTTAGTGCAAAGCCAGGGCTGCAAAATTCCTTCGGGTTGTATTGAAACACTTTCAGCATCGCTTTCGCGTCAGCTTACGGTTGAATATGACTATGTGTGGTTTGTCCCTTCTGGCGCTGTAAAAGACGACCTTCGTCATGCCACGCTGGTGGCGCTACCTGTTCCGGGACATGGCGCAGGCGAACCTATTGGAATACTGACCCGCGTAGATGCAACGCTCTCTTCCGGCTGTCAGCTAATGATTAACGCAATTCGGAAATCAATGCCGTTCTGAAAAGTGAAGGGATCTTGCGATCCCTTCTTTGACATTATCACGCCGTTGCCAAACTAACCGAGCGCCCTGCCCCTCGTTGATTCGCAGGTAACGATTGTTTCTTCAGGCGGAATACATCCACAGCCTCAGTTAATCGTGCCGCCTGCTCTTCAAGAGACACTGCCGCTGCAGACGCCTCTTCCACCAGAGAGGCATTCTGTTGCGTTACTTTATCCATTTCAGAAATCGCCTGGCTGACCTGCGTTATTCCCCTGCTTTGCTCATCCGAGGCAGCGGCAATTTCCTGCATGATATGTGTGACGCTCGCCACGGCATCCACAATGGCACTCATCGTTTTCCCGGCGGTTGTAACCTCATCTGACCCTTGCCCAATTAATCTGACTGATTCGCTAATCAAGCTTTCAATTTCTTTCGCCGCCTGGGCGCTGCGACTGGCAAGTGTACGCACTTCGCTGGCGACAACCGCAAATCCGCGACCTTGCTCACCAGCTCGCGCAGCTTCAACGGCGGCATTGAGCGCCAGAATATTTGTCTGGAAAGCAATACTGTTGATCACGGCGGTAATTTCGGAAATTTTTTTCGAGCTACTGGAGATATCGCCCATCGTTTTCACCACGCCGGAGACTGTCTTCCCGCCATCGCTGGCTTTAACGGAAGCCTCTTGTGCCAGACGGCTCGCGTGGTGTGCATTGTCCGCATTCTGTTTCACCGTCGCGGTGAGTTGCTCCATGCTGGCAGCGGTTTGTTCAATCGCCGCCGCCTGTTCTTCCGTGCGCGAAGAAAGGTCAGCATTGCCAGCGGAGATTTCGCTGGTGCCGCGATAAATCTCCTCCGCCCCCTGGCGTACCGTCCCGACGGTCATCACCAGAGAATGCTGCATTTTCTGTAGATGACGACTTAATCGTCCTATTTCGCTGCGCCCCGTCGGTTCGTCGTTCATTGTCAGATCGCCACCGGCGATTTGTTCAATACGTTGCGCGGCATGTTGCAGAGGTCGAATCACAATCCGACGCAAAACGATGAAGGTCATCAGCGTCATGACCAGGGCAAGGATAAACGCACCAATCATAAACATCACACCCAGTCGAGTGCGCTGATGCGCCTGCTCCGCCAGGTGGTTCGCTCTGGCGCTACGTATTTCAACGGCTTTGTTTAATATATGGGTATAACTATTATCCAGCGTTCGGATTTGCTCACTTTCATGATTAATAATCGCTTCAAACATGCCGTTTTTGGCATATTTCAGCATAGGCAGGAGGCCAGTTATATAAGCCTGAAAACGTTGATTTAATTCAGCATCCAGAGCTTCATCTGCAGCCGTTTTCACCTGGCGATTCTGGTAAGTACGATAACCTTGCTGCGATTGTTTAATCTGCAATTCCGCTTGTGCAATATTTCGCTTCATCTCTTCCATTTCTGCGATACGGCTCGCCGCCCCGGCCTGAATCATATTGATGCGGGCTGAACGCAGATAATCAGAGCTATTTGCCAAACCGGTGCGAGTCTGGATCTCCGCAGTAGCGTCACGCTGATCGCGGTCAGCCTGCCAGAGAAAAAACCCAGCCAGAGCTGAACTCAGGGCAAATAGAAGTAATATGCCGCCCAGAATACAGGCAAATAGCGGAACCAGCCTGATGTGATATAAAAAACCTAAGCGGTGTGAGGGTGTTGTATGCATGGCCGTTGTCTCTCTTCCAGATTTACTCCCGAGAGAGAATCATCGGCAATCGGTGGTAATTGCTTACTGCCAAAAACGTTTTCACTTCACATTTTTACAACATTTTATGCGTTAACAGATCATCGGGCGCCGCAATGAATAGGCTGGCGAATAAGGATGCTTTGTGAGGTGTATTGCGTGAAATTCTGGAAAGCGTTACGCACTTTCGTAAAGTGATTATTTTCCTGCTAAGAGAAACTGCATAGGATGATCGCGGGTGCCTGAGACTTTCTGTTTTCAGGCTAACCGGGAATCAGAAAGACGAAGGCCCCGACCGATATTTCTATCAACCGAGGCCGACGAATGAACCCAACAATTCAGATGTTAGCCTCTTACCCGCCATCCGGCAAGGAGAAAGGCTATGAAGCGCAACCCTCTGGTGGTGTGTCTGCTCATTATTTGTTTCACAATACTGGCATTCACACTTCTGACCCGACAAACGCTCTACGAACTGCGGTTCCGGGACGGTAATAAGGAGGTGGCGGCTCTCATGGCCTGTAAGTCCAGGTAAGGGCCAGCGCGGGGAGTTTTCCCCGCGCATCTGGATGGCGGGTTCATTTTCTCATGACACCCCTTTTCATACTGCAACTGCAACCGGAACCTGGCTCGCATTTAATCCTGTCGTTTATGTTATCTGTTTAAAATTTGCCGGAAGCCGTCACGCAATTTCGCAAAGTGATTATTTCCCTGCTAAGAGAAGCTACATAGGATGATCGCGGGAGCCTGAGACTTTCTGTTTTCAGGCTAACCGGGAATCAGAAAGACGAAGACCCCGACCGATATTTCTATCAATCGAGGCCAACGAATGAACCACACAATTCAGATGTTAGTCTCTTACCTGCCATCCGGCAAGGAGAAAGGCTATGAAGCGCAACCCCCTGGTGGTGTGTCTGCTCATTATTTGTTTCACAATACTGGCATTCACACTTCTGACCCGACAAACGCTCTACGAACTGCGGTTCCGGGACGGTAATAAGGAGGTGGCGGCTCTCATGGCCTGTAAGTCCAGGTAAGGGTCTGCGCGGGGAGTTTTCCCCGCGCATCTGGCGGCAGGTTCATTTTCTCATGGCACCCCTTTTTTCCTTTCAGTTAGTACATGTCTTTTTCGATGCGCTGATAGATCCATCGTTACAAACAAATTTGCCACCAGCAGTACAGTGGGATATTCCACCTTTTGCACCAGAACACGGCTTGCGCCCGGCATCGGCATAAAACGAAACAAGCATTCCCATAAACAAGATAAGTGCAAATTTTTTCATATAACCTCCATTGTTTACCAAATCTTATGTTCGGTATAAAAGTTATACGCTGGGTGGACTTGATTTCACTTAGCGAGATCAAAGATTGAGGAAAATGGATTTCAATCTTAACTGAAAGATAAATTGGTTAAATATGAACCAGATAAACACATAAAGGCTAATTATGGTTTTATTTGTCATACAAATAAATATAATAGATGCTTCCGATGTAGACCCGTATTCTTCGCCTGTACCACGGGTCTGGTTTAGTACAGGCGCTTTCTTTTATTGTCGTCAGGAACGCTTACGCGGCATCATGCGCAGAAGCGTGTTGTCCTTCCAGAAATAGTGGTGTGCCAATGCAGCAGCAGCATGTAGCCCGATAACGAAATATCCCAAATTTGCCAGCGTTTCATGCCATGACTTTAAAATATCCACCAGATCGAAATTTGGCTCTGACGTGTAAGGCATCGTCACACCGAACGCAAACCAGGGATTGCCACGGTTATACATCATCACGATACCAATCAGCGGCAGCGCGATAAACAGCAGGTAAATGACCAGATGCCCGAGATGCGCGAGCCCCGTTATCATCGGTTTCGGTTTAGGCACAATTGGCGGGGTTGGGTATTTCAGCCTTAGCACAAGACGAAGTACCATTAGTACGAGAATTGAAATGCCGCAGGAAACATGGATCATGTTGATGAGCGGCCGATCGCTACGTGGGAAAAAGCCACGAAACTCCATTGCACAATAGGCTGCAATAACCAGCAAAAAGACCAGCCAGTGAATGCCAATTTGTAACCTTGTGTATTTATTTTCCATAACATTTCCTGCTTTAAAACAATTTTCCGTTAACATAACCAGCTTTTCTTAAAATTTCATTAAATATTGTTCGCCCTTTTTCAGTACGTTACGTTTCGCTGTACGAATGTAGATTGCTCATCCCGCCATCCTGGTCTAAGCCTGGAAAGGATCAATTTTCACCCAAGAGTTCCTTACAGGAGAAAACCATGAGTAAAGTTGGCATTAACGGTTTTGGTCGTATCGGTCGACTGGTGTTGCGTCGATTACTTGAGGTCAAAAGCAACATAGACGTTGTCGCTATTAATGATCTCACATCCCCGAAAATTCTCGCCTATCTGCTGAAACATGATTCAAACTACGGCCCGTTCCCCTGGAGCGTTGATTTCACTGAAGATTCACTTATCGTCGATGGGAAAAGCATTGCGGTTTACGCCGAAAAAGAGGCGAAAAATATTCCGTGGAAAGCGAAAGGTGCAGAAATCATTGTCGAATGTACAGGCTTTTATACCTCTGCTGAAAAATCGCAGGCGCATCTGGATGCTGGCGCCAGGAAAGTACTGATTTCCGCTCCTGCCGGTGAGATGAAAACTATCGTTTATAACGTCAATGACGACACTCTGGATGGTAACGACACTATTGTTTCTGTAGCGTCATGTACCACAAACTGTCTTGCGCCGATGGCCAAAGCCTTGCACGACAGTTTTGGAATAGAAGTCGGCACGATGACGACCATTCATGCCTATACCGGCACCCAGTCACTGGTGGATGGTCCGCGTGGTAAAGATCTACGCGCTTCACGTGCGGCGGCAGAAAATATCATTCCCCACACCACTGGCGCGGCAAAAGCCATTGGCCTGGTGATCCCGGAACTGAGCGGCAAACTGAAAGGCCATGCGCAACGCGTACCCGTGAAAACAGGTTCGGTCACCGAACTGGTGTCTATTCTCGGGAAAAAAGTCACTGCCGAAGAGGTGAACAACGCGCTTAAAAAAGCGACAAACAATAACGAGTCATTTGGTTATACCGATGAAGAAATAGTCTCTTCCGATATCATTGGCAGCCATTTCGGTTCGGTGTTTGATGCCACGCAAACGGAAATTACCGCCGTGGGCGATTTACAACTGGTGAAAACAGTCGCCTGGTACGATAACGAATATGGGTTTGTTACCCAGCTTATTCGCACTCTCGAAAAATTCGCCAAACTCTGACAGATACAGGCGGAGAAAAATGCCTCCGCCTGTTTTACACATTATGACTGTAAATAGACTACCTGGGTTTGAAGGTACTCATGCAAGCCATGTTTACCGTCCGCACCACCAATACCCGACTTACGCCATCCGGCATGGAAGCCTTGCATAGCTTCGAAGTTTTCACGGTTGATGTAAGTTTCACCAAACTTCAGCCCTTTAATGGCTTTCATCGCAACGTTCAGATTTTGGGTATAAATTGATGAGGTCAGGCCATAATCGCTGTCATTAGCCATTGAGATAGCGTCTTCCAGTGTGTCGAAAGCGACAACCGGCAGCACCGGACCAAAGGTTTCCTCGTGCATAATCGACATTTCCTGGCGAACATCCAGCAGCAATGTCGGCGGATAATAATACCCTTTCCCCGCTACCGCTTTGCCACCAAGCGCCACTCTCGCCCCCTCTTCTACGGCACGTGCAACTTTTTGTTCAACCCTTGCCAGAGCCGCCGCATTTATCAACGGTCCCATCGTAATATAGTTGCGTTCAGCAGGATTACCAAACTGCACTGCCTGCATCGCTTCACCCAGTCGGTTAACGAACTGATCATAAATGCCTTTCTGTACATAAACACGTTCAGCACAGTTACACACTTGCCCGCTATTGATGACGCGTGAATCAACGATAGCTTTCACGGCCAGTTCAAGATCGGCGTCATCCATCACAATAGCAGGCGCTTTACCGCCCAGCTCCAGACAAACTTTGGTAATGTTTTTCGCTGCGGTCGCCATGATCTTCTCACCCGCAGAGACGCTGCCCGTCATACTGACCATTGCGACCTTCGGGTTCCCCGCTAGTTCCTGACCGACTGTTTCTCCACGCCCCAATACAAGGTTAAACACGCCGCGCGGCAGGCCAATTTCATCAACAATTTTGGCAAACGCGATTGCATTGTTTGGCGTAAATTCACTGGGTTTAATAACAATAGTATTGCCGGTCACAAGTGCAGGCGCCATTTTGCGGGCAATAAGGAAGAACGGGAAGTTCCACGGCAGAATACCGGTGGTCACGCCAAGAGCACGCTTAAACAGAAGAATATTTTCCCCAGGGCGATCGCTTTGAATAATCTCGCCCTCATAACGCCGCGCCCACTCCGCCATGTAATCGATATAGTCCGCCGTGAAAGCCACTTCGACTTCAGCCAGCTGCTGGATCTTGCCCCCTTCCTCGACAATCAGCGCACTGATTTCACTGGCGCGTTCGCGGATTCCGGCGGAGATTTTGCGTAGCCAACTGGCGCGTTCAATGGCAGGCAACGCTTCCCATTCTGGTTGCGCTCGTTCTGCAGCATCTATTGCCTTACGGGCATCCTCGGCCTGTCCATCAGGAATGCGGGATATTACCGTTTCTGTGGCGGGGTTTACGACATCAATCCATGTGTCTCCACGCCAAGTAACAAACTGTCCATCGATGTACATAGGATGTTGAATGGGTACTGACATGGGTGGCTCCTGTGATTGATATGTTTGATTTTGGTGAATTCATTGTTAATTAACATCAATCATTGCGGAAACGGCATCGTGGAAAGACGATTCTGTGAAGGGCTTCATAAAAACAAATGTGAAAGGAATAAAAGGCAGAAGTAAAAGTAAAAGTAAAGAATCATGCCCGTTTGCCAACGGTATTTCACAAACGGGCAATTTTTAACGTAGTGAACGACTTTCCATCGCTTCAATAAGCACAGCGTCGTCTTTCAGCGTCTGCCAGGCCTGGGTGACTTCAGCGGGAAAGTCAACATGAACGATAAAATCGCGCCCGCGTGGCCCATAGCCATCGCTATCATCACGCAAACGAGGTAGCTCGCCAGTAAGAAGCGATAAATAACGCTCAATTGACCATAATCCTTCCAGTGAATTAGCAAATGCGACACTGTCTGTGTTATTCACTAATTGTGGTACAAATCCTGGATAACTTAACCAACGAGGCGCATCGGGATTATCACCTGTAATACGGTGGAATGTCGCCATCGTGCGCCGCTGCATGGTGGGGTCCTGCACAACGATAACCGTGTGAACCCGTTCTTTGGCCTGATTCAGTAACGCGATACTGAAGCGGGCATTTTCTCCGCAGTTTGTTGACTGGTCTTCAATCAAGATTTTTTCATGTGGAATATGCCAGAACTGATGGGCAATATCTGCGAGGATGGTAGCTTCTGACCTGCCTGTTGTACGAATGGTGTTGTAATGCGGATGCTGGGCGATGGCACTGTATAAAAATGTTGTCGAGTGACCGATACCACCGCTAATCAGTAACGGAATTTGCTGATCTCGGGCAATCTTGCAAGCGCGGTCGATAGTAGGGATAACCGCATTACCTGCAAGGATCACGCAATCAGCCTGATACGGAGCTGCACCGGAGAAATCATCCTGCGCCAGCCATCGACCGATAACGTTTATGGCATCGATGGTTGCCGCCGAAAGCGTCGGAAACGGGGTAATATTCATGGTTCCTCCTTCTCGTTCCCTTAAGAATACTGCGTGAGATAATAATGAGAAGCGGAGCACTCTGAAAGGAGGAGGTCGTATTTCGTTAATCGCCTCTCCGCAAACCTGGCATATGTTTTACAGAAAAGCTGTAGATAAACATTATTCATCTTGCAGCAGAGAATTGTATTCTCCTGAATCCCTGAACTTTTGCCCTTATCGTTTTCAGATTTAATAAAAAACCCGGCAGCATATGCTTACCGGGTTTTAGATTTATCAGGCAAATAGCAGCGTTATCCGCTAATTTGCTCCATCGCTTGCAGAATACGCTTATCTGAAATCGGATACGGCGTACCGAGTTGTTGGGCGAAGTAACTGACGCGCAGCTCTTCAATCATCCAGCGAATCTCTTTTACGTCTTCATCTTCACGACGTGCTGGCGGCAATTTGTTGATCCACTGCTGCCACGCCTGCTGGACGTTTTCGACTTTCAGCATCTGGGCGCGGTCGCGGTGTGGATCAACCGCCAGTTTCTCCAGGCGTTTTTCAATCGCCTGCAAATAACGCAGCGTATCACCCAGACGTTTGAAGCCGTTACCGGTGACAAAACCGCGATATACCAGCCCGCCCATCTGCGCTTTGATATCTGAAAGTCCCAGCGCCATCGTCATATCAACGCGCCCTTTCAGGCGTTTATTGATATTGAACACCGCTGTGAGGATTTGTTCGACCTGCTTCGCAATATCCACCACCGTGTCGTTCAGTTCGGCGCGCACTTTTTCATGCAGCGCAACAAAGCCTTCTTCCGCCCAGACTGGGCCACCGTTGGCATCGATCAATTTATCCACACCGCAGGAGATACAGTCGTCGATCAGCTCCAGTACTTTGCCATATGGGTTAAAGTACAGCCCTAACTTGGCTTTGTTTGGCAACTTCTCATGTAAATATTTGATCGGCGATGGAATATTCAGCAGCAGCAAACGGCGAAGACCGTTCCACATCGCTTGCTTTTGTTCCAGCGGATTATCAAACAGTTTGATCGCTACGCTGTCGCGTTCATCCACCAGCGCCGGCCACGCTTTCACTTTGTAGTTGCCACGTTTCTGTTCATAGCTTTCCGGCAGTTGACCAAAACTCCAGATATGTAAGCCGCTCTGCTCAATACCGTCATCCGCCACTGCAGATAGCGTTTCCTGCACTTTGCCTTTCAGCGCGTCTTTCAAATCTTGTAATGAGCGCCCTTCTTTTAGCTTCTTGTTTTTGTCATCCACCACGCGGAAGGTGATTTTCAGGTGATCGGGCACCTGATCCCAGTGCCAGTCCTCGCGGTCAACGGTAACGCCGGTCATCCGCCGCAGCTCGCGCTCAAGGCTGTCGAGCAACGGCAGCTCCAGTGGCGTGACGCGGCCTAAGAACGCTTCGGCGTAGTTTGGCGCGGGTACAAAATTACGCCGTACCGGTTTCGGCAACGATTTAATCAGAGCAATCACCAGTTCGCGGCGCAGACCGGGGATCTGCCACTCAAACCCGCTCTCTTCCACCTGGTTAAGTAACGGCAGCGGGATATGTACCGTCACGCCGTCCGCATCCGCCCCTGGCTCAAACTGATAACTTAAACGCAGCTTGAGATTGCCCTGATGCCAGAAGTTCGGGTAATCCAGCTTGCTGATTTTTTCCGCACCTTCTTTGATCAACATGCTCTTTTCAAAGTTGAGCAAATCAGGCGTTTCGCGGCTGACCTTTTTCCACCAGCTGTCGAAGTGGCGCGAGGAGATGACATCGTGACTGATGCGCTGGTCGTAAAACTCAAACAGCGTTTCGTCATCCACCAGAATATCGCGGCGACGTGATTTGTGTTCCAGCTCTTCCACTTCCGCCCGCAGTTTCAGGTTCTCGCGAAAGAATGCGTGGCGCGTCTGCCAGTCACCTTCCACCAGCGCATGACGGATAAAGAGTTCTCGACATAACGCTGGATCGATCTGGCTGTAGTTGACCTTACGCGCGGCAACAATAGGCAGGCCATATACGGTAACTTTTTCCGTCGCCATCACCGCGCCCTGCGCTCGTTCCCAGTGCGGTTCGCTGTAGGTGCGTTTAATCAAATGCTGAGCAACGGGTTCAACCCATTCCGGATCGATGCGCGCCGCAATACGCCCCCACAGGCGGCTGGTTTCTACCAGTTCCGCCACCATTACCCATTTCGGTGGCTTTTTGAATAAACCAGAACCGGGGAAGATGGAAAAACGCGCGTTACGTGCGCCGGTATATTCCTGTTTATCGGCATCTTTCATGCCGATATGCGAAAGCAAACCGGTCAGTAAGGCGATGTGAATTTCGCGATACTCCGCCGGTTCGCTGTTCACCGGAATGCCGAGTTCTTTCACTACCTGGCGCAACTGGGTGTAGATGTCCTGCCATTCGCGCACGCGCAGATAGTTGAGGTAATCGGTGCGGCACAGGCGACGGAAGGCGTTTGAAGAAAGTGCCTTTTGCTGTTCGCCGAGATAATTCCACAGATTAACAAATGCCAGGAAGTCAGACTCTTTATCGTGGAAACGACGATGTTTCTCGTCCGATGCCTGCTGTTTGTCCATTGGACGCTCACGCGGATCCTGAATGGAGAGCGCGGAAGTGATAATCATCGCTTCACGCACGCAGCCATGTTTTTGCGCTTCCAGCACCATTCGCGCCAGACGAGGATCGACAGGCAGTTGCGAGAGTTGGCGACCGAGCGGCGTCAGTTTATAGGCGCTGGCCTGTTCATCAGTGGTGATCGCGCCCAGCTCTTCGAGCAGACGCACGCCATCCTGGATATTGCGTTTATCCGGCGCTTCGACAAACGGGAACGCGGCAATATCGCCCAGCCCCAGCGCAGTCATCTGCAAAATAACCGAGGCCAGGTTGGTACGCAGAATCTCCGGGTCGGTAAACTCCGGGCGCGAGAGGAAATCGTCTTCGGAATAGAGACGAATACAGATCCCTTCTGACACACGACCACAGCGGCCTTTACGCTGATTAGCAGAAGCCTGCGAAATCGGCTCAATCGGCAAACGCTGTACTTTAGTGCGATAGCTGTAGCGGCTGATACGCGCCGTACCGGGGTCGATCACGTATTTAATACCCGGTACGGTCAGCGACGTTTCCGCGACGTTGGTCGCCAGCACAATGCGCCGCCCGCTGTGCGACTGGAACACCCTATTTTGTTCGCTGTTCGACAGTCGTGCGTAAAGCGGCAATATTTCGGTATGACGTAAGTTCAGCTTGTTCAGCGCATCGGCGGTATCGCGAATTTCCCGCTCGCCGCTCATAAAGATCAGGATATCACCAGGAGTTTCCTGGCTTAGCTCTTCTACGGCATCGAAAATGGCCTGCAACTGGTCGCGTTCGGTGTCATCCGCTTCTTCAACAATCGGGCGATAGCGCACTTCCACCGGATAAGTGCGACCGGAGACTTCGATAATCGGCGCATTATTAAAGTGACGTGAGAAACGTTCAGGATCGATGGTCGCCGAGGTGATGATCACTTTCAGATCTGGACGACGCGGCAGCAACTCTTTCAGATAACCGAGCAGAAAATCAATGTTCAGGCTACGCTCGTGCGCTTCATCGATGATGATGGTGTCGTACTGCATCAGCAGGCGGTCTTGCTGGATCTCCGCCAGCAAGATACCGTCAGTCATCAGTTTGACCATCGTGTTATCACTAACGTGATCGCTAAAACGAACCTTATAACCGATGCAACCACCCGGCTCGGTCTGCAACTCTTCGGCAATACGATTCGCGACGGTTCTTGCTGCCAGACGGCGCGGTTGGGTATGACCGATCAGCCCTTTAATTCCGCGCCCCAGTTCCATACAGATTTTCGGTAACTGAGTGGTTTTACCTGACCCCGTTTCCCCGGCAACGATGACGACCTGGTGGTCACGAATCGCTTCGAGAATGTCCTGTTTTTTCTGACTAACCGGCAAATTGTCCGGATAAGTAATCTCCGGACGCGCCGCTTCACGCAGCAGGACTTTCCCTGCCGCCTGGTCAATCTCTTTTGCCATTTCCTGGAAAATGGCCTGTTGTGCATCAGGATTTTTAACCTTTTTCACACCATGCAGACGGCGGGAAAAGCGCAGCCTGTCACGCAGCATTAGCGAATCCAGCCGCTGTTGCAAGACATTAAAGGTCAATTTTTGTTGTTCTGTCATAACGTTAGAGGGCAGTAGTCTGCCTGATTAATTTTCTTTTAAATGATAGATATAGAGTACCACATCGCGGCTTTCTATGCGTTGTTCAATAAATTCGAACATAGGCTTCGATTTATTGCGCTATCTCTGTGGCAGGATTGTGAATAAAGTGTCAACAAGCAACGGGGCATCGCCCATTCAAACATCTATAAGGAAACACCATGAGCAAGGTATTAGTTCTTAAATCCAGCATCCTGGCAGGGTACTCTCAGTCTAATTTGTTGTCCGATTATTTTGTTGAACAATGGCGCGAAAAGCACACTGCTGATGAAATCACCGTTCGTGACCTGGCAGCAAATCCGATTCCGGTGCTGGATGGCGAACTGGTTGGCGCTCTGCGTCCGAGCGATGCGCCGCTGACCCCACGTCAACAGGAAGCTCTGGCGCTTTCCGATGAGCTGATTGCCGAGCTGAAAGCCCATGACGTTATCGTGATTGCGGCACCAATGTATAACTTCAACATCTCGACTCAGCTGAAAAACTATTTTGACCTGGTTGCGCGTGCAGGCGTTACTTTCCGCTACACCGAAAACGGTCCGGAAGGTCTGGTAACAGGTAAAAAAGCCATCGTGATTACCAGCCGTGGCGGTATCCATAAAGATGGGCCGACGGATCTGGTGACGCCGTATCTGTCCACGTTCCTGGGCTTTATCGGCATTACCAATGTGAAATTCGTCTTTGCGGAAGGTATTGCCTACGGTCCGGAAATGGCTGCGAAAGCGCAGGCAGACGCCAAAGCAGCAATTGACGCAGTTGTTGCAGCATAAGTTTTAAGAGGCCTCCTGCAAGTGCGGGAGGCTTTTTACTTAACCCGCCTTTTTCGCAATGCTGTCCAGTGTTGCCAACACATCATCAGATAACACTAATTTCCCTGCAGCCATATTCTCCCGCAAGTGCGCAATGGAAGATGTCCCGGGGATCAGCAAAATATTCGCTGAACGTTGCAACAGCCACGCCAGCGCCACCTGCATTGGTGTCACGCCCAGGCTTGCAGCAACATCCGAAAGTGTGGAGGATTGCAGCGGCGTAAAACCGCCGAGCGGGAAGAACGGCACGTACGCAATACCATCGCGAGCCAAAGTATCAATTAATGCGTCATCGGCACGGTGTGCAATGTTGTATTCGTTTTGCACACAAACGATTTCAGCGATTTTGCACGCTTCAGCGACTTGTGTCGGCGTGACATTGCTCAAACCGATATGTTTTACCAGTCCCTGCTGCTGCATCTCTGCCAGCACGGTCAAGCTGGCTTCAATCGATCCTTCCGTCGGACCGTGACCATCCCCCAGCATTACGCGCAGGTTAACCACATCCAGCACATCAAGCCCCAGATTTCGCAGGTTGTCATGCACCGCCTTTTTCAGTTCTGCGGGAGAGAATGCGGGCAGCCAGGAGGCATCCTCACCACGGCGAGCGCCAATTTTGGTGACAATCGTCAGGTCGTCAGAATAGGGATGCAGTGCTTCACGGATGATCTGGTTGGTGATGTGCGGGCCATAAAAGTCGCTGGTATCAATGTGATTAACGCCCAAAGCAAGTGCCTCACGCAGCACGGTAATAGCAACATGGCGATCTTTCGGCGGACCGAAAACACCAGGACCTGCCAGCTGCATCGCACCATAACCAAGACGGTTAACGGATTTTGTCCCGAGAGTAAATGTGTCGCTGCTCATAACATCCTGCCCTTTAATAAAACGGATAAAGAAAAATCAGTATAGAAATGAAAAGAGATAAATGATGTGAAGGCATAAATAAGATTACCGGATGCGCAGCACTTATTTGACCTGAAAGACAGCCAAAACTCAGACTCTATAAGATCGTATTCGGCAATAAAAAACCGCAACCAGTATCAGCGTTGCGGTTTTTGTGTCACATGCGAAAAATTAGAACGTTTTCTTAAAGTTCAGCATCACGCCTTTGTCGCTGATGCCGTCCTCTTTCCAGTGGTAAGCATCCAGATGCAGCGAACTTTCTTTGCTACTGTACTTCACGCCGACGCTTGCCAGGCTGTTAATACCGCCGCCCTTCTGCCCGTCGTCAACGTTAAACTGCTGACCACCTGTCCCGGCAAGGCTCGCCGTGCGCTGGCTCTTCGCATAACTCAGGTTCGGCCCGCCCTCCAGCGTGGCGTTCGCGCTCCAGCCGTCTTTCCCTGCGTAGTTCAGTTTCAGCCCGACGATGCTGTCCACCGCCGTTTCGCTGCCACTGTTCATATTCAGGTTAAAGTCACCGGCATTACGTTCCTGATAACCGCCTTCCAGCGTGTGGCGCAGTTTCACTCCGGCATACGGCGTGATTTTCAGCCCTTCGCGCGGTTCAAAGGTTTTCGCCCCTTCGCTGCGGAATTCCAGGTACTGCTGCTTCACGTCGGTATCGGCGGTTTTACTTACGTCGCCGTAAGCTACGGCACGGCTGCTGTCGAGGTTATGAACGTCATAACGCAGGGCGTTATTCCAGTTCACGCCATTCTCAAAGGTCATCTGATGTTGCAGGCCAAAGAACTGGCTGTAACCACCGGTCACGCCGTTGTCCCCGGCCTTGTCAGAACCGTTGCCATCCAGACGGGCGATGCCGTACTCCAGGCTCAGGCTCTGGCTGTCACTCAGGTCAAGCGTTTTACGCAGCGCCAGCATGTCGTATTGCGTGTCGTTGCCCAGTTCCGCGCGCGGATCGCCTTTTGCCACCACGTTGAACGCCAGACCATTGCCCACCTTCGGCGCGGCATCCGCCAGCATACTGAAGCGGTTGCTTAACACGCGGGCTTCGCGGAACACGGTGGTCGCCTGGCTGCCGCTGATTTGCTTCAGCGCGCTGTTCAGTTCCGCCGTGGTACCTACGTTCAGACTGGTGTACAGCTCGTTGTTGGTGTAGCCCGCGTCCAGCGCCTTCGCCACATCATTCACACTGCCATCTGTCGCGACATCGGTGTAGGTGTTTTTGGTCATTGTCACGTCTACGTTACCGCTCGCATCCGTACTTCCTTGCGCATTCCACATCACAGTAGTGGACGTGATGGCGTTCGCGTCAGTGAGGTTGCTGCCCTGTACTACGTTATCAAAGTTAACGGTGGTCTCTGCTGTACCCGCAGCGAAGCCAGTGTTGATCTCCACGCCGTTCATGCTGGCGTTATTGACCATCAATCGACCCGCGCTGCCGTCGGCGTTAGTGCCCACAACATAGCCGTTGAGATTATTGGTAGCGCCAGCGTCGCCACTTGAGTTATCAGCAAAAGATGTCACCGTGGTGTTCGGCACGTCCGGCAATGTGTAATCACCGTAATGGACTTCGGTAGTATTACCGTTGTTACCATTAATCCCTTCCACGTTCACACTGTCGCCCTGTTTAACCAGGCCAGACCCGGTTACGCCTTCGGCGATCACTACCGTACCGTTGTTAACAACGTGGCCCTGTGCGCCCAGCATACTGAAAGCAAAAGAGTTATTGGCATAGATATTAATAGTACCGTTGTTCTCAATGACCGCGTCCGCCGTTGCATTGGCATCCAGTTGCATTGCAATCAGGCCAGTATCGGTCGTGCCTTCCGTTCCCAGGTTAATGATGCCTTCGTTGACCAGTTGCGCATTATTATTCCCTTCCATCGCCACGGCATTGTTGCCGCTGATGTTCATGGTGCCGTCATTCTGCGCGACATAGTTGTTATGGGTGAATTTCACCGCGCTGGCGTTATCACGGTCGAAATTAATCTCACCTTCGCTCATGTTCCAGAAGAACGCGTCGGTCGCCGCCGCGTTACTGGCGCTGACAACAACAGATTTGGCGGTTGAATCCACTTTACCGTTGTTGATAAAGCGCCCGTTATTCCCCCAAATATTCACGGCTCCATTATTTGAGGAATCGATCAACGACATATGCCCGGTGTTGTACAGCGTACCAGACTGATTCAGGTGAATAGCATTTTTAGCATTATTAAGAATAAACTCACCGCTGTTATTAAATACGGCGTTATTGTTTATTTCTAACATGCCGGCATTGGTGCCACCACTGCTCTCGCCAAGAATCCATTCACCTTCGTTATTCACCACGGCTTTATTGGTTAACATAGCACCGTTTTTAACCGTGCCGCCCTGCTGGTTGTTGAAGGTGCCGTTTTGTTGAGTGATACGGCCGGTAATTACACCGCTGTTATTAACAGTACCGTCTTTCTGTACCAGTTTATTGATGGTCCCTGTATTGCTCACCAATGCATTACTGGCGCCAGCATATATCGTTACCTGGCCTGACACCGTACCGTCGTTATTCAGCGTGCCACCGTTAACATCAATGTTGTTAATTTTACCTGCGTTATCAACTACGCCGCCGTCATTCAGTTTAATCATGTTACTGATATTTCCGGTTGCGGTATTATCCAGTTCACCGCTCAGAACTGTCAGCATCTGACTGGTAACAGTTCCGGCGTTGGTAACGCTACCCGGCGTGGTATTGGTTATTACAACGGATTGAGTAAAGTTGGTTGACTGCCCTTCGGCGGTGATCGTATCTCCCCCGGTGTAGACAAGGCTAACTGCCGGATCGGTTGGGTTATATACACCGGCGGTTTGGCAATTGCCAAACGTACAGATAGTGCCGTAATTGATAATGGTGCCCAAACCGTCAGTATAAAAAGCCTGGCCGACATCGGTATCAATATTGATCACACCGGTTTTGTCATTAATCGCCACGCCGGTGCCAACAGCGCCCATGGCGAACAGTTGGTTATTCTGTTGCTTCGTGACATTTTCATCCGTCGTCAGATTGATAGTGCCCTGGTTTACCGCTGTACCGCCGTTCAGCGCCAGCATACCAAAACCTTCATTGTTGACGTTGATTGTGCCTGTATTCAACCCGGTGGCATCTGCCCAGCCAGTCTCGGTCGATCCCACCAACATACCACCGCCCATTAGATACGGAGTATTCGTCTGCCAATAGGCTTCGCTGGTGATATTGCCATTATCATCCAGCGTCGGGATAAAACTATCGACGTTAATTTCTCCGGCATTAATGGCAGTACCTTTTGCTGAAGAAACGCCATAGGTTCCTGCGCCATGCAGATTAATCAGCGCATTAGCTTCGTTAGTGGCTTGCCCATAATTATCCGCCATTAAGGCGAAGAACACTCTGTTATACCAGGGAAGGGGGTAAGCCGCTTCGCCATCACCTCCTTGTGGCGTGGTGGCGGAAACTACGTTAATTGTACCGCCAGTCGCATTTGTCGCATTTGATCCCTCTCCGCTGGCGTGAACCATCGCAACCTTTGAGTCACTGGCCTGATTTTCTCCCGGCAACGCCGTTATGGTGCCGAAATTAGTGACGGTTCCGCCTGCGCGAGCCACCATCAACTCCTGTGAGGTGGCTGCATTAATGGTTCCATAGTTATCAATATGCGTTCCGGAGTCATTTGCCATAAGAACGGCGTAAGGATAAATATATTGGGTATTGATTAAATTGCCGGTAATGTCAATAACGGAGTCTCTGTTGAGAGTGACCGTTGCACCATCCGAAGCTGCAACAAGCGTCACCTGGCCCCGCAGCGTGCTGGCATCCACGCTGGAGTGACCACTGACGTTAACCGTATTCACGCCAGAAACGTTAACACCGGTTACAACCTCCTCAGCGCCTGTTCCTGAAACGTTAATACCGCCCTGCAGATTAACGGTATTACCTTTACCAGTAACGTTGATCCCCCGCATATTGGCTTCCACCGTAGCCATCCCCTCATTGAATGAGAAGTTTATGCTGCCGTTTAAATCAATGGTGTTATTATCACCGCTAATATTTATCCCATCCAGCGGTGACGGTACGCGGGTACTTTCGGCCCCCATACTCGATATCAGGTTGATATTTCCGTCCAGGGTGATATCGCTACCATTACCCGTCATATTGATGCCCGTTGCACCCTGGAACAATCCGCTATCGTCTTTTTCCTGGATAACGTTGATATCTCCCCGCAACTCGACCTGCTCGCGATCGCCCGTAATAGCGACACCCGTACCATTTTTTGAGATGTCGATTTCGCCAACATTGGTAAACTGTACGTCATCGCCGTCGATCATGACGCCGTTCGAATTCTTATCCACAACGGTAATTTTGCCCGTGTTGCCGATGGTCGCGCGATCGCCGCTGACATCAATGCCGTGCGCTGCACCGCTAACAAACAGGTCGCCATTCTGGAGGACACGGGTATCATCGCCAGTTAACCGTGTACCCACCGCGTTCACCCCATCAACGGTCATATCCCCTGAAATTTCGAGGTTGTTTCCGTTGCCAGATAAACTTACGCCCGTTGCATTTTCACCTTCAATACTCAGCTCATAAGTTGTCAGCGTGATGCTGTTGCCGCTGCCGCTTACCTCCAGCCCGGTTGTGGCGTCGTTGACGGACATCTTGCCTGAAAGTGAAATACTGCCCTCATCACCGGCAACGTTAACGCCCGTACCACTATTTTTGGTGGTGATATCCCCCACGTTGACGAAGGTGGCGTTGTCGCCGTCGATCAGCACACCGAATGGATTGCCATCGTGCCCTGTCTCGCCAACCGTAATATCACCGATATTCATAAACGTGACATCACTGCCATCCAGCAATACGCCAATGGATTTATCATCCACTACGGTAATATTGCCTTTGTTACTGACAATGGTGCCGTTACCCTCGACGTCAATACCGTGTGCAGCGCCGCTGACGTAAAGATCGCCTTCCTGCTTAATAAGCGCGTCATCACCGATAATTTTGGTCGCCGCCGAGTTTTCACCATCGACGGTCATATTCCCTTTATTATCAATAACAGCATCGTCACCGTTAATCAGGCTACCTGTACCGCCGTTAGTAAATGTGGCGTCACCCTGGGTATTAATCGTCGCGTTGTCACCGTTGACAATAACGGCCGTACCGCCATCCACTTCGGTTTCACCATTGTTATTGATGGTGATGTTATCGCCCGTCAGGATACCGACAATGGAACCTTCGCCAATCGCAGTGGTTTTACCGTCATTGTTCAGAACAATATTATCGCCTTCCACGGTCATTACCGTACCGCCATTCAGCGCGGTGTTGCCGCCCTGGTCGGTAATAATGGCGTCACTGACTTTGATATCGTTGCCCGTGGTTCCATCAACTACCACACCAGCTTCTTTGGTGATGTGGATTTTGCCCTCGTCGTCGTAGCTCCAGGTGATTCCACCCGCTTTGTTAACACCTTCGAAGACTGCCGTGTTGCTGTCTTCATTTACCTTCCACTGTTTGACAATTGTCTGGCGACCGTCTTTTGCCGTCAGGGTATAGCTGCCATCCGCATTCTCAGTGTAGGTAAACGTTGCGTTACGGATTTGCAGCGTTTTTTCAGCTTGATCCCAGGTCACGTTGTTGTTGTATTTGATCGGGTCCGGTTTATCATCCGGTGGTATTGGCGTGTCTCCGCCATCGTCCGGCGGTACTGGCGTGTCACCACCATCATCCGGCGGTACTGGCGTGTCTCCGCCATCGTCCGGCGGTACTGGTGTATCACCGCCATCATCCGGTGGTACTGGCGTATCACCGCCATCGTCCGGCGGTACTGGTGTGTCACCACCATCATCTGGCGGTACTGGTGTATCACCGCCATCATCCGGTGGTACTGGCGTGTCTCCGCCATCGTCCGGCGGTACTGGTGTATCACCGCCATCATCTGGCGGTACTGGTGTATCACCGCCATCGTCCGGCGGTACTGGCGTATTACCGCCATCATCCGGCGGTACTGGCGTATTACCGCCATCATCCGGCACCGGAGACCGATCGTCGTGATGGTGATTATTATCATCGTGTAGGGCATAGACCGCGACACCTGTTACTACCGCCGCCAGACCAGCGGCAGCCCAGGGTAAAACGGCACTGTCTTTAAGATCTCTACATTCTGCCGGTAAATTCTCAAGCTGTTCTTTATTTAATATATGAATATTTGCCGGACAGGATATTTTGCTGGATTTTCGTGTTTCGTCGGCTGACTCGGTTGTAGTGGTATCCGCAGCCCATGTCTGGCTACTTAACGCCATCGCAACACAGACAGACAACAATTTTTTCCTTTGCATATATAACTCCTTAAAAATAGTTCTTGCATAACAAACTACACAAGACTTAAAGACAGAAAGCACTAAATGCTTGCAACGAAGCATTTAATAAACAAAATTTATTTTATTCATGCGGCGAATACTAAGGTAGATCAGTTCAGAAA